>NZ_JACXAI010000009.1 GCF_014773385.1 Metabacillus arenae | reverse complement strand
AATCAACAGCAGGCAGCATAAAGGTAAAAATTGTAATTAAAAATCAAATTCTGCAAGTCTTTATTTCTTTAGAATAAGGAATTATGAAATTGATTCGATTATAAAATTAAACAATAACATTTTTTTGGATTTATTAATCTTTCAACTTCCTCTTTATCAAAAAACAAGTATGTCGATGTTAGGATTCAAATCCTTTCAGACTACCAAGAAAATTTTCACAGGAATTGTAGGCATGCATATCTAAAAAAGGACAACTTTACCATTTTCGAGTTGGAAGGAATAACGCTCCTTGCAGAGTTATTAAAGCTTTTCATTTTAGATAATTTTAGTTTTTAGGTGCTTTTTCCCAATCAGCAGCGAATTTTTCCAGACCTTGATCTGTTAGCGGATGCTTAGCAAGCTGCTCAATGACACTATATGGGATAGTTGCAATGTGAGCACCAGCCATAGCAACGCGAGTTACATGATCTGGGTGCCTGACAGAAGCTGCAATAATTTGTGAATCTAGGTTTTGAACACGAAATAATTCTGCAATTTTCGCTACTAATTGCACACCATCTTCAGAGATATCATCCAAACGGCCTAAGAATGGGGAAACATATGTGGCACCTGCACGAGCAGCCAAGAGTGCTTGATTTACTGTAAAAATAAGTGTAACGTTGGTTCTAACACCTTTTTTAGCAAGATAGCGACAAGCCTCTAAACCAGCTAACGTCATAGGAAGTTTAATGGTTACTTTCTTATCACCACCATTAATTTTGATGAGTTCTTCTGCTTGTGCGATCATCTCTTCAGCTGTCACAGCGTCAGGAGTTACTTCTGCAGAAACAGATTCAACCTCAGGGACTGATTGACAGATTTCTGCAATACGATCTTCGAATTTAATACCTTCTTTAGCAACTAAGGAAGGATTTGTTGTAACACCAGCTAAAACGCCAATTCTATATGCTTTTTTGATATCCTCAAGGTTTGCCGTATCAATAAAAAATTTCATGACAAATTGCCTCCATTTTTTTAAATTTAATGTGTTTTATTTATTTTTTTCGCACTTCTTTTTTCACAGCATGTCCATCAAAACTCGTTGTGAAGAGCTGCCACAAGTTTTCCTCAAATTACTTTAATGTTATTCGAGAAATCTATGGATTTAAATTTCCATAAAGACAATTATCATTCCATCTTAAGAATTTTATAACCTTTTTGTTGTTTGAACAACGTTTTCTGTCCTAAATCCAAACACCCCCTTTACCTCGACTCCAGTTCTTGAAGCTCCGAATGTCTCAAAGATCATCTCAAATAAACATGTGACACCCGCCTTATTTATAAACGTGCTTCGAGCTCTTGTCTTTCTTTTTCGAAACCTGGTTTGCCTAGAAGAGCGAACATGTTCTTTTTATACGCTTCCACTCCCGGCTGGTCAAACGGGTTAACCCCGAGTAAATAACCTGAAACCGCACATGCCTTTTCAAAGAAGTACACAAGATATCCGAATTGGTACGCACTCAGTTCTGGAATATTCACAACTAAATTGGGAACATTTCCATCTGTGTGGGCAAGCATCGTTCCTTGAAAGGCCTTTTTGTTCACATAGTCCATGCTTTTCCCTGCAATGTAATTTAGTCCGTCCAAATCTTGTTTTTCTTCTTCCATAAGAATTTCTTCGCGAACATTTTCAACATTCAGGACGGTTTCGAATAAATCACGACGTCCCTCCTGTACATATTGGCCCATCGAGTGTAGATCTGTCGAGAAATCTACAGACGCCGGGAATAATCCTTTGTTGTCTTTCCCTTCACTTTCACCGAACAGCTGTTTCCACCATTCTGAGAAATAATGCAGAGAAGGTTCATAGTTTACCATCAGTTCAATGGTCTTTCCCTTCGAATTAAGAATATTCCGAACAGCAGCATATTGATAAGCCTGATTTTCGGCAAGATCTGGAGAGCTAAAATCTTCACTTGCATCAGCTGCCCCTTTCATCACCGCTTCAATGTCTACACCACTTACAGCTATTGGAAGAAGTCCTACAGCAGTTAGTACAGAATAGCGGCCTCCCACATCATCAGGAATAACAAATGTTTCATACCCTTCTTCGTTAGCGAGAGTCTTTAATGCTCCGCGTTCTGTGTCTGTTGTTGCGTAAATGCGTTTGCGAGCTTTTTCAATACCATATTTCCCCTCAAGGAACTTACGGAAAATACGAAATGCGATAGCTGGTTCAGTTGTTGTACCAGATTTAGAAATAACATTAACAGACACATCTTTACCGTCTAAAAGAGCAAACAAATCTTTCACATAAGTTGAGCTGATGTTGTTTCCAACAAAAAACACCTGAGGTGCTTTCCGCTCTTCCTTGGATAGCAGATTGTAAAACGAGTGGTTGAGCATTTCAATTGCTGCACGGGCACCAAGATAGGATCCACCGATTCCGACAACAAGCAATACATCAGAGTCTGCTTTAATTTTCTCAGCAGCAGTTTGAATGTGTAAAAACTCCTCTCTGTCATACTTTTTTGGAAGGTCAATCCACCCAAGAAAATCCTTTCCAGCGCCTGTTTTATTATGCAATGATACGTGAACTGCTTTGACGGCATTAGTTAAGTTTTCGATTTCATGCTGACCGATAAATGGTAGTGCTTTAGAAAAATCAAAATGTAATTTATTATCCATTTCATCCTCCTAGAATGTAAACTCTAATTATTAAAAGGTCTATCCAAACCAATTTTTCGAGATATCCTTAATCACAAACTTTCGATTGCATTACTGGATACCAGTAAATATAATATCCTATACCATAAGTCCAATGGTTAAGTTGGACTTATAATATATGATTCTCTTTAATATAAGATTGGGACAACCTGTCCAAAAGAAGAATGATACGTCCTACTTAGTAATAAAATCAGCTATAAATTTTCCGAATTTTCTATTGAAAATCACTCTTTTTAACTGCTCAACTGGAGCAAACAAAGAAATTAAGCTTCATTTACAGATGACTTTTCACCACTGATATAACTTCTTCCGTTGTAGACATGGAGAGAATGGCTTCTGCATGATCATCCCCAAGTTCCTTGCGGGCGTGCTCTTTGATGTCCTCCAGCTCTAATTTGGATTGTGTAAGCGCCTCTTCAAATCGCAATACTTCTACATCCGTATCTGTTACTAGGGTCCTTTCTACTGTAAGCCTCGGGTTTTCCAAGCGAAAAGCTCTAGCAATAGAAAATCCCGGCGAAGCAGCAATCCCTTTGATTACTGTAGACATAGTTTTACTAATCCCTCACTTTTATACTTTTTCAACGTTAACAACGGGTTACATCCCATCTTCCATCTTTCAACAAAGGACGAGCATTACCGTGTAACTTTTTCCAATCATCTATGTTTCTTCTACTCTATTTTTTTACATGAACTCTACTACAATAGCTCTTTTACTTTTGCTACGATATTATCTACAGTAAAGCCATAATTCTCGATGATTTCTTTACCAGGAGCAGAAGCACCGAACTTATCAATGCCCAATACCTCTCCTTCTGTTCCTACATAGCGGTACCAACCCAAAGAAGCTCCCATTTCAATAGCAAGACGTTTTGTGACGTTTTTTGGCAATACAGACTCTTTATACTCGGCAGATTGAACTTCAAAGCGATCCAAAGCAGGCATACTAATAACAGATACATCAATCCCGTCTTGCTCCAATGCTTCTTGTGCTTTCACTGCAAGATTCACTTCAGAGCCTGTTGCCAGAAGAAGTGCATCTGCCGTTTCTTTCTTGTTTGGGGAAATGACATAGGCACCTTTGGATACTTTCTCATCCGTATCATCTTTTGCCCCTTCCAATGTCGGTAAATCTTGACGGGACAATACTAATGCTGTTGGTTTATCTGTAGACTCTAATGCAATCTTCCAGGCTGCACTTGATTCATTACCATCAGCAGGACGAATTACAGAAAGACCTGGCATTGCACGTAGTGCTGCCAACTGTTCAATTGGTTCGTGTGTAGGCCCATCTTCACCTACCGCAATACTGTCATGCGTGAATACATATGTTACAGGCAGTTTCATAAGTGCTGCAAGGCGAATAGCCGGACGTAAATAATCCGAGAATACAAAGAACGTCCCTCCATAAGTTTTCAAACCGCCGTGTAGGGCAATTCCATTCATGGCAGCTCCCATTGCAAATTCGCGAACACCATACCAAATGTTTTTACCGCTGTAATCTTTTCTTGTAAAATCTTTTTCTTTTTTCATATAGGTTTTGTTAGAACCTGCAAGATCTGCAGACCCTCCAAATAAAAACGGCAATATTTCCGAAATAGCATTAATGGCATCTCCCGAAGATGATCGGGTGGCGATGGCTTTGCCCGCCTCGTATTTTGGCAGATTGCTATCCCAAGCCTCAGGCAAACGCCCTTCGATTGCCATCTTCAATTCGTTTGCTAATTCCGGATACCTCTCTTCGTACTGTTTATACAAGATATTCCATTCTGTTTCTTTCTTCTTACCCGTTTCTTTTACCACGGTATGGAAATGATCGTAAACTTCTTCTGGCACGTAAAAATCCTGAGCGGAATTCCATGCATATGCTTGTTTTGTCAACGTGGCTTCATCCTTACCAAGCGGGGAACCATGAGAATCTGATTTACCGGATTTATTTGGAGAACCAAAACCAATGGTTGTTTTCACTTCAATTAAAGTTGGACGGTTTTCGTCCGCTTTTGCTTCCTCAATCGCTTTTGTAATCTCTTCAACATTATTGCCATCTTCTACTCGAATCACTTGCCATCCATACGCTTTGTAGCGTTCCTCTACATTTTCAGAGAAGGAGCGATGCAAATCGCCATCAAGGGAAATATCATTTGAATCGTATATTACTATCAAACGGTCCAAGCCTAAATGAGCTGCGAGAGAAGAAGCCTCTGCCGAAACACCTTCCATTAAGTCTCCATCCCCGCAAATCACATATGTATAATGGTCAATTATGTGATAAGAAGGACGATTATATTTTGCAGCTAAATGTCTTTCTGCCATTGCCATTCCGACTGCCTTTGCGATTCCTTGTCCCAACGGACCTGTAGTAGCATCAACGCCGGGAGTATGACCATATTCTGGGTGTCCGGGAGTTTTGCTTTCCCATTGACGGAATGATTGAATATCATCCATTGTGACATCATAACCTGATAAATGTAATAAACTATATAAGAGCATAGAGCCATGCCCGGCTGAAAGTACAAATCGATCACGGTTAAACCAATTTGGGTTTTCAGGATTTTGTTCCATGAATTTTGTCCACAATGTATACACCATTGGAGCAGCACCCATTGGCATTCCTGGATGACCCGAATTTGCTTTTTCAATTGCATCTATAGAGAGTGTTCGAATCGTTGACACAGCTAATTGTTCAATAGATTGATTCATTTCCTATTCTCCTCTTCCTTATTTTCCAAAAAATAATAGGACGATTTTATGCATATCTCGTCCTAAACTAATTTTTAATTTAATCCAACAAAGCCTGGCCCGTTTGCTCATCTGTCACTAATACATGTATTAACTTACCTTCCAAGGCTCCTTTTATTGCTTGTACTTTTTCCAATCCGCAAGCCACTCCAATGACAAGCGGAATCTCCCTTAATTGCTCTAAATCCAACGCAATAACTTTTTCATTCCATGAATTAAAAGATGCCCGCCCATTCTTATCGATGAAATTATAACAAATGTCTCCAACTACATCTGTCTGATCAAAATACTCCTGATGGCCCTGACCTAGATAAGACTTTACCATGGTTGAATGCTCAGGAGTTCCTCCAATCCCTACTATCGCTATATTAGATTGGGCTGATAAATTAAAAATATGTTGAATAGAAGTTTGCCTCATAAATATTTCCTTCGCGTCTTTGGAATCAACTACTACAGGAGCATGAAGAAGTTTATACTGAGCGTGCAGGCTTGTAGCCAGCTTAGCTGCAATTTGATTAGCATGTATATCCACCCGTTCATTTCCCATCCCTCCAACTAGAGGAACAAATGTAATAGAAGGATAGGGTTGGGAAGAGGTCATAGACTTTGCTATCTCATGTAAAGTTGTTCCTGCAGATACACCAATTGTTTGTCCGTCTCTCATTACTCGTAACAAATATTTACTAGCCGCAGCCCCCAATCTGCTTTTTGAAGATTCGCCGCCAAGATTGGGAGTGCATACTACTTCACGCAAACCATATAAACGTTCAATTTTCCCTTCAAGTCGCCTATATGGATGAATCATTTCATCATGAATAATAATTTCAACGAGTCCCAAGTCTCTAGCTTTTGAAAGGTATTTAGAGATTAGAGATCGACTCACGCCGATCTCATCTGCAATTTGTGATTGATTACGTCCTTCCTCATAATACATATGGGCCACTTTAACGAGCAATCTGCTATCTTCAAGTAAGTTCAAATTACTATCTCCTTTTTTTCTTTGTATGTGATCTGAACTCTAGGAGGTCTTTAGATTCACGCTTTAAATTCAATGACACTGCCATCTTTAATTTGTGGAAGTACATGCGGACTGGCAAACACAGCACCAGGAAGCACTTCTTCGGTAGGATCAGAGAAGTAGATTGAAATATGCCCAAGTTCCTTTAAATTATTGTTTGCTAATGATCCCACAGCAGTAATGGTAAATTCTTGCTCATCAATTTGAAGAATACTCCCTTCTTTGATTGCGCTTTCTGCCTGATCTTCTTCAACCTCATGGATGACGGCTACTTCTCTTAATCCTTCTGGTGCTTGAGGTCCAAATAAAATCATAATTTTCTCTTCCTCGAATGATAAAGCTAATTCTCCAATTTCTTTTACAATCGACTTATACATACTTTATACCTCCATTTGCTTTGTGATCATTTTAAAGTGATTAATACATTCCAATGCTTGCAACATAGGCAATTACAACAGCGAGAACACCAGTAATGAGACGACTATATAACACTGCCGGTACACCATATTGTACCGTTTCTTGTTTTGCTTCGCCAAGTGATAAACCAACTGGTATAAAGTCAGCACCTACTTGTGCGTTAATAGCGAATAAAGCAGGCAAGGCGAACTGAGGTGGTATATTCCCCTTGGCTATTTCAGTACCAATTAAAACACCGATAATTTGTGCTATCACAGAACCAGGACCCAACACCGGCGATAAGAATGGCAAGGTACAAACAAGGGCTAAAATTATTAACCCCCATAAAGAACCGGCAAGAGGTGATAAAAAGGTTGCAACAACATCTCCAATTCCTGTGTAGTTAATGATTCCAATAAGCATACTTACAAAGGCCATAAAAGGAATGATATTTTTTATAAGCATGTCAATTGAGTCTCGTCCTGCTTGATAAAAAGTTCCTGTTACTTTTCCAATGCTTTTTGAAAATCTCATCAAGAAATTATTACCGTTATCCTGATTTTCTTTTTTCAACTGTTCATAATTCTTTTTAAAGTTTTCTTTATCGTTTGTATCAGATTGTTTAGTTTCAGACGTTTCTTCAGGTTCTGGTTGACTTTCTGCTTCCCCCTCAGCTAACTTGATTTGTTTTTCTGTAACACCCGAAACAAAGATGTCCTCTGTAATATGTTTAGCCAGTGGGCCTGACGGTGAAGAGGGAAGAATATCAACTGTGGGAATACGTTTCATGGGATAAAGTCCAATTCTTGCCGTTCCTCCACAATCAATAACAACACACATCATTTCGTCTTCCGGTACCGAATTTTTAAATCCATCAACGGCTTCTGTTCCGGATACTTCAGCTATCTTTCTGGCGACCGGATGAATGCCTCCACCCGTAATGGAAACCACCTTTGTTTTTTTTCCTTTCGGTTCAATTCTTAGGCCTTTTCCCCAACCGCCTGAACCTTTATCAACAAAAATTGCGCGTTGCTGAGTCATGACAGTTCCTCCTTCAATTAAGAATTCGCTTCCATTCTTTTAGCTAGATATTTTGTGATAAGTTCAGTAATAACACCACGTAAAAGCATAATAACAATCCCTATTAGGAAATAACGAACGGCGAGATCAGACATGGAATAACCAGCTTCTTTTAAACCATTAGCAATTCCTAAATAGACAAAAAGTTCACCAGCATTCGCGTAAGGAAATAAAGCTGTAACAGGATGTAAGAAAGAAACTAGAGAATCAAAAAACGCTGGTTTTTGTTTTTCAGGTAAAAACCTTCCAAATGTATAAGCCATTGGATTTGTTAATAGCAAAATTGATAAGATAGGCATCAACGTATATCTTAACAATGTATATTTTGCCGCAAATTGAATGACTTTATTGACTCTCTCTTCTCCAATAAACTTAATCATTGCATACGTAAATGTTAGTAATACAACTAAAGTGGGAACAATTCCAGTTAACAAATCCATAAACTGTTTTCCGCCAGCTTCAAACATTCCGATAAAGTGTTCTCCGAACCATTGAATCCATTCCATCGAAATTAGCACTCCTTTCCATTAAAGCATGGAGATATTTTTTTTAGAAATTGATAATAAAGCATTTTCGGCAGCCTTTGAAAGAGCTTTATTGATGGCTGGTAATCGTCTATAATTTCCTTTTTTATTTATCTTAAATTCCCCTAAAGCGTCTAATACAGCTCCTGCATGTTGTCCTTTATATTTGCTCATTTCTTTAAATTTAGATAAAACAGAAATGCCATTAACTACATAACATTCTTGGATCAAGTAGTTTTTGTCGACGACAAGCATAGCGATTGCACCAGGACGAAATTTTCTTTTTTCCATACCAGAAAATAAATAATAACCTTCCTTGCCCCTGTAAGTGCTTACAACCCTATCCATACTTTTTCTATAGTAACGAACTTGGATAAATGTGAGTACATATTGTGTAATTAGCAAAAAACAGAGAATCATCACAAATTCCATAGAAAGTAATTCCCTCCTTGTATAAGTTCTCTTTAATTGAGAAAGAAAGGTGCGGCAAAACTTCTATTAAGCAAAGTTTTGCAGCACGCTTTTAACTTATATAGTTTCAACTACTTTATTTAGTATTAAGCGTTTTTGCAGGGAATAAATGATCCTGAAGTGATCTTAATTTCCAGACAGTTGTTGTAGGATCTAATTCTACATCATCAGTTGTTAGGAATTGACCTTGGCGAATATCTTTTTTCGCGACAACCTTTCCACTAATTAAACCAATTGGAATATGATCATTTCGCTTCATATCTTGATGAGTTTCAAGAACTCCGCGTACGGAATAACCTCCAATACCATCTAATGTTTCCCCGGCTTTAATATCACGTTTTGCAACAGCAACAGTATCAGAAATAGGTGCACCTAGCGGTTGAATGGAGCCTTCTTGTTGTAATACAGCTTTTGCAATTGTAATAGGTGTTTCTAGACTTGCTAGATGATATGGACGATATAAGATATGATGATCCCTTTCACCTTTTTTCAACAAATAATTTAGCTCGTGCGCTACAGCTTCATTTTGACCTTTTACAATGACAAATACTCCAGGTGCAAGACCATCTACATATTCAACTACACCAAATTTATTCAACAATCCACCATTTTCTTTAACATCTAAATCATTAACAACGGAATCAAGATCTCCAGAAATTCCGTGCATTCCAACAACATCCGGTACGAATCCAATAGCGTTTGCCAATAAATTCATTTCAGCCATTGTCTTAGTACCATCTTGGAAAGCAGCAAGCATATGAGAAGACATTTTTTTCTTGTTTGCCTCTTCTTGTGCAGTGTCAGGGTTTGCTGTGACATTTAATTTATTATTTTTTCCTTTACCTGCAACTAGTACTTCCATACCCATCGTTTTGGCAAATTCAAATAATTCAAGTGTTGCTGCCGGCTCATCCCCAGCTGACCCTGTGTAAACTAATCCAGCATTAGTAAACATTTGATGCATCACTGAACCGATTGTAATATCTACTTCAACATTTAATAAAATAAGATGTTTTTTAGACCTTAATGCTTCAAGTGAAATGTTGGCTCCTACTTCTGGAACACCTGTCGCATCAACGATAACTTCTACATTCGAAGATTGAATAACTTCACGAAAATCATTTGTTACTATAATTGATTCTTTTCTAGCTGCCTGTGAGTTATAGTAATCTGCAGCTCTATTAGCTGCCTCAACATTTATATCACTAATTCCGGTTACACACATACCAGGAATACGAGAAATTTGTCCAATCATTCCAAATCCCATTTGCCCAGCACCGATAACCCCCACTTTAATTGGCTCGTTCGCACTTTCTCTTTCTAAAAGTTTTTGATAGATTGACATATGTTTACATCCTCCTTCTCATAATTCATAAAAAGTCTTAGAAAGGCCTTCATACAAAAGAAAAATAAAGTACTTTACATACTTAACATTTGTTTAACGGATTAACATTCAAAAAATATTTTTAACTTTTTATTTATATATTAACAAAAGTTAATATATTTTCACCTTTGATACATCCATTAACATTTGTTAACTGTATGAGCCTATTCTAAAATAGAATGAAAGGGTTGTCAATAAAAATTTATGAAATAAAGAGATGATAGAGGAGGGACTTATTCGTGAAGTTGGATAATGATCGCCATACCTTATTATCGGGCGACAGGTAAGGAGGGTGGTACGAAATGAGAATTGTCATTGCAGAAGATCAAATCAAAAAGTATTCTCACCTATTTATTTTTTATAGGTAAAAAAGGGAATCAATAGTTTTTGCGGAATAATACATAATGACTGCGATTCATAAAGGGGATGATTCAATTGAAAGTACTAATTTCTTTATCAAACCGACTCATGCAGAAGTATTTGCCTGATCCTTATCTATTTGTCGTTTTACTCACTTTTGCAGTATTTGGTTTAGGTCTAATTTTTACTAAAAGCACCCCCGTAGAAATGGTCCAATATTGGGGAGAAGGGTTTTGGGGGTTGTTGTCGTTTGCCATGCAGATGGTTCTTGTTTTAGTAACTGGCCATGTATTAGCAAGCAGTCCTTTTTTCAAAAAACTGCTTGGTTCACTAGCCTCTGTTGCAAAAACACCAGGACAAGGAATTGTCTATGTAAGTATTGTCTCTATGGCCGCCAGCTGGATAAACTGGGGGTTTGGCCTTGTAATTGGAGCTCTTTATGCAAGAGAGCTGGCTAAAAGAATCCCGCAGATAGATTACAGGCTATTAATAGCAAGCGCTTACAGTGGTTTTGTTGTTTGGCATGGAGGTATTTCAGGGTCTATTCCATTGACAATTGCTACTGAAGGTCACTTTTCTGAAAAAATTATCGGCATTATTCCTACCAGCGAGACCATCTTTGCCCCATATAACTTATTAATTATCGGAGCACTCTTTGTTACTCTTCCGATTATTAATAGATTGATGATGCCTGCAAAAGAGCAAACAGTTATCGTTGATCCCGCATTGCTGAATGACGCATCAGACCTGCAGGCAGCAACGTTGGAAAAAACGGATATGACACCTGCAGAACGGCTAGAAAATAGCAAAGTGATCTCATGGCTGATTGGATTAATGGGGCTTGGATTTCTTATCTATTATTTTGTGAATAACGGATTTCTATTAAACTTAGATATTGTTAACTTTTTATTTTTATTCCTAGGCATTCTGTTTCACGGAACACCCAGGCTCTTTTTACAAGCGATTACAAATGCGGTTAAAGGAGCAAGCGGAATCATTCTGCAGTTTCCTTTTTATGCGGGTATTATGGGGATGATGGTCGCCTCTGGATTAGCAGCAGTGATGTCGGAGGCATTTGTTTCTATATCAAACGAATTTACTTTTCCATTGTTCGCTTTTTGGAGTGCGGGCTTGGTGAATTTCTTCGTTCCATCTGGCGGAGGACAATGGGCGGTTCAAGCTCCTGTTATGTTAGAGGCGGCAAACGCTTTGGATGTTTCCTATGCTAAAACAGCTATGGCTGTAGCATGGGGGGATGCATGGACAAATCTTATCCAGCCTTTTTGGGCCTTGCCTGCGCTCGCAATTGCCGGCTTAAAAGCCAAGGACATCATGGGATTTTGTGTATTCGTTCTTATAGTAAGCGGAATTATCATATCTCTAGGACTATTACTGTTTTAAACCAGCTGGGGACTCTTGTATTGAGTCCCCATTCTTTTCTTCCTATTCACCCAAGGTTAAATTTTGATACACTGAATTCCTACAAAAAATAAAAAATCAAAGCTACATTCCAAAAGGAGCCATAACTATGAAAGATAACCCAAAAACTGCAGATTTAGACGTGTCAACGGGAAAAATTGCTGTCGCAATCGCTGATGTGAAAAGATAAGAACCTAGATATGCTGGACTCCTACTTGAAATAATAAAATTTATCAAAAGAATAGGAATCCGTTAAAACTCGGTAAAGAAATGAAGAATAATTTTCCCAAACTAAGTATTTCCAACGTAATGTAAGTACATCTCTTCGTCTGTCACATTTAAGCTTTATTTTCTTACTTAACTATGCAAACTACCCTTCAACCAAGGGCGGTCTCGGTAAGGGCCGATCGGGATTTGGATTAAGCTGGTTTTTCCTTGTCGATCCAGTTTGTATATCTCATCACTCAACTTCGCATCAAACCCGAGTAGCGGGTGTCCTCCCATCTCGAGGGCTGAAGCCGCTAACAGTAATCGTTGCACGAGCATCCCCGCTTCCATTTGTTGAATTCGATATCCTCTGTACCCCAGTTCCGAAATGAAGTGATCTTTATCCCCTGCAACATGAAAACAGAGCGGTACTTGGAATAAATTCACATTTCCTGCAGACATTCCATATTGAAAACTGAGTCGATGATCACCGAGATCTACCTGTCGTAAGGCATGACCAGAGCTGTCATAATGATAAGCACCGTCCGGAATGCCTTCAACATTATTCAAACAGCCATATAGTGAAACACGGGAAACTTGCTTCTCATGAACTTCATCCAAATCATTTCGATACAAGTACGCGGACATTGCTTCCTGTAGCAGGGTGGCCAATTGCGACCTGCTTACCTTTCCAAAAATGAAATCCATGTCCGGGGAAAATCGCTTTTGACAAACCAATGCCAGATCATATGATAACCGCTTCATGGCAGGGAGAGTTACCGATTGCCTCTCACAATTCAACTTCTCCCTCGCCTTTATTCGCCGAAACGATTTAGTTGATTCCAGTATGGCAGCTTCATTTATCTTCGTTAACATCGGAAACGATTTGACCCTTTGGGATCGGACATAGTGCTTATTTTGAATCGCCGGCAACTCTATGCACAGTTCGGCAGCCGATACAAGTTCATCTCTGCCACCCACATTTGTAAACCAACTTGTGGGTTCCACTGTTAACGGGATAACAGCATACACACTCTCTTCTTCTTCGGTTAGGCCAAGCAGATGGTTGATCGCCCGATCTAGGTACTGGAAGTACACCCCCGCAGCAAAACCAAACCGCTTTGCTACTTCCAGTAACTGTCCAATTATCACACCAGCATCTAACCCTTGCAGACGGTAGGCAAAGTTATTGTATTTATAGAAATTTTTCCAAAACATTGTCGATACAAAAACCGTTCCAAAGCAAGCGGACACGTCACAGCGATTACCTAGAGCCCGGGCAATATATGAATCGAAATTACCTTCTCTCAAGAATACCAAGCGATGGTGCGCCACATCATAATGGTACACCCCAACAGGCAAATCTTCCATCTTTAGATACACGTACAATTCGTTTGGATACAACGCCCCACCGGAAGGAACAAACCGCCGGTACGACTGCATTAATTCCGGAGCTTGTTCTGAGGAGGTAAATGCTGACTGTGAAAGTTGAGAAAGGCCGAATACATACCAGAGAAAATGACCGATTCTTCGAAGGTTAGGCTGTTCCGGTGCTTTCCATTCTTCAAGCGTCAGCGGTACTTCCGAAGATAATGGGAAAACAGGCAAGCCACGGTAGATCTTATAAGGAAGCGGCGCATCATCCCAATCCACTTCCCAGTCCGTTGGGGTTGCCTTATCAATGTCAAAATGCAGATTGTGCAGAAATGTCTCTAGACCCATTCTCCAATCCTCCTAGTTACCGCTTATGGAAACGGATGTGGATGTTGATTGAGCTGTTCAAGTGTCAGCGGTTGCTTCACATATCCAAGTTCCATCGGTACCCGAAGCACCCTCTCCAGCCCTGTTACTCTCGTTAGGTGATGTCCGAATGTCATTGGCAACATCCCCGGAATAAGCACTTTCACGCAATGCAGTCCGTTTCGTTTCGTTTCCGATGTTGATTGATCCACCACAATCACATCGAGGTTCAATCCACGAAACTTTTGAAGAATGTCATGCAAATCATCGGTCAGATCTGCATGAGATGACTTCCACTTGAATTCCTCATCAAACGAGCGCAACGGACGATTATTGTCCAGCAAAAACTGCAGGCGCTCTTGCGCTTGCGGCAAACCGTACAGCATGCCATGATCATCCATCTTCTGCACCAAGTAAGGATCTTGCAGCATTCGCACAAACTCCCCATGGTTCATCTCTAATTTCTCATCAAGCGTCAACATCATGGCAGCCAACTCGTGAATCGTGCTTTTCACAGCCCGCACTGGATCCAGATGAGCTCCGGCTGCACAGATAATATTCAATCCCTTTTGCTTCCTGTTTTTTGCTATTGCCCAAACGCTAGGTATTCCATGCTCCATCGTCGAGTTATAAAAATGCAGATCATATCCCCCCACTGTCCGCACACGGTCGATCATCAACTTCAATTCTTGATCGTTTGCCGAATAAGGGTCAAGACGCGGGAGGGGTAACTCTGCATACCAAGTCATTAGAAATGAATCACGTTCCACCACTTCCAAAATACCGTAGAAAATGGCTTCCTCCAAACTTCCTCCTAACGCGCATCCGTTGGAAGTTTCATAGACAAATCCTTGTCCGCACTCCAAGCTGTAATAGGCAAGCAACTCAGGAACTAAAATTGGAGACTCTTGCAAAAACGAATAGCCCCATACCCACTTTATCGGACGATCAGGGTCAAACTGTTCAAATGGAAAACCTGGCTGTTCATACTGTTCCTTCGCATGCACTCCTACTGTAATTGGATGGAGTGCTTGATCTTTCAGATTACGGTAACTATCATAGACCACTGTCCGTTTTCCACGGGGTGTCATACCGCAGGACCGCTCCAAGCCCTCCAAAATAGCAGTTAACTCGCTTATCGCGTATGAATGAGTCCGGCCTGCTACTCCCTCGTCACCTGAGAATAACGGCAAATTTACACCTACATCAGCGAAAGGCGGCAAAAGGTCATGCATTTTCCCATTAAAAATTCCCATTCGATCATCCAGATAGTCTTTAACTAGAACTTTATTTAGATCGTCCATCGAACGGCAGCGGTAACTGCCTTCAACCTTGGGACATGGTTTTAGTGAAATTCGGGCAGCGGCCTGTGAATCGTCAGGTAATTGACTACAAACCGGACATAACGGATCGGGAAGAAAAGTATGCCATGAACTTTTTAATGTTTTCAAATTGACTAATAATACTCTTCCTTCCGAGTACACATCATCGCCTTTCAGTATCCTTTGCACCTCCGACCCAAGCAGGCAGGCGATATGCAATAGCCCCGTGCTCGATGCCCACGCGTCACGCGACATCCCACCTTCCGCTGCTAGCCTCTGCCCAATTTCCCACATCTCTTTACGGTCGCGTCCTGCCATGAGATGTCGCATGTCCGCACATCGGAAGCACCCTTGTGTATTCGAGCGGACTAGCGGTCCGACCACGCCTTCTCCAAATGAAACGAAGCCTCGCAGCCAAGGGATGCCGGTTGGACGTAACACCTCTTCCGCTTTTTGATGAACGGATGGATTCCAGGCATCGTGCAACACTAGAACTAAATCTGTCGCTTCAGGTATTCCTGCCTCGAAATCAATATGTCGAACTACCTGGTATTGGGCTGACAATTCTTCACACACTTGGTCTGTTAACATTCCTTCTCCTACAACCAATACAACTGCACTCACCCGGATTCCTCCTCTCGCAGCAACATACCATACGCACCTACCAGTTCCTTTTTCAAATATGGTTCTATTGCTAGTTCGAAAACCAAGAGCCGCTTGCGGTTCCTTTCCAAGACTTGCAATGCGGACTGCAAGACCTCGGACTGTGGTATTTCTTCACTCGTTCGGATTTCAATGCGTTGCGGTTCCTTTTCCACAAGAAACACGGTCGAATCCGCCAACGTTTGTGTTGCTTGATTTTTTCCATTCATAAGTGCCTGTTGTAACGCTTTTTGCAACGCCATTGTTGTATTCAGACCTACACTGCCGTACCAGCGATCATCCGTATTGACCCATACTACAGGGAAGCCGGACACTTCCTTTCCTAACCCGATGATCGGTTCACCCTGCATCGTGGTCAGTGCCTGTAAATAATACCGACAACCTTCATCTTCTACATCACTTAACTGTACTCGAGATACAACATTCTTCTGATCGACCAGTTGTTTGCTCAGTTCATCTGTTAAACACTTTTGCAATCCACGGCAAACGCCTTCTGCAATAGTTTCTCCCGCTCCGACACCAACAAATTCCTCGGATCCTACAATACTTCCCTCTGCTTTCTGGTGTGGAGGAAGAGTTGTAACGAACACATCGAGCATCCGGGACACATATGCTTCAATCCCAGATAGACCCGCTTCTTTCCGTGCCTTCTCATGTGTCAGTTCTGTACAGACAATACTTGGTAACAGCTCAGCAGGGCCCTTAGGCAACGGGTCAACAGGCTGAACACGGCACTGTGCTAACGGTAACTGCTTTAAATCCTCTTCCTCTAAAATATGAAAAACACCTGATTCCGCTGATGTCAACTGACTAAAGTAAAGAAGCAATTCGCTTGATTCCTCTCTGCTTGAGCTCTTTTTAAGCTCCAAATCTAAATCTTGAACCCATTTAGCTGCAGCACGTCCGGTCACTAGCGGATGAGGCAGGAACGAATGCCAATTTCCTTCCAACGTTTCCAAATGAAGCAGGAAGAATTGATTCCTCGGTTCTGATTCAGTAACTCTCGTAACGTGTTTAAACAATTCGAACACGATCACATTGGCCAACATCGCTCCTGCTGTGGAAGTAAAGCTGGGTAATTGCTCTTCATTACCAAACACATTTTGGTGTATGCTGCGCCAAGCAGACTCCCAACATCCTTCAGAGTCTGGATGAACCAGAGGACCTGCCAGACCGACCTGGTGCAGAAATATGGCAGGAAGTAACAGCTTTTTCTCTTCCCTGCAAATCTTATGAAGAGCTCGTAGTTCCTCTACATCGCCTTCCTGTGACACATACAAAAACGAATCAAACGACTGCACGATCTCCCGCCAAGAACTTTCCCCCTCCTTTTTCAGGATGACCTCCTCTACTGCTACCTCGGGGTCTGTTTTACGGGCATGTACCACCAATTCTTCTAACCGCGGCCGATTTGTCGGTACTGAGTCCGTAATCAGCACATGGAATTTAGGCAATCCAGATTCAAGCAACGAAGAAACCAACGAGACAAAAAAAGGGCCAGAGCCGATCGCCAACACTTTTGCCTGACGATAGGCTTGAAAACGAAACGCACCAGAATCGCCAAAACTTTCCAAAAATTCGATTTGTGAAGCATACTTTTTAAGAACATGATCTGCCAATTGATACGGACGGTCTTGACTTACATCTCGAACAAACCCGTTTCGATGCAGCACTTCTGCAATTTCATACACACGATCTCGATATGGACCCGGCAATCCGTTTGTCAAATGCCCCAACGTGTATTCCCCATTGAACATCGGTATCAGCTTGTCAACCCACTGATCTATCGTACTGCCTTTCATATGGAACGAACATACATTATTCCGAAAATATACACCGCTGTTTGGATCAGGGAGAAAAAAAGTGTCCCTTTTCACTTTCAGACGCATAGAAGGGTTCAAATTCGTCATTTTGCTCCTCCTTATCCACGTGAGGGTCCTAATAGCATCATTTTCTATTTCCACTATAATCTTATGTAGTGGAATTTGTCTCTTATGTCTAAATTACTAGAGAAAAACCCCTGCAAATCATGCAGGGGCTTTTCTCCATAGCTAACCACGTTTTCCATTCGAAACTAGAATTATCGATCTCCGCAGCGTCCTCCGCCACAGCGACCGCCACAATTTCCACCGCATCGTCCCCCGCAATTTCCACCGCAACGGCCGCCGCAATTACCACCGCAGCGAAAGCAATTAGAGCAACGAAAGCAATTAAAGCAATTAAAGCAGTTAAAACAGTTAAAACAATTAAAACAACTAAAACATCTGAAAAAGACTCCAATTTGTCGATTTTGATCCACATGGTATTGGTTTGGATCCCAAGGAATAGCCTCGTTTGCTTGGAAATCACCAACATTCAACATTTGAAGTTCATTTTGGAAATTATTCATTTTTCATACCTCCGGATTTAAAATAACAAGGTGTGCAGGCAACCTAAAAGGGGATTAAAAAGAAATCAACTTTGAAATAAAAGACTCAACCAATGCTTCTAATACTCTCCTCAACAAAATATGAAAGCTGCTTGGGCATAGTTACTGATTCAAATACCTATTTTTTTAAAATTTTAAATTTAAGACGGAACCCTTATGCAAGGAGAGAAGCAATAGTTTGATGAGTCATACTAAATCAGATCCACTTAATTTTTCGACAAAAAGGAGACTGGAGGGACAGATGAGAGAATTTTTTCTTCCTTCGTAATCATACATCGTTAACTTGGAATGTTAGAAAGTCGGCTTATTTCATTCAAGCTCTTTTTTCGATACAATAAAAAGGATAGAGAGATGTCTTTTGACTGTACATGAGGAGTTGTTACATCTTGGTTCAATTTATTAAAAACCGGATTGTTCAAATATTATGTATCATTGGATTAGTTTCCCCATTCATAGGAATGAAACTAATTAACTTCTATTATTTTAGTACGCTTATTGGTTGGATAATTGGTTTTATTTGCTTTGTTTCTGCCTATATTATCGTTATTAAAAAACCGGACAAGAAAACAGATCAAGAGTAATCTGCAGTAAAAAAACGTTAAGATGATAATCTACCCTAACGTTTTTTTGATATATCCTCCATTGATCAGAGTTTTACTTTAAGTTTTTAAAAGTCTTAGACCATTCAGAATAACGAGGATCGTGCTGCCTTCATGACCGATTACACCAAGAGGCAGGTCAAGAACCTGCAGGAAATTTGAGCATATAAGGATTGCAATCATCCCCATAGAAAAGATGATATTTTGTTTTACGATCCGATTCATTTTTTTTGAAAGATCAATGGCTTCAATCATTTTGGACAAGTCATTTTTCATTAAAACAATGTCAGCTGTCTCTAAAGCAACATCTGTTCCTTCCCCCATTGCCACACCGGTATCTGCTGTAGCAAGTGCCGGGGCATCATTAATTCCGTCTCCAATCATTGCTACTTTGCCATATTCTTTTTCAAGCTTTTTTAATTGATTTACTTTATCTTCAGGCAAGCATTCAGCTATATATGTGTCGACTTTTGATTCTTTCGCAATAGCCTTTGCTGTCGTTTCACTGTCACCTGTTAACATCACTGTATGAATACCGGCTGATTTTAGCTTATTGATGGCTTCAGAGGTTTCCCTACGAAGAACATCTTTTAGCCCGATCATACCTGCAATGCCGTGTTGATCCTTCACATAAACAATCGTTTTTCCTTGCTCTGACAACTGTTTATACGCGCCATTATGAAACTTGTGTGCAAGTTCTTTTCCTACAAAATCAGCTTTTCCAATCAACCATTCGCTTTCTGCTTTCCATGCCTTCATTCCATTGCCTGACTCTTCATAAACAGTAAGCCATTCAGACGACATTGAAGGATATTTTTTTTGAAGATAATCGACTATTGCCTTCGCCAAAGGATGATTTGATTGTTTTTCAATTGATAAGACCGTTTGATAAAAATCTTCATCCTGCAAATCTTCCCGAATGAAAACATCTGTAACGGCAGGTTCCCCTTTTGTTAAGGTACCTGTTTTATCAAAAGCCACCACTTTGGTTTTACTTAATCGTTCAAGGTGGATACCACCTTTAAAAAGCAAACCGCTGCGTGCACCATTTGAGATAGCAGAGAGGGTCGCTGGCATAATTGAAGCAACTAGAGCACATGGGGATGCGACTACCATAAGGACCATCGCCCGATAAAATGTCTCAGACCAGCTCCACCCAAGTAAAAAGTGCGGCAAAAACATCATTACACCAACAGCAATAAGCACAGCTTTCACATAGGTTCCTTCAAATTTCTCAACAAATTGCTGTGATGGGGATTTCTCGGATTGTGCACTTTGCACTAGGGATAATATCTTTTGAAATAAAGACTGATCACTTGTTTTTGTTACTTTAACCGTTATAGCCCCATTCACATTCACTGTCCCGGCAAACACCTCATCACCTAATGCCTTTGATACCGGGATGGATTCACCAGTAATAGCGGCCTGATCAATCGTTGTCTCTCCATTCTCCACCTCACCATCAGCTGGGAGTCTTTCCCCTGGTTTTACAACTATTAAATCATCAATTTTCAACCGTGAAACATGAACTCGCTGTTCTTTTCCATTAACTAGCAAGACTGCTTCTTCAGGCTGTATTTCCATTAAAGCTGATAAATCCCGCTGACTTTTGTTTAAGGTATAGGTTTCCAGCGCCCCGCTGAGTGCAAAAATAAAAATTAGGATAGCGCCTTCCATCCAATATCCGATGATCGCTGAACCAATTGCCGCAAAAATCATAAGAAGCTCAACATTTAATGTTTTCTCTGCAATCGTCTCCTCGATACCTTCCTTCGCTTTTGCAAATCCACCAATAACAAATGCAAGAACAAATAAAGAGATTGATAGGAAAGATTCTGCATCTCTTCCTGTATACCAAGCTATAAAAATGAGAATTCCGGAAAGCAAGGCGGCAATTAATTCACCATGCTCCTTCCATTTTTTAAATATTGATGGTTCTTCGTTATTACTTGTATGCTGAATAGTTGTGTTTACTTTAGCTTCCACCATTTATCACCTCTAACTGAGAATAGTAATCAAATTCATTTCCGTCTAAGAACATCAAAAGCTGCCTTGTCGGCAGCAATAATATCTTGTATTTAGTGATTTATCATTATTATAACAAAAATATGATTATTTTCAAATAAAAATTATTATAATTAGTAAATAATAATAATTATAATTAAAATCTATTTTACTTTAATTATGAAATCCCCTTTTTATGTATTTAATAAACGGGTTAACTAAAACTTCCTTTATCATATTCCTATTTATTGTAGATGTTCTTATTGGAAAATTCTTCTCTTGTTAGATTTGATTGCAGAGTTATTTTCTGCAGCTTAAAACGTAAGCAAAAAACTCAGCATCTTTATACGTGGGTTCTTAAAAATCATTCGTTATCTATAAATTCCTTCATTATTTCCTCATTAAGTGGACCAACATATTTCTGAATGATCTTACCATCTTCGTTTAACATGTAGGTAGTTGGGATCGTTAAAATTTGATAAGTATGGCCCACTGAACCCATTGTATCCAGTAACACAGGAAAGGTTAGCTTATTTTCACCAACAAATTGCTTAATCTTCATCTTATTTCTTTCTGCTGAGGTTAGGTTCACTGCAACAATTTCCATTTTATTGTGATGGTTTTCATAAAAATGCTGCATAACTGGCATTTCAGATTTACATGGAGAACACCATGATGCCCAAAAATTAAGAATAACCTTCTTCCCTTTAAAATCAGAGAGCCTCACTTCTTTACCATCCAATGTAGTCAAAATAAACTCTGGCGCATACTCTCTTTCTACGGTCCCAATTGAGGTTTGAGCAGTCATCTGGTGATCCTGCTTTAATGGGGCATTTAATCCGCTTAACCCTAAAGAAGCAGACAAAAAAAGATGAACTGCCAGTATCGTTGAAAACAACTCCATCCACTCTCCTTATCCATTATTTAACTTTTATACTTCCCATAAGATAAGGATTTATGAATTTTCGGATGGTGATATGCTCCCCTATAGGTAGACAGATTAAAAAATAAAAATCTGGCTGCTTATGGGGGAGTATTTATTATGTCCAAAAGACCTTACTCTGCAGAAGAGAAATACGATATATTAAAGGCATTAGATGATCAATATTCAACATATGAACTTGAGTCAAAATATAACGTGCACCATTCAACGATTTTGGACTGGAAACACAAGTATGATAAGTATGGTTTGGAAGGTCTAAAAGAGTCTTCTACTTGGAAAAAGTATCCTAAGGAATTGAAGCTAGCTGCCATTAGAGATTGTCTGTCTGGGAAGTATTCTATGCGTAAGGTTGCTAGATTGTATGAAATATCGGATGCTTCTGTCCTCAGAGGTTGGATAAAGAAGTATAATAGTCATAGAGATTTAAAGGATACGTCACAAGGAAGGACGAGCTCTATGACTAAGGGAAGAAAAACGACTTGGGAAGAACGAATACAAATTGTAATTGATTGCTTGGGGAACGGAAAAGATTATCAAGAAGCAGCTAATACTTATAATGTTTCTTATCAACAAGTCTATCAATGGGTTAAGAAGTATGAAGATGGTGGAGATGAAGCGCTAAAAGATAAACGTGGTAATAAGAAAGAAGAAGCTAGCTTGACTCCAGAAGAGAAAGTCAACCTACAGTTGAAAAAGTTAGAAAGAGAAAATGAACGGTTACGTGCAGAGAATTTATTTTTAAAGAAGTTAGAGGAGATCGAAAGGAGGCGAAAATAAGCCAAATCCGATTTGAGGATAAGTATATCGCTATTCAAGAGCTTCACCAGAATGAAGGCTTAAGCATTAGTTTACTATGTGAAATTGCCGGTATTGCACGATCGGCATACTATAAGTGGATAAATCGTACTCCTTCACCCAGAGAAATACTGAATAAAGAAATCATCAACGAGATGAAAACTCTCCATGAAAAAGTTGATGGCATATTTGGTTATCGTCAAATTACCCTTCACATGAATAGAAAGTTCGAGGAGAAGCTTAATCATAAAAGAATCTATCGGTTGATCAAAGTGGCTGGATTACGCTCTGTCATTCGTGTCAAGAAGAAGCAATATAAACGCTCTACACCTCAACATGTGGCAGACAATATATTAAATCGTGAATTTACAGCCGAAAAACCAAATGAAAAATGGGTAACGGACGTTACAGAATTTAAGTATGGCCAATCGAAAAAGGCTTATTTAAGTGCGATTCGTGATCTTTATGACGGATCCATTATAAGTTATGTTCTAGGACACTCCAATAATAATCAACTTGTATTCAAGACACTTGATCAAGCCACAGTACTATTGAATGGAGAACACCCTCTTATCCATAGTGACCGTGGATTCCAATACACCTCTAAAGGATTCAAACGTAAGATAGATGCGGCAAAGATGATACAAAGCATGTCACGAGTTAAGTCGGTGTATTGATAATGGACCAATGGAGTCTTTTTTTGGAACACTGAAATGTGAGAAGTATTATTTACATAAATATAAGACATTTGAGGAACTTACTACTGGGATAGATGAGTACATCCATTTTTATAATTATGAAAGATACCAAAAAAGATTAAACGGCCATAGCCCTATGGAATATAGAGCTAAAGCCGCTTAAATCACTTTTATTATTTCCACTGTCTACTTGACAGGGGGCAGTTCAATTTTTATATGTTGACTTTATATAACCTAGATATAAATAAATCAATGCTTTTCTTAGTTTGCAATAACTACAAATGAAGGCTGCTCTTATAGAACAAAAGCTGGCCTGAGACGGCTTTTCACATTTTACACGTATCCCAGAGAACATCTCTTTTTTGGTTGCATTTTTTCTGATTTGTTACATAAACTCCTGCTATTTTAAAGCCTTTTCTTTTTAAAAGGCGGATACTTAAATTTTTTTCAAGAGAGCTTTCTGCCACTATAAAAACCTGCTTCTCGGGGATTTCAGGATAATATCTGTGCAAGTATCCAAAAGGGATATGATAAGAATCTTGTACAGTTAAAGCACCATGATGATTGTAATCTCGAACATCTACTATTGGATGTCCAGTCATCTCACATATATTCACACATTTCACGCCTTTTACTGGAATAAACCGCTCATAAATTAAATAGGCAAAAAAGCTGATTAAGATTAAAGGGAGAATATATAATGCCACAATTCTTCCTCCTTTTGTAAAATAGTTGTTTTCACTGCAATGTTGCGAATGATTAAAAATTCTGTCACTTCGAGAGTTAAAGTATCATTTGAGGTGGGATTGGTGAATCACCGATTGCTTTTTTTAGGTCGACAATATGTTTATAGGTTTTTTAAAAGAATAGTCATATATTTTCATAGCTAAAGAAATGAAGAGAATATTTAGAGACAGCTTTTTCGATCTAACCCCTTTTCCCAACCAGGCAACTACAAATATCATTTTATGGAAGGACCTGCTGAAAAGTCAAAGATAATGATTTGACTTTTTGAAAATAGAAAGGGCCCTCTTTACAATGAACGGTTTTATTCAAGTATTCATCACTTTCTCACTTCATTTCAATCACCAAATTTATGCATTTCCTAACCACAATATCTATCTCATAAAAGGGATATTCTTGATACTACGAACTGATCCTTTACCTCCGCAATTCTTGAATAGAAAAAGGGTAGCATACTTATGTAAGTAATGCCACCCTTTGCGTAAAATAAATTGTCCTTTTCTTTTTTATTGAATCTTTATCAAATTCACGTAAAATTTTGTTTAGCTTTTTCTTCATTCCCTCTTCTTTTCTACTTCTTTACGAAATCCTAATCCACTTTTCCGAAAATAACTCTTCCTGCTTTATATTTTATTTATTGACTGATCTTGATTTTTGAATAAGAAAACAGACAAGCCAATCCGCTTACAAATTGTAAAATAGTGCATCAATGTTAAGAGGACGATCCCTGTATTCATTCCTAAAATGATGCCTGTCATTTGAAAATGCTCCATTGAGCCAAGAAAGTACATCATGGCAAATGAAATGATATGTGACCACACAGTGTGGTAAAAAGCATCTTTAACAAGGCCAAGTCCGATCAAGTAAGCTTGCATTGGAATCACAAAAAAGTGAAACAAAAAGTAAGGCCACAGCATTTGCAAATAGAAGGCAGCAGAAGAGGATTGAAAGAACATTTCTGTTAGCGGATGGGCAAAATGAAAGATCAAATATACCGCGGGTATCCCATAAATAAACGTAATCCACATTGCTTGTTGAAGTAATTTTTGAAGTTGAACAAAATCCTTCTTAGCAAAGGCTTCTGATACATTCGGAATTAAGGCTACCATTAGTGAATGTGCGATAAAAGCTGGAAAAAAACCAATTGTTAAAGCTACACCAGCTAGCATTCCATAGTGTTCTACTGCTGCCACACTTGACACACCTGCGGAGATTAACGCAGCTTTTACTAGGAATGGCTGCACAGCGTTTGTTAGAGAATTGAAAATTCGTAATCCTGTAGTAGGTAAAGATACGGACAATAGACTTTTTCTAACTTCTTTAGCAGACAATGAGACAGCATGCTTGCTCCTTATCGCTCTTATCTGCAGCAAATAGTGGCTAAATAAATAGGTACATACAATGAACTCGCTAGCAATTAATGTACTTATGGCAACAAGCAAGGAGGTTTCCATATCAAAATGGATCCATTGATATAGACTAAAAAGGACTAGTAATTGCACCGCTTTTCTTAAAAAATTGGAGGTCGCAATCTTCCCCATTCCTTGTACGCCCATAAAATAGCCTCTGGCAATTGAAGAAAAGGAAATAATCGGGATAAGCAGGAGGACAAGCCATCTCACAAAAGGATGATAATCTGAAAAAACAGGAATGAATGGAACGACTAGAAAGCCTAGTAAAATAAAAACGAACGTTAATTTAATCGTAAATGAAGTTGCATGCTGTAACATACTGTGATGATACTTCTCATCCTTTTCAGCAATATATTTTGAAATAGAAATCGGCATTTCTATGCTTGCAATTACCACTACGAAAAAAATAATTGGCAAAATCGACATATATAAACCCATTCCATGCTCCCCAAGTTCTCTTGCAAGAATGATATTAATAATGAATTCAATACATTCACTTATAAATGCTGCAATCGTAAGCAATAATGTACTTCTGTAAAAAGAATTCATGATGTCTCCCCTTGTCCATTTATGATCTCCTCTAATCATATGAACAAGCCTTCCCAATTATTTTCTTTTTCTCAAGGAAAAAAAGAAAAGAGGTCTATAACCTCTATAAAGTCGGTTGTTTTCGGAAACTTTGTTCTTGAAAAAGAACTTATCTAACGAGAATGATTGTATCCTTTGAGGTGAGAAGAAAGAGGCGGCACTTGAACGTAAAGCACAGAGCGCTAGTGGCGACAACCTTAAGGCAATCCGCCCGAGAAGGTTGTTCTTTAACCTTCTCAGGTCCAGTCTGCCTGCCCTGGACAATGATACCATTCTTTATCACGTTAATCCTTTAATTAACATTCTCGGCCGGATTTACTTGTGACCTAAGGGGAGGTGCAGCCTGTAGATGGAAATTTATATAACTCTTTAACAAATTAACAATTTATTTTTTTAATTAAAAAAGGCCAGACTTTTAAGAAAGTCTGACCATTTCAAGAGATATAGAATTATCTTGCAAAAACGTGATTTCCAATTGTCATTGTTACTTCTCTGGAAAAAATCCAGTCACTTGTTGCTATATCTGGATTATAGAAGTAAACAAGATCACTTTCTTCCATCTGATAGGCTAATGCTTCTTGAACAGCTTTTTTTGATGCTTCATCAGCTGGCTCATGAATGGAGCCGTTTGCAACTGGTTCAAATGCGTTTTCTTGATAAATGACTTCTTCAATTGAATCAGGAAATTGCTCATGCTTTACCCTATTAAGGACCACTGTTGCGACAGCCACTTTTCCTTTATATGGTTCCCCTTTAGCCTCAGCATGCACTATGCGAGCAAGCAAACCCATATCCTGCTCGGAAAGTGATGAGGGGATTATTAGTTTTTCTCCATTAAACATAAAATTCCCGCTAATTTGATTCACCGACTCTATATCTCTCATTGAAACACCATGTTTTTTGCCAATCAGCCAAAGGGTATCCCCTCTTTTTATTTCATATACTTCTTCGGCATGAATCATATTATCTATAGAAAAAAATGAAAAAATCATTGTTATCACACTAACCGTTAGTATCTTTTTCATCTAAACCTCCAGTAATTATCATGCGGTTTTTAAATACAAAGGTTAGGTTAACATTTATCCAAAAAGTATTCATTGTTAAATATATGGCAGGCTTTCCATGGGAATAAATGGAGGTGAAATTGCTTGAAAAAAGAAAGAAATACCCGATTACTTTTGGAAAACTCATAGGTTATATCTGATTTTCAATTAGAAAATTGTTAATTTACAGCGATCTCTTCCAATTATCTCTTCAATAACCAACTTTTACTTCATCCATTCTTTCTTTTTAAGATAAAGCTACCGCGGAATAAATGAAAGAACATGTTCTTTGTTTGGATGGAAAATGAACAACACGTTTAAAGAATTATTAAGTGATTATCAACCGATGATTTATCATATCTTAAAAAAGCTGCATATTTACAAAAATCACGATGAGTTCTATCAAATAGGGATGATTGCATTATGGGAAGCATATCGGCGATATGATCATTTGAAAGGATCTTTCTCCGGATACGCATACTCTACAATTAAGGGGAAAATAATGTATGAAATGACAAAAAGGAATCGTTTTGAACAACACCATTCCTTCGGAGCAGAAGAAACCGAATATGGGAGCGAGGACAGCTCATTAAATAATATAGAATCAATTGAAATGGTAGAAGCAATAGCAGCTGAATTAACAATTAACCAAAAAAAATGGTTTCTTTCTTATGTAATCGAGGGCAAGACCCCAAAAGAAATAGCCATCACCGAAAAAGTTTCAGAATCAGCCGTTAAATCTTGGCGAAGGGATGCATTAAAAAAGATTAGAAAAAACGAAAAGCTTAAGAATACTTGAAATATGATGTCTTCACATTTTTTAAAAAGCAATCGGTTTTTCGCCGATTGCTTCTAGTTTCACATCTCACTTCTCACCTCTAGTACGTACCTTTTCTAACTTCTTGGATTTTCTAAATACCGAAATATAACGCTGCCGCCATGCTGGGCAATTCCGCGGAAATGCTTAAAATCTACACGGTCTACAAGTATTTTTCGAAACGTTAAAAATTGGTCCTTTGACACATGATACTCTTTTAACTCTCCCGATCTCAGCTCGTTTAACACAGTGTTAACTGTTTGTTCATCCAAAAAAACTGCCCCTTCCAAGTCCATATTTCTCTTATTAGTTTACTAAGTTGAGTAGTATCCTGTCTATTTAATATACAAATTTTAAAGCATCATTGATTTCTTCGTTACCTGATAGAATTTCAAATGATTTATTTTTGGTTTCATTTTTTGTTAAAGAAGCGATTAACACTGCTGCTACATCTTCTCTAGGAATAGAACCAGATTTATTAAGATGATGAGATGCTTGTATCTTCCCATTTCCTTTATCATCTGTTAATCTTCCCGGACGAACAATGGTATAAGATAGTTCAGAATTCTGCAGGTACTCATCAGCAATTGCCTTTGCTCGGAAATAATGCTGCATGGAATCTGGCCCTTGTTCCGGGTTATCTGTTCCCATCGAGCTTAACATCACAAAATGCTGAATCCCATGAGCCTTCGCCGAATCAATAACACGTTTAGCCCCTTCCTGATCAACGGAAATCGTTTTATCTGGTCCCGTTTTCGAACCGGAGCCTGCAGCGAAAATGATTGCCTCAGCCTGCTGAACTGCACTACTTACATCCTCTTCAAGATCAGCAAGAACTGGATGACCGCCAATTTGTTTCATATCTTCCTCTTGCTTGGGATTGCGAATCATCGCATATGGTTCATGTTCTCCACTTTTCGCTAGCTGCTCGACGATGAGTTTACCTGTTTTTCCATTTGCACCAACTACTAACACTTTCACATCTATCACCTTCCAAGATAAGTATATGCTCTAACTTTTCCCTTCTGAGATAGAAATAAACTATTAAGACTTAAGCCACTTTTGCAAATTTATATAAATACGTTTCGCATCATTTATTCCAAGCTGATATAAATTTTCCAATTTCTTGGGATTTCGCTCTATTCTCCCTACTCTTAACTGTTCAGAAGGACGAATAATAAAAACATTTCCTTTTCTTTCTTGCTCCAGTAAATATTCCTGGGTAGCATTATAGATTTCATAACGCTGCAATAACACCTCAATCAGCTTCGGATATTCCTTGTAGGCTTTTTTTAAAACCCATGAACCTGATGGCTTCTTTTTTTGAAAGCCACTATTTTTCGTTAGGATAACGACATTTTTCTGATACCCATCCTGTTCCGCCTTTTTCAAAGGAACAGAATCAGAAATTCCTCCATCCATAAGCTTTCTCTGTTTAAATTCCACAACTGGAGCAATAAAGGGCAATGAGCTCGAAGCTCTGATTGCCGTTAATAAATCATTGCTTGTTTCCCACTCATTAAAATAAACAGGCTCTCCTGTCTCAATATCCGTTGTTCCTACGACAAAGGATGAACCTGAATTTCGAAAAGCTTCAAAATCATATGGAACAATTTTATTGGGAATTTCATCAAATAAAAAATCCATTCCAAATAATTGCCTGTATCTTAAATAATTGTTGAATGAAAGATACTTCGGATGTGAAACAAGTTCTATATTTACTTTTTTGTTCCTGCCTTTTTGTTTAGATAAATAAGAGGCAGCCATGCAGGCACCTGCCGAAACCCCTATTAGATAAGGAAAGGACAAGTCATTTTCAAGGAAGTATTCTAAAACTCCGGCAGTATATACTCCCCTCATTCCGCCTCCTTCTAATACTAATCCTGCTTGTACCATTGTTAACTCCTCTACAGTTTTATTTTTTCAATATATCATAAAAAAAGAGAGTTACGACATCATTTTGCTTTGCGTTTTATCAATTTAAGGTTATAATACTAACAAAAATTGATCATTTTTCCTGAAAGCCTTTACTAAAAAATAAAAATATTGCAAAATTACCCTAATAGGTTTTCAGGAATCAAAGCCTTATCAAAGTGCATGGCGGAAAATAGACAAAGGAGAGAGAGGATATGAAAATTGCAAAGGTTGGCAATATAATAGAATTTAGGGATGGCCTTAAAGGGATCGTTGAAAAAGTAAATGAAAACTCAGTTATTGTTGATTTAACATTCATGGATAATTTCCGCGATTTAGAGCTTGATAATCGCACGGTTGTTAATCACAAAAACTATAAAATAGTACAAGAGAAAACAAGCTGAAGGTTGCCTTTGGGCAACCTTTTTAATTTGGATAGACAGGTATTTCAGAAGTGGGTATGCATTTTTGATATATCTCAGAAAATTCGATAATATTTACCGTAACTTTGCTAAATTATTTGTTACTTATTTGATTTAAAATCTCAGTATGCCTTGGTCTATTGGGGACTGCCTTGTTATGAGCGATTCACCTCGTTCTATGAGCGATATGATCACGGCTATGCGCGAAATCTCTCTTCCTATGAGCGATTTCTTTCGGTCTATGAGCGAAACGCGGGAATTGCCCTGTCTATGAGCGATTCACCTGGTTCTATGAGCGATATGATCACGGCTATGCGCGAAATCTCTCTTCCTATGCGCGATTTCTTTCGGTCTATGAGCGAAACGCGGGAATTCCCCTGTCTATGAGCGATTCACCTCGTTCTATGAGCGATATGATCACGGCTATGCGCGAAATCTCTCTTCCTATGAGCGATTTCTTTCGGTCTATGAGCGAAACGCGGGAATTGCCCTGTCTATGAGCGATTCACCTGGTTCTATGAGCGATATGATCACGGCTATGTGCGAAATCTCTCTTCCTATGCGCGATTTCTTTCGGTCTATGTGCGAAACGCCGGGGCTGACTTATATTTGAGCGATTCACCTCTGTTCTATGAGCGATATGATCGAGTCTATACGCAAAATCCACTTTCCTATCCGCGTCCTACACTAAGATCAAAAACCATATATATTCTAATCTATAAAAAAAGAACCAGATACTCAATGTACCTGGTACCGCTCTATTTATTCATAAACTTTCACTTTAACGTTTTTAACTCCCCATTTTTCTGCATCGGACAAGTCGGAGATAAAGACGTCAATTTCATTTCCATCGATTGCACCGCCAATGTCGGCAGCGATTGCTTTTCCATATCCTTCGACCTCTACAGTTGATCCGAGCGGAATGACGTTTGGATCAACTGCAATCACTTTGCCATCAGGATATTTGTTCAAATCGACTCCCATTTTCGTCACCCCGGAGCAGCCTTCACAGCTTGCTGTATAGGCTGTAGCAGAAACGGTCAGCTCTTTCACATTGGATGAAACTTCATTAGATTTTTCATTGAGCTTCTTCAATGTTTGGGCGCCTGCGACTCCGTCGCTAGGAAACCCATGCTGTTCTTGAAAACTTTGAACAGCTTTTTTAGTAGCGTTTCCATAAATACCATCAACAGATCCGGTATATTGATTCCATGCTTTTAATAGTCGTTGAAGTTTTATTACAGGTCTTCCTTGATCCCCATATTTGACCACTTTTAATTTTGAGTATGTTTGAGAACCTGCGATTCCATCTGCCTTTAAGCCGTTTTTGCTTTGAAAGTCTTTTACGGCTTGTTCTGTGATTGTACCGAAATAGCCTGTTGCCTCATGATATGGATAGACACTTTTAGAAAGTAAAGACTCTTGTAATTCGTTGACATCATTATGCCACGTTCCCTTACTTAGCGTAGTATCGCCAAGTGCGGCTTCACTGTGCTTTGGAAAAAAGACAGCAAAACTTAAAGCAAATGCTGCTGCCAGCACGATTATTTTCTTTTTCATTTTGTACATCCTCCCGTGTTATGTAGTAACAATTAAACTATTCGACAAAATTTGCTAGGTTTAAGCGTGCTTACCCAAAAACAAAGCAGATGTCCTATAAATCTGTCATTTTTTTGCACAGAAAATCGACTTTTAAACTAGTAATTTTGCAAGTTTTCCCTTGAATTAAATGGTAAAATAATAAAATAAACCAATTCAAGGAGTTAATCAGCCATGAAAAAATTAGAGGATTTTCATGTAATCGAGAATAATAGCTTACTATTTCGTCCAATAAACGCGGAGGATGCTCCTTTCCTTTTTTCATATTTCTCGGATTTGCGTGCAATGGAGTTCTATGGAATGGCACCCTTTAAAGAAAAAAAGGAAGCTAGTCTTTTAATTGAAAAATTTGCTGAGGGGTTTCAGAAGGGAATAACTTTACGCTGGGGAATTTGCCTAAAAGATACTGGACAGATTGTTGGCACAATCGGGTTTCATTTGTTGAATCATCAGCATCATCGCTGTGAGATCGGGTATGACCTTCACCCTGATTATTGGGGCCAGGGAATTGGAAGCAAAGCGGTTCAAACGATTACAAAATATGGATTCAAAGAGCTAGAGCTTTACCGGATAGGGGCAATCGTACATCCTGATAACAAGAGATCCCAAGGCGTTCTTCTAAAAACGGTTTCCAAAAAGAAGGGTATTTAAAAAACTACCACTACGTAAATGGGATTCTTCAGGATGCCATATTGTTTGCAAAAATTCTAGAGAAATAGGTCCTCCCAATGTTTTATTTGGAACTCATCATCCAAAAAGTTTGTTTTCCAAAGCCAAAGAGGGAAAGCAGCATTCTGTTATTAACTCGCTAATTAAGCCGTCGTTATCAGATGCTAGCGTCTCGGTTTCAAAAGCCAATCCCTTAACCTCTGCTACTTAAGAATTATCATTGTAATCCAATTTTATCATTCGTCAGTTTGTTTCTTCTAAAAGATAAAAATAATAGAAGACATCTGCCTCTTCCTCTTTTAAACCTTATCCAATCTTTTAAAGTATTTGTTCTGCAATTAATTGATACGATTTAAGCCGATCTGTTGGGGAATGGGTAATTGTAACAATCATCATTTCATCTACTTCATATTGCTGCTCGAGTTCAAATAGTTTCTGTCTCACTTCTTTTGGGTTTCCGATAATCATATTCTTTTTCATTTTGTTTAACAGTTCTTTATTATTCAAGAAAAAATGATTTGCTTCTTCAATTGAAGGGACACCTTGGCCGCTTTCACCTTTTTCATTTTGAATTTTCCATAAAAAGGAGCTTCGGGCAATCTCTTCTGCTTTTTCTGTCGTTTCAGCACATAAAGCAGATATAGTTAAAATCGTTTGCGGAATTTGTCCGCTTTTTCGCGGTTTAAATGCTTCATTGTACTTTTTCACAATAGCCTCTCCGTCTTTATCACTCATAAATTGTCCAAATGCATAAGCCATACCATTTTCTGCAGCTAATTTGGCACTTTTTTCACTCGTCCCGAGCAGCCACGGTTCAGGTGCAACAGGCGGCAGTGGAGATGCCGATACTTTGGCGTACGCATGGTCAGCAGGAAAGTCATTTTCTAAAAACTGCAGCAGTTCCTGAACGGATTTCGGCATATTCCAAACTTGTTGTAAAAAATGATCTGAAAGAGCATTCGTTGCTTCTGCGGATCCACCTGGGGCTCGGCCAATTCCTAAATCAATTCGACCGGTAAACAACGTTGCAAGCATATTATATACTTCTGCAATTTTGTATGGCTTATAATGAGGAAGCAAAACGGCTCCTGAACCGATACGAATACGATCCGTTTGTGCACCGATATAGCCAAGCATTACTTCAGGTGCTGAACTAGCAAGCCCCGGCAAGTCATGATGTTCAGCAATCCAGTAACGCGTATAACCTAACTTTTCTCCTTCTTGAGCCAGCTTCAGTGATTCATTTAACGCCTCTTTTGCCGTTTGGCCGGAAGAAATCGGCGATTGATCTAAAATGCTTAACTTCATAACCATTTCTTTTCCTCACTCAATTGTTTACTTCTATTAAAGTTAATTTAAAATCACCAACCTGGTTTTCTTCATATAAATTTGTAACTGAAGTGGAATATTGGTTGATTGTTCCTTCAAAAGACAACTCTCTCTCAGGCACTTTTACATCAAATCTTCCTTTATATAATAATGTCGTTACATCATGATATTCATTGCTTGTTACTTTAAAATCAACTGAGATTTTTTGCAAACCATTTACATTTTCTTCTTTGTAGCTGTTTACCTTGATTACCCGATCGTCTAACAGGACTTCTGTTGGCATGCTAACATCTCCCTTTTCATCTGTATTAAAATGATAGCACTCCGAAATAGGGCGCAGCAAATAAGTTGATTCCCTACTAATTGCACACAGGCAGGCTCTCTAATTGACCGCCCAATTTTCCCATAAACCACTTGTCTTCTATAACTTCGGTGCAAAGGCTATGTGGGACTTACAATTCCAAGTAGTGTGTGCTAAACGATTAGTGTCTTTTGACATAAAAACTCCTCCGATTGCAGAATTTTGGTTGGCGAACCAAAATAATTTTAGCACCTCGGAAGAGTTTTTTACTACCACGCTGAAAGTTTTTAGAACACTAGACGTAAGGTTTTCATTTCCAATCAAAATAGGCAAGTTAATGCCTGCTTGTCTATTATTAGCCAATTCATCAACATTGCAACCCAGTTTCTTGACATTTCACTATCACACTACAATTCACACCATACTGTGACATGTCTCACACTCTTATTATAATTTCACCTTTTCACATCATACTTCTCACTTCACCGATTATCAACCGTCTCAGGATACAAATCATGATTCATCAATCGATAATCAGCCATCTTTTCATACTTCGTGCCTGGTTTGCCGTAATTACAGTAAGGGTCGATTGATATTCCTCCACGTGGCGTAAACTTGCCCCACACCTCAATATAACGGGGGTCCATAAGCTTAATCAGGTCATTCATAATGATATTCATGCAATCTTCATGAAAATCGCCGTGGTTACGAAAGCTGAATAAATAGAGTTTTAGTGATTTGCTTTCGACCATTAATTTATCAGGGATATAACTGATATAAATTGTTGCGAAGTCCGGTTGGCTTGTCATTGGACATAAGCTAGTAAACTCTGGACAATTGAATTTTACAAAATAATCGCGGTTTGGATGCTTATTTTCAAATACTTCCAACACATCTGGTGAATAGTCAAATACATAGTTATTCCCCTGATTACCTAACAATGTAACTCCTTCTAATTCATGATCCTGTCTTCCAGCCATTCTTGCAGCTCCTCCTTTAAACACCGCGTTTATTGCCCCATACTAATGTGTGAAGCTGAGGCAATACGCGGGCATTATTGAATTCTTTTGCGTTCGTCACTTTTTCAATTAACCACTCATAGCGAGTAAGCAACTTAGATACAAGCTTTTGATCATTGCTCTCGTCCACATCCTCATTGCCTACTTGCAGATAAAAAGGGATTGACGGGTACCGTTTATGAACGAATGCTGCATAGTCTAGATCTGCTTCATCAAAAATAACAACTTTTAAACTTACATGACTTAGTCTATTTGCTTTTGAAAGCGACTCGAAAATCGTGTCTAACATCTCGAAATTTGTTTTCATTTGAGAGCTTGGCGGCTTTGGAGATATCGTTAAATCATCTATCTCTACAAACCATTCCTGATAACGGCTCCCTTGTGTTTCGATTGCTACTTTCTTATTTTTCTCTTTTAAAATAGAGATCAATTGATCCAAGTTTTTTAATAAGGCAGGATTACCTCCAGAGATGGTAACGTGGGAAAAATAATCACCGCCTATTTCTTCAAGCTTATTCCATATTTCTTCAGGACTCATTTGGATGATGTCTTCTTTGGCTGAACCGTCCCAAGTAAAAGCCGAATCACACCAGCTGCATGAATAGTCACAACCCGCTGTTCTCACAAACATTGTTTTTCGGCCGATCACCATTCCCTCTCCTTGAATAGTTGGACCAAAAATCTCAAGCACAGGCAGCTTAATCATTCTTCTTCACCTGCTTTGGCCTATAAACAACATAGCTTGTTGGAGTTTCTCTAACAAAAACCTGCAGGCATTTAGGTTTGTGCGGTAATTGATCCAGATCGTTTTGAATGATTTCATAGATTTTGCGGGCAACAACCTCAGTCGTTGGGAAGCTGTCCGGACCATCTTTAGGGAAAACCTCAAGATGATCGTTCAAAACAGTATGATCAAATTTCCCATGTACCAGGTTTTTTAACTGTTTAAAATTCACCAAAAATCCGGACTTATCAAGGTCATCACCTGCAATCGTTACATTAATAAAATAGGTGTGGCCATGCAATTCCCTGCATTTTCCTGCGTCTTCATGCGGTATATAATGTGCCGCTGAAAGGTGCATATCTTTATTTAACTCATATTGATAAGGGTGAATCACCTGAGGATATATTTGCTGAATCATTTAGAACCTCCCCCTTCTATGGAAGATAAATAATCATCTAACCCTCGTTTGCGAAGTACACATGCCGGACATTCCCCGCAGCCATCAGCCACAACACCGTTATAGCAGGTCAACGTCTTATCCTTTACAAAATTAAGGACTCCTAGTTCATCTGCAAGCTTCCACGTTTCCGCTTTATTTAACCACATAAGCGGTGTATGAATGACTATACTAGTATCCATCGCAAGGTTCACAGTCACATTGCAAGACTTCACAAAATCATCTCTGCAATCTGGATAACCGCTGAAATCTGTTTCACAAACTCCAGTAATAATATGTTTTGCTCCTACCTGATGGGCTAGTATCGAGGCAAAAGATAAAAACACTAGGTTTCTGCCAGGTACAAAGGTAGAAGGCAATTCACCATCTTTATGGTCAATAGCAATTTCATTTCTTGTCAAAGCATTTGGAGCCAGCTGATTCAAAAGCGACATATCTAACAGATGATGCTTTAAACCAAGCTCACTTGCAATGCTCTTCGCCACATCAATTTCTAATTTGTGCCGTTGATTATAATTGAATGTGACAGCTTCTACTTCTTTAAACTGTTTTAAAGCCCAGAATAAACACGTTGTACTATCTTGACCGCCGCTGAAAACGACGATTGCTTTATCATTACGCATTTCATAATCTCTCCTTAAGCAAGGTAACCCCATAAAAAAAACCCCATTAAATTATGAGGTATCTAGCAAAAATAAAATCATACTAAATAAAAAAACTATATCCAAGGAATATAGTTTGTCCTTAGTTTTTTATAGAGGGTTGTGCTAGAACCTCTCCCATACGAGTACGGATTTCTATTTAATTCATAACTCTCATTACTATAGCATGTTTTTCTTTCGGTGCCAATAAGGTTTTAGAGGGAAGTGTATTGGATAGGAAATTTTGATAAATCGTTAACTTTTATTTAGTTTACCTACTGCAAGTACATCATGATTCCATAGGATTGGCTCTATGATTTGAAGCATATCTTTAGAGCAATGAATCATGACGACAACCTCTCCTTTACTGGTGTGATGAGGTTTTTTGGTCTTCATTTTTTTAATAATAAAAACTAGGAAAACGCCTAATAATATACCAAAAATTAAGCCGAATGACCCCCATGCAATTGGTCCGAGTCTTAAGTTCAATCCATATATCGTTCCTAACAGCATAAAAATCGAGCCAAACACAGCTGCAAGATCAATAAATCCTACCCCTGGACTGTTCGGCAATTTACTGTTGCTTCCTTTAACCTCTGAAAGGGGAATAACAAGGATCTGTTGTTTCGTAAATCCATTTTCCTCTATCTCTTTCAAAAAAATTTCTAATGTCGAGGAGTAAGAAAAAGTGGCTACAATGTACATTGAATCACACCTTCATTAAATCGGCATTTTAAAGGAATCACTTTGATACTCTTTCTGCAGGAATTTTGCTTGTTCGTAATCAAAAAGTTTATTGCATTCTTTACAGGTTTTATAAGAGTCATAAGTAATAAATATGTACAAGGATGGGATAAATAAAAACCATTGAGGGTTCACAACCGTAGGAATGACAGCAAATTTCCCCAAAATGGTATTTACCAACGCCCTATAAAAACCAGCAAAATAACTTATGAAAACCCATACTCCCAAATTAAAAAAAATGGCTAAAACACGGTTCACATAAAAGTGACCTAAACCTGGAGTAAGAACTGACCAAAACATTGCAAGATGGGGTTTTCTTTTCTCAAGTATATTTATTTCCAAGCCTGAAAGGTAATGTAATTTCATCTGCAGACCTTCAGAATATGCTAGTGTAAAATAATGATTATATTCAACTGCTCTCCGATGACTGTCCCAAATTTGAAAAACATATACGGTAATATAAACCACCATCCACTCTTCGTTAAGCACCTCTTTTGCTGCTTCTGCTTGTCCGATCATACTAAAATAAATCGCATGATTCAAATGGGCTAAACTGTTTATAAGAACCTCCCATACCATCAATAAAAATCCGGAAAAATATTTCCCTAACATATAATGTCCAAATCCAGGGAAAGCAGCAGACCACCATGACACAATCCAAGGATTGCGGGGATAAAAGATGTTTGTAGAGTAAGGAGTATGGAAGACAGCATATCGTCTTATAGAGTGTGTAGGATTTTTCAATAAGGTCACTTCTTTACAGGTAAGGTTATTGTTAGGATGAGAAATTTTCAATAAATTATACGACTTGCAAACAAAAAAAGGAAACTCAATTGGTCTGGTCAATACCAATAAGTTATCCTCTTTTCTGAAGCCTACTTTTTTGTTGTTTCATTTGATAATTCTTTAAAAGATTTGACCTTTCCATGTGGGTTTTGTGACTCTTTTCGCACAGTCCACTGTCTTTCTTGCTGGCTTTTATTCTGTGTCATAGCGACTACTCCTTCACAAATGATTCAGTGATTATCATTTCCGTAGATCGCTGTTTTCATTCGTTTATTCTAGTGTTTGCTTTCAGCCTGGTACTTCTAATAAAATAAAGTGAACATTCAAACAGCGAGGGTTAACTCAGTTAGTTGTAGGAAATAACTTATTTCCACGTTTCATTTAGAACGTCAAAAAATCGCTTATAATCATCAACATAAAAATCTGCACCTTGCTCATTATTCTGAAAAAGACATGTTTTGATGCCTAGTTCTTTTCCTGGTAAAATATCGAGCAAACGATCACCAATGACAAGGTCAATGTGATGTTTATGATGTAAATATTGATATGCTTTGCAATTAGGTTTTCTAGGATAACCATGATCTCCTGCTATGATATCTGAAAAATAATCGTTCCATTTATAATAATCCAAGATCGTTTTGACCTCGTTAAAGGGCTTATGAGTCATGATGACGTTCACACGGGCCTTTTTTAAAATCTCTTCTACAAAAGGGAACGGCTTTTTATATTTGGGAGAGATTGCGGTTTCAATTGCTTTAAATTCGGTTATCTGTTGTTGGGACAAATGAAATTCTTTCGCAGCATAGGAAAAGGATACTTTAAGTTTTTGCTCTATCTCTTTTTTATCTACTTTTCCTGATAATAGTTTGTCCATTGCTTCAATGAATGCAGGATATGTATTGAATAATGTACCGTCAAAATCCCACAAAATATGCATCCTGTATTTTTTCACTCCTTTTACCCTTTAATCCCCCGGTATTTTGCTGTCGTTAATTCTTGGATGTATTGATCAAGATCTGGCATCTTCATTTCCCTGGCAATTTGAATAGACATTTCTATATCATACGGGACTCTTACTAATTGGATGGAAAAAGGCCCTTGTTCAGCAGCATGATATTCACCTTCTAAAATCGCATAAGATGCTTGCGTGATTTCAAGTGGATTCCCGACACTGCCTGTATTGAATAAGGTTTTCCCTAAGAAGTTTTGCACATAGGCATTATGTACATCCCCATAACCGACAACAATTGGTTCCCCTCCCTCATTTCCGGTTTCAGCCGTATTTTCAAACATACTTAATCGCTTTTCGATCGGGTCCCAAGGCTGAATTCTTTTGTATATACTAAAGGGAGAAGCATGGAAAAGACGAACTTTTTTTCCGCTCATCATAAACTCCACTTGAAATGGTAAGCTCATTAAATAGGCATTATCCTCCTTAGTAAGCTGTGCTTGATGCCAGCGGATGGCATCAAACTCTGTCTCTTTCGTAATAAAATCATCCCAGTTTCCTTTTACAACAACTGTACATGATTTTTGAATGAGATGAATGGCCCTTTTAGATTCGGGACCTTTCCCGACAAGATCTCCTAAGCAAAAAATTTCTTGAATGCCTCTACGATGGATATCTTGCAGAACAGCCTCTAATGCTGGAACATTGCCATGGATATCAGATATGACTGCGATTCGATTCACTTCTCTTCCCCCTTCTCAAACTATCCGCTATTCTAATTGTTATTATCCAATCAATTACTCCATCTTATCACAGTTCCACTACGGTAATGGGTATTTTTTCACAAGTAATAAAACTAAAAATCCTAAACTCAAATACCCGTAAAAAGGATAAAGTATCGAAATTAGATGTCCATAGCCAAGCTGGCTTATAAAATAGGAAATTAACAAAATTGTGCCAATGATAAAAGAACTTTTCAGTTTTAACAGTTGACTTAATTGCCTTTCAAGACCATAGAGATTCCCAATTACTGAAGTAAAGATTTCCCCGTAAATGACACAAACATAAACAAAGTAAATCGTTATATAGCTGTTTTTTATAACAGATGCCATTGGTATTTCGTCAAGCATCACTGTTGGCAGAGACGAAAGAGCAAAGTGACTTCCCAACAGGATGATTGTTAATACAATTCCTCCAATGATTCCCCCTGTTTTAAGAGAAGCCTCCTCGTCTATTTCGCTGGCAAGGGGTACAAGAACGGCTTGTGCCATAGCCAAATTAAATGCTCCATAGGAAAATGCTGAAACGATCCAATGATAGGTTGGGCCTTCACCCGTAAGAAAAATGGATTGGGGAGAAAAAGCTTGAACCGCCACGATCATACTAAAAAGAACAAGCATAGGTACAACAAAAATATTGACACCATACACTCCTTTTACTCCATTAATCATCACAAACAGCCCTAGTGCCATCGTAATTCCAATTCCAAGCTGCTTTGGCAAATGAAGCTGCTCTTCAAATACCGCTCCAGCACCTGAAAGCATGACAGACGTAACGCCAAGTAAAATAAAAATCATTAAAAAATTAATGACCGACCCAAGAGGCTTTCCAAATAAATAAAGATTGAAATCCTGATAGGATTTTGCTCCAATTCGTTTAGAAATAATCATAATTTTCACACCACAATAACAAAACAGCCAACCTGCAAGCAGGATCCCAAGTATCCCATAAAATCCATACCGTGTAAAAAACTCAACAATTTCCTTTCCAGTCGCAAAACCCGCCCCCACCACAGTTCCAATATAAACCGCAGCCACCTGAATGGAGGGAATAAAATGTTTGTCCACTTCCCCCGCCTCCCTTTTTACTTTAAAAAATAAAAGATGACCCAACATCATCTCTGTTTTTTATTTTTACGCACTTTTTCTTTTTAACTGAGCTTTAAATTAAGGCACGATGTATCGCAGGTTGCTTCAAAGTCTTTCTTCAAGTAGTAGAGATGAAAGCCGCACCGATACTGAAAAATTGCACCCGTTATCTCTATATTTGAAACGTCATCGGATTTTTGGCACCGTTACTACGATATTTGCACCGTTATCCAAATAATTGCATCGTTACTCGAATCATTACTCTGTTACCGGATTATTTGCACTGTTTCCAGAAATTTGCACCATGCCTGTAAGATGCATGTTTTGCACACGTTTCAACAGAAAACTTGAGCGTTAGCCTATATTATTTTAGATCCGCTTCTGCTTTTCTGGCATCAGAGCAAAGGATACGAGCAATGCCTGTTTTAATTTATATGAGACAAGTTGTTCAGAAAGACGTCGTTTAAATTTTTTCTTTTTCTTTCGGCTTTTTGTAAAAAATAAATCAAAATAGTTGAAAGTCAAGAAAGGTCAAACTATAATAATAGTCAAAGAAGGTTAAACTCCTTTTTAATAGCTTATTCGATTTATTCGTTTAAGTTTTTCTTTCAACCTTTTAGTCAAATATAGTCAAAGTCAAAATAAACAATATGTTACCTAGGAGGTTTTTTCATGCTATGTCAAAATTGTAAAAATAAACAAGCGAGTATTCGCATGCAGGTTCGAATCAATCAAGAGAATCGAGATTTTATGCTTTGCGAGGATTGTTATGCAAAAGAAGCGCAAAAGATGCCAAACGGCTTTTTCAATCAGCCATTTTCAATGGAAGACTTTATTAAAAGTCAAATGAATTTTCAGTCTCAATCTTCACAGGCAAATCAAGAGGCCCATCAAGGTAGAGGCGGCGGACTTCTTGATCAGCTGGGCCGCAACTTAACCCATGCTGCACGAGCTGGATTAATTGATCCTGTTATCGGCAGAGACGAAGAGATTGAACGAGTGAGTGAGATCCTAAATCGCAGAAATAAAAATAACCCCGTTCTTATAGGAGAGCCTGGAGTGGGAAAAACTGCTATTGCAGAAGGGCTTGCCCTAAAAATCGTTCAGCAAGATGTGCCAGCTAAGCTTAAGAATAAGGAGGTTTACTTACTCGATGTAGCCTCACTTGTTGCCAATACAGGTATCCGGGGGCAATTTGAAGAACGAATGAAACAACTCATCTCTGAATTGCAAAAAAGAAAAAATATTATTTTATTCATTGATGAAATTCATTTATTAGTAGGTGCAGGAACAGCCGAAGGTTCGATGGATGCAGGGAATATTCTAAAGCCTGCATTAGCAAGAGGGGAATTACAGGTTGTCGGTGCTACAACGCTTAAAGAATACCGTCAAATTGAAAAAGACTCTGCATTAGAAAGAAGATTTCAACCTGTAATGGTTCATGAGCCCACCCTTGAAGCAGCTGTGACGATCTTGAACGGGATTAAAGATAAATACGAGCAATTTCACCAGGTTGAATATACAGATGAGGCCATTAAAGCTTGTGTATCTTTATCACACCGATACATTCAAGATCGATTTTTACCAGACAAAGCAATTGATTTGTTAGACGAAGCTGGGTCAAAAGCTAATCTGAAATCAAACTCTATTGATGAACAGCAACTTCAAGAAAGATTAGCTGAATTAGCAAAAGAGAAAGAGCAGGCAGCTGAAAAAGAAAATTATGAATTGGCAGCCAAGCTTCGTCATGAGGAAATTCAACTTGAAAAACAATTAGAAAACCAAAGTCCAGCAGAAAAAATGATCGTCGGCATTTCTGAGATTCAAGCGATCATCGAAAGAAAGACAGGTATTCCAGTCGGAAAATTACAGGAAGATGAGCAAACAAAAATGAGAGATCTTCAAAAACATCTTGCTATTAAGGTGATCGGACAAGAAGAAGCTGTTGATAAAGTGGCAAAAGCGGTTCGCCGCTCCCGCGCTGGATTAAAGGCTAAAAACCGCCCAATCGGATCATTCCTATTTGTAGGTCCAACTGGTGTTGGTAAAACAGAACTGTCAAAAACTCTTGCTGAAGAGTTATTTGGTTCAAAGGATGCGATGATTCGCCTGGACATGAGTGAATATATGGAAAAACACGCAGTGTCTAAGATTATTGGCTCTCCTCCAGGTTATGTCGGCCATGATGAAGCTGGACAATTAACAGAAAAGGTCCGCCGCAACCCTTACAGTATTATCCTGCTTGATGAAATTGAAAAGGCTCATCCAGATGTCCAGCATATGTTCCTGCAAATTTTGGAAGACGGCCGCCTTACAGACAGCCAAGGCCGTACGGTTAGTTTTAAAGATACAGTCATTATCATGACTAGTAACGCAGGTGCAACTGAGAAACAAACAAAAGTCGGATTCCAAACTAGTGACTCAGGTGCGGTCAAAGAATCTCGTTTACTCGATTCACTAGGCTCTTTCTTTAAACCTGAGTTTTTGAATCGTTTTGACAGCATCATCGAGTTTAAGCACCTTGAGCAGACAAGCTTGTTGAAAATCATAGATTTAATGCTAGTTGAATTGGAAACAACTCTCCACGATCAAAACATTACAATTACAATTGATAAGGATGTAAAAACAGAGCTGGCAAAATTGGGCTATGACCGTGCATTCGGTGCAAGACCTCTTCGTAGAGTCATTCAGGAGCAGCTGGAAGATAAAATTGCTGATCTGTTATTTGAAAAAGACCAACTAAACCAAGTCCACTTCTTCTTAAATGAAGGAAAGATTGAAGCAAAATAACCCAAGAAAGGGCTGAAACGTAGACGTTTCAGCCTTTTTTTTGTCTGATTTTTATTCATCAAGATTCCATTAGGAGTAGTGTTTATGTCAATCACACAAGTATGAAAAAGAGGACTTTGGCATAGCCATCTAATGATAAAAATCCATTTCAGAAGTTGAAAAATTTGTCATTAATCTATAATTGCGGAGGCCTAAGATAGATCGTTGTTTCCTGTTTATCGGGCTTTTCATTTGTCTTTAATGGCAGCGGCATTGATTTTTTTCTCTTTCAGTTAAGATTTGGTGATTTATTTGGATTCGTAAAAAACAGCTTTATCAGGCATCATAGTGCGGTTAGGATGCCCGACTTCAGTCCAAATCAGCCTTATCGGGCATCATAGCGGATTATGATTTTAAAGATAGAATATAAGAGCTGAAGATTGCTATCAGTTCACCAATTTATTGTATGATGATAGGAACTGATGCCAGTATCAGTTCCTCAATCTTATCTCATTATTATTTTATTGGGCCGACAGCCATATCTTTTTATTCTGAAACAGCGTTTTTAAGAATTGGTATAAAACACTGCTAGGCTGTGTCCTTTCCTTGCGAAAGCCGTAAATTAAAAGCGGCTGCATACAAATAGCGCTCTAAGCCTCATAAAGTTATACATTATTGCAGCGTTTTTGCCGCTTTGGCTGCGATTATTTATTTTTGGACGGAGACAGGCCATAAAATCATCGTCACACCTGCAACGTGAACCCCCGCGCCTTAAACACCTGTCGTGCCTCATGCAGCAGGAATCGACCTCATTAATAGGTGCACCAGGTCCGCTGCATCCTGGGCCGCACCATCTGTACCCGGGGAAAATACAGGTGGATCGCCGCTGCTTTCTTCTCTTTTGAAGTCTCACAATAACACGTCCTTTTTCCAGTTGATACTCATATATATGAAGATTTCGAAAGACGTGAAATAGTAAATATCCCATTTTATCAGCTTTTCTTTAATAATCATTGTTAAAATGAAGAAAAACCGAGCAATAACAATCGATCTTTGGGTAGGATTTAGTCAGAGATTAAAGGAGAGCTCCTTATGTCATGCTCTCCGTTTCACCCTTATAGCGATTGATCGTCAACACGATCTAACCAGCTTTCAATTTCTCCGACTACTGACTGAATCGTCCCTTTTTGAAATGGAGAGTTCAGATTTGCTTCTTGAACTAGTTCGAGAAACGGCTTGCATCCCCCTTGCTTGCATAAATGAAGGTAATCGTTCCATGCAGCTTCTTTGTTTTCGTGAAGCTTTTTCCAGAATTGAAGGGCACATATTTGTGCCAGTGTATAATCAATGTAATAAAATGGAGAATTATAAATATGGCTTTGACGCTGCCAAAAGCCTCCTTCCTCTAAATAAGCATTGCCTTCATATTCACGGTGCGGCAAGTATGTTTTCTCGATTTTTCGCCAAGCTAATTTTCTCTCTTTTGGAGATGCTTCAGGATTTTCATAAACAAAATGCTGAAATTCATCGACAGCTGCTCCATATGGAAGAAAAAGAACGGCTTCACTTAAATGAGAGAATTTATATTTTTCCGTGTCTTCTTTAAAAAAGCTCTCCATCCAAGGCCACGTAAAGAATTCCATACTCATCGAATGGATTTCACAAGCCTCCATTGTCGGCCATTGATATTCCAATATATCAAAATGACGAGACATGTATACTTGGAATGCATGGCCTGCTTCATGGGTCAAGACATCAATATCACCGGAAGTTCCATTAAAATTAGCAAAAATGAAAGGTGCTTTGTAGTTTGCTAAAAATGTACAATATCCTCCGCCAGCTTTTCCTGTTTTTGCCAGCAAGTCCATCAACTGATGCTCTACCATAAAATTATAAAATTCATCAGTTTCTGGTGACAGCTCTTTATACATGTTTCCTCCATTTTCAATAATCCAATCAGAATCTCCTTTTGGAGTCGCATTACCAGAAAGATAGGCGATTGGTTCGTCATAATAAGTTAGAGTGTCTAGCTTTAGACGTTCTTGCTGACGTTTGCGCAGCGTTGTTGCAACTGGAACAATGAACTCTTTCACTTGGTCACGAAACACCTTTACCATATCTGCTCCATAATCTGTCCGGCTCATTCGGGCATAGCCCAATTCTACGAAATTCTCATATCCAAGCTTTTGAGCTATCGTTGTCCTCACTTTTACAAGTTCATCATAGATCCTGTCAAAATCTTCACTCTTTTCTGCAAAAAATTGAAATTTTGCTTCATTTGCTCGTTTTCTTATTTCACGATCTTTTGACTCGGCAAGTGGCTGCATTTGAGCCAATGTATATTCCTTTCCATCAAATTCAATTTTGGCTGACGCTACAAGCTTTGTGTATTCTGATGATAATCGGTTTTCTTTTTGCAAATCTTCAATGACTTCTGGTGAGAATGTCTTTAATTGGATTTCTGCAAGAGCAAATAATTGATTCCCCCATTTTTGCTCTAACTGGGGACGAAAATGTGAAGAAGCAAGCTTTTCATAAAATTTTGTATGAAGCTCTTTTATTAGCGGCTCAATTTCATCCATATAATCCTGCTCATTTTTATAATATTCATCATTCGTATCAATGGAGTGTCTAATATAGACAAGATTAAACATCGTATCTGCTTCATTATATAATTCCTGCAATAATTGGATGGTTCGATCTTGTTCCTCAAAGGTTTTAGCTTGTTCAAATCTTTCTAGCATCTTCTCATGCTTTGTTCTTACCTCCTCTATATTTATTTTTTTATAAAGATAATCTTTAAACTTCATCTAATCCTCCACCTTTACTTATGTAATAGATCGTCCCTTCTTAATTCGTGAATGTTGGAAAATCTCCTTTTTTCATCACTCATTCTATTTAGGGTGCAGATTCTAGAAATCCTAAAGATGCAAAGAGATTTGACGATATTAAAAGCAAGTAAGCTTTATAAAGGATTTGATAAAAATGGACAAAACATCGATTATTGGAATAATTTTAGGATTTATTGCTGTTGGGGTCGGAATGGTTTTAAAAGGGGTTAATCTTGTTGTTCTTTTAAACCCTGCGGCAATCATGGTTATTATTGTTGGAACGATTGCCACCGTTGTCATTGGATTTCCAACAAATGAAATTAAACGAGTACCAAAATTATTCGGGGTTATTTTTAGAGAGAAAAAAAATATTACAATACAGGAATTAATTCCGTTGTTTTCAGAATGGGCCCAGGTAGCACGAAGAGAGGGCTTGCTCGCTCTTGAAGCAAAGCTTTCAGAAGTGGATGATGAGTTTTTAATAAATGGGCTCACTATGGCTGTTGATGGCCAGAATGCAGAATTTATCCGTGATGTCATGAACGAGGAAATTGAGGCAATGGAGGAACGGCATTTAGCTGGAGCAAGTATTTTTACCCAAGCAGGTACCTATGCACCGACATTAGGAGTACTAGGCGCTGTTTTAGGTTTAATTGCTGCTCTTTCTCATATGGATGATACAACAGCATTAGGGGAAGCAATCGGCGCTGCCTTCGTCGCTACCCTTATGGGGATCTTTTCAGGCTATATGCTTTGGCACCCTTTTGCCAATAAGTTGAAAAGGAAATCGAAACAGGAAATAAAAGTTCGTTATGTCATGATTGAAGGTGTTCTGTCTTTACTGGAAGGGCAATCACCAAAAGCAATTGAGCAAAAGCTGGCAACTTATTTACCTGCCAAGGACAGAAAGAACTTATTAGTTGAAGGAGAGCAAGTCAATGGCTAGAAGACGGAAGAAAAAAGCCGAACAAGATCATATAGATGAATCTTGGCTCATTCCTTATGCTGATATCTTAACTTTGTTGCTGGCATTGTTTATCGTTTTATTCGCAATGAGCTCTGTAGATGCTCAAAAATTCCAAATGTTATCGAGAGCCTTTAACAGTGTCTTTACTGGCGGGACAGGTGTTATGGAATATTCAAGTCCAGTGGATGAAATACCCATAGAACAACCGACGCAAAAAAGTAAGGATCTTGATAAACTTAGACAATTGGAAAAAGAAAAATTAAAAGAAGTACAGGAGAAGATTAATTCGTATATTCAAGAAAACAAACTACAAGCGAGTCTTAAAACAAATCTGACAGATGAAGGTCTTCTTATTACAATTGTCGATAATATCTTCTTTGATTCGGGCAGTGCTACCATTCGAAGTGAGGATCAGAGTTTAGCAAAAGAAATTTCTGAGTTGCTTATCATGAATCCTCCAAGAAATATTATCATTAGCGGGCATACCGATAATGTCCCCATCCAAAACTCTCAGTTTGAATCAAACTGGCATTTAAGCGTTATGCGGGCAATAAGCTTTATGAAATTATTAATTGAGAATAAACAATTGAACCCTAAATTGTTCAGTGCAAAAGGATTGGGTGAATATAGCCCCTTCGCCTCTAACGATACACCGCAAGGGAGAGAGAAAAATAGGAGAGTCGAAATTCTGATTTTGCCGAATGAAGTTGACTAAAAAGAGGAAGCTCAGAAACTGAGATTCCTCTTTTCAGTGCAAACCTACTAAAGGAAAGCACTTGATTGTTCGAAATTTTCATTTGAGGTATTTAGTAAACGGTTTAACACTTCATTTTCTAGTATGACGGGTTGTTTTTAAAAAATAAATTTCTAGCTTACATTTTTTTCAACATGCTCCAACCAATTTAATTCATCTTTCGTCAAAACGATTTTGGAGCCTTCATAACAAGAAAGTAATTCTTCCTCATTCTGTGCACCAATTAGAGCACAGGATGGAAAGGGTTGATTAAGCACATAAGCAAGAGCAATTTGGATAGTACTGACGTCCTTTTCTTTCGCTAATTGTCCAGCGCGACGCAGACGCTCCCAGTTGTCTTCACTATAGAATACACGGACAAGGTCTTCATTGCTTCGATCCTCAGGCGTAAAGCGGCCTGTAAAGAAGCCTCTTGCTTGAGAAGACCAGGATAGAATTGGGAACTGATGTTCCTGGTGCCAGGCACAATCAGATGCATCAGCAGAAACACAACCATCCCAAAAAGGCTCTTTTGCCTTTGCTAAGCTTAAATTAGGACTACTGAAGGTGAAGCCTACTAACCGATTTGAAGCTGCATATTCATTTGCTTCCTGTAATCGTTTAACCGTCCAATTTGATGCGCCTATGGCTTTTATGCGCCCAGCTTTGATATGTTCATTTAATGCCTCAATAATGACGCTAACTTGTACCGAAGGATCATCACGATGCAGAGCATATAAATCGATATAATCAGTTCCGAGCCGTTCTAAGCTCTCAAATAGATCTTTGAAAATGGCTTCTGGATTTACACGAGGACCGTTTTGATCGTGATGTGCCCCTTTCGTCAGGATCACCACATCCTCCCGATTGTTGCGATCCTTTATCCATTGCCCGATCGCAACCTCACTTTCTCCTCCACAATAAATGTGAGCGGTGTCAATAGTGGTTCCACCGATTGCAACATATCGATCTAGTACACTGCAAACCTTGTCATAAATACTTGGCCTAAAATAATCAGATCCTTGGATAAGTGTTGTTACTGGTTTTGCTAAGCCTGGAATGGTAATCGTTTTCATACAGAATACCTCCTCATGAAATTTCAACTCGACGGCGTTCTCTTGCCGATGTTAAACAAGCATCAACAACCTTCATATTAAGGATTGCATCGGCAGCTGGATATGGGAGAGGCTCTCCATTTAGAATACTTCTTGCCAAAGCGTCCGCTTGCAAGGAGTATTGATTCAATCGTGGGACTTCTACTTCCCTGCGGCCTTCTTGCGTAATCACAAAAAAGTTATCTTGTTCATTCTGACTGGCAATAAAAGCGGAAGGAACTTCAATTCGACCTTCTGTTCCTACAATTTCAAGATTATTTCTAAAGGCTGCCCACATTCCACAATCGAAGGTTAGGGCCACGCCATGGTTGAACTCAAGAATGCCGGATGCCATCATATCTACATTATCGTGTTCATTAGAAAAAAAGGCGTGTACAGTGGCAGCTTGTGGTTCCTCTCCCAGCAGCATCCGCGCCGCACTAATTGGGTAAACTCCCACATCATATAGAGAGCCGCCGCCCCATTCTTGCTTAAAACGAACATTCCCATTGTCATTTGAGTTGTTAAAGGTAAATGTTCCATGGATGCCACGCAGCTCTCCAATTTCGCCCGATTTTAGAAAGTCCTGAATCATCGCATAGCGCGGATGGTAACGATACATGAATGCTTCAGCAAATACGACACCAACTTTTTCACATGCTATCACCATTTCTTGCGCTTCCTTTGCATGAATTGCTAAAGGCTTTTCACATAATACATGTTTACCGGCTTCTGCTGCACGAATCGTCCATTCCTTATGTAAATGATTTGGAAGCGGAATGTAAACGCCATCAATATTTGGGTCGGCAAGTAATTCTTCATAACTTCCATATGCAGTTGGTATATTCAATTCTTCAGCTGTTTTTTTAGCTTTTTCTAGTCTTCGGCTGGCAATCGCAGTGACTTCACATGTTTCAGATTGTTGAATTCCAGGGATGACAGCACGCTTTGCAATGCCTGCACACCCGATGATCCCCCATCGCACCTTCTTCATTCCTTCCCACTCCTTTTTGTAAATTTAATACTATATTGCCATTATATTAAACTCATAATAAAATAAAAATAGAATCTTATTGCTCTACATATGAAAGAATATTGCTATGAAAGGGTGATATCAGCTGCAAAGACAATATTTATTGCCCACGCTAAATGAACAGGAATATATGATTCTGCCTGAATCGATTGGCTGGTATTGGGATGAGCCTGGACATGAAGTAAATCGAAAAGTAGGAACCCTGAATAATTTTAGTATCCATTTTATTCTCTCTGGATCTGGATTTGTTGAAATCGACGGAAAGCAATATTCGTTAAAACGCGGGGATGCTTTTTTATACTTTCCAATGCAGGAGCAGCGGTATTATAGCAGCAAAAATAATCCGTGGAATATTCGCTGGGTTCATTTTTACGGGAGCATCCTCAATCAATTTTTATCTGAAAGAGGCTTCTATCGCTTTTCACTTTGGAATGTTCAACATGTGCCAACATTAGAAAAAGCTCATGAACAGCTTCTCCTAGAGGCAGAGGAAAATAGTTTTTTGCATTTGTCTCGATTATCAACATTAACCTACACTTTTTTGATGGAGTTCATTACCAATGTTGTCCCTCGAAGATCTGATAGAAGACTAGAATTAAACGATCGGATTCAAGTCCTGCTGCCAATCATGCAAAGTAAAGCATGTGACCCATTTGAACTGGATTATTGGGCAGAACAAGCAGGAGTGAGCACCTATTATTTTTGCCGATTATTTAAACGCGCCACACAAATGACACCGATGGAGTTTATCACATTATGCCGACTTCAAAAGAGTAAACAGTTGCTTTTAGATAATAAAGAGCTGACGATAAAAGAAATTGCGATAAAAACAGGCTATCCGAGTATTAGCTATTTTAATAAACGATTTTTGGAACAAGAAAGCATGACCCCGACTGAGTATCGCCAGCTGTATTTTCACAAAAAGCCAAATTAATAGGAGCTGTCATAAAAAAAACCTTGTTCGCCTGACATTGGTTTCATTTTATTTATTCTCAAATTAAGCTAATAAATACTCAACGATACGTTCTTTAATGGTTTTTTATATTAGCCAAAAGATCTTTTAAGCAGCTGCAACGAGAAGATTTCCACTGTTGCTGAACAATGCGGAATCACTAGTATGCCTATATTTTCGGACATTTTAAAAATGAACATAAATGACCCCTTCCGAGTAACGAAAAAAATGAGCTTTGATAGTATATTTTAGAAAACACAAGGGTGGCTAACTCTTAAATTGGGTTAGCCACCCTTAAAAACTCTCATGTGCAAAATTTTTAGTAAAGAACGAAAAGCGCAGAGCGCCCGCCTATCGGCGACAAGCACAAGTCAATCCGTCAAGAAGGTTGTTCTTTAACCTTCTTGACGGATTGACTTGTGACCTCGAGCCGATGGCGCTCGGAGCTGGACAATGATAACATTCATTAACACGTTAATACTTTAATTAACTTAAACTTTCTTAACTGATAAAATAGCCTTCACACTTTGTGAAAGCTATTTGGCCAAATCGTTTGCATGGTATCCTACTTTTTTAATCAGCTCAATGGCTGATTGCTTTTCTTCTTCAGAAAGAATGCTGATAATTTCATTAATTCTCTCTTCATGAGTTGGAAAAATTTCTTCGATGAGTTGTTTGCCATCCTCAGTAATATGAGCATATGTGACACGGCGATCTTTCTCACATGCTTTACGAGCGAGAAGGTTTTTTTGTTCAAGCTTGTCAACTACATATGTTATACTCCCGCTGGCAAGCAGGATTTTTCCGCCGATTTGCTGTAAAGGCTGATCTCCTTTATGATATAAAAGCTCAAGAACAGCAAATTCTGTAGGATTCAACCCAAATGTGTGAATCTGTTTATTGACCAAATCATTAATGGCACGAAAGGCTCTTGAAAGCACAATAAAAAATTTTAAAGACTGCTCACTTTGTTTATTGCTCACGGTAATCAATCCTTCGAGTGAAAAATATCTTGAATTCTAAATAAATAATATAGCAAATAATAAGTGTATGTCAAGTTTTGAAGAAATTAGGGAGGTGGATAGATTAAAACGCAAAATTGTTCCACCTCCTCTTTTCAGATTACTGGAATAACTCCATCAAACATCACCAAATGACTTTCCAATTATGGTTGACTGTTGCTTTAAAAGTTTTAAATTCAAGCAGATAATTTGCAATGAGCTCTGACATATCAAGCGGAATATCCTTGATTACTGGTTTCCCTTTAAACATCGTATACTCTCCGCCCCCGCCAGCTCTATAGTTATTCATAACAACATCATATTCTTTATGAAGATTCATCGGCATTCCTTTATAAACCAATTTAACTACTCTTTCTCCTACAGGTTGTGAGATATCCAGAATATAATCGATCCCTTCCCACATATCATAATTGTAATGCTGCGGCTTTGGTGAAGAGAAAGTGGGATTAACCTTTATTTCTCCTTCTTCTGTCAACGTAAAATACGTGGCAGAGCGTTCTAGAGCTCCTTTAATATCATGGCCTTTTAACCGAATCACTTTCAGCGTGTTCGGATATATGTAATTTGAAACAATATCCCTTATTGTTACACTCTCTTTAAAGCCTGGTGAATGATTATGAAATAGAGCTGTATTTGATATATCTACACCAGCAGCTTCCATTTGAACCTTGTTTATGAACTCAATCAGGGGATTGTCCTCCAGGCGGAGACTAAATGGATCATGTATTTCCATGTCCCCTTGAATATGGCCAATTGGCTGATCAAGCCATGCTTGTGCCGCTTCTTCATATTCATTTACACACTCGAGAATTTCATGATCTATTTCATAGGTATCAAGTGGATCCACCTTTACAGAGGAACGATCGATCTTCCATTTCATAGTATGTTCTTGCTGTGATAACGTCAATTCTATTTTGCCGACAGCTTGTCCGTTGAACCCAGGTTGTAAGATTAAAACTCCATTCAGCTCTGAAGCTATTTGCCTATGCTGATGCCCTGTTAACAGGATATCAATCTCTCCTACTTCTTTACAAATCCGGTATGCTTGATTTTCTCCTGTTGGAGCTTCCGTTTCTTCTCCAGTTACAATATCCCGCTCAAACCCGCCGTGATAAGAAACTAACAGGATATCAGGCTTCTCGACCTCTCTAATTTCCCTTACCCACTTTTTAATTGTTTCTAAAGCGTCCTCAAAGTGGATTCCTTTAATATGCTCTGGCTCTTCCCAATTAGGAATGTAGTGTGTTGTTGCCCCTAATATCGCAACCTTTACTCCAGCAAAACTCTTTATGATGTATGAATTTCCAAAAAAAGGTTCATTCGTGTCTTGATTTAAAATATTTGCAGAAAGCCAAGGGAAATTCGATTCATCTACTGCTTTTATGAGAATGTCCTTTCCATAATTAAATTCATGATTACCGACGATAGCTGCGTCGAAGCTTAAGGCATTCAGCAATTTAATCATTGGATTTTTTTGCTCACTTAGTTTTTTTACATAATGGTAGGTTAGTGGGGTTCCTTGGATTAGATCTCCATTATCAATTAACAATAAATTTTCTTTTTTGGATCTTTCTTGTTTAATATATGTAGAAATTCTTGCTAAGCCTAAGGGCAGACTTTCATGATTGCTGTATGAATGTGGATAAACGTTACCATGGATATCACTTGTTTCAATAATCGTTAAGTCTACTTTTTCCATTAGATTGTTCCCCTTTATATACTTCTTTACCTATAAACTAACACAAATCAATATCTTTAGTCAGAATAAAAAGGGAAATACTTTACCTTTCATAATAAAGGAAATTGATAAGTCGTCAAACTTGCTTTTAGACAAAACGACTCTTGACTTTATTATTTGGTGACAGCAAATAAAAGTGTACAAAAACAGCCTTCTTATTGTCATACACTCACCTTATAATTGGTGCTATAATTAGTTCCATATATGCTTAACGGAGAGATGAAAATTGATTCATTCCAAGGTTTTTAAAAAAGCTCTTCATTATGTTTGTTTTGTGATCGTGCCATTTATCATCATTTCAGCAAGCATTATCAAAATCAATGAAGATTCAATAGAAAAGAAGCATCGGGAAGAAGTCCATTTTATGGCTACAATTCATAAACAGCAGATTGATCAATTGATTAGCCAAACGAAAGCCCGACTTGAAACAATGGCTACTGCCCTGACAGAAGAAAAGAGTCTTGATACAATTCAAAAATATTTAATCGAAACAAAGCGAAAAGAACCAAGATTTTCAGGAATTTATTACACAGATAGAAATGGTTTATTTAAAAGCGGATCTCAATTAATTCAATATCCAATTGATATAGGTAGTAAAAGTTCCTTAAAAAACGTTCTTTCAACCAAAAGCACGGTTGTTTCCGGTCCTTTTTATGGTCCAATTTCAGGACATGATGTGTTAACAATCTGTACTCCAATTACAAATGAACAGGATTCTAACCAGCACATGCTGCTAGCTGCCATACGAATTGATTATCTTCAAAACATAATGAATGTATTAAACCCTTCTGTAAAAATGACAGTAAAAAATGAAGATCAAAGTGTAGTTCTTACCAGCGGAGAAAAAAATGAATCGTCGCCTTTGGAGCCGGTGGAAATACACTTAGATGAAATCAATTGGGTCATTGAAGCTAAACCTGAGAGGGTGAGGTCTGCTGAAGTCCTCAAAAATTCTGCTCTTCCTCTCTTTACAGCCTTTGCAGGTTTATCGATCGTTTATACACTCATTCAATATTTGCGACTTAAGAGATTTGCAAGATTAGAACGATTGCAAAATGATGCGCAAAAGCTCGAATTGGTTGGCACCCTTGCTGCAAGTACAGCACATGAGATCCGGAATCCTTTAACTGGGATCAGTGGTTTTATTCAAATATTGAAGGAAAAATACAAAAATGAGCAGGATCAATTTTATTTTTCTATTATTGAAACGGAAATTCAGCGGATCAATCAAATTGTAAGTGAATTTATGGTTTTGGGTAAACCAACAGCTGAAATTCAAAAAGATTACGACTTGAATAGGATTATTGAAGAGCTTGTCCCCATCATTACATCTGAAGCGAAACTTCATCAAATAGAATTTCAGTTTGTTAGAAACGAACAAGAGATCGTTGTTACTTGTAATAAAGATCATATTAAACAGGTTGTTTTAAACCTTGCTAAAAATGCGCTGGAAGCTACCCATTCAGGAGGTAACTTAAAAATTGTTACCTGCCTTGAGAGTACTGCTGCTGTCATAAAGATTATTGATAACGGGAAGGGGATTCCTGAAGCGATTCAGGATAAAATTTTCGATCCTTTCTTTACAATGAAAGAAACAGGGACAGGCTTAGGCCTGGTTGTTTGTAAAAGAATTCTTGCACACTATAATGGTTCCATTCAAATTGAAAGCATGGTTGACAAAGGGACAACGATGATAATTGAGTTACCTTGTTCCCATTAAAATCAATTTGCGAAAAGCTGACCAAAATTGGTCAGCTTTAATTTTTCATTTATAACGAACATTCAATTTAGGGGTCCCCTAAATAGCCAGGACTTCCTCAATTCTTTCTAATGTTTCAAGAGTCAGCGTAACCGTTGAAGCTTTTGCGTTTTCTTCTACCTGTTCAGGCAAGGAGGCACCTACAAGAGTACTTGCAATATTATGCTGTCTTAATATCCATGCCAGCGCCAGCTGAGCAAGAGTTAATCCGTGCTCTTTTGCGATTCCATCTAAAAGGTCTACTTTTCGAGTGACGATGTCATTGATAATTTTTTTAACCCAGGAATTTACTTCCTCCTTTGAAGCCCTGCTTCCTTGCGGTATGTTGCCTCCTCGATATTTTCCAGTTAGAACACCTTGTTGTAATGGGGACCATGCAACCTGAGATATCCCAATCTTTTCGCATACCGGAATAATCTCATCCTCAATCTCTCGATGAAACATATTGTATTGGGGCTGATTGACAATAATTCTGTCTAATAAATACTTGTCTGAAATGTTGACAGCTTCCTGAATTTGGGCAGCCGTCCATTCACTGACACCTACATATAAAATTTTCCCTTGGCGAATACAGTCATCTATTGCGCGAAGAGTTTCTTCAAGAGGTGTATCGCGGTCATAACGGTGACAATAAAAAATATCAATATAGTCCAAGTCCATCCTCTGTAGGCTTCCATGAACCTGATCCATAATATGCTTACGAGATAACCCCTTATCATTTGGGCCTTCACCCATCGGCCAAAATGCTTTTGTTGTAATCACATATGATTCTCTTGCAAAGTCACGCAAAGCTTTAGAAAGAACTTTTTCTGCTTCTCCAGCTGCATAAACATTCGCACAGTCAAAAAAGTTAATACCCAAGTCATAAGCTTTATGTATGATAGCGGTTGCATCTTGTTCATCAACCGTTTTTCCAAAGGTTAACCAGCTTCCTAAGCTAATTTCACTCACTCTTAAACCAGACCTTCCTAGTTTACGGTAATTCATTCTGCATCCTCCCCTGAATGTCGAAAAATTGTCTTATATCAAATTTATCAGAAATTTCAAAAATGGTAAAGATTCAGCTGAAACAGAAGTTTCGACCAGTCCTCTATTCAAAGTTAATATTTCGACATTTTGGTCATCATTAGCTTGGAAAAGGATTTTTTGGGCACAGTTAAATTTGTACCGACATAATGATAATAGGGAATATTACAAACCGATCTCATATACTTAATTCATTATTTCCGCTATAATAATGCCATTAGTGAACAGCAGGAGATATAGCATTATTAAAATGTTTAACTAAAATGAATCTTTAACTTCAAAGGAATGTAAGAGGTGGAGTATGAACGAGGTCTTCCTTGGAACAACATTATCAGCTTTGGCAACTGGGCTCGGGGCCCTTCCAATTCTCTTTATGGAAAAAACCATCACTCATAGATGGAGAGACATTTTACTTGCTTTTACAGCAGGCATTATGATGACTGCAGCCATGACGGGCTTGATTCCTGAATCATTGAATAATGGCGGAATGATCCAATTATCAATCGGATTATTGTTGGGTGTGCTTACCTTAACAACTTTAGAAAAATCAATACCCCACATTGATCTAAAGCATTCTAAGACAGGCTTGCCTTTTGATGAAAAAGCATTACTTATTATAGCAGCAATTACGCTTCATAACATACCAGAAGGACTGTCAGTTGGGGTCAGTTATTCCCTTGATCAATCAGATACCGGCAATCTTATTGCTTTTGCCATCGGGCTGCAAAATGCTCCTGAAGGTTTTCTTGTTGCCCTCTTTTTAATGAATCAAACCATTCAAAAATGGAAATCATTTTTGATAGCCACACTAACTGGTGCAATTGAAATTGTAGCTGGTCTTCTTGGCTATTACTTAACAACATTTATTGGGACGCTCGTCCCCTACGGATTAGCTTTCGCAGCAGGGGCCATGCTTTTTATTATTTATAAAGAATTAATTCCCGAGAGCCATGGAGATGGCAATGAGAGAAATGCTACTTATTCATTTATTGTCGGGATTTTATTTATGATACTTCTCATAGAAGCATTTTAATAGGTAAAGAGAGAGCGATTTGTTAGGCTTTAATTCTTGGAGATAAGAACTATTCATCAATAAAAAAAAGGTTGACTCGTGGGCAAGATTAAAATCCATGCCGAGCCAGCCTTTATTATTTTTCTGCATTTAACACATACTTGTCTTTAAAGGTCCAGCTTTTCATCTTTGTTACGAACTCTTGAAAGGGTCCATAAACTCTTTGCTCTTCTTCTAAAAGTAATTGTTGGTATTTATTTAAAAGCTTGTCCAGGTCTTGACTGCACCTGACAACCTCTGAGCTTGTTAGACCGTGTGTTTCAGCAGATTCCATCATCAGCTTTCTTTTTTCATTTATTATTGTCATTAATTGTTCTTTTTCCATACGCATTCACCTCTTTTTTTAAAATAAAATCGATTCAGGTATTAATAGCGTACTTGTGCATTATTACAGATTATACTAAATTTGTAAATAGAAACGCAAAATTAGACAATTTTTTATAGTGAGAATGTGACAATTTTTTATCAAAAGTTAGTTATCAATTCCCTTTTTATTCCTTGTTTAAACTTTCTAAAAAAGGATATTTCATAATAGAAGAGGTGATCATATGTTTTCAAATATTATCAAAGCGATTGAACCGAAAGCAAAAAGATTTTTGAATAGTAAAAAGAAAACAAACTCATTACTAAAACAATCTGAAGCGAAAGGAAATGAAAAGGAAGGAGAATTGAAAGGCAGCTGGAGAACTTTAAGGACGTTTGTTGAAGCAATCAAAGCTTGGAAATCCGGAGAATATCCCCACTTCCCGAAGAAATCGGTTGTCATCATTGTAGCTGCCCTTATCTATTTTGTAACTCCTATAGACCTTGTACCTGATTTTTTAATTGGACTTGGTATATTAGATGATGCAGCAGTCCTAGCTTTTGTAGCCAATCAAATAAAAAAAGATCTAAATAAATTTGATGAATGGAAACAGCAGCAAAGTAAGACGATAACAGTTGATATGGAAGAAGAGTCTAAAAAATGATTGGCTGTCCATTGTTTAACAAAAAAATTAGTGCACCTGAAACGAATTGTATGGTTATGATGGGATAATTGTCCTGTTATTGTGATTATTATACCGTTATCTGATTTTTTGCACCGTTACTTGGATATTTGCACCGTCATCCGATTTTTTGCACCGTTATCCGGATAATTGCACCGTAACCTGATTATTTGCACTGGTATCGGATTGCAGCCTATTCTTTCTGGTTTGAAGATATTGTGAGATGACCAGGACCTATTTTTTACCGATATTTGTTGAGAATTAATGATTCAAAAGTTTTCATCCTTATTTTATATACTAAGTCTAGTCAATAATATAATCCAAAAGGTGATGACTATGAAGCTAAATGGTGTGAACCATCTATTATTCTCAGTTTCTAGTTTATCTCAATCTATATTATTTTATGAAAAGGTTTTGAAAGCAAAACTGCTTGTAAAAGGAAACTCGACAGCCTATTTTGACTTAGATGGTTTGTGGCTTGCATTAAATGAAGAGCCTGATATCCCTAGGTCTGAAATCCATGCTTCCTATACCCACCTTGCCTTTTCGATTAGCGAAGAGGATTATGGCAGGTGGCTTGAGCATTTACAAGCCAACGATGTACATATTTTAAGAAACAGGGAACGACATGAAAAAGATAAAAAATCAATCTATTTTACAGATCCTGATGGTCACAAATTTGAGCTCCATACTGGAACTTTAATGGACCGGCTGGCGTATTATAAACAAGAAAAACCGCATATGACTTTTTTTGACTAAAAAGGGTTTGCTTTGGACTAGCTTGAAGTGGATGGTATACTGAAGCTGGAGGTGTTCACATGCGTTTAAAAGATAAAAAAGTGATTGCACTTGTGAGTGAGGATTTTGAAGATCTTGAGCTTTGGTATCCTGTTCTTCGTTTAAGAGAAGAAGGCGCAACAGTCCATTTAGTTGGTGAAAAAGCAAACGTCACATACAAGGGAAAGTACGGAGTGCCTGCTGAATCTGACTTATCTTTTCAGGATGTTCAAGCAGATGGTTATGATGCGATTTTAGTTCCAGGCGGATGGGCCCCTGATAAGCTTAGAAGATATCCTGAAGTGTTGGAAATGGTACGACAAATGGATCAAGCGAAAAAACCGATCGGACAGATTTGCCATGCCGGCTGGGTATTAATTTCAGCAGGAATCCTCCAAGGTAGAAAAGTAACCAGTACACCAGGGATAAAGGATGATATGACAAATGCTGGGGCAGCTTGGTATGATGAGGCTGTCATCGTCGATGAACATATTATTTCCTCAAGACGCCCACCGGATCTCCCACCATATGTGAGAGCATTCGCAGATGTTTTGGCTGGTGAAAAATAAAGCCCATAGGACGACAAAGATGATTTTCTTTGTCGTCCTTTTTTGTGAGATCAGAAAGTTTGAGATGTTAGGTGAAACTCATATGGCACCAAAGGCAAGCATTTTCACATAAGATGATAAGAAATAAATTCTCATGGAAGAAGGTGACTTGTTATGTACTACCCACGATATAATTACTATGGACATCAACGATTTCAAAAACATCCAATTGTTTATTCCTACCCATTTTCATCCTTACGTCAATATCCTCCTGTGGATATTACGATATTTTCTCAATCAGTGAAAACATTTAGGGTTATAATGAAACAAGGTGAACTTTTATTAGATAAGCTGGGTGACACCGCCTTTTCTCATAAGCTCATGGATGCTGCCCAGCGCGGAAATCAAGCTGAAGTGGACCGTTTAATTAAGGGGATCGGCGGCTTAAACGTACCCGTTCAAGTTCGTTATACACCATCAGCCATCATTTTTAACCTTCAACCTCCTGCAGAAGAAAGTACTGATTGCTGTACATTAACGGTCACACTCAAATGGGGACAATAACTAAAATTTCATATTAAAAGGGTTAAATTGAAAGGCTGGGAAAAGTTAATATCTACAATTGAGGATTGATTATTATCAGGGGAAAGTATCGAAAAAACGACCTAGAACACTAAATCTCTCCTTTGAATTAAAGAAAAACATCCTGTGTAAATAGCAAAAGTCAGGTTTAACTGCCTACTGTCTACTTAAACTTTCTATTTCAGACTCTGCCTTGAAAACTCTTTTATTTAACACTTCAGTTTTATCATCAACATAATCAACGATTCTCTCTGTGTAAGCACCTAAACTATCTATTAGATTCTTTTGCAATCTTTCTTGGCCTTCTTCCAGTCTTTTTTGTCCTTGTTTTATCTCATTAATATCAGAACGCATTCCTTTTAATTCACTAATATCAGCAGCTTGCATCTCTTTTAATCCATTAATATCAGAGCGCATCTCTTTTAACCCACTAATATCAGAACGCATCTCTTTTAATCTACTAATATCAGAGCGCATCTCTTTTAACCCACTAATATCAGAGCGCATCTCTTTTAATCCACTAATATCAGAGCGCATTTCTTTTAACCCACTAATATCAGAGCGCATCTCTTTTAATCCACTAATATCAGAACGCATTTTTTTAAGCTCATTAAGTATTTGATCCAATGTTGTTTCCAAGTTTATTTCCTCCCTTCTCAATAATATTTTTATTATATCATCCTTTTCTATGGGAACGAAAAAATGATTAGAATATCCCGCGCCGATATGATTGCAAATGATTCCCGTTTAATGTGGATTCTGAAAAATGATAGAGCATGAACCGTTGAAAGAATATTTCAAGCAGCTAGGGTACAATGAATTAAAATAGGGATAACCACAAGGGGCTTTATTCAATCAGACCCCTCCGTGAAGTTATCCCTTACAAATTTTTTAAATTCTCAGATGTTACTTAACTATCTGCCAATATTTATAGTTCGGATTTTTCTTCCTCGTAAATTGGTACCCAGCCTTCTGTTGTCACAAAAATTCTGATTGCGACCACACGACGGTCTTCCTGGAGTGTGAAATAATGCCTAGTGTTTTCAGGAACAGAAATAAGGTCTCCAGGATTTAATTCCACATCGAAAAACTCTCCATCTTTTCCTTGAATAACAAAAATGCCGTGTCCGCTAACAATAAAACGAACCTCATCATCTGTATGGTGATGCTCTTGCATGAAGTTTTTTAATAGCTCTTCCAAATTTGGAGTACTTTCAGATAAGGAGATTACATCCTGAGCTTTATACCCTCTTCTCTCAGAGATATCGGCGATTTCTCGTTTAAACGTTCCAAGAATTTCGTCTTTTTCATCATCTGTTAAAGAATAATTTTCTGTTAAATGGGAAGGCAGCTTTTCAATGTCCCAATGTTCATAAATAACCTCCTGCTCGGAAAGGAACTGCTCGACCTCTTTTTGATCTGTAATTTTCTTATTTGTTTCTTGAAAACGAATAGTTGCCATTTTTTATTCCTCCTCATATTTATTTAAGCTATTTTTCGAAACGTTGGTGCTTTAATCCTCCATCAACAGGGGTTTTTCTACTTTCCAACTGATTGATGTGAGATCAAAAGCAATCCCCAATTTATTAAAAGTCACTCTAATTTGATAACAGGCACAACTTCACGAAGAGATCCTCCAGTTAATACTTTCCGTTCTACCTGAACAATCGTAGTTTAAGATGATAAGAAAACAAAAATTCAAAAGCCTCTAAATATTTTTTAGCCTCTAAAGCATTTCTGCCCCAAACAGTGATCCCATGATTTCGAATGAGAACTGCTCCCGCATCTGTCTTTACATGCTCACTAAAGGCAGTTGCCAAGGCGGGGATGTGTGCAAAATTAGGAATAATAGGAATTGAAATCATTGCATCCTCTTCCCACAATCCAAATGCTTTGATAATTTCCTGGCCTGTGAACTGAATAGAACCTATATCACCATAAAGTTCTGAAATAACATTGTTGTCTACAGTATGAACGTGTAAGCTGCAGCCTGCATTTGTCCGTTGGTAAATTTCAACGTGCAGCAATGTTTCAGCTGATGGCTTCAGCTTTGTATCCGTTGCAGGCTCGCCCTTGCTATTTACGAGCAAGAAGTCCTCCTCTGTTTCTTTTCGTTTATCCTTACCGCTTGCCGTTACAAGAAAGGTTGCCGGCTCGTCATCGACCTTAATGGCAAGATTCCCGCTTGTTGCAGGAAACCAGTCCCGTTCAGCAAGCTCCCTTTTTATAGCTGCCAGCTCATTCCATCTTTGCTGAAATAGCTCCAACCGATCACCTCCTCATTAATTTGCTTGATTTTGTAACCTGTGATCCGGTTAATATCCTTCATTAGTCAGGCAACGATTAAGCTGGGATGTGATACCTGAACAAACTGGGACACACCGATTGAACTTATTTAATAATCTGTTAGTGCGGAAAGCAGTAATCTATTGAAAAAGAGCTGATTTTTCACTTAGCCACCACCGGCTCTCCCCATAGGTCTAAAGCAAGTTTTAAATCCTCTGACTGGCTTGCTCTAGCGGATAAAGATTCGTTCGTTAATACAGCAGCAATTGCTTCCCGGAACGCATTTCCGCCGCCTTTTGCCCCATTTGGATGACCATGAATCCCGCCTCCCGCATTAATGACACTCTCTATTCCAAAGTCTTGAATTAATAGGGGGACAAGTCCAGGATGAATTCCTGCTGATGGAACAGGAAAAGATTGTTTCACATTTTCTTTTTGCGTATTAAATTGAGCAATTTTAAGTGCTTCTCCCCTTTCCAATGCTACGCTTCCATATGGTGAAGGAAAAAGCGAAAGATCTGCACCGGCATAGCGAACCAGCTTTCCAAGTAATAGGCTGGAAGAAAAACCAAAAAGGGAGGAAGAAGTAAATGCCCCTGTTACAGCCGGATGGGCCATAATTGGGATCGGAATCTCTTTGTCTTCTGCTAAGCTTTGCAGGACATCTAAACCGTATGCAAAAACATTAAACAGCAGCATATCTGCCCCTAGGTCAACTGCCTTTTTGGCTTTATCCTTTAAATCAAAAGTTCTCCCTGTTAAATTTACGGCATAAAGTGTTCTTTTACCTGTTTCCTCATATACACTTTTTAAAACATCTTTTCCTGTTTCGATTCTTTTTTCAAAAGGAGTTAATTCATTTTCAAACAAGATTTCATCATCTTTTACGAGATCCACTCCTCCTAAGGCTTGCTGTTTAAGCTGCTCTGCTAAGTAGGGTAAATCTCTGCCTATTACCCCTTTGAAAATACTCATTAAAAGAGGCCTGTCAAAGACTTTTACTTTATTTATTATTCCCTCAATTCCTAATTTCGGACCAGGGAAGCCTGCTTTTAAATCATCAGAAAACTCTAAATCGATCAGTTTTACTTCACCATCAAGTGATAGCTTTCCAAAAGCTGTAACAAGTATAGCCGGCAAATCAGGGCTGTAGTTAGCGGCAGGATAAGCGATTTTAATAAGTCCTCGTGAAACACTTTTCTTTAAATAAACATTTACAGCTTCATCCTCAGGCAGCTCTTTCACTTCCATTACTCTGCCCTTATGTTTTTTCAATTGCTCCTGTTCGAGTTTTGGCAAGTCGGTCCATGAACCAACCGTTAGTCCCAGCGCAATTCCTTCTGCTTTCTTTTGCAAGTTTTTTTTAATGTCGTGTACTAGATACGTGGCTATGACTTCGCCCATTTTCAACACCTTCTTTTCATAATATAAAATTGCTGTTTTCAAGCTTTCACCTTGAGAGTTAACGAGCTTCCCGAAGTTGAGGATGGATATGAGACTTGTGCAATCTGCGACTCGCCGATTGTTCAGGCAGTCTCTTATAATAAACTTATCAAATTAAAAAACCTCTTCACCGTACCAAGCGAGAAGAGGTTTTATCTATGTAACAAATCCTTATCTCTCAGCTTTGCTGCAAGATTTAGCACCGTGCTTAACTTGTTAAGTCGGTTGCCGGGTATCATCGGGCCAGTCCCTCCACCTGCTCTTGATAAGAAAATAACTATTCACTTTTTCAAAGATGATGTAATTGCAATTTGGATTATGACAGCAATTGTTTTCCTTGTCAACTCATTTTCCTACCTTTTTAAAGATTTCTAATTTGCTGATTCTCTCAACTGCTTCTTGGATTCTTTCCTCATCAGTCAGTAAACCGACTCTTACAAATCCTTCTCCATGCGTCCCAAATCCTATTCCCGGCGCGACTACTACATGGGCTTTTTCGAACAATAAATCAGCAAATTCCTCAGAAGTAAATCCTTCAGGAACTGGCAGCCAGGCAAAGAAAGATCCTTTTGGAGCCTCCGCTTCCCAGCCAATTTTATCCAGCTCCTTAAATAACGTATTTCTTCTTGCTTCGTAAAGAGCAGTTAATTCTTCTACACACCTTTGAGAATCTAACAACGCAGTCGCAGCCGCTTCTTGAATAGCACTAAATACACTGACATACATATGATCCTGAAAAAGATTAATGGCTTCAATAACACTTTCATTTCCGACCGCGAATCCGATTCTCCATCCAGCCATATTGTAAGTTTTTGAGAGCGTATAAATCTCTATCCCAACCTCTTTCGCACCGTCTACTTGCAAAAAGCTTATTGGTTTTTTCTTATCAAAACCAATTGCACCATATGCAAAATCATGAACAACACAAATATCGTTCTTTTTAGCCAAACGAATTGTTTCTTCAAAAAAATCACTAGTAGCAGCCGCTCCAGTCGGATTATTCGGATAGTTTAAGAACATTAATTTTGCTTGCTGCAATCGTTCCTCTGGGATTTCATTGTAGTCTGGAAGGAATTCATTTTCAGATCGCAAACACATGCTGTGCATTTTCGCTTTAGCAAGCTCAATGCCTGACCAATAATCAGGATAGCCCGGATCAGGAACTAAAGCCAAATCTCCAGGATTTAATAAGCATTGCGGAACTTCAACTAATCCTGCTTTTCCACCGAACAATACGGCTACTTCTTTTTCAGGATCAAGTTTAACACCATACTCCCGCCAATAAAATTCAGCAACAGCTTCCTTTAAAAAAGATTGCCCCCTGAAAGGAGAATATTTGTGAAAGATCGGATTCTCTACGGCTTTTTGCAAGGATTGAACAATATGATCTGGTGTCGGCTGATCTGGATTACCTTGCCCAAGGTTTATCACATCAAATCCTTGTCCTACCTTCAAACTTACTTTTTGTGCAAGTGACGCAAAAAACTGTTTTGGTAATGCTTTCAACAAATCGGATTGTTCAAATTGCTTCATTTTTTCACCTACTCAAAAATTTCTTGAAATTCTAGTCAAAAATCATATAATGTTAATACGAAAATGTAAAGGATTATTTTTATAAATGGGGTAGTCATTATGAACTTAACTATATCATGTTTGCAGATCAATATTGCTTTTGGAGATCCTGAGAAGAATTTCAAACAAGTTTCCCAGGAAATAGAAAAGACAGTAATTACGTCAAAACCAGATATCATTGTTTTACCAGAGCTTTGGACAACAGGCTATGATTTAACGAGGTTAGATGAAATTGCCGACGAAAACGGTGCAGTCTCCATGAAATTTCTTTCTGAGCTTGCGAAAAAATATTCTGTAAACCTTGTTGGGGGCTCCATTGCTAAAAAAGTAAAAGAAAATGTAACAAACACGATGTTCACTTTCAACCGTGAAGGACATCTTATTCATGAATACAGCAAAGCCCATCTTTTTCAGCTTATGGATGAACATTTGTATTTAAAAGGAGGAAACAAAACCGGATTGTTCACACTTGAAAATATTCCGAGTGCAGGAATGATTTGCTATGATATTCGATTTCCTGAATGGCTGCGAGCGCATACCACGAAGGGAGCACAAGTTCTTTATGTAGTTGCTGAGTGGCCGCTTGCCCGTTTGTACCACTGGAGGAGTCTTCTCATTGCTAGAGCAATTGAAAACCAGTGCTATGTTGTGGCATGTAATCGAGCAGGAGCTGATCTGAAGAATGCGTTTGCTGGTCATTCAATGATCATTGACCCTTGGGGAGAAATTATCGCTGAAGGCTCAGAAGAACCTGAAACGATTACAGCAGAAATTGACCTAAATAAAGTCATCGAAGTCCGCAAACAAATTCCAATCTTCAATGACAGGAGAAAAGAGCTGTATGATTAATAATAAATGCTGTTTTGGTACTCCTTTGTCATTTTAACAATAGTATTCCCACCTAGACCTTTTTCTTCTCCTTGGTGTGTGGGGTGTGATGTGAAATTTGAAGCAATCAGTGACTCACCGATTGCCTTTATTAAGCGGCTTTTAGAAGAGAGTTCTAGCTGCCTTCTAAAAACAAGCCTAACTTTTCCATTTGACTCAAAAAACTTATTGACAAATGGAAAAAATTCCTGTTATGATTTTAGGCAAGCAATCTACATGCACATGATGTACTGGCTTTTATGTTTGCCATTGGACTTGGCGGCTTTCAGCAAGAGTTCCATGTTACTAGCATTATCTTTTACAAATGAATAATATGAATCTCTTATCGAGAGTTGGGAGAGGGACTAGGCCCGTCGACCCCAACAGCAACCGACCGTAATGCCATCAAAGATGGAGCGCAAAAGAAAGAGCGCTAAGGTTTACCTTTAAGGCACGGTGCTAATTCCAGCAGAAAGATTTCTTTCTGGAAGATGAGAGGTGAGAAGACAAATCTTCAAGCCTCTTTCCTAGCAGAAAGAGGCTTTTCTATTAGCCTTGAAAAGCCTCTAACATTATTTTTAGGAGGAATAAAACTATGGCTGTTGCGATATCATCCATTTATGAACCTTTAACAGAAAACAAGTCAATTGAACTAGTAAAGCGACTCGGTTTATTTGATCAAACAAGTCAGTTAACGTCGAAGGAAATTGGTGATGGAAATTTAAATTTGGTCTTTCACATACAAGATGCCTTAACGAAAAAAGGATTGATTGTAAAGCAGGCATTGCCTTATGCAAAAGTAGTCGGTGAGAGCTGGCCATTAACGATAGATCGAGCGCGAATTGAAAGCAGTGCATTAATGAAGCAAGCAGAATATGTTCCCGATCTTGTCCCAAAGGTTTTTTACACAGATAATACCTTTGCGATCACCATAATGGAGGATTTATCTGAATTACAAATAGCCCGCAGGGGACTTATTGAAGGCAAATCATTTCCTCTGCTGTCAGAGCATATTGGAAGGTATTTGGCTAAAACCTTGTTCTACACCTCAGATTATGCCTTAGACCCTCAAGAGAAAAAAAGGCTGGTTAAGCAATTTTCGAACCCAGAGCTTTGTAAAATCACGGAAGACTTAGTATTTACAGATCCGTTTTTTGATTATGACACGAACGATTTTGAAGAAGAATTACGTCCCTCCGTAGAGAAAATCTGGGAAGATACACCTTTAAAATTAGAAATAGCAAAATTAAAACGAAAATTTTTGACTGAGGCAGATACGCTTGTACATGGGGATTTACATACAGGCAGTATTTTTGCAAATAGAACGGAAACGAAAGTTATCGATCCAGAATTTGCTTTTTATGGTCCATTCGGATTTGATTTGGGTCACTTTATTGCAAACCTGTTACTTAATGCCCTTTCTAGAAAACCAGAAAATCGAATAGAATTATTCAATCATATTCATAAAACCTGGGAGGTTTTTGTAGAGGAGTTTTCTTTTGCTTGGAAGAAAGATAGTATAGAAGCTTATGCAACCATACCTGGTTATTTGGACCACGTGTTAGAAAAAGCCTTTGAGGATGCAGTCGGCTTTGCAGGCTGTGAAATCATTCGCCGTACAATCGGTTTAGCTCATGTAGCAGACCTTGATTCTATTGTTCCATTTAATCAAAGAATTGCTGTGAAGGAAAATGCATTGGCATTAGGCAGTGAGCTTATTCGGAAGCGGGAAACTCTTATAAACACAAAAGCAATTATCGAAATTTTCACGAAGGTTACTAGTTAGAAAAGCGGAAGCGCCTTGATCAGCCTAGGGCTTGTGACCTCAGGCGGGCTAGGCGCTGCAGCTAGACAAAAACAGCTCTCTTTCACACAATTACACTTTAATCAACTTAAACTTCTTACACTGCATAAAAGGGGAGAAATAAAATGGCCATTACATCTACAATTCCACGTTCAGTCGAATGGAAGGAAACTTATATTTCTCTATTAGATCAACAGAAGCTCCCTCATACAACTGAATTTTTGGAGCTTAAGGAGCTTCAAGAAGTATGGGATGCCATCAAGCAGCTGAAAGTACGCGGTGCCCCGGCTATCGGGATAACGGCTGCCTTTGGCTTGGCACTTCACACCTCATCCTTGACAGTCGAAACTTTAGAAGATTTTCAGATAAGACTTAAAGAAGCCCGTGATTATTTGACAAATTCAAGACCAACAGCCGTAAATTTAGTTTGGGCTGTTGACAGACTTGTTAAAAGGGTAGAGCATGCAAAGTCAATCAACGAGGCAAAAACAAATCTCATCCACGAAGCGATTCAAATTCAAATTGAAGATGAGGAAGTATGCCGGCAGATCGGTGAAAATGCTCTCCCTCTTTTTAAAAAAGGGGACCAGGTTATGACAATTTGCAATGCAGGTTCCATCGCTACCGCTCGTTATGGTACTGCCCTTTCCCCCTTTTATCTAGCAAAAGAAAAGGGAAAAGAATTAAAAGTCTTTGCTTGTGAAACAAGACCAGTCCTGCAGGGAGCTCGATTAACAGCATGGGAATTAATGCAAGCTGATGTTGATGTTACATTGATTACGGACAATATGGCCGCTCATACAATTAAGGAAAAAGGAATCAAGGCCATCATTGTCGGTGCAGACCGCATTGCTCAAAATGGAGATACAGCCAATAAAATTGGAACGTTCAATCTCGCTATCTTGGCAAAAGCATTTCAAATCCCATTTTATGTGGCTGCTCCACTTTCGACCTTTGATTTCACCATTCAATCAGGAAAAGAAATTCCAATTGAGGAACGTGACCGAGCGGAAGTCATTACAATAAATGGGCACAAAATTGCTCCTGAAGACGTGAAAGTATACAATCCAGCGTTCGATGTCACTCCTAATAGGTATATTACTGGCATTATCACAGAAAAAAGAGTCCTTCAAGGCAATCTCACCGAGGAAATTGCCAAATTAAAAACAGAGTCAAGTACTGTTAACTAAAAATAAGGGTAGAGAAGCAAATGCTTACTCTATCCTTATTATTTTCTGGTCAATTTTTGATACTTCGTACTTCAAATACCCCGCTGTTAATCTTGTTTTTTTCCAACATAACATCCTATTTTCCTAGATGGTTTTTTGGATGTTTATATAAAAATTTACAATAAAACGGTATTGATTTCATATGAATATACATAGTTTAATTTACTTATTTTTTTTATCATAAAAATAGAGTACAGATTTAATTTGAAAGGATGGTTTTTTTGCTATCATGTGAGGTAAAATTAATGCTTTGTAATATAGTAGGTTCGGAAAATTTCGATGACTCAAAGGTCGGCAGACTTGTGTATTCATACGATGCTACCCCACAATTTCAATCCTTGCCGGATGCAGTGATTGCGCCAAGAAATAAGGATGAAGTTGCAGAAATTGTAAGGGTTTGCAATAAACATCATATCCCAATTGTACCAAGAGGTTCTGGAACAAATCTTTGTGCTGGGACATGTCCAACAGAAGGCGGAATTGTCCTTCTTTTTAAACATATGAATTCCATTTTAGAAATTGATGAGGAAAACCTCACTGTCACAGTTCAACCAGGAGTTGTAACACTAGATTTGATTCATGCAGTTGAAGAAAAAGGTTTATTTTACCCGCCTGACCCAAGCTCAATGAAAATCTCAACGATCGGCGGCAACATCAATGAAAATTCCGGGGGCTTACGCGGACTTAAATATGGGGTAACACGGGATTATGTGATCGCTTTGGAGATTGTATTAGCAAATGGAGACATCATCCGCACAGGAGGTAAGCTTGCAAAGGATGTGGCAGGCTATGATTTAACCCGGCTTTTTGTCGGTTCAGAAGGCACTCTTGGAATTGTGACGGAAGCAACACTTAAGCTTATCCCCATTCCGGAAGCAAAGATGACCATGCTGGCACTCTATCAAGACCTTGAAGCAGCTGCTAAAACCGTCTCAAAAATCATTGCTAATAAAATCATTCCAACCACACTAGAGTTTCTCGATCAGCCAACGCTTGAGGTTGTTGAGGCTCATGCTCAAATTGGCTTACCAACAGATGTAAAAGCGGTTCTTCTTATTGAACAAGATGGTCCGATCGAAGTCGTGAAACGCGATATGGCTAAGATGGCAGATATATGTAAACTTGAGAATGCTGTTTCTGTTAAAGTGGCAGGATCTGAAACAGAGGCAAATGGTCTGCGTACAGCACGACGGTCTGCACTTTCTGCTTTATCACGGTTAAAACCTACAACCATATTAGAGGATGCAACCGTACCGCGTTCCGAAATAGCGAAAATGGTGAAAGCTACGAATGAGATTGCTGAGAAGTATGAGCTTACTATTTGTACATTTGGTCATGCTGGTGATGGAAATCTCCATCCAACATGTTTAACAGATGTTCGAAACCATGAAGAAATTGAACGTGTCGAAAAAGCCTTTGAAGAAATTTTTATAAAGGCAATTGAGCTTGGCGGCACCATTACTGGTGAACATGGTGTAGGTGTCATGAAAGCACCTTATTTAGAATTGAAGCTTGGTGAGGCAGGAATTGCAGCAATGAAGGCAATAAAAGAGTCTCTTGATCCGAATAACATCATGAATCCAGGTAAAGTGTTCGCTAAAGACGATCGAAAACGAGTGGTGGTTACGAAATGACAACAGGTAAAGAACGGGAATACATTCAACAACAATTTAAAGAGCGAATGAATGAAGACGAACTTCTAAACTGTATGCGCTGCGGTTTTTGTTTACCTACATGTCCAACTTATATCGATTCAGGTTTTCAAGAATCTCATTCACCAAGGGGCAGACTTGCCGTCATGAAAGCAGTTGTAGATGGTGTAATAGAACCTGATGAAGATGTTGAACGTTCACTAAATGTGTGTTTAGGTTGCAGAGCATGTGAGCCTGTTTGTCCATCAGGTGTTAACTATGGCCATTTACTTGAAGAAGCGCGTGATATTATTAATCAAAACAAAAAGCACTCATTACCTGTAAGAACGATTCGGAGGGCAGTATTTGAAGGTCTTTTTCCCTATCAAAATCGAATGCGTTTATTGACTGGCTTAATCGGTTTCTATCAGCGCTCAGGACTGCAGAGAATGGTACGATCAAGTGGAATGATGAAGATGTTCCCTGAGAGCATGTCGTCGATGGAAAGAGTACTTCCTGAAGTTCCGACGATGAAAGAAATGAAAAATCGTCCATCCTATCTTCCTGCTAAATCAACGATAAAAAAACGTGTAGCTTTTTTCTCGGGTTGTCTAATGGATACAATGTTTATGAAAACCAATGACTCTACAATGAAACTATTACAACTAGCAGGCTGTGAAATCGTCATTCCGAAAGAACAAGCGTGCTGTGGAGCCTTACATGGACACAGTGGAGAAAAAAATGCTGCAAAAGAACTTGCAAAACGAAACATAAAAGCATTTGAAGACTTACAGATTGACTACATTATTACAAATGCTGGAGGATGCGGTGCATTTTTAATGGATTATGACCATCTTCTTAAAGATGAGCCTGAATGGGCGGAGCGTGCCAAACAGTTTTCACTGAAGTTAAAAGATATATCTAGTATTCTAGTTGATCTACAGTTCCATAAAAGAAACTTGAGTTTACAAGCACAAGTAATCACTTACCAAGATTCGTGTCATTTAAAGAACGTAATGAAAACATCCTCTGAACCTCGTACGCTTTTAAAATCAATTGATCATATAGAATATCGTGAAATGAAGGAAGCTGATCGATGTTGTGGTTCAGCTGGCATCTATAATATTGTCGAATCGGAAATGTCAATGAAAATTCTCGACACCAAAATGGAATCAGCTAAAGCAACGGAAGCGACGACAATTGTAACCGCTAACCCTGGCTGTTTGCTGCAAATGAAGCTCGGCATTGAACGTGAAGGTCTTACAGGCAAAGTACGTGCTGTTCATATTGCCGATCTATTGCTTGAAGCTGAACAATCGTCCTTTAATTCTATTTAAATAACTTTATTCCTCCCCCGCTTTTGTGAAATGGGGAATATCATTATCGAAAATTGTTCGTCAGAAATGAGCCCGTTTCATTAAGTATCACTTCACCAGAGATATAATCGCCGGTTCGTATAGCTGATTACATGGTGTTGTTCCCATGGACTCCCTATGCCGATTGATAGCCGATGTATGCCGGGTCGTCATCTATCCGGCAAGTTCCTTCTTCATGCCGGCTGCTGCCTGGCAGTGGTCTGCCACGCTCGCAAATAGAAGCTAACAACCTAAATGTAGTAGGTCATTAGCTTTTTTTCACTTTAACGGACTTTAACAATGTTCTAATTAACTCCATTCTTTATTTAGCTTTTTCTATGACTAAAGACATACCTTTCTATGGTATGTCTTTATTAACGAGCTTCTCTTTCTCTTCTTCTAAGACCAAACAGACCTGCTAATCCTAATAAACCGAGCCATTCCCAATTTGTATCATTTTGATTGGCGTCTGCAGCTGTAGTTACATTCCGAGTCATAACATCATCATTGTTATTTGCTCTATTCATATTATTGTTATTGTCTTCCGCATGGGCAGTTACGCCTAGAGCCATCATAGTTAAAGTTAATGTACATAAAATAGAAGATACTTTTTTCTTCATGGTTTAACCTCCTTTCATAATAAGTAATGTCTCCAGCTTCATTGAACACTATTCCTTAAAGACGCTTAGGTTAAAATTAGAAAATATACCTTTAACAACCATCATTAGAAAGGACGAATAGCTTTACTCCCTCTTTGAGAATATAAAAAAGTGGCCAAACTCTGAGAAAGGAAGGTCGCTCAATGAATATTTTTCAACTAGGGAGGACGATTATGGGAATTTTAAGTGACAATCCACAAAATGAACCAATGCACTACGGTGAAGTGTTTGGGGTTTGGAGTTATCTATCAGGGACAAAAGGTTATATAGCTGGGTATCAAACATTCATCAACCATACTGGCGATACGGATCTTAAAAAATTTCTTGAAGATACGATTCGAACCATGAAGCAAGAGGTTGAACAAGTTGAAAACTTATTAAAAGTGAATGGTATTGGTCTGCCGCCTTCCCCCCCTGAAAGACCATCAGCAACATTAGAAAGTATTCCTGTTGGTGCCAGGTTTAATGACCCTGAAATTGCTGCGTCTGTAACTAAAGATATAGCGGCTGGATTAGTTGCATGTAGTCAAGTTATGGGTCAATCAATTAGAGAAGACATCGGCATGATGTTTGGTCAATTTCATACCACAAAAGCACAGTATGGCGTAAGATTATTACGGATAAATAAAGAAAAAGGTTGGTTAATTCCTCCGCCTCTTAACATGCAAATGCCTGAACTTGCACACGCATAGAATTTTTGTTTAGCCCCCAGAGAGTAAGTGGGGGCTGTTTCTCACTATTCGGAAAAAGATTCCCCAATCCTTTGTTCAATAGGGTAGCCTAAACCCAACCATAGCATTCATAAGTTAAAGCTCTTCATCCAAATCATTCAATCTGTTTTTATAATTGGGAACAAAAAAATTACACTTAAATTCACTCGTACCATTGATACTTACTCAATTTGTGACCACATTTCTTTAGGGTTCAGTTCATAGATTCCATTTTCCCTATACATAATGTGATTCATAATAAATTCTCTCCGAATGGTTGCAAAGTCTTCATGATAGTTCTTGATGTATTTATTTATTTCTTTTTCCTCATATTTCTTACCAGCTTCTAGACCGTTGGCAAGATGAAAAAGGATGATTAGCTTTTTCTTCCGTTGTGAAGGAATGGTTTTAAGCTTTCCATCTTTAGTTAAATAGTTTAATACCACTTTTTGATGCTCCATTTCCTTTGAACCTTTCATAACCGAACTCTCCTTTTCAAATATGACCGCTATACTTGCTTCCGACAAGTGGTGGAAAGCAGCAACATCCAAATAATAGTAAACAGTGTTTTTCTCGCGTTTTTGTCTTACAATCGCTAATTCTTTTAATTTGTTTAAATGATGAGTAATAGTTGGAGGAGTTAGTCCCAATATTCCAGCAAGAGCTTGCCCATGCTTAGGTCCTTTTGCAAGCAGGGCTAGGATTCTAATTCTAGTCGGATCTCCCATCATTTTATGAAATTTAACTAATCTGCTTAATTGCATAATACACCTCATTAGATAAATATCTAATTAGATAATAATCTAATTTCAATAAATTGTAAAATAGAAAATATCCTTACTCTTTCAATCGGGACAAAGTGTTTCATGACAATAAAGGTTGACCTAAAAAAAAAGCTCCTGATATACTCAGGAACTTAATTTTGTCATGATGGAAGCTTTCTGTTGTTCAGTAATCACATTCATTTTAGACAATAAGCTTGCATAAAAGAGGATTTTCCTCTGTCTCTCACGCTTGATCATCATTAACACCTGCCTATTTTTCCTTTATACAACTTTATTTACTATAATAAATAATATGTCGCATGTTCAAAAAGGTGACAAGCTAAAAATAAAAATGTAATAATACAGCATATCGGCGACCATAAAATGAGTCTTTCGCCTTTTATGGCGGATTGGCTTCATAGGCCGGGTCCCTTAATTATTATGATGTTGATGAACTGGCAGCTTCAGATGAAAGGTCGTTCCTTCGCCCACTTCACTTTCTACCTCTACGGCTCCGCAGTGCTCTTCAATAATTTTATAGCTTACCATTAAACCAAGCCCGGTACCACGCTCTTTCGTTGTATAGAATGGCTCGCCTAACCTTTTTAGTTTATCTTCGGGGATTCCTGAACCTTGGTCTTTAATTGAAATGATCACATGATGGTCTTCATGGGATTTAATAGAAACGATTATCGTTCCCCCGTCTTGCATAACTTCGATCGCATTTTTTAAAATATTTATAAATACTTGTTTTAATTGATTTGGCTCACAATAAATAGCAGGGATTGTTTCTGGAATATACAGCTCAATTTGAACATTTGCGATAATCGCTTGAGCGTTCAGAAGATCAATTGTATCTCTCATTATTTTTACTACATCTTTTTCCTCAAATTGAATCGCCTGAGGCTTAGAAAGGATTAGAAACTCAGTTATAATCGATTCAATTCGCTTTAGTTCAGATGTGATTATGTTAAAGTACATGGAGAAATCCTCTTTAACACTGCCCTCTAATAACTGAATAAACCCTTTCAAAGCAGTCATAGGATTTCGAATCTCGTGCGCAATTCCAGCTGCAAGCTCCCCAACTACATTTAAAGTATCAGATTTTCTTAACTGTTCCTCCAATTCTTTCCGCTCTGTTACATCACGAAAAGTGACCAATCCAAAATTTTTGTTAATGTTTCGTTTAAATGAAAACTCTAAAATTTTCTCTTTTTGATTAAGAAGCTTAAATGGGTACTCTTCTACAACTTCATCATGTTCACGAATCATTTTCACCAATTGTCTAAAATTCTTGTATTTCTCAGATTGGACAATATTGCTTAAATGGTAATTCTGAATTTGACCATCCGGGACCTCGAGAATCTCGATTGCAACAGGATTAGCATCAATAATCCGATAATTTTGATCAAATAAAACAATCCCGTCCATTGCACCATCAAAGATCTTACGGAATTTTTCCTCACTTTCACGGAGCTCTTTCTCCATTTTCTTACGATCACTTACATTTCTTAAGATTGTCAAGTGCTGACCTTCAATAATCCCCATTTTAGAGGTGAATTCCAGCTCTTTTCTCTGGCCGTTTGCCATATTAAAAAGAAGCTCTTCTCTTATGGCTCCTTCCTCAAAGTATCTTCTTTTGACATCTTCATAACGCGAATCATTTTTATCAACAAAGTCTGATATTTTGCTGCCTATCAAATCATCAAGCGGAAGCTCAAACGCTCTGCTGGCTGATTGATTTGCTTTTAAAATCCTTCCCGTCTCTTCCCAGATGATAATAGCATCGATTGCATTTTCAAAAATCTCGCGGAACCTTTCTTCACTTTTAAACAATTTTAATTCCATGTTTCGTTTTTCTGTAATATCTCGCATGATAGACATGTAGTAACCATTTAAAATGTTAGATGTAGTGGTAAATTCAAAGATTTTTTTTGCTCCGCTCGAAAGCTGGACAGGCAATTCTCCTTTTGCCCTGCCTTTGTCTGATAAAACCTGCCACAGCTTTTCTAATTTATATTCATATTTTTCCTCAACAAAATCATCAAATTGCAAGAAGGACAGTCTTTCCTTCTCAATTTCAAAGCTCAAACAAAATGATTGATTTGCATCGACAAACCTGCCAGTTTCATCAAATATGACAATTCCATCGACTGCCCGGTGAAAAAGATCCTTAAAAAGCTGTTCATTTATTGTTCTTTCCCGTTCAAGCATTTTCTTAGTTGAAATGTCGCGTATAATGGACAGATCATAATCGCCAATCGCTCGTTTTTTTGCCGTAAATTCTAAAAATTTTATTTGGCCGTTATCAAGTTTAATCATAATTTCATCATTTAAGGTGCCAGTTTCCGCTAGAACCTTTCGATGCTGTTCTATTGCCTCTTTCGGTACTAATCCTAAAAAGTCGCTCAGAGACCTTTTCTTTAATTCTTCCTCGCTAAGATTAAACATGCCTATTGCTGCTTGATTGACATCAATAAAATTCATCTCTTGATCAAAAATAATAATGGCATCTAGGGCGCCATTGAAGATTATTTTATGCTTATTCACTTCTGCTTTTAACTTCATGTTTTCTTCACTTAATCTAAGTATTTCTCTTTTCAAGTCATCAACCGTCGGATCCCCAAGTGTACGAACCATCCTTTTACACCCCTTGTTCTATCCCTCATTTTCTTTGTTTATATTTCTACAAATACATGCATAGTCCTTCAAGCATAAAGAAAAACCTTTCCTTTTTACTATTATTCTCATTCTTTTTTTATAAAGTGATTCTCCCATCAGTGGGTATCAAATGGTTAGGGGGACCCGCAGGATGTTGATCACAAAGACGCCCGCTATGGTCGTGGCGCTTTAAGTTTGTGTTCTTTTCCCAAACTATTTTACTGACCGTGTAGAGTGGGATAAATTAACAAAACTTTTACGATAGATTAACATTACTTTACAAAAACATTAAAAGACCTCGAAATGATTTTATTTTACCTTACAGGGGGGTATACAATAGATATGCAAGTCTGCAACATGAAAGAATTCAACAGAAAATAGGTGATATGATGAAAAGCAGAGACAGCTATTTTGATAACGCTAAATTTATCTTAATTCTCCTTGTTGTCTTTGGGCATATCATTCGTTCGTTCATCGACGATAATGAATTGATGCTGAATATTTATAAATTTGTTTACACGTTTCATATGCCGGCTTTTATATTAATCTCAGGCTATTTTGCCAAGGGATTTAATAAACCAGGTTATGTAAAAAAAGTAGCCAAAAAGCTAATTCTGCCTTATCTAATTTTTCAAGGGCTTTATTCAGTCTATTATTATTTAATCCAGGATGAAAGTGTTGTCGCATTGGATCCGCTAGATCCGCAATGGTCATTATGGTTCCTGATAAGCTTGTTTTTCTGGAATGTCCTGTTAATACCATTTACAAAAATGTCAAAACAATGGGCGATTTTAACAGCCTTTGTAATCGGAATAGCGGTTGGGTACATTGACTTTATTAGTAATTATTTAAGTTTGTCGAGAACGTTTGTGTTTTTCCCGATTTTTTTAATCGGCTATTACTTACAAAGGGACCACTTTAGAAAGGTGACGACTCAAAAAGCACGTCTTTTTGCAGCCTCCTTAATGGTCCTAACCTTTTTCTCATACTTTTTCCTTGAATTCGACTACAGCTGGTTATTCGGATCAAAACCGTATTCAGAATTTGGAGAAGTAAATGTTATCAGCAGTTTTGTTCGGTTAGGCTTTTACACGTTAACCTTCATCACAACGATTAGCTTTTTAGCATTTATTCCAACACGGCAAACGTTTTTTACTCATCTCGGTACAAGAACTTTCTTTGTCTATCTCTTGCACGGTTTATTCATCGGTTATTTCCGAAACAGTGCTTTACCTGACTTTATAAAGGATTATGAAAGCTTAACACTCTTAGTTGTCCTATCCATATTACTCACATTGCTGTTATCAAGTAATTTCGTTAAAACCATTGCCCAGCCTGTCATTGAACTAAGAGCTACAAATTTAAAGCAAGCGATAAAGGAAATACGATAATCTAATGAAAACCGCCAGGCCTGGCGGTTTTTTATTAATGGTTTTAAACCTATTATTAAATAAGTAACTCAAACGCAGGGATACTCCAAACGTTTTATTACTAACCTTTAAATCCTAAGCCTCTCCTTATTACTTATCATCCACAATGATATAGGTCGCTCGAATAGGGCCGTGCACACCAACGACAAGATTCATTTCAATGTCTGCAGAGTTGCTGGGACCTGATATAAAGTTGATACAGGAAGCAACCTGCTCTCCTGAATCAACTTTATTGTGAAGGATCTCTGCGGCCTGTGTCATTCGGGGTACAATGGAACTTTTCGGGATAATCGCAATATATGTGGAAGGGAGCAGGCTTACTGACCGTCCTTTTCCGGCATCACTGTATAAAACCACTGTTCCTGATTCAGCCAGGGTAAGGTCAGAGAATGTAATACCTACATTTGCTTTTTCAGCTAATTCAATATTTTCCTCCCTGCCATTTAGGGGATCCCATTTTGATACAGCAATGTTTTTTGCAGGAAGTTCGGCATTTAGCAAGCTTGCAATTCCATATTCAGAAAATCTCGGATCATCCCATGTGATAACTGAACCATTTCCAAACTCCTCAATTGACTTTTCAAGCACGCCTCTAAGGTGCAAAACATCAGTCAGGACGACATTCGTATGAATGAATTCACATTGTTTCATTAATACTTGCACGAGTTCATCCTGGTCTGCCTCAGCTAAGACATGATATTGTGGGGTTTTCTTCCATTGAGGACGCAAGACGCCTTCTTTTCTAATCGGTCTGCCAAGCTCTGCGGCTATTTTTTCGATAAAGGATTCGCGCCCATAAATTTTACTACTCATGATTGTTCATCCTCCTGAGTTCGTTTTTTATACCAATCTCTAAATCTTTGTTTCGCAGGAGCAGGAAAATCTCTTGATTGCGTCCAAGCTTTTAGAGGACCTGGTCCTTTTGAAATTTTTTCATTTTGAGTAAATGGATTCATAGCAGACGATGCAAACTTAGAGCCTAGATTATATAAAGATGAGGACGCTGCCCCAAGACCGAATGCTTTCATCGCCAGTTTTTCCGAGATAGGTGCTCTTCCCTCTTTTTCAACAATCACTTGGCGGTGTTTATGAAGAAGCTCATGTAACGGAATTTTAACAGGACACGCTTCGGTGCATGCTGCGCACAGTGTTGACGCATAAGGGAGCTCTTTAAAGTCATCATAGCCTCCGAGTAACGGCGACAATACAGCTCCGATTGGCCCCGAATAGATGGAGCCATAAGTATGGCCGCCAATATGACGATAAACCGGACAAACATTCACACATGCTGCACAGCGGATACATTGTAAGACGGATTGAAATTCAGTTCCTAGGATGTTAGAGCGCCCGTTATCTACAATAACCAAGTGAAATTCTTCGGGACCATCCGCTTCCACCGTTTGCTTCGGGCCAGTCAAGGCTGTAACATAGCTCGTCAGCTTTTGTCCAACAGCACTTCGTGTTAAAAGTGAGACAAGGACTTCAAATTCTTCAAAGGTTGGGACGATTCTTTCCATCCCCATGACTGTAATTTGCGTTTTAGGGAGCGCCGTTGCTAATCGGGCATTTCCTTCATTTGTAACAAGGCTGACCGATCCTGATTCGGCAATAGCAAAATTACAGCCGGTAATTCCGAGATCAGCAGAAAGAAATTCCTTACGAAGCATTTCTCTTGCATGAAGAGCGAGCTCTTCGGGTTTCTCTGTTTTTAAATAACCTAGTTTTTGCTTAAAAACATCTCTTATTTGCTCTTTATTTTTATGAAGCGCAGGGGCTACAATGTGAGAGGGAGGGTCATGATCGTCAATCTGCAAAATGTATTCTCCTAAGTCTGTCTCAATGACCTCACATCCTGCTTCTTCTAAACAAGCATTCATGTTAATTTCTTCTGTTACCATTGATTTTGATTTTACAATTTTTTTCGCGTTTTTGCTTTCAACAACCTTTTTAATGTAGGAGTTCGCTTCTTCCGGCGTTTTCGCAAAAAAGACGTGGCCGCCGCGCTTTGAGACATTTTCACTTAATTGATACAAATAGAAATCTAAATTTTCTAACGTATTCTGACGAATTTCCTCACCCAGCTCCCGCCATTCTTCCCAATTGCCAAGCTCATCAGCTGCAGCAAGACGACGTGCTCTTAATCGTTCTTGAGCACTTGCAACAGCTCCTCGCATAAAAACATCTTCCACGCCTTCTTCTACTCTAGCTTTAAAGGGCTCATGTTTAATTTTCATTGCCATCTGCCGGTCACCTTCTTTCTTCTCGATGATTTAGTACCTCAGCTATGTGGAGCACTTTTATTGGTTTTCCTTTTCTGTCAATTTTTCCACCAATATTCATAAGACAGCCACAATCCGCTCCTATTAAAAAATCAGGCTCTGTCCCTTCAATATGGGCTGCTTTCTCTTCGACCATTTGCTCTGAAATACGATCCATTTTAACTGAAAAGGTCCCTCCGAACCCGCAGCAATCGTGATTGTTTTTTAGCGGCACATAATCTAATCCTTTAACTTGGTTTAGAAGTTTGATAGGTTCATCTTTTATCCCTAGTAATCTCGTCATATGGCAAGAGGTATGATAAGTTGCTCTTCCTGTTAGAGAAGCTCCTACATTTTCTACCTTTAACACACCGACGATAAATTCGGTTAATTCAAACGTTTTTTCAGCTAATGCTTTTGCTTTCTCTTCCCAGACAGGTTCTTCTTTAAAAACATGAGGATATTCTTTAAACATTGATGCACAGGAACCTGAAGGAGTTACAACATAATCTGCTTTTTCAAATGTTTGGATCATTCGTTTCATGGACTCTTTTGCTTCTTTCACATAACCGCTGTTAAAAGCAGGCTGCCCACAGCAAATTTGTTCTTCTGGAAACTCTACTTCACAACCTAAATGCTCTAGCAGTTCTACTGCGGATTTCCCAACCCGAGGCTGAAACATATCTACTAAACAAGTAATAAATAAAGCAACTTTCATCCTTCACCTCTCCCAATTCTGCTGAATGTAAACGCTTTTTGTTATTATTAATTTAGCTTGTTTTTCTATTTTAGTCAACAGGTCATCTGATGATTAACTAGAAATTAAATCTTTAATAAAGGATTTATTTGCGCTTTCCTGTTTTTAAAATGTAAATGAACTGGGAAAAACGCAAAGCGATAGTCCTTCAGCGACAAGCACTCGGACGAGCTGGCATTGATTAACCATTTTAACAGAATTATCTAGCGGGCGATGGCGACTGACCGGCAAAAACGTCAAGTCCTTATGCCTGTCTGCCTCCGCCGGACAACACAATGAACTGTAATACGTTTATTAGACTTGAAAAGTCTGATTATATTAAAAGGCCCCTTCAAATAGAAGAGTCCTTTTCTAGAAAATATTTTGTTAATACCTTTTCTACATTTTCCAAGTGCTGGAGCATACGTTTTTCAGCCGTATCTGAATCTCCGCTTTGAATCGCTTCAAATATTTCAACATGTTCATCATATAGACGGTCCGTATTTTTTCGTTTTGAATAAAGCAAAATTCTTCTTGTTTCCCGCATCGATTCAATCAACATCCCCGATACATGATTCATTAAATTGACAAGAATTGGGTTATGGGAAGCAGCTGCTATTCCAATGTGAAATAAAAGGTCTGCTTGCTCACCAAGCTCTTCATTCCCTACAGCTTCCTTCATCTGACCTAGAGCAATCTGCATGTCCTCAAGATCTGCTTCTGTTCTTTTTTCAGCAGCTGCTCTTGCTGCTCCTGTCTCTAAAATTCTTCGTACTTCTAACAAATACGATATATCCTGTTTGTTCATTAAGGCTGCACTAGATAATGGAAGGGAAAATACATCAGGGTCAAATTCTTTCACATAGGTTCCTTCCCCTTGTTTTATATCAATCATCCCCATTGCTCTTAATGCACTAAGTGCCTCTCTTATCGCTGAACGCCCGACATTGAAATTTTCGGCCAGCTGCTCAACTGAATCCAGTTTTTCACCAGGTTTTATTTCACCCTTTTTAATCATTTCTAAAATCGTTTCCGCTACTTCTTCATATATTTTTCGCGGTCTGACCTGCTTATATTTCAACCTTTTCACCTCAATAATTCACGCATACTGTTTAACAGTTAAATTTTAGACAAAATAGGTAAGAAAAGCAAAAGGAAACTCAAGTTCGTTTTATTGTAAAATTATGATAAACTATATTAGTTATAAAACTACAAGTAGAAGTGGTGTTTTTAATGAATATTGTAGTAAGTACTCTAAACGCTAAATACATTCATACAAGCTTATCTATCCGCTATTTAAAGGCTTATGCCCAGCCGGAGTACGATATTAAGCTTGCAGAATATACAATTAAAGATCCAGCAATGAATATTGTGACAGATCTTTTTCGAAAAAATCCAGATGTGCTAGGATTCAGTTGTTATATATGGAACATTGAAGAAACGATTAAGGTCATCAAAATGATGAAAAAAATCAATCCTTCGTTAATCATCGTTCTTGGGGGACCTGAAGTCACCTATGACACATACGAATGGATGGAGAATGTACCTGAGGTAGATTTTATCGTCATTGGTGAAGGAGAACAGACCTTTAAACAATTTTTAGATCAAATCCATGGGGATAAAGATCTTAAAAAAGTAAACGGCATTGCCTATCGTGATTCTAAGCAAATTAAAATAAATCCTCAGTCTAACAAGATTGATCTTAAAGAATTACCTTCTCCTTTTCGATTTGAAGAAGATTTGGACCAGCTGTCAAAACGGGTGACTTATATTGAGACAAGCCGCGGCTGCCCCTTCAGCTGTCAATTTTGCCTTTCATCGATAGAAGTCGGTGTCAGATATTTCGATCGTGAAAAAATAAAAGAGGATATTCGCTTCTTAATGAAAAACGGCGCGAAAACAATTAAGTTTGTTGATCGTACTTTTAATATAAGCCGCAGCTATGCACTAGAAATGTTTCAATTTTTAATTGATGAGCACTTGCCTGGAACAGTATTTCAATTTGAAATTACAGCTGATATTATGCGACCTGAAGTCATCCGGTTTTTAAATGAAAATGCCCCTAAAGGCTTATTCCGGTTTGAAATTGGTGTTCAATCAACAAACGATTTAACAAATGAGCTCGTCAAACGAAAGCAAAACTTTTCAAAGCTAACCCGTACTGTTACAATGGTCCGGGATGGCGGAAAAATTGACCAGCATTTAGATCTTATTGCCGGTCTTCCCGAAGAAGATTATCATTCATTTAAGAAGACATTTAATGACGTTTTTGCCTTAAACCCTGAGGAGCTGCAATTAGGCTTCTTAAAAATGCTTAGAGGCACAGGATTACGAATAAGTGCAAAACAATACGGATATGTATATATGGATCACTCTCCATATGAAATCCTTAAAAACGACATTTTACCTTTTGAGGATATAATGAAAATTAAACAAGTAGAGGATGTCCTGGAAAAATACTGGAATGACCACCGAATGGATGTTACGATTGGCTATTTGGTTCACCACGTATTCCCGACACCTTTTGACTTCTTCCAAGAATTTGGGACTTATTGGGACGAACAAGGATGGAGCAGGATTGGCCACCAATTGGAGGATTTATTTAAGCGACTATCCAATTTTATTAAAAAGCGATCTCCAGAAAGCTTACCCATCGTTGAAACACTCATGAAATATGATTACTTAAGAAATCAAAAACATAAACCCCGTAAATCATGGTGGAAAGATGCACTTGATAAAAAAGGAAGAAATGACTATTATCGAGCAGTTATCGAGCAGCCTCACATTTTAGGGGAAAGCTTTGAAGCAAAAGCCTTGTCTGAAAAAGAACTCAACAAACACTCAATCATCGAGGTAACTCCTTTTAATTTGGATAAATATATAACTGCAGGTGTAATCGAGTTTGACCCATCCCTTTTATTGGTTCATTACAATTTACCTGAAGATAAAACGGATATTTATCATACCCCATTAAATAAAATGATAAAACATGTAAGCTAAATGAAGTCTTCGTAAGTATGCGAAGACTTTTTGTTTAGTGCTTTTATCGTCAATTGCTTGCTTTTCTAAATAATTACACTCTCAGCTGGTTAGTTGCACCGTTAGCAGGAGAAGTTGCACCTTTACCGAATTACGGATATTTGCTCCGTTAGCCGATTTTTTACACCGATACACGGATATTTGCACCTTCATCTGGTTAATTTTAATTTTACGGATAAACAAAATTCTTTTACTTTAATGAAATGTGAGAGGCACGATGCCTCTCACATTCATTTTAATCACATTCGCAATCGTCGTCGTTTGACTTTCTTTTATGATCAGCAAGGGTTTCGTACACTTTTCCCTCGTTATAATGCCCAAGCTCGTGGCCAAACTCTTCTTGAAGCAGTTCTTTATCCATTGGTCTTTTATGATTTTGCATTTCCTTGCTTTTTTCTGTTTTCTTCGTCATTGCAATCAACCTCTGTTTTTTTATTTTGCTGTTAAGCAAGTATTGCTTCCATCATTTCAAGGTTCATGTGGGAGTGATCAATTTAATTCTTAAAGCAACCGGCGATTCGCCGATAATGCTTTGTAAAAAGTCATTTGCTATTTTCTGCTCTTTCCTTGTCGTCCATGCTTTGAGTTGCGGTTTGCACCCTTCATTGGGTTTTCTGCATCATACTCCGCTGAAAATTCAGTATCAGGAAGGCTTTCCTTCGGTGTAAAGTTATTATTTCTAGCTTGGTCTTTTGCTACTTTCCTTTTCAAAAAGTTTCCCCCTCAAAACCATAATTGTGAGAATACTCACTGTAATAGTTTGTCTAACTCCTTCTGTTTCTATTAACGAAAGTTCTCTGCATTAAATTCCTTTTTTCCATGTTCATAAGCAATTAACACAATATCTTCCCCTGTATCCTGTCGAAGCTTCTGTTCCATTTTCTGAAGTTCTTGCAGGTGTTCATTTGTTAAATCCGCAACTGGAAATTGCTTGTTTTCATTCATTTGAAATATCCACCTTTCATTCGTATATTTGGCTAAAGGAATACAATCATAGTATGGATCAATTAGTAAATAGTAATTACTGAGGTGAAACATATGATAAAAAAGAATAACGATTTGACCATCAACGAAACAATGCCGCACCAAATAAGTGCTCCCAGCTGGAAAGGAAGCGGGATCAAAATGAAGCCGCCATTTGTAAATGAGCAGGGGGTTGTAATTGGAGATAGCAATTACAATTCAGCTCAATCTCCTCTTAATAACTGGAGTGATGAGATTGATCCAGAGGTAATGACAGGTGATGAGTGGATCCATCCTACTAATGATATTGGCTGGAATACCCCAGAAAATAGACAGCTTGTTGAAGAAAAGAAAATGGGACAAAACGGATTATTTATGCATCCAGATAAAGATGTTGGGTATGAGCAGGACTAGTAAACATGTGGTACCGGCTAATCAAGGTGAAAAAACTCTTTATCAGCCTGACAGAACTTATTTAAGCGAAGCCAATTCAATCCTATTGACCAAGACTTATCGTTTACATGCCAAATTGAACTTATTTTTGCCTTTTTAAGAAGAGAATTTAGAGCGAGATTTCTCGTTAACGTGCCAATTCTCGCAATTTGTTCTTTTATTCTCAACTTTTTCTGTCCGGTTTCCTTGGCGGATAAGCCAGAGTTGAACGATTTGAGCGAAGGTTCATTCGGAGAATTTAATAATCCAAATCCCCTTTTTACGAGCCAAGTGAAACTTAATTGATTTTTTTGTACTTGTGATAAGTAATTTGAGCTAAACTTCTTGTTTACGTACAAATTCCTGTCTTTACGTCTCCTTTCTGTTTTAGCTGAACGAAAAGCGCATGGCGCCCGCCTATCGGCGACAAGCATAAGACGAGCCGGCATGAAGGTTGTTCTTTAACCTTCTTGACGGATTGGCTTATGACCTAAGGGCCGATGGCGCCTGGAGCCAGACAACGACAACACTCTTTAACACGTTAATACTTTAGTTAAATTAAACTTTCTGATCTTAGCACATAAAAAAACAGGCATCGGTGCCTGTTTTTACTGCAAATAAGCTTTCATGACATTTTTAACCTTAGGAACTACGTAATGGCTTCCTTCTCTATCTTTGACATCTTCAATCATCATCGCTACAAGCAATCTAGGGTCATTTGTATTCATCGCTACAAACCAGCCGTTTTCTTGTCCTTTAGCATCTTTTGATACCTTTAATTCTGCCGTTCCTGTTTTACCTGCTAATTCTAATCCTTCTACAACTGGTTTATTGGCTGTTCCGCTTGGATCATTTACCACCGCTTTTAGGTGGGAAAGAATCAGGTTAGCATTTTCCTGGCTTAATACCCCTTCTTTCCAAACAGTTGGTTTATTAGAGTCCTTCATTTCCAAATATGGCTGAATCATATTTCCTTCATTTAGAAAAGGTGTATAGGAAGCTGCGACATGAAGGGGGCTCATTAACACTTCTCCTTGTCCAAAACCGGAGTCTGCCAGTAATCCTTCTGATCCAATGCCATTATTGGATACAGATGAGGTTTCGATTGGAAAAGGATAAAAGTCAAGTTCTTCTGAAAGGGCAAAACGCTTCTCTAATTCAGATTGGAATGTTTTGCTTCCAATACTTAATGCAGCTCTTGCGAAATAAATATTATCAGAGGTAACTAAAGCATCTTTCAGATTTACTTTTTCAAGTCTAGTAGAAACCCGGGTTACTTCATAGTCACCCCAGCCCTCTTTGCTCCATGTTGCACCAGTAATTGATTCTTCCTTATTTGGATCTACTTTCCCAGTTTCCAACCCTACAGCTGCTGTTAAAGGTTTAAAAGTTGAACCTGGTGAATATAGCTTATTAAATTTTGCTATAGATGTAGCTAGTTTTTCATCATTAAACGTTTTAAGTTCCTCTTCCGGCCAGCCAAATAAAAAATTATTTGGATTGTAAGTCGGTGTACTTACCATTGCAAGCGTTTCTCCAGTTTTTGGATGAATGGCAACAGCGGTTCCTTCATCTTTTTTTAGTTCGTTTGTTAATTGGACTTGCAATGTCGCGTCAATCGTTAAACGAATATCTCTTCCGTTTACAGCAGGCTTTTCAGCAATCACTTCTTCACTATCTGGAATGAAGATCTTCCAGCCGCTCTCGCCGCGAAGCTCTTTTTCATAGACCTGCTCTAGTCCTCTCGTTCCTATCATCGAATTGCCAGAGTACCCTGCATCCTTTTGTTCTTCTAATTGCTCAGCAGTAATAGGTCGAACGTATCCAACTAAATGGGCAGCACTCTCTCCAAAAGGATAAAACCTGGCAGTAACATCCTTCTTCTGTATACCAGGCAGCTCTATCAGCTGTTGATACGTTTCTTCATCTGCTGGATTCATTTTTGCAATCGGTACAAAGTCTCCTTCTCTAACCCAATCAGCAGCAAGAGCTTGGTCAATCTTTTCCTTTGATATCGGCAATAGCTTTGTGATCTTATCAATGATCTCTTCTTTGTTTTCCGCTATTCCTTGTGGAATAACCCCAATCTCATAAACTGTTTGATTTATTGCCAGACCTTCACCATTCCGGTCAAATAGTTGTCCGCGCTCAGGTGAAGATGAGGTGACCCGAACCTCTTCACCTTCTTTAAGCTGAGGGAAAATATAGGAAGGATCCCACTCAATAAACCACTCTTTTCCTTCCTCTGTCTCTTCTTGAATTAAGGAAGCTTCATGTTCAAATTCAACTGGCCCTGCTACCGTCTCCATGCTTAGTGAAAATGGAAGTTTTGCCGTTTCCCCATCTTTTATCTCTGTTTCACCTTCTGGTTTATTAAAAGTTACCTTCAGCTTTTCTGTTTCAATCGCTTGATAAATATTCTCATATCTTTCTTTAAAATCTTTTTCTGAAATAGATTCTTTTGTTTTCTTTGAAAGCTGTTCATACATACTGCTGAAATTTTGTTCATTCCAATCCTTTATATATTGGGTCATTCTCTCTTCAGGAGTCGGCTCCTTCGAGCACCCTGCCATGATTAAAATAAAAAAAGAAAGCAGTAAAACAAAATACCTCAAAAAATAGCCCCCTTGTTATTATTTTCCTTGGCTATTATACCATAATGTAACTTTTTTCAGGGGGCAATTTGCATTCATCTTTTCAAGGATCAGTACCTGTAATCTATCCGATAATAACTCTCTCTTTAGGATAATGATAATTTGCTTCAATTTCTTTTCGGCCCATTATGTATAGGAAGGTTAGAATTCCAATTCTTCCAATAAACATGAGAGCCATAATGATAAACTTTCCTATTATACTTAAATCAGGTGTGATGCCCATCGATAACCCTGTTGTTCCGAAGGCAGAACATACTTCGAAAAGAATCTCAATAAAGTCATGCCGCTCTGTGATCATCAAAATGAATACTGAAGAAAAAGTGATGATGACGGCTACCATAGTGACAACAACGGATTTCAATACATCATCATGATGAAGCTCACGTCTGAAAATTTTAATCGATTTATTTCCCCGAGCAAAATGGAAAATGAATAAAAGATTGAGAGCAAAAGTCGTTGTCCTTATTCCTCCACCCACTGAACTTGGTGAAGCACCGATAAACATCAACGCACACATAATAATTAGTGTAGTATCTGAAAACATGCTGACATCCAAGGTTGCAAGTCCACCGCTTCTCGTAGCAGTTGATTGAAACAATGAGTAAAAAAAGATTTCATGCCACTCTTTATCAGTAAAGAAGAGGTTGTACTCAAGAATTGCAATGAAAAATGTCCCACCAACAATAAGGGAGAAGAACGTGATTGATGTAATTTTGGCAAACAATGAAAAGTGATGTTTTTTGTTATTCGATAAAATAAAGTCTTTCACTTCAATAAGAACAGGAAAACCAATTGCCCCAAGAATGATTAAAATCATGACGACAAATTGGATAAAGTAATCATTGGCAAAAGGGATCATTGAGGCTCCCGTAATATCAAAACCGCCATTTGTCGTTGCACTGACTGATGTGAAAAACCCGTGCAGAAAAGCCTCCTCAACCTTCGAATAATATTTTAAAAAATATGTACTTAATATAAGTCCGCCAATAAATTCAATGAGGAGGATGAGTAAAATAATTTGCTTTAATAATTTCACAATACCTGATAAATGAGACTGATTTTGATCTGTCATCATCAGCCGTCTTTCCCGAAGTCCAATCTTTTTCCCCATAACAAGCCAAATGAATGTCCCCAATGTCATAATCCCAATTCCGCCAAATTGTAAAACAAAAGCTAACAAAACAATTCCTGTCGTACTAAAAGTATCTGCTATATTTACAGATGTAAGTCCTGTCACACTCACCGCGCTTACAGCTGTAAAGAGAGCATCCATAAAAGATAAGTCTACCCCGGGATTATGAGCGACAGGTAGACTAAGCAGACCAACTGAAACCGTTACAGCCAACGCATAGTATAAAGCAATTAGCTGAACTGGCGATAATTTATTAAGAAAACTTGCAACTTTTTTCATAATATTTCATTCCTTGACGTTTAATTTCCCGTCCCTATCATAATGAAAATACTCCAAACTTAAAAGGTTTTTTTGAGAAATTCCATATGATTTTTTTTATCCTTTTTAATTCAATTATAGCTAGACCATATATTCTTTACCTTTTATAAGTATTTGTCTATATATCAAATTCAATGTAACATGCTGAGGTTGGTCACATCTTAGACTTATGAATACAGCAAACATAATAACTAAAAGCATTTATCGAGAAAAAGATATTTATTCACAAATAAAGGTAGATTAAAAACGGCGGCTATGTTCTTTAGGGGATTTTATGAAGGTTAACGAACCCAATCATTTGAAAGAATTGATCAACATTTTATTCTGAGCAAAGATTTATCCCTTTTGGTAGAATAGATGTATCAATAACGGAAAGTCCCCACATAGATAAGGTGTGTGAAAGATGATTCGAGCGGTAATAGCTAATAAAATCATAAGTGAAGTTAAAAAGCTGATTAAGGAACAAATGATCATAGTTGACAGAAACGGCTTTATTATTGCCAGTACAAAACCTTCCCGTATCGGCAATTATCACGAAGGCGCATTCTTAGCTTGTCAGGAAAAGAAAACGATTCCTATCTCAAAAAATGATGAAGCATTATATAAAGGGGTCAAAGCAGGGATTTGTCTCCCGATCTTTTTTCAGCACGAACCTGTTGGAGCAATTGGTATTACAGGTAACCCATCACAAATATGGAAGTATGGTGAATTATTAAAGAAAATGACTGAGCTTTTATTACAAGAAAGCTATTATGCTGAACAATTGGAATGGGAGGCACGTGCAGAAGAAACGTTTGTATTTGATTGGCTTCAACAGAAAAACTGGTCAGATTCTTTTATCGATAAAAGCAAGCTTTTAAAAATTAATCTAACAAACGAAAGACGAGTTGCCATTGCCCAGTTACTACAACCTGAAACAGTCGATATCAATCATTTTTGGACAGATCTAACAAGATTTAAAATCCCCCAAAGCGATGATCTTATTATCCGATGGGGCAATGACCGAATACTCATCCTCTTAAATCAAATTGAACATACGACAAAAGAACAAACGGCCTGCTTTCTGAGTAAGCTGCAAGCATATTGCTTTGAAACTAATCAAATGAAGCTTGCTGTTGGGGTCGGCCAGCCAATCTCTGCTAAACAATTAAGAAGCTCATATGAGCAGGCAGAAAAAGCATTAAAGGTTGCATTATCTAACCAATCAATTGTTTTTGAAGAAGAACTCGAATTAGAAATGTGCTTTCAGGAAATCTCACTAAAAACAAAACGACTTTTTGTAGAAAGAACGATCGGTCCCCTTCTAGATGATAAGGAATTGATTGACACAATAAGAGCATACTTTCAAATGCACCAATCATTAAAAGAGACGTCTCAATCTCTTCATATACATATCAATACACTCCATTATAGATTAAAAAAAATAGAAGAATTAACAAATTTACGAACGAAAAACATCCGCGATCTCGTATCTTTATTTATGTCTCTTCATTTTTTAGATGAATATACAAAAAAAGATCAAGAAAACACTTAATCGATCCAAGTTGTGACTTATCAAAAAAGAATTTCCCAAAATCTATGCGCGAACCTTGGCCTTCTATGAGCGAAACTCCTCTCTCTATGAGCGATCTCTTTTCTATGAGCGAATAGGCCGCTTCTTTGCGCGATTTCCCAGGATCTATGCGCGAACCTTGGCTTTCTATGAGCGAAACTCCTCTCTCTATGAGCGATCTCTTTTCTATGAGCGAATAGGCCGCTTCTTTGCGCGATTTCCCAGTGTCTATGCGCGAATCTTGGCTTTCTATGAGCGAAACTCCTCTCTCTATGAGCGATCTCTTTTCTATGAGCGAATAGGCTACTTCTTTGCGCGATTTACCAGGATCTATGCGCGAACCTTGGCTTTCTATGAGCGAAACTCCTCTCTCTATGAGCGATCTCTTTTCTATGAGCGAATAGGCCGCTTCTTTGCGCGATTTACCAGTGTCTATGCGCGAATCTTGGCTTTCTATGAGCGAAACCCTTCTCTCTATGAGCGATCTCTTTTTCTATGAGCGAATAGGCCGCTTCTTTGCGCGATTTACCAGTGTCTATGCGCGAACCTTGGCTTTCTATGAGCGAAATCCTTCTCTCTTTGAGCGATCTCTTTTCTATGAGCGAATAGGCTGCTTCTTTGCGCGATTTACCAGGATCTATGCGCGAATCTTGGCTT
>NZ_JACXAI010000087.1 GCF_014773385.1 Metabacillus arenae | reverse complement strand
AAAGCATCTATCTCGTCATCAAGCGTGGATAGATGTTTTTTGTATTCAAGAAGCATATTAATATACATGTTCAAACTTAAAGAAAGGCTATGATATAAGGCTTTCTGAAATGGGTTTTGAGCTGCGGCAGCCATTAGTTTTTCTGCCTGACTGTTTGCCCATTGTTGTGAGCGACTTTTACAGAACTCTTTTATTTTGTTAGCGATGGTTTCTTCGCTTGCTTCCAAGACTTCTTCTGAAGTAGGAAATGCTTGTAAAGTCAGTAAAGAAACATCCGAATATAAGGCTCCAAAAACTCCACAGTATTCAGGAAATACTTGATCCAGAACTGACTGAAATTGCAGTTTGGTTTGTACAAACATGCCTGTAATATTTTCGTGTTGTCTTGTAAGATTACGAAGGTTTAAAAGTTGGATTCCTCGTTGTTTGTAAGGCTCTAAGTCCTCTTTATAATACAACTCGCAGAGGTGATGAGCGTCAATAATATCAGTCTTTACCTTACGTAAACTAGAACTCTTAGCTCGATATGATATAAGAGGGTTCACGATAATCAACAAGTACCCTCTGTCCTCGAAATATTGCACAATAGGTGTGTGATAATGTCCAGTTGATTCTAATACTATGGGAGGTCGTCCTCCTGATATATCTTCTACTTCTCTAATAAAATATAGAAGACTACTTAACCCTTCAAGAGTATGTGCTACTTTGAAGCTCTTTTTGTACGGCTGCTTTTTATCCAAGAATGCTTGAACCTGACTTTCACCTTTTGCCACATCCAGACCTATGACTGGATTCATCATTTATCCCCTCCTAAGAATCTATTAACCGGTACCCCCTATTCCTCCATGTAGTATCATAGCTTCGCTTGTTATACGAGATCATTGTCCCAACCAGCCTCAATCATGTTTCTACAAGTAGGGGGTGAACTGTTTAACGGACGGGATCAAGTCCCAAGGGCCATTACGTTCTACCCCGGCTACGGTTATCATAAATCGATATAAAAAATGGTCAACAAGAAATATTTTCATTTCTAGTTGACCTTATAATACGAA
>NZ_JACXAI010000086.1 GCF_014773385.1 Metabacillus arenae | reverse complement strand
CTCCTCTTTTGTGTATTGTTCTGACCTTTTTATGGTAACGCTTCCCCTTTTTGTTTGGGGTCTCTCGTAATCTTATGTCTCGTTTTTTAAATGCCTCGTAGTCCCTTTAGAGCTTCTACAACCGGTTTACCAAGAGCTTGTTGAAGGTAGGCCATGTTGTTACGTGTGGCTTCTGCTGCACTGGCTTTTAGCTTCTCTACAAAGTATTTCGGTGGTTGACTGTTCTTTTTACTTTCCGTTCTTTCAAGTCCTTGCTTGAGCTGCCCTTGAAGGGTTTTGATCTCTAGTTTATCTTTGAATGCCACCATGACATCAATAAATTTATCAAGCCCTTTTTCGCTCCAACTTCGTCCATGTTTTAAACGCTTAGCGAAGACACTCATCATTCCCTCCGCGCTTCCCATCGGACGGAAATTCTTTGTATCAATCCCTTTCTTATTAAGTTTTTTCCGATAATCGTCAAGCGCTTCCGGATACTGTGAAAGCTGGTCAATTAGTTTCTCTAAACGTTCTTCTTTCTTCTCATGACCCACCGTTCCTACGGCGCTGTTCAATTCTATCATGAAACCTTCCACATCATAGGCTGCGAGCTTCTTGCGAATAGCTCGATACCTAGGGTGATTCCGAAAGATTCGTTGAACTTCTCGGGCAATGTGGAAGCGATCAATGACGAACGTGGCATTATGTTGAAAATAGTCTCGACAAGCCGTAATCCAATTGGCTCCGTCCCCGTTAATCACTAGGTGATGCTTGGTTGGATCATACTCGTATGTCTCCATTAAAAACTGTTCAAAATCTTCCCAAAATGGCCGTGTGCCTTCATGGATAAAGTGACGTTTTTCCACCAGTTTCGTTCGTTTGCCGTTGACCTCCCACCCTTGATGAACACCGGCCATTTTTATCTCTCTGCCTTTCCTCTTTTTCTCTTGACTCTTCGTGTATAGACCATCCACTTCAACGAATAACACATGTTGTTCTAAAACAATAGGTTCCGCTGAAACGATCTCTGTGTTCAAAAGCTGTTGGCGAATTCCTTCATGGCTGATGACGGGATAGCCTAAAAGTTTTTCTAGTGC
>NZ_JACXAI010000085.1 GCF_014773385.1 Metabacillus arenae | reverse complement strand
TCTGTTTGATCATGTGTTACATAGATCGTTGTCGTTTGCAGGCGCTGATGCAGCTTGGAGATTTCAGCGCGCATTTGAACGCGCAGCTTTGCATCCCAATTTGATAACGGCTCATCCATTAAGAAAACTTTTGCATCCCGAACAATGGCCCGGCCTAGAGCTACACGCTGGCGTTGTCCGCCTGACAAGGCTTTTGGTTTGCGGTCTAAGTATTGTTCAAGACCAAGAATACGTGCTGCGTCTTTTACGCGGCGCTCAATTTCGTCCTTAGGAAATTTCCGAAGCTTTAAACCGAATGCCATGTTATCATATACATTCATATGCGGATAAAGTGCATAGTTCTGGAATACCATCGCGATATCACGGTCTTTCGGTGCTACATCATTCATCCGTTTACCATCAATTACGAAGTCCCCTTGAGAAATTTCCTCGAGACCTGCGATCATGCGAAGAGTAGTAGACTTCCCGCACCCTGAAGGTCCAACAAATACAATAAATTCCTTGTCATCAATATGAAGGTTAAAATCCTCGACCGCTGTTACTTTGTTATCATACACCTTATAAATATGATCCAATTTTAATTCAGCCATTCGGTATTCCTCCTTAGTAGAACGAAAATTATTTGAATATTTTGATTATAAATGATAGTTGTTGAAGAAATAAATGGACATAGTGCACAAAAAAGTGCGGTTGCTTTTGGGCATCATTGTGAACGTTGCGATGCAGCACGGTATCATTACATGCTTGATTTCAATTGTCGGTTTGTTTTAAAATATTCTGGTTTTTATTGGTGTAAATTTTTTACAATATATATCCTTCAAATCTTAAAAACCAAAAAACCCGCCCCCGTTAATGAGGGCAGGTTAGTCTAGTCCACCGTTATTCTTATTTTTCGCCAACTGGACGAATGCGCTGTTCAGTTTCTTGATCGAAGAAGTGTGCTTTGTTCATGTCTAGAGCCAATTCAAGCTTTTGTCCTGGTTGAATATCAGTACGAGAGTCGACACGTGCCACAAATTCCTGACCGGCAACCTGAGAATAAAGCATTGTTTCTGCTCCCATTAATTCAGCTACCTCAATTGTGGCATCTACTTTTGTTCCTCTGGAGGAATCAATGAACACCGGCTCATCGTGGAAATCCTCCGGGCGGATTCCTAAAATTAATTCTTTGTTCACATAGCCTTGTTCACGAAGGAATTTCATTTTTCCTTCTGGGACATCAACAGAAACTTCACCAATAGCG
>NZ_JACXAI010000084.1 GCF_014773385.1 Metabacillus arenae | reverse complement strand
TAAAATGTACCCTATAGAGTAGACATTAAAAAAAAGTCTACCTATAGGGTACTTTTTTGTATAATTAAGAAAAACATGGGGAATGGAGAAAGTTATGAGTAAAAAGGTTTTTACAGAGAAAGAGATCAAGCTACTATCGGCTAATAAATATGCTAAATCTGTGAGTTCAAAAGGAATTACCTATACGGATGAATTCAAACATATATTTATTGCGGAAAAAGAGAAAGGCAAGTTTGCGAGAGATATTTTTGAAGAATGCGGTTTTGATGTAAACGTTCTGGGGATGTATAGAGTTCATTCAGCGAGTAAGAGATGGAAAAAAGCGTACAACGAGAGTGGGATAAGTGGTTTACGTGACACGAGAGCAGAAAGTTCAGGACGTCCTAGGAATAGAGAACTCCCTTTAGAGGAGAAAAATGCTCGCTTAGAAGCACAAATTAACTTACTAAAGGCAGAAAATGAACTATTAAAAAAGATACGTTTTGCAGAAAGGGGGCTGAAGAAGTAGTACTTCCTCCTAGCCAAAAATACATTCTTATTCGTTCGGTAATTGAAAAGTATCAGTTGAAACACATGGTGAGGTACCTATGTGAATTAGTTGGTGTCTCTCGAAGTGGTTACTATAATTACTTCTCTGTAAAATCAGAGGAACAAAGAAAACAAAGAGAGGAACAGGATGAAATCGTAAAAGATATCATTTTAAAGGCCTTCCTTTTTAAAGGCCGCAAGAAAGGGGCACGTCAGATCAAAATGACTCTGGAGGGTCAATTTAATGTTGTCTACAATTTGAAGCGAATACGAAGAATTATGAAAAAGTACAGTATTATTTGTCCAATCAGAAAGGCAAATCCGTATAGACGAATGATGAAAGCTACTCAAGAACACCGAGTCGTTCCGAACTTACTAAATCGACAATTTAAACAGAGTGTACCAGGAAAAGTGCTTCTGACAGATATTACGTATTTATTTTATGGGAAAGGTCAGAAAGCCTATCTTTCGGCTATTAAAGATGGTTCCACCAATGAAATCTTAGCCTATCATGTATCAGACCGTATGACTATTGACTTGGCTACAGACACCCTTTTAAAGTTAAAGAAAAATAGAAACTTTAAGAAAGCAAAAGATGCCTTAATTCACTCAGACCAAGGAGTTCACTATACACACCCCGACTTTCAAAAATCAGTAAAGAAACTAGGGTTACGCCAATCCATGTCAAGAAGAGGAAACTGTTGGGACAACGCTCCTCAGGAATCATTCTTTGGCCATTTTAAAGACGAAGCCTTTATTAAAGCATGTACAACTCTTGATGAGTTAAAGAAAGAAATTAAGCAATATATGACCTATTACAATCATTATAGATACCAATGGAATTTAAAAAAGATGACCCCTGTTCAATACAGAGATCATCTTCTTAAAGCTGCCTAGGCTTTTTTTAAATGTCCTTTACAAAGGGTACATTTTA
>NZ_JACXAI010000082.1 GCF_014773385.1 Metabacillus arenae | reverse complement strand
GATTCATCATCACTTTTTGTGAAAATAGCACAAAAATAGGAAAACACGAACGAATTCCTGGCAATAATGTTAGTTACCACAACAAACATTAGGAGGTCTTCTCGTGTTTCCCGTGTTACTAGAGTTGCCAGAATTTGAAGTTGTTAATCATGAAATATTTCCTACTCATTATCTTGTTCATGTCGAGAAAAAAACTTTGGAGGAACGTTGCCCTCATTGTGGTTTTCTTACTTCTTTCGTCCATGACAGAAGGACAAGAAAAATAAGAGATTTAACCGTGATGAACAAGCCTGTTTATTTACTTGTAACGATTAAACGCTATCGTTGCCTCAATTGTGAGGAAATCTTTACGGCATCTTTTGAATCGATTGATTCATACCAACACTATACCAATCGTTTTCAACAGTTCATCTATGAACAAGTTCTTGGTACCACCATTCAAGATATTAGCCGAAAAAACAAGATGGCTTATTCGACTGTTGAGCGTATCTTTTATTCAGTCGCTGATAAAAAGGCAGCTGAACATAAATCGGCTATTCAAGAGATTCAAGGTGATCAAGACATTGCATTAAGTCTCGATGAAGTCGCTGTTCGTAAAGGGCATAAATACGAGACCGTTCTGTATGATGCCAACTTAGGTGCCGTATTGGGGCTGCATCATGATCGTGATTATCCAGCAACACTAGAGCTTTTATCCTTAAAGATCCTTCATCCGGAACGGGTTAAAACGGTTGTCCTAGACATGTGGGATCCCTTTCATAAAGCCATTCGAAAAGCTTTTCCTAGTGCTCAAATTGTGATCGATAAGTACCATGTCGTTCAAAAGGTCACTCAAGCATTAGACCAAGTCCGTAAGAAAATTCCAGGATTAAAGAAAGCACGGTTTCATCTCCTGAGAAGTTATGAAAAGGTAAAAGAAATACATCGCCCTCGGCTGGATGAATTGTTAGAATCACACGAAAGTTTATGTTATGCCTATTTCCTAAAAGAACTATTTAGGGACTTTTATCAATCAAAGGATTACGAAACAGCTGATCATTTATTGACAGAGTGGCTTGATTTAGCTTGGAGCAGTCCATTTGAATCCTTTCATGAAGTGGCTAAAACAATCCAAAACTGGCGCCATCAAATTATGCAATACTTTAAAACACCTTATACAAATGGGCGTACAGAAGGCACAAATCATAAAATTAAGAACATCAAACGACGAGCATACGGTTATCGAAACCTTCACCGTTTTAGAACACGTGTACTTCTGGAATGCACAGGGCATACTTATAAAAAACAGGTGTCCTAGCCTCTCCTTCTTCATCATGATGGTGATCATAGTTGGTGGAAAAGAAGCCGTAAAGGAAAACACTTGACCGCTTCTTTTCCACCAACTGGCTAGTCTGTAAGATGAAGAAGGAGAGAGTTTGAGCAGGTACCAATCTAGCTATCTTATTGTCAGAATTCTGTGTGTTTCACAAACAATGGTGGAGAGAC
>NZ_JACXAI010000081.1 GCF_014773385.1 Metabacillus arenae | reverse complement strand
TGGTCAAGACCCCAAAAAGTGGAGATGTAAAAAAACCGGAGCTGTTTCTAAAAGGAAATGGCTCCCTTTTTATTCATTAAGTTTTTGATCGTTCTGTTTATTCACTTGACATGGAGCCGCCTCACGCATGATTTCCAAGCTAGGAAGCAAGTTGACAATACAACTAGCTCCCCTTAAAGGGTATCATGCGCTAACTCCATATCAAGTGGTGCTTTAAAATTTATTTGGATCGTTTATTTTTAAGGGACCCATTTCCTTATGCTGCAAGTTGCTGACTACGATAGTTAACTGGAGACTGTCGATTTAATCGTTTTTGTCTCCTTGTATGATTATAGTGATGAATATATTGATGTATTTTCGCTTCTAATTCTTCTAAATTTTGTACAGAATAAGGATGAAACGCTTCTGTTTTTAAATGGGAAAAGAAGCTTTCAATACAGGCATTGTCAAAAGGGTTGCCTGGACGTGACATACTTGACCTAATGTTATAGGATTCCAGTGTGTCTTGATAAAGCTTGGATGTGTATTGTGCTCCTCGATCGCTATGGAGGATGACACCTTGCACATCCTTTTCTTTTTGAATTGCTTGGGATACAGTTTTTATTACGAAAATAGTTTCTGTATTCCTTGCCATTTCGTATGCGATAATCTCATTATTGTACAGATCCAATATGGCAGATAAGTGTAATTTCTCCTCCCCAACCGGAAAGGAAGTGATATCTGTAACCCACTTTTCATTTGGTTTATCAGCTGAGAAATCCCTATTGATAATATTAGGTGCGATGGTTTCAGGTTCAGTTCGCTTATACTGATTATAGTTCGAAGATTTTTGCTTCTTACGAATAATTGATTGAATTCCAAGTTCTCTACATAGCCGATACACCCGTTTATGATTGATTTTCATTTGGTATTCTTCTTGGAGTTCCATGTGGATACGGCGATATCCCCATTGTTTATTTGAATCCTCATATAATTTTAGAATCAATTGTTTCAATTCAGCGTCTTTTTCGAGCTTTATATACTTTTTATATTTATAGTAACCACTCTCTGATACTCCAAGAAATTTACAAAGTTCCTTTACATTAAATTGATCTCTTAACTCGTCAACTACGTGAAACCTTAACTTTTTCCCTCCTTCATCAAGATTTCCTGAAACTTTTTTAAAACAGCATTCTCCATTTCCAATTTCCTGATGTAGCGTTCTTGATCTGTGTACTCTTTCCGTCGACCTCTATTGTCTAAGTAAAATGCTTGTCCCTCTTTTTGATATTTCCACCACCAAGTCTTAACAGTATCACGACTTGGTATATTTAATTTGTCAGCTACCTGCTGTGCTGAGAAACCTGATTCTTTTAACCGAATTGCCTCAGCCTTAATCTCGAAGCTATAGTTTTGTAACTTCTGTCCTTTTTTCGCCATAAAAAATCACCCCTTAATTCAATATTGCCAAACTGTGGGTTTTTCAACATCTACTTTAAGGGGTGCAGTCTA
>NZ_JACXAI010000080.1 GCF_014773385.1 Metabacillus arenae | reverse complement strand
CGGTTAAGTTAGAAAGGGCGCACGGTGGATGCCTTGGCACTAGGAGCCGATGAAGGACGGTACTAACACCGATATGCTTCGGGGAGCTGTAAGTAAGCTTTGATCCGGAGATTTCCGAATGGGGGAACCCGCTGCTCGTAATGGAGCAGGATCCTTCTCTGAATACATAGGAGTTGGAAGGCAGACCCGGGGAACTGAAACATCTTAGTACCCGGAGGAAGAGAAAGCAAACGCGATTCCCCAAGTAGCGGCGAGCGAAACGGGACATAGCCCAAACCAAGAGGCTTGCCTCTTGGGGTTGTAGGACACTCTATACGGAGTTACAAAAGAGCGGAGTAAATGAAGAGGTCTGGAAAGGCCCGTCAAAGAAGGTAACAACCCTGTAGTTGAAACTTCGTTCTCTCCTGAGTGGATCCTGAGTACGGCGGGACACGTGAAATCCCGTCGGAAGCTGGGAGGACCATCTCCCAAGGCTAAATACTCCCTAGTGACCGATAGTGAACCAGTACCGTGAGGGAAAGGTGAAAAGCACCCCGGAAGGGGAGTGAAAGAGATCCTGAAACCGTGTGCCTACAAGTAGTCAGAGCCCGTTAACGGGTGATGGCGTGCCTTTTGTAGAATGAACCGGCGAGTTACGATCCCGTGCAAGGTTAAGTTGAAGAGACGGAGCCGCAGCGAAAGCGAGTCTGAAGAGGGCGAAATAGTACGTGGTCGTAGACCCGAAACCAGGTGATCTACCCATGTCCAGGGTGAAGTTCAGGTAACACTGAATGGAGGCCCGAACCCACGCACGTTGAAAAGTGCGGGGATGAGGTGTGGGTAGCGGAGAAATTCCAATCGAACTTGGAGATAGCTGGTTCTCTCCGAAATAGCTTTAGGGCTAGCCTCAAGGTAAGAGTCTTGGAGGTAGAGCACTGATTGGACTAGGGGCCCCCATCGGGTTACCGAATTCAGTCAAACTCCGAATGCCAAAGACTTATCCTTGGGAGTCAGACTGCGAGTGATAAGATCCGTAGTCGAAAGGGAAACAGCCCAGACCACCAGCTAAGGTCCCAAAGTATACGTTAAGTGGAAAAGGATGTGGAGTTGCTTAGACAACCAGGATGTTGGCTTAGAAGCAGCCACCATTTAAAGAGTGCGTAATAGCTCACTGGTCGAGTGACTCTGCGCCGAAAATGTACCGGGGCTAAACGTATCACCGAAGCTGTGGACTGTTCTTACGAACAGTGGTAGGAGAGCGTTCTAAGGGCTGTGAAGCGGGACCGGAAGGACCCGTGGAGCGCTTAGAAGTGAGAATGCCGGTATGAGTAGCGAAAGAGGGGTGAGAATCCCCTCCACCGAATGCCTAAGGTTTCCTGAGGAAGGCTCGTCCGCTCAGGGTTAGTCGGGACCTAAGCCGAGGCCGAAAGGCGTAGGCGATGGACAACAGGTTGATATTCCTGTACCACCTTTTTTCCATTTGAGCAATGGGGGGACGCAGGAGGATAGGGTAAGCACGGCGCCGGAATGCCGTGTCCAAGCAGTTAGGCT
>NZ_JACXAI010000008.1 GCF_014773385.1 Metabacillus arenae | reverse complement strand
CTCTATGAGCGATCTCTTTTTCTATGAGCGAATAGGCCGCTTCTTTGCGCGATTTACCAGTGTCTATGCGCGAACCTTGGCTTTCTATGAGCGAAACTCCTCTCTCTATGAGCGATCTCTTTTCTATGAGCGAATAGGCCGCTTCTTTGCGCGATTTACCAGTGTCTATGCGCGAATCTTGGCTTTCTATGAGCGAAATCCTTCTCTCTATGAGCGATCTCTTTTTCTATGAGCGAATAGGCCGCTTCTTTGCGCGATTTCCCAGGATCTATGCGCGAATCTTGGCTTTCTATGAGCGAAACTCCTCTCTCTATGAGCGATCTCTTTTCTATGAGGCGAATAGGCCGCTTCTTTGCGTGATTTACCAGTGTCTATGTCTTGACTTTCTATGAATAGTATGAAGGCATTAAATGAGGATTGCACCTTCATATGTTGGATCGGCCAGATTATCGTTTTAGTGGCAGAATATAGAACTAAAAAAGACAGGTTTCACCGAAAACCTGTCTCAAATAATCTATTATTTCGCTTCCAATGCTCGGATACGATCGTCTAAATCAGGGTGAGTCGAGAATATGGAAGATCCTTTTTTGCTGTTGATTTTGAGTGTAGCCAAAGAGCCTTGTTCATCGTTCACTCTTCTTGAGTACGCTTTTAATGATTTTAATGCATGAACCATTTTATCTTTTCCAGCTAAGTCTGCGCCGCCTTTGTCAGCGTGATACTCTCGATGACGGGAATAAGCGAAGACTACCAAGCTTCCTAAGATCGAGAATAGGATTTGGAAGATGATTACTGCTACAAAATGAACAATTGGAGCAAGTTCTTCTCTCACAAATCTTGATACAGCCCATGCAGCTACTCTTGCTAGGAACACCACAAATGTATTTACAATCCCTTGAAGTAGTGTCATTGTTACCATATCGCCATTTGCCACATGTGCCACCTCATGTGCTAAAACACCTTCAATTGCAGCATCATCCATTTCATTAAGCAATCCAGTAGATACAGCTACTAATGAACGATTTTTTGAAGGTCCAGTGGCAAAAGCATTGACTTCTCGAGAATTGTATATACCAACCTGAGGCATTCTTGTAATCCCGGCTGCACGTGATAGACGATGAACTCTTTCTACTAAATCCCTTTCGGCAGGACTTAGCGATTTATTTGGGTCTAACACCTGTACACCCATCATCATTTTAGCCATCCAGCGTGACATGAGTAATGAGATAAATGCACCAGTAAAACCTACAATTGCACTAAATACCAATAAATAAAGCAGGTTAATGCCGCCATCAGCAGTAAAATATGTTCCTACTCCTGTTGCAGTCGCAACAATCGATAAGACGATACCTATAGTGACCATAACAAGGATGTTCGTTAGTAAAAACAAAAAGATACGCTTCCCCATAGCAACCTCCATATTTCAAGTTCAGAAGAACTTATAATTTAAACTTATACTAAAATTATAGGAGCTTTGCATTGAAAATGCAAGCAATATTACGTATGATAGTGTTCAATAAAACAAAACAAGTTTTTTGTATAAAGGAAAATGAGGACAGTGTAATGTTAAATTAGTCATCGCCTGGTTTTATGAATATATAATCCACGACACTGCTTTAGTTGTTTTGCATGGGCAACACAATGAATCCTTTATACCAGATAATGGTGTACAAAACGACATAGGAGGTTTTGTATGACAGCTGTGTCACTTACACGTATTGAGATGGCCAAATTGCTTTATGGTCTTAAAGGTGAAGCTGAGGACATGCCAATACTATTTTTTAATCAGGAAAAAGACAATCTGTCTGAAGCAGTTCCTGATTTTCTAAAAAGGTACTTAAAAAAGAGAGTAAAAAAAGAATACGGCTTATCAACAAATGAAATTGTTAAGCTGGGAAATTTATGTGAATTAACTTCTTTCAAGTCAACTGCAATCCAAAATTGGATTAAACGTGATATCAAAGAGTTAATTGGCCCCCCTGCTTTAGGGAAAAAGTATTCAATCGAACAAGCCGCTATCCTTTTAATTGTACGCGACCTGAAAACAGTTTATGACTTCGAAACCATCAGATATGTTTTAAAAGCCCTATTCAATACATTATCTGATCGGAGCGACGACTTAATATCGCCAATTAAATTTTATGAAGCATATGCACGAATCTTGCAAGATACGAAAGAGGATACCTGCTCTACATATTCCCATGAGTTCGAAACACACTTACAGTCTTCAGCTGAGATAATTAAAGGACAATTTAAACATCTCTCTGATAAGCAATGGCTTATCATTAAAGACCTACTTGTACTCACCTCTATGTCTGTTATTGCTTCACATATTGAACAAAGAGCAAACAAATTTTTGCAAAATCATTTAAACTACATGAACAACTAATTAGTAAAGGACAGAATGAGAGCAATTCTCTATCTGTCCTTTACTATTGGAATACCTTTTAGGTCGGCTGGAGCTGGCAATTTTCGTCTAATATGAAACATTTGGCAGTATAGATCGACCAAAGCATCCAAAACTATGAATGCAGCAAACTCTGCTGCTTACATGAAAGGAGATGAAAAATATGCCGCGTCGAAATAAATTGCTTGTCCCTGGTGCTGAGCAGGCTCTTGATCAATTTAAAACCGAAATTGCTCAGGAGTTTGGTGTAAATCTTGGCTCAGATACTGTTTCTCGTTCAAATGGATCTGTTGGAGGCGAAATTACAAAACGCCTAGTGCAGCAAGCACAATCTCAATTAAACGGAAAATAATTGAATAATATGGCTAAACGCCGAGTCGAGACTCGGCGTTTTATAAAGATGTTTTCCATGTAAATACTCAAAAACTGCATCTCATGAATCCACGTATGGCCTTCGGTGATTGCCTCCAAAGACATACTTTCATAAGAAAGTAGTCATTAATTTTAATTTTGTACAATTATTCTGAAAATCCTTTTGAGTATAGGCAAATTTGTTCTAGTTAATTTTCTTCTCGTTCGTTATTTACCGATTCATCCTCGTTTTCAGAAGGTTGTTCCTCATTTTGATCGTCTGTTTGTTCTTGATTTTCAGAATTCCCTTGTTCGCTTTCCTCTTCGCTTTTGTCTACCGGCTCATTTTCATTTTTTTTTTCTGTGTTAGAAGAGGGACTTTCATTTTGGTCTTCTTCGTATTTATCTTGATCATGAAATTCTGACCCATCCTCATTTTTTTTTTCTAATTGTGGAGGGTTATTTTCATCCTGGTGGATTTCATCCTCAGGTTCTTCCGGCTCTTCTTGATCCTTACCAGGTAATGGTTCCTTTATTTCCCCTTTATCCGATTCATTTTGACCCCTTTTTTCTTCATCAAGCATTTCTTTTTCCTCATCATGCTTCTCTTTTTGCTCTTCTTTTAATGGATCCTTTTCATTTTTTTCATCTTTTTCATCTTTTTCATCATTTTTTGGAGGAGCATTTTTTTCATCCTGCGGTTTCTCAGAAGAATCATTTTTTGATTTTTGTTCCTCATCTGAATTTTCTTCTATTAAAGGTTCTTCCTTTTCTTTAGGAGCGACCTCTTCCTTCTCTTCATTCTCTTCCTTCGAAGAGGACTCATGTTCATGAAGTTTTATATATTTGCCAGTCGATATTCCTTCTGATTTTGCTTTTTCACGAGTCTCCTGATCACTCTGCAGGGTTTCTACATGCAATTCTTCTTTTTCATAAGAGCTTTCCATTTGTTTAATACTAGTTTGTAAGCTCTTTTTAAATTGTTCGTTATCACTTTTACTTACCACGGTCGAAAGAAGAATTTCGTTGTCCTCATTCATATATCCATTTCCTCTGCTTGTGGAAACAATTTGTCCAACTACTTTGGAAAGGCTTTGATGTTTCCATTCAGAAAGCTTCTCCAGCATCTGCTCCCCGTCCTCATTTAAAGCGACTATTTCAATTACCTCGAGCTTCTGGTCAATGGCTAATTCGAAGCTTGGATTGATATCAATCGTCATATAGGCATATACCTTCTGACCGCTTAAAAATGGGAGGAGTGTAAAGACAAATAAAAAAATAACTGCTGCAGAAAGTAAACCCATTTTTAAAGAACTGGTCTTAAAAAGACGAGTAAAAGCCTTCTCCTTCTTTATGAGGGGGGAAAAGGTTCTCTCTTCACCTAGTTGATATGCGCCCGCTACATTTTTTGCCTTCATAAATTGACCATCAGGGGTTAGCAGAGTAACATACTCATCATTTAATTCAACGACGACCCCTCTATTCATGAGTGAAGCACCCCTTTAATATAATCTTTTAAGTAAACGTAATCACCTACTAAAATAATTGACATTGCAATAATATACTTTCGGTTACGCTCTATCGTTTTGCGGCTGACTTTTACTTGTTTTTCTAATTTTTTTACTGGTAATTGTTTTTTCTGAAATAGGACAGTTCTCAACTCTTTGTTCTCGACTAAAATTTTTGCTACTTCAATTGCATTTTGCCTTGCATCCATATGCTTAGGTGAATTTTCGACTAATTCAGCGAAAGACAAACCAAATTCCGTTAAGACTCCTTGGAAAAATAGTATTTCTTCCCTGCGCTGTTCTTGTTCAATTAATCGTTGATATTCGTCAACCGATAAGTTAGCTTCAATTTTACTTTGTGATGCTTCGTTTTCCTCATGCTCTTGAAGGTCAATATTAATCGTTTGAGAATTTCTTGCCTCTTTTCGAATATAATCGATCACTTTTCGTTTTATAATCAACTCAGCAAAAGCTAATAGCGAGTTCCCTTTTTCTGGGGAATACTTTTCGATTGCTTCATTAAATGCAATTAGACCTATACTAAATTCATCATCACGTTCATCTATATATCTTTTACAAACAGAGGAAACAGTTTTTGCTACAAAGGGCTTATACTGATCTATCAATTGATTTTGTAGATGAAGATCGCCTTTTTGTATGAGGATCACTGTGTCTTCTAACGTTTGTTTCTTTTTCCGAATGTTAAACAAAAGGCTTAGCACCGGTTTCACCTCAGTTTCTCCCAATATACTTCGTTAATCATAGCTAATTTATAGGGGAAGCGCAAAGGAAGAAATTTGGAATTGTGCCAAGACTTTCATACCAGAAAAAAGACACTCATCTACATAATCGGCAGCTTTATAATTTCCTTTAGGAACTATTGAACTATATTTTATTATAGATTTTGAACCAAAAATGAGTATTTAAATGACAAGGTTCCACTTAAAGCCTATCACCATAATGGATTCTCATAATTGATATAAAAACAGGTTTCAATCAAACTCCAATTACCGGAGTTAACCAATTCAAAATGTCGAGAAAGTTATTAATTCTAGCTAATATGCCCTTAGCCAGCATCATTAGTTCCTCCGGACTAAATAATCTGAAAATTCACTCATTAATTCCCTTCCTTTCTTTGCTATATAAAAAATTTACGTTACAGTTATTAAAATTAAGGGGGTATTTTAAAATTTACTTGTAATCTTTTTGTAATAATAGGTCTAATGACATACGCCTAAAAACTCTTTACTTATTTACACTACATTTGAAACAGGATGATTATAATTGTTAAGTCATACAAAAAGGCCTTACCTTAGAGGTAAGACCCAGCATTCCTTACTGATTTTCAACCTTTTTATATATTTCTTTTTCCTTTTCCACATTCTTTTTGCCTCCAGAAAGGAACCATCCACCGAGAGCGATTCCTGCTAAGACTCCCCAGAAAATAATCTTCCATGTTGTAGAATGAATAAAGTGATCAGAAACAATCGCAATTTCTGGATGTGCTAACGTATATAAGGCAAGCTTTACCCCTACCCAGCCGACGATTAGAAAAGCGGCTGTTTCGAGGTTTGGCTTCTTTTGTAAAATGGATACGAACCAGGTAGCGGCAAAACGCATGATGACTACTCCAATTAATCCGCCAGCCAAGACTACAAAAAATTGTCCACCATCTAAGCCGCCAATCGAAGGCAAATTAGTAGCTGGTAATGTTACTGCTAATGCAACTGCAGCGAGAATTGAATCTACTGCAAACGCAATATCTGCTAACTCCACTTTAAAAACTGTCGACCAAAATCCTGATTCTTTTTTAGGCTTATGGCCATGATGTTCTTTCTTAAAAACGTGCTTTTTCAAAATATGGTTGATCGAAATAAATAACAGATAAAGCGCACCGATTGCTTGAACTTGCCATACGTTTACGAGTAATGAGATGGCAAACAATGATCCTATCCTAAGAATAAACGCACCAGCCAATCCATAGAACAATGCTTTCTTTCGTTTATCCTCTGGCAAATGCTTCACCATAACCGCCATTACAAGGGCGTTATCTGCTGCCAAAATTCCCTCTAAGGCAACCAGAACAAGAAGTACCCAGCCATATTCCAACAATAAAGCTGCATCCATATTCAATTCCTCCTATCCTTAATAGTTGTGTGCTTCTTTTTTACCCTAGTATTAGGAGGAATAATCAAAATAAAAAGACCCTTGCCTCAATACTAGGCAAAGGTCTTGCTGGACATGTTCCGATCATGTCAGCAAAGCCGATGGATATAATCCATGAAATGACGACTTTGCTTTCAGGTCATAATAATTCCCGAACGCTACTCCCCTTTGAAAAAGAAGAATATTAAATTATATGATTATCATAATACTGTTATAGCACTTTGTCAACCAATTATTTCCTAACAGAAAAGACAAAATAAGATAAACCACCCTGGGAGTAAGACAAATTTAAAAACAAATTGATTACATCTTCTAATCTAATTTACAGGATGTCCAACTTTCTGTTCTATTCGAAAAATCAAAAAACATATGCTGATAGTAAGGAAAGGCAAGCTGCAGGAAATGAGAACGCCTTTACCCATGACTCGATTTTCTCGAAATGGAGGGACATCTTTGAATTGGATAGAAGCGTTAATACTAGGAATTGTACAAGGATTGACAGAGTTTTTACCGATTAGCAGCACAGGTCATCTATATTTAGGCAGAAAAATGTTTGGTTTGCAAGAAGCGGGACTGTTTTTGGATACTATGCTCCATATTGGGACATTTATCGCTTTGGTCGTTTTTTACAAAGATATTCTTTTTAAAGTAGTAAGAAATCCTTTTAGTAAATTGTCCTTTTTACTGATTGTTGGTACCATTCCTGCTGTCATCGCCGGCCTAATGTTTGATGACTTTTTTGATGAAATATCTGTTACTGGCAGCACAATCGGGTGGGAATTCTTACTTACTGGAACATTTTTATGGTTTGCAGATAGACTAAAAAATGGTGTCAAAAAAATAGAAGACATTTCATTTGCTGACTCATTATTCATTGGATGTTTCCAAGCCTTTGCTATTTTCCCCGCTGTCTCCAGGTCTGGAATGACAATTGCAGGTGCTCTTATGAGAAAAATCGAGAAGGAAACGGCGGCCTATTTTTCCTTCCTTCTATCTATACCTGCTATTTTTGGCGCAATCGTTCTTCAATCAAGCAAACTTATTTCCCATCAAAATGTTGAGATAGGTTTTTTTCCGTTACTTGTTGCCACCATGTCTGCTGCTTTCTTTGGTTATGCAGCAGTCAAATGGATGATACGCTTTGTTAAGAATCATTCCTTAAAGCTCTTTGCTTCATATGTTTGGATTCTTGGCTTTTTTATTATTGTCATGCAGGGGTTAGACATATTCTAAGCTATACCCAGTTTAGAAATCAGATAGGAGACTAAAGCAATCGGTGAATCACTGATTGCTCTTTATTTCAGGCTTTACTAGCAACAATTTTAATTCATGTGCAATTTTTACCATTCATGATTAATTCCTTCCACAACAAAATAAAAAGAAGGAAAAAAAGAAAGGAGGAATGAATATGCACACTATGTGGAAGGGTTCAATTAGTTTCGGGCTGGTCAATATCCCGATAAAGCTATATGCAGCAATTGAAGATAAGGATGTAAAGCTTCGCAGCTTGCATAGCAAATGTCATACACCTATTCAATATGAAAAAAAGTGTCCCCATTGTGAAGAAGAGGTTGGCAATGAAGAGATTGTTAAAGGGTATGAATACGTAAAAGGGAAATTTGTTGTGTTAGACGAGGAGGAATTAAAAGCCTTAAAAGAAGAGATGGAAGATAAAACGGTTGAGATCATTGACTTTGTAAGTCTCGATGATATTGATCCTATTTATTTTAACCGGTCTTATTTTATCGGACCTGGAGAAAATGGCGGCAAAGCTTATGCTTTACTTAGAGAAGCCCTGACAAAATCTGAAAAAATCGGGGTTGCTGAAATTACAATGCGTTCAAAACAGCAGTTAGCAGTTGTTAGAGTTTACGAAAATTGTATAGTAATGGAAACCATTCATTACCCTGATGAGGTGAGAAATGTAACCGAAGTGCCAAGTGTACCTGAGCAGACTGAAATTGATGAAAAGGAACTCAACACAGCTATTATGTTAATTGATCAGCTCACAACCGAGTTTAATCCTGAAGAATATACAGACGATTACCGCTTTGCTCTCCATGCATTAATTGACAAGAAAATTGATCAAAATGAAGGAAAAACACCTGAGCAATCCCCTCGTCAAAATGTTGTTGACCTCATGAGTGCCCTTCAGGCAAGTATTGAAAAGACAAAAAAGAAAAATCCGGATAAACCTGCTGCAGCTAAATCAAAAACTGCCCAATCCAAAGAAGAAAAACCGAAAAAAACCGCAACTGGTGATAAGAAGAAAAAAACGGTACGGAAAAAAGCGTCCAGCTAATGAAAGATGCTGAATCTATATAGGTTCAGCTTTTGTTTTAATTGGTGCCAATAAAGTATTTTCATAAAATTTTCGTAAAATTGGACGGTAGAGTTAAATGCATGGTCAGTACCTATTACGGCACCCGGGTATTTGCGCCGTTATCTAATTATTTGCACCGTTAAAAGCATAATTGCGCCGGCACCCGGATAATTGCACGAGTATCAGTTTAAATGCACGGTTATCCATTAAATTGCACACAAATAAGATAAAGCTATGCAGCAAACTAGCGGAGTTATTTTTCTAATCGGAAAACTCTATAGTTCCACACCAATAAAGATATCTTCAAAGCATGTATTCAAAAAACTCTTTCATCAAATCGCCGGCATTGGAAAAGCTAGTACTATTCTATAGAGAAGGGATTCCATGCAATATGAAGCCAATGCTCCCGACATTAAGCTCATCGATTCCGACAGGTGACAACTGGGTTTATGAGGTAAAATATGATGGTTTTCGCGCCATTCTATCGATTCAAGCACATTTCATACGTTTAATCAGCCGAAGCGGTAAAGATCTGTCAGGCCAATTTCCAGAAATTATTGCTTTTTTGACTGAACGTTTGGAGGAGCTCCGTCCATATATTCCGCTTACTCTTGACGGTGAGCTTGTTTCGTTAGCTTCTCCAATTAAAGCTGACTTTGAACATATCCAAGTACGAGGTAGAATGAAACTTCAAGAAAAAATAAAACAGGATGCCGGCAACAGGCCTTGTCAATTCCTGGCATTTGATCTTCTCACAATAAACGGGAATGAAATTTCGCAAAAAGGTTTTGATGAACGCAAATCAGCATTAAGGGAACTTATGATCAACTTAAAATTCCCTTTGGAAATTTCCCCTTCGAAGCATCATTTGATCCAGTACGTTCCCTCCAGCAATGATAGTGATAGACTCTGGAAAGCTGTAAAAGAGGATGATGGGGAAGGCGTTGTCGCAAAAAAGCGGAACAGTTCATGGGAAAGTGGAGCAAGATCCCGCAACTGGTTAAAAATTAAAAACTATAAACACGGATGTTTTTTTATTACTAGCTATGACAAAAAAAATGGTTATTTCAAAGCTGCTGTATATAAAAACCAAAAAATTGAACACATTGGAGTATTTGCTCACGGCATTTCCTCTGAAGAAAAAGCCGCTTTATTAACAATAATGAAACAAAATAAAATAACTGAAACAGTTTCAGAAATTTCGATGAACCCTGCCATTTGCGTAGAGCTTAAATACATTGGAATTTACAAAGGTCAGCTAAGAGAGCCTTCCTTTGTATCATTTCGATTTGATGTTGGCTCTGAAGAATGCACTTGGGAAAAACTGCATATTCAAACAATTCCTATCCATGAAGAAGTAAAAATCACCCACCCAGAAAAGCCATTATGGAAGAATCCGGCTATCAACAAAGAAGTCTTTATTCATTATCTTTTAAAGACTTCACCTTTATTTCTTCCCTTTTTAAAAAACAAAGTGCTGACCGTTATCCGGTACCCTCATGGTGTCATTGAAGGGGAAGCATTTTACCAGAAAAATTGCCCCGAATATGCTCCTTCTTTCATACAGACACATATGGAGGAGGGAATAAATTATATTGTTTGCAATGATTTGTCTACCCTTACCTGGCTTGGAAATCAACTAGCCATCGAATATCACTTGCCATTTCAAACAATAGCTTCTTCCAAACCGTCTGAAATCGTCTTTGATTTAGATCCCCCGTCAAGAGACCATTTCCCATTGGCGATAAAAGCTGCGTTAGAATTTAAAAAACTGTTTGAACAATTTCACATCAAGGCTTTTCCAAAGTTATCAGGGAATAAAGGAATACAGCTTCATATTCCATTAAAAGGAGACAGATTGACTTATGAGGATACAAGAAAATTCACTGAATTTATGGCTACCTATTTAGTGTCAGCTCATCCAGAAGATTTTACAGTTGAGCGCCTAAAAAGAAACCGCGGCAACAAACTTTATCTAGATTACTTGCAGCATGCTCAAGGAAAAACGATCATTGCACCTTACTCTCCTAGGGGTGTCAAAGGAGCGACTGTAGCAGCACCCCTTTATTGGGAAGAGGTCAATAAAGAACTATCACCAACCCATTTCACAATCCCTTTAATGAATAAACGCATAGAAAAATCAGAATGCCCATTCCATACTTACTTTACTGATCCTCAAGACGAAAAAATACAGGCTATTTTAGCATTTTTAGAAAAACAGTGAATGTTTATTTTGAGCTTACCACATATCTTATGGACATTCTGGGCTTCTATCTGGTGACTATGCGCACGATTTTTACCGATCCATGAGCGAATGAACACATCCTATGACTTGTACCAGTTTGACTGTCCAATTCTACTTCAAATGCAGAATTTTCACCGGTCACTGGGTCTTTGCATACCAGAGGAAGTTCCTCTTTCCTACCGAAATAATAAATGCTGACTATGGATCCCTGCTTTTTTCAATAGTTCGATTAGCTGTGTTTGTTCTTCAGGAGTAAGACCAGAAAAGGCTCTTGCCATTCGAACAGCGTGAATTGGGTAAATTTCATCCAAGTATGCTTGTCCATGATCTGTTAATTTAGCATACACACTTCGTTTATCATTTTGATCCTGCTCCCGAAAAATATATCCGTTCTTTTCTAACTTATCAATAACATATGTCACATTTCCACTTACTAATAGAAGCCTTGAGCCAATTTGTTGTAATTTTTGGGGGCCCTTCGTATAAAGCAGCTCCAAAACAGAAAATTCTGTCGGGTTAAATCCGTGTTCTTTACTATCACGGATGGAATGTTCTGATATGCTTTTAAATGCACGTGCAAAAACTCTTAATAAAGCTAATGAACGTTCAATTTCTTCTTCTGTATATGACAATCTCATATTATCTCCCTCTTTATCAGTAGCTTAAGTACTCAAATTTTTACTATTATACTATTAATATTTTACCTTTTTTCTCCCTAAATGAAAACCCTTTCAATAAAATGCAAAATAATTAAAAAATAACGCTTTAGATAATCTTGTAGTGTATCTTCTTAGTTGTTAGTTAGTATTCGATAAAAGACCGAGATATCCTTTTTATTGTAAACTAATTTACAGTTATTTTTATTTAAAACCAACGAAAAGCGCTAGTCCTTCGGCGACAAGCATAAGAAGAGCCGGCAGGAAGGTTGTTCTTTAACCTTCTCGGGCGGATTGGCCTTGAGACCTAAGGGGTCGATGGCGCTTGGCCGGCCAAGGCGTCACGGCCTTATGCCTGCCGGCACTAGGACGTCCTGTCTGCCTGCGCTGGACATCAATAGCCGACTTTAATACGTTAATACTTTAATTAACTTAATTTTTCTGACCTTACAAAAATCTGATCTTACAAAAAAAAAGAGAGAACTACATTCTTCCCTCACGGATTAAATCAAATTTATATCAACTTAGTTTTGATCTTTTCTTTTTCGATGGAATGCTGTGGTAAAAATAGTAATATTCCTGTTTTAATTCTGAAATGGTCATATTGGATAACACTTCATGATTATAAACACCAATTAACTTCAGCTTCTGATAATAATAGTTTCTTTGTTCTTCCAGAGCGTTTTTTAAAAACCTGCTCATCTTCTATCACTCCAGTTTTATTTTTCTAATTTAACCATAACCCATGATTGTAAGCTGACTATTAACGTACTGTAAAAATTTTCTTACCTCTTATTAAGGTTCTATTAACATGTTTACAATCAAACTTCCCTGTCAAAACTAGTGCTACGTTTGCAGGGAGGTTAAATGAATGAATAACTATGAAGTGATCGGTTATCAGACAGTGAAGGATAATTGTAAAATGATTTATTATTTAAATGAAGCTGAGCCTAGTACTTACCAATTACAAATGCTCCAATTTTCAAACCAAGATCTCATACTAACTGTATTTAATGGTAATTCAAACCATTTCGAAGACATAACCTGTTTATTTAACGAAACATTTTTAAAGGATTTAAAGTCAAAACTGGTACATGACCTGTAAAGTAAGAATAATATTTCATTTTTAAGCTCTTCATGAAATTTCTTTATCTAATCGTAAAGCGGCAGATCATCGTTTAAGCATTTATGGATTCCCATTTTCGCCCTGCTATATATTTTACGTTCACGAGTTCAACTGAACCGCCTTATGAAGGTTGATGTTAGCCATTCAATACAATTAAAATTTTATTATTTAAATATTTTTAGTTTTGTATGCTCCGTTTTGAACTTGCCTCAAAAATGCGTGTGCATCGCGCCCAACTAATACCAATAAGTCTTCAAGCATTTCATCGCGTTTTAGATCCAGTGCAATAATCTTCATTGCGAGGTCAACTGCCTCTTCTTTTTTCATTTATAAGCCCTCCTCTTTCTGAGTGGTTGTATCTATTTTACAAATGAAGTTAGATTGTTTCACCTTTCTTGTTAGGAAAATTCCCAACTTTTTACCTATGTTTTATTATTTATGTAAGAAAATCTGACAAGAGTATGTGTATTTGAAGAATGTTTCTTATATAATAGTAGCTATACAGGAATTCGAGGGGTGGAAAAATGGTGCAGGAGGATCTTTCCTATAAAGACAAGAAGGTCATCTCAATTGGTACAGTCAGTGAGCTAACAGGATTATCCGATCGGCAAATCCGCTACTATGAAGAGCGCCACTTATTGACTCCTCACAGAACATCTAGAGGAACACGTAAGTACTCATTCTCGGATGTAGAGCGATTAATGGAAATAGCTGATAAGCGGGAAGACGGTGTACAAACAGCGGAAATACTGAAAGAAATGAAGAGAAAAGAAGAAAGACAAGACAGAGATTTAAGAAAGAAAATGCTGCAGGGTCAATTGAATGCACATTTTCGTTATGGCAGAAAGTAAAAGCCTGACTAACAAAAGTTGGGCTTTTTTAAAAGTAGAATAATAAATATTCAGTGCCTTCCGATACTAAGATATAGAGATTGTAATGACATGGAGGAGTAAACATGCTAAATAAGAAAAGCTCAGGGGCGCTAGTCCTTCGGCGACAAGCACAAGCCTGGAGCTAGACACTAACACTAAGTACAAAAAACTAATACTTATCCTATTACAATAAGCTTGTAGAAGCCCACCGTCAAAAAATGCTGGATATCGCCGCGCAGCATGGAATCAAGTCTCATGAGACTTTAATTGAACTCCTGTCATAAACATCAGTATCACGTAAAAAAACAATAAATAAGAGGGAGCGTTAGTGATTTACTATACGTTCCCTCTTTCAATTCAGGCTATAATAATTGGTTTAAAAATGCTGTGGCTATACCAAAATAAATAAGCAGTGACAAGATATCATTTACTGTTGTTATAAGCGGACCTGATGCAATAGCCGGGTCTATATTCAGCTTGTGGAGAATTAATGGGATAACAGTGCCAGCCATTGTTCCGATAATTAATGTAAGCAGCAATGAACTGCCGACAACTAACCCAAGTAAAGGGTTGCCTTGCCAGAAAAGGGCAATTAATGTGATCAGTATACCGCAAATAACTCCAATCATTAACCCCACTGAGAGTTCTCGAAGGATTAATTTCGTTACCACTTTTTTATCAAGATCATTTTGAATTAAGCCTCTCACGACTACTGCGAGAGATTGAGTACCAGTATTCCCTGTCATACCAGCAATCATTGGCATAAAGAAGGCAAGTGCTACCACTTTGTTTAAAGTTTCCTCAAACACACTTATAATACTTCCAGAAATAAGTCCGATAAATAATAAAAGGATCAGCCAAGGCAGGCGCCGATAAGAGGCTACAAAAGCTTTCGTATCAAAATCAATTGATTTACCTGAAGCAGCGAATTTCTCATAATCCTCATTTGCTTCTTGGATGACAATATCAATAACATCGTCAACAGTAACGATGCCAACAAGTACGTTGTCCTCTTCTACTACGGGGATCGCCAAGAAATCATATCGTTCAATCAATTTAGCGACTTCCTCTTGATCTTCTTTCGCATGGATGGAAATGACACGTTCATACATTAAATCTGCAATTGTATCAGTTGCTTCACCAAGGATTAGATCTCGATAGGAAACAACTCCAACTAACTGTTTTTTATCATTAATGACATATAAATAGTTAATTGATTCTGCAAGCTCGGCGAAAGATTTTAACTTTGTAACTGCGTCCATTACCGTATAATGTTTATTTATCCATACGAACCGGTTCGTCATAATCCGTCCGGCTGTTTCAGGAGGATAATTCATTAACGTTTGAACAGCTTTTGATTCCTCATCTTCCATGCTGGAAAGAAACTGCTTCTTTAATTCAGGATCGACCTCTTCCAGTAACTGAACGAGATCATCATTATCCATCTTGTTAACAATTTGAATTCCTTTATCTTTCCCGACTTTGTTAAAAACAACAAGCTGATATTCCTGCTCCAGCTCTTGAATCATATCGGTAATATCCTCTACTGTTAAAAAAGAGAGAAAGCGTGAATAATGCTTTTCCGGCATCTCTTTAAAGATACTTGCCATATCATATGGCTGAAGTTCATCAATTAGGTCACGGAACTCTTTTCTTTTTCCATCTCTCACCAACAAAATCATTCTTAGAATGATCTCATCATATGTCATATTTTTTACCATCGGAATGGAGCCTCCTTAAGCTAGAGCAATCCCTTCACTACAGGTGCGAAACGGATAGAACTCTTTTATTAGGTTTTCCCTTAATTCATAACTTCTAGTGTCCTTACACCTATTCGAGTCAGGATTATCCATTACAGCACCCCCTTATGGTAAAAATTCATACATTTTAAATATTGTATGTACTTGTTTTAAAAATGGTTTTATAAAATAAAAAAACCTTCAAAATGAAGGCATGGATAAATAAAACGAGCGCCTTCATTCGTAGAGCTTTAGCACTGCATGGCATAGGTATTTTTACCAGCTGCATTAAAAATCACCTTAATTCGATGATTTCTGTTGACCCATTGGCGTCTTTGGACATTTTTGGGCAGCAGCGTATATCCATGCAGGAGCCTCACCTAACGAAGTTCCTTTATTAATTAACATAGAAGACGTTACAGAAAAAAAGGAATACTGTCAATAGAAATTCACTAGTTTAGAGGAAATAAAACCTCAAATCCTCATCGAATTATAGCTTGATCTTTGGCATAATTAACTATGTTCATATAAAGCGAAAACGATAACAATGAATAGAACTGGCCATCTTTTTAAGAAAAGGAGATAATTTTATGAAGCATATAATTGCCGTATTTATTGGAGGCAGCATTGGCACTATGACCCGAATATACTTGAGCATTTCAATTATGACAGAGAACTTTCCATATGCTACCCTAATTGTTAATTTAATTGGGAGTTTCCTTCTCGGATTCCTTACTGCCTTTTTTCTTTCTGTATCAAAACAAGGTTGGCTTACTGCTGGGCTTTCTGCAGGTCTTTGCGGAGGTTTTACAACGATGTCAACATTTGCAGGTGAAACGATGATGTTCATTCAATCAGCAGACTACTTTGCCGCTTCTTTATATATGATCCTTTCGATAATAGGCGGCATTTTTGCTTCCTTTATTGGTTTTTTATTGGGACAAAACGCAGGAGAATCTTTTATTAGAGGAAGGAAACATACATGATTATTCTATTTAGTGCAATTGGAGGAGGTTTAGGTGCTGTCGGCCGCTTTTTACTCGGGAAATTGATCATGACAATGGTAGAAAAAGCGCAATTGAGCATTCGCTTTCCTATTGCTATGATGATCATCAATGTGGTCGGTTCCTTCCTATTAGGTTTATTGTTTGGTCTTCTTCCAAACATCGAAAGGAATCCTAGCTATTTTATTATTGGATTTGGTTTTTTAAGTGGGTTTACAACGTTCTCAACCTTCAGTGTGGAAGCACTGGAGTTATTACAAAAAGGCAGGACGAAAGAAGCATGCTTATATGTCTTCATAACCATTACCGGGAGTATTTTTATGTATTCTATTGGCTTGATATTAAGTTATACATGATAAAAAGCTGGCTCCTTAATAGGGTTAAGGACCAGCTGAAATGCTATTGTGTTTCTTCATTTTTAGTTATGTCATCCTTAGATAACAAATGGTAAGGCTCATGCAAAAAAAGAGCGTAAGAGTCTCCATCTTTTGGATGAGGCACATATTCAGCTTCGTTAATACTCATTTCCTGTTCATTTTCTCTATCCTTCATAGGCGGTCCTCCTTTATATATTTATATTTCTTTTAAGCTCTTTTCTAACTGTGTTGCTTCCGTGATATGAAATGTGGTGTTTAAACAAAGGCAATCAGTGATCCGCTGATTGCTTCTAACCCCCTCTCTCACCAAGGTCACTAACTCTCGAAACCATCAGTATAAATAACAGCAAAATTTACGAAAACAGCTCCTTTTTATTATGGATATCTGTCAAAAAAATATGTTCATTTGGATATTTTTTGAAGGAATGATGGTAAATTTGGAGAATATAATCAATCGAGTATTTTATGACGAGGAGGAGACATGATGAATCAACAATATGAACCAAGGTTTGTGTTACTTGCGTTTATGATTATTGTCGGAATAGGAGGCATCATCTTTTCTTTTTTTGCACCAAATGTTATACAGTACATCTTCCTGCAAACGAAACAAACCATTTATTTAAAAACTCCCTTTTTAAGCAATATTCTCTTCCTAGCTTCCACGATTACCTTAACTGCAGCATTATTCATCTTCTATCAATGGGGGAAAAGAGGAATTGGATTAGGGATTGGAGCATCCCTCGTAACGGTTGCTTTACTTATATTTAGCAGCTTTCATTTTCACCATGTTACAGAAAAAACGATAGAGTGGAACGAACCATTTCAATTAACAAAAAATTCTTATACCTGGGAAGATATAGATCGAGTCAGGTACATACCTGCAAAATCGAATGATGGCCTGGATGAAGTAATATTTCATTTTAAAGATACGAAAACACTCTCTTTCTTAAGAAGCTCTGATTTTCATATTCCATTAAGTGAAATCAAAAACTTATTGACCATTCACAATATTCCTTATGAATTAGAAAGTACTGCTAATGAATAAAAAGGGCTGAAAAGATGTTTTCAGGCCTTTTTTAATTTAAAATTAAATCAATTTAATTTTAAAAGATAATAGTAAAAGCAGCGCCCCTCGGTCACACTGTAACTATCAAAACTATTTAAGGGGTGCAGTCGATGTGGGAAGAATTTAAAAAATTCGCCTTTAAAGGAAATGTAATTGATCTTGCAGTAGCAGTAGTGATTGGGGGAGCATTCGGGAAAATCGTTACCTCTCTTGTAAATGACATTATTACACCTTTGATTGGACTACTATTGGGTGGAATAAACTTTTCCAAATTGTCTTTCACAGTTGGAGCTGCAGTAATAAAAATTGGCTTATTTATTCAATCAACGATCGATTTTTTCCTAATTGCCTTCTCAATTTTTTTATTTGTTAGGTTTTTCAACAGATTTAAACGAAAAGAAGAAAAGCAGCCAGCTGCAGAAGTAAAAGCAGACAAAAAAGAAGAATTGTTAGTGGAAATCCGTGATTTACTGAAGAAGCGTACATAAGAAAAGAATCTCTCGTGGTGAGGCAATTTTGTATGGTGATTAAATGGATAATTGGCACAGTTTATCTAATTATTTGCACCGTTATCCAAATAATTGCACACAATTGTTTCAAAAGTGTGAACACATATAAATCTTGCGGGTCCAACCCCATGTAAATATGTTGATTAACATATCTATTGTTTTTTTCTAAAAGTTAGAGTTTAAAGGTCGAATGGTTGAAATCAGCAGAGGAGCTAAAATTTTTATTTAATTCAATCCTCACAAACTCCTTTCTAGAAAGAAGATGATTGAAGCCAACCATCTTCTTTATTATTTTATTTTGCGACTCCAATAAATTGCTTGAACAGATTTAAACCCCATTTGGATTCTTTTTTCATTTCTTTTTCTTCTTTTTTACGGGCTTGATCTTTTACAAATGCAATGAATTTTTCTTCCCGCTGGGCAATTTGTTGCTTTGCTATTTCTCTCTCATAATTGATCTCAGCTTGGTAATAAGCTCTTTCTTTCTCAGATGTATCAACTAAGTCACACAATTTGTCACCGATTTCTTCGAATTCAGCTTTTTGGAAACGAACTTGTGCCGTTGCAGCCGCTTCAAGCTCTCCTCGAAACATTTCCTGAACCTGCCCTACAACATTTTTCTCCAATTGGAAAAAGCGGTTTTCGATATTTAAAAGATTTTTCACTTTTTCCGATTCAATAAATGTCTCCATCTTGTTGAGACTTTCTCTCATTTGATAAGAATATCCTAATTCTTTCTCCATTCTTTCTTCCTTTTCCCGATTCATTAACTGCATTTGAAGAATTTTCTCAATTGTCTCTTTGTCTACATGTTTTTCCTTCATTTCTTTAATCGTTTGTAACGTTTTTATAGTTTTCTCTGAATAAATTCTTGTGTTATTCTCATCTCTTGGGATATTCAAAAAAGCTTCAAATTCTGATTCCCAGCCCTTTAAAACATGGGCTGTGATCCCTAATACTTTAACCGTTTTAGCTCTCGTTAATGTTTTGTATTCCATCGAATCCACTCCTGTGAAATTAGATTACACAAATATTCGAGAGAGGATCCCGTAAATTCCTGCAAGCCGACAAAGGCTCTTAAAACTAGTCATAAGTTCTTAAAATGTTACGTTTTATGAGCATTTTCACGATTTGCTGACAGACCCTTTGTCTAGACTAAAACCAATTAATTAAATACAAGCTCTATCTATAGGAGCAAAATACAAATACATTTTCATTACCTGCCTAATTGCTTGAGGATTCCACTATTAGGAATCCTCCTTTTTTGTAGCTCTGTCTCCGTTTTCATTATTTTTCCTTCAAATGAGTAGAATAAGCGAAAAAAGAAAAGCGTAAGCGTTCGCTAGTGCCTTTATTTTAAAAGGAATAGAAATCAAAGCTTGACTAGTCGAACTTTTACCACAAAACACTTTAATTAACTTTGACTTTTTAAAAATTACTAGAAAAAAACTCAAAAACGTATTTTCACTTACATTTCCTCTGGAGCTTCGATTCCTAATAATCTCAGGCTTTCTTGAAGGACAATCGTAACTGAGTATACAACTGCGAGTCTTGCCTGCTTCCCTTCTGTTTCAGCCAGAATCTTTACTTCGCCGTAATATGCGTTAAAAGCTTGGGCTAGATCGATTGCATACTTTGCTATTTGGGAAGGGTCATAAAGTTCAAGTGATTTTTGGACTGCAGCTGGAAATTCTGCCAGCTTTTTTACCAACTTCCATTCACATTTCCAATCTAATGAACTTAACTCCGCTTCTTCTGACAAAGGGATTTTCCCCTTCTTTAATATAGAACTTGCTCTTGCATAAGTATACTGAACATAAGGGCCAGTCTCTCCTTCAAACCGCAGCATGTCAGGTAATGAAAATTCAATATCGTTCATTCTAAAGTTCTTTAAGTCATGAAAAATGACAGCGCCAACTCCAACTTTTTTGGCGGTTTCCTTTTTCTCAAGCAGATTTGGATTTTTTTCTTCGATATTACGTAACGCCAGCTTGATCGACTCGGTTAGGACTTCTTCCAACAAAATAACTTTGCCTTTTCTCGTAGACATTTTCTTTCCATCTTTTAAAATCATGCCAAATGGAACATGATCCATTTGGTCTGACCAAGCATACCCCATCTTTTTAAGGACACTTTTTAGCTGTTTAAAATGAAGCGTTTGCTCATTTCCGACTACATAAAGAGATTTTTTGAAGTCATATTGGTGTTTGCGGTAAATTGCCGCCGCAAGGTCCCGGGTGGCATATAGTGTGGCACCATCTGATTTTTTAATTAGACAAGGTGGCAAATCTTCACCTGGCAAGGGTACTACCTTTGCATGATCAGATTCGACAAGGAGTCCGGTTTCTTCTAACTTCTCAACTACTTGATCCATTTTGTCATTATAAAAGGCTTCTCCTGCATATGAATCAAAGGAAACATTCAGCAGTTTATATATTCTAAAAAACTCTTTTAACGATTCATCCCGAAACCATTTCCATAATGACAAAGCTTCTTTATCCCCTTCTTCAAGCTTTTTAAACCATTGTCTTCCTTCCTCCACAAGTTTAGGATGTGTTTCTGCTTTTTCATGAAACTGAACATATAAAGTTAAAAGCTCTTGAATTGGCTGTCGTTTTACTTTTTCCTCATTTCCCCATAGCTTATATGCTGTTATTAATTTACCAAATTGTGTCCCCCAGTCGCCGATATAATTAATTTTCACTGGTTTAAATCCAAACTTTTCAATGATTAAGGAAAGAGAATGACCGATCACAGTTGAACGCAGGTGCCCCATTGAGAAAGGCTTTGCGATATTTGGAGAAGACATGTCGATCGTAATCCGGGCGCCTTTTCCTTTATTTTGTGATCCATATTTATCTTTCTTTTTAATTATTTCGTGAATGATTTTTTTTGCTACTGTTTTCTTCTTTAAAAAAATATTGATGTATCCACCTACTGCCTCTATTTTTTCATAATCGCTTGAATTTAATTTGCCGCTAATTTCTTTTGCAATAAGATGCGGAGATTTTTTTTCTTTCTTTGCCAAAGTGAAGCACGGAAAAGCTAAATCTCCAAAGTCATCATTTTTTGGTTTTTCAATTAACTGCTCTATTTTAGAGAATTCCATATCCTTCTCAATTACTTTAGAAAGGGATAATGCAAGCTTTTCTTTCCAAATCATTTTTCTTGTCTCCTTTTTCAATTTTTTGCTTTTGAAGTTAAACAGAAAGTTAAATAAATTCAACCGGTGTGTCTCCGATTATTTCGAGTCTCACATCCAACATTTCACCTCAAAAAGAGATTGCACAATGCTTCAATAATTTTTTGAAAAAAAACCTTAATACATAAAAAACCTCCCGTCTCTAAATAGAGACGAGAGGTTTATTTCCCGCGGTGCCACTCCAATTTGTTCTATAAAAGAACCTGCTTACATATGATAACGGGAGCCATATCCCGGCTTTCCATACTCATGTTTCAAGAAAGCATCCAAAAAGTGCGCTTCATTATCGATTTAGCATCAGGCTTACACTGTCCCTGATTCGCTGTGACTTTCATCAGATAATTACTCTCTTTTTCATTGATTTACTTATTTAGTTAATTGGTAGTATACCAAATCTCCAAGAAAATTCCAGTCTATTTTGTAAAAAATCAAATAATTAGGACAAACGGTTCTTTCGAAAATTTAAATTTTAACATATAATTTTATGAAACTTCCATAGAATTTACTCGATGGGTTTCTCTATTCCAACTTTTAAGGAGGAAATATAATGGAGAAAAAAATGCACTTAGTTCCTTACCTTGTGGAGGAAGTAGTTCAGCAAGCAAATGAAATCCCTCAAGGGGTGGACTTAATCCAGGCCCCAAAAATGTGGTCAAAAGGGTATACTGGGAAAAGTGTGACGATTGCCGTTCTTGATACAGGCTGTGACATTGAGCATCCAGACCTCAGCCATGCCATTACCGGCGGAAGAAATTTCACAGATGATGACGGCGGAAATCCTTCTATTTATCGAGATTACAATGGACATGGGACTCATGTTGCAGGCACTATTGCTGCCAAAGAAAATGAATCTGGAGTTGTTGGTGTAGCACCAGATGTTAACTTACTAATATTGAAAGTACTAGCAGGCAAAGAAGGCTCAGGGGCTTATGAATGGATTACGAATGCGATAAATTATGCTGTCGACCAAAAAGTTGATATTATCACAATGTCACTCGGAGGACCTGATAAAGCCACCTCTCTTCATCAAGCGATAAAGCGTGCTGTGAAAGAAAACATTTTAGTCGTTTGTGCTGCCGGGAATAACGGAGACAATAACCATCAAACCTCCGAGTTCTCGTATCCTGCCGGCTATAATGAAGTCATATCTGTCGGTGCGATTAATTTCGAGCGTAAATCTTCTTACTTTACAAACTCCAACAATGAAATCGACTTAGTTGCTCCTGGCGAAAATATTCTCTCATCTATTCCGGATGGCAAATATGCATCATACAGCGGGACATCAATGGCAGCCCCGCATGTTGCCGGCTCACTGGCTTTAATCAAAAATCAAACAGAAGATCAATTCGAGCGGAAATTCTCCGAACCTGAGTTGTATTCTCAGCTTATTAAAAGAACGCTGCCGCTTGGACACCCAAATTCATTAGAAGGAAATGGATTAGTTTATTTAACAACTCCTGATTTACTTGAAGAACAAGCAAGGCGGCTACAAGTTAGAACAAATAGAAGAATGGGATGGTTTTAGAATTTAGCTTTCCCAATAAAACAGGCTGACTTTTGATGAGTCAGCTTTTTTCATTAATTTAATTATTTGAATCAACCGCGATTCAATTCCGGATGGACGAATTGCCTAATTTACCGGATTGTCACTTGAATTGGACGAATTTTCGATTCATTAGTCGGATTCCCTAATTGGCCGGCCGAATTAGTATTTATCATTAGGACTTTAATACACTCTTTTTCCATCTATCCATGTCTCTATTACCTCAATGTGACGCAATTCTTTAGCATCAACCTCATGAGGATGGTGGGACAACAAAACAAAATCGGCGGGAAAGCCTTTTTCGATTTTGCCTTTTCGATCATTTGTAAGTTCAAGTTCAACCGGTGTTGTGGTGAAGGCATAATAGGATTCATCAAGTGACAATTTTTCCTTCGGCATCCAGCCTCCTTCTGGCTGGTGATGTTTATCTGTTCGATTTACTGCCGCGAATATCGTTTCAAACGGGTTTAGTTCACCAATCGGGCAATCAGAGCTTAAGGTAAATGGAATATTCCGTCTTTGCATAGTCCCGAATGCATCACAATAGGGTGCCAGTTCCTTTCCTGCCCACTTCTCTTTCTTATTCCATTCTTTCAGCAAAAATGACGGCTGTGTTTCAATATATGGCTTTACTCTTTCCAGTTTTTCAATAAGGTCTGGTCCCAGGGTTTGAGCATGAACGATTCGATGGTTTAATTGATTTGTTTTTGCCTCATTCTGCTCGAGAGCTTCAAGGGCTTGTTCGACTGCTCGATCTCCGATAGCATGCATCGCAACCTGCATATTCTCACTACCCGCAATCTGCAGCATCTCATTTAATTGTTGTTGGGTATAAATGCAATTCCCATAAGTTTGAGGTTTATCATGATAAGGAAATCTCATAGCAGCGGTATGCAGACGCTGCGTCCCATCAAGAAAGATTTTTATGGCACCTACCTTTACCTTTGTGCTTCCTTGACCAGTGCGCTTATCCACCTCCTTTATAAACCTCTTCAAATCTTCTTCATTAAATATATAATGATGCAGAAAGACAGTGATTGGAAGCTTCCCTTCTTCCTCCAGCTCCCGATAAGCCCTCCATAACCTGTCATAGCTGCCTATGAAATTGAGGTCATCTGTATGGACTGTTGTAATCCCGAATTGCAGCAGGTGGGGGATGGCTTTTTCGATGGCAAGCTTTGCATCTTCAACCGTGCGATCTAAAAAATGGCGTTTAATATAATGGACAGCTGTGTCCTTAAATCGTCCATTCCAGTTTCCATGATCATCTGTTTCCTTAAAATCGTCTGGCTCTAATTTAAAATTTTCCTCTTCCTTTAGCAAATCTAGCACTTTATCATTTACGACACATTCATGGCCATCTTGATGAAGAAAAAATATCTTTTTATTGAGATGAATTTGATCAAGATCTTTCGCAGTTAAATACGAAGCAATGTCATCAAATTTTGCATCATCAAAGCCTTTCCCGCTTATCCAATCATGCTCCTCCATTTCAGAATGAAATTCAGCGACTTCTTCTTTCATCATTTCCCAGCTGTCTACATGCCTTAAATCAAGTTCTTTTTTCAAAAGACCATAGCGAAGCAAATGCATATGAGAATCAATAAAAGATGGAGCTATTGTTCGTTCGTTTGCCTCTATAATATGCTCTCCAATCTCATCTGTTTTCCCTTTTCTTATTTCTTCTATTTTTCCTTTTTCAAAGCGGACATGATAAATGTCATCTGAATGGTAATGACTATAAGGCTGATAGATTCTAACATTATTAATAATCATTTCTTTTTCACTCCCTATGTAAAAGGACTACTCCTTATCTGAATTTCCCGTCTATTCTTGTTCTAAACACCCTTTAATGTTTAAGCTTTTTGAAGTCGTGGAAGGAGTCAATTAACAACATAATGAGGAGGATTTTTTTATGCAACCATTCAACCTATATATTAATGGCCATTATACGGAATCTGAATCTAGTGAAACTATTGATGTCTTGAATCCTTCTACAGGTGATGTCATTTCAAAAATTGCTAATGGTACAGAAGAAGATGCGAATAAAGCAATCGAAGCGGCTGATCGCGCTCAAAAAGAGTGGGAAAAAGTATCGCCGGTTGAAAGAGGAAAAATCGTTCGCCAAATTGGAGATCGGCTTGAACAGAAAAAAGACACATTTATTAAGCTTTTGCAGGAGGAACAAGGAAAACCGTACGACCAGGCGGAAGCTGAAGTAGATACTGCAATTGATTATTTTAGATATATGGCAGACTGGGCAAGGCGGATGGATGGCGAAATTGTCCAAAGCGATCGACCGAACGAAAATATTTTTATTTATCGCCGCCCTATTGGTGTTGTAGCCGGAATAGTTCCTTGGAATTTTCCTGTGTTTATTTTAGCGCGCAAGGTCGCAACCGCTCTTGTCACAGGCTGTACTATCGTTTTAAAACCAAGTCAGCAAACTCCAAATACAGCGAATGAGTTTACGAAGATTATTCATGAATTAAATCTGCCTAAAGGAGTATACAACTTTATTACAGGAAAAGGCTCGACGATCGGAAATGCGATGGCGTCTCATCCTAAGGTCGGCATGGTGACGATGACCGGGAGTATTAAAGCAGGCCAAAAAGTGATGGAAGCCGCTGCCAAAAACATTACAAAAGTAAACCTTGAGTTGGGCGGAAAAGCACCTGCAATTGTGACAGAGAATGCAGATCTGGATTTAGCGATAGAGAACATTAAACAATCACGATTAACAAATGCCGGTCAGGCATGTACAAATGCGGAAAGAGTCTATGTTCACCGTATGATAGCAGATTCTTTTATTAAGAAATTAACAGACGCGATGAAAGAAGTAACAATAGGTAATCCGCTTGATTCGAGAGATATTGATATGGGACCGCTCATAAGCGAAGATCGTTTAAAAACCGTCGATGAAATGGTCCAAAATGCTCGCAAGGATGGAGCAGAAGTTTTAACAGGAGGCAGTCAAGTAGATCGTAAAAACGGTTATTATTATGAGCCAACAATTCTCACAAACGTAACGCAAGACATGGAAATTATTCAGGAGGAGATTTTCGGGCCCGTCTTACCTGTTATCATTTATGACAATCTCGAAGAGGCCATCACCATGGCAAATGATACAAAATATGGACTCTCCTCCTCTGTTTACACGGAAAACCTTCATGAAGCCATGCACGTTGTGAATTCTCTTAAATTCGGCGAAACCTTTATCAACAGAGAAAACTTCGAAGCCATCCAAGGATACCACGCCGGAATGAGACAATCGGGCCTTGGAGGCGCAGACGGAAAACACGGAATGGAGGACTACCTCCACACACATGTAGCGTACTTTCAATATAAGAATGAATTATAAAAAGGTTAAAAGAGAAGTTTAAAAAGCAATCGGTAAAATCACCGATTGCTTCTTTTTAATTTAAGGTAACAAGCTTTTATTGAAGATTACTTTAAAGCCTTTAATCGCCAGACATGGCTTTGAAAATCACCATTCAGTTCTGTTGGTACGCTTAAACCAACAAACTCAAGCTCATCTCCTCCATAAATGTCATTTGTGTTTTCCACCTTATAGGACTTTAATGGATCAAGTCCTTTTACTTTGAAGCTCTCAAACGGACTGTTCGCTTCAGATAATAGTCGAAAATAAAAGACAATTGCTTCATCTTTATCTTTATTTATAAATGCCCATGCTGCCTCATTGTTTTCGAATGGACTTATCAGCCTGTAGAAATCGCCAAATTGAATAAGCTTTCTTATTTCTTTATAGGTTGAAACCTGCTTCTTAACTACTTCTTTTTCTTTTTCAGTTAACTTTGATAAATCGAGCTCGTACCCTAAATTTCCTGACATTGCCGCGTCTCCGCGAATATCTAAAGAAGTATAGCGATGAACTTGATGATTCGGAATATCTGAAACGTGCGATCCCATTGAACTAATTGGATAAACGAGACTTGTTCCGTATTGAATCTTCAAGCGTGAAATCGCATCTGTGTTATCACTTGTCCATGTTTGCGGCATGTAATAAAGAATTCCCGGATCAAAGCGTCCGCCGCCTCCAGAGCAGCTTTCAAACAAGACATGCGGAAACGCTGCAGTGATTTCATCCATCACTCTATATAAGCCAAGCATATATCGATGAGCTGTTTCTCTCTGTTGATCAGGGGGAAGAATAGCTGAACCAATTTCTGTCATATGTCGGTTCATATCCCATTTCACATAGGTTATTGGACAACTAGCCAAAATGTCAGATACCATTTTTATCATTTCATCACAAACATCTTTTCTTGAAAAATCAAGAACCAGCTGATTTCTGCTTTCAGAGCGCGTGCGATTCGGTACATGCAGACACCAATCCGGATGTTTTCTGTATAGATCACTATTGACAGAAATCATCTCCGGCTCAAACCATAATCCAAATTCCATGTCCATGTTCCGGACGCGGTTTACCAAATCCTCAAGACCGCTTGGTAATTTACCTTTATCGACAAACCAATCTCCAAGTGATGATGTATCATCATCACGTTTACCAAACCAACCATCATCTAAGACAAATAGTTCGATCCCTAATTCTTTACCAGCTTTAGCAATTTGTTCGATCTTATCGGCATTGAAATCAAAATAGGTGGCTTCCCAGTTATTAATTAAAATCGGACGCTCTTTATCCCTGAATGTCCCTCTGCATAGACGTGTACGATAGAGATCATGGAACGTTCTTGACATACCGCCCAGACCTTCATGCGAATAGACCATTACCGCCTCTGGACATTGAAAGCTTTCACCAGGGTTTAGCTTCCAGTTAAAATCAAACGGGTTAATGCCTAAAGAAACTCTCGTGTTATTAAACTGGTCAACCTCAGCCTGTGCTAAGAAATTACCACTGTATACAAGATTCAAACCAAAGACTTCTCCATTGTCTTCATTCGTACCTTTTCGTAATAATGCAACGAATGGATTGTGTTGATGACTGCTTGCCCCTCTCCGGCTTTCAACAGATTGAATACCTGACCTGAGCGGTTGTCTCTCTATGTGACGCTCTCTCCCCCATGCACCAGGGAGATGGAGAAAATCAAAATCAGCATCACGGAAATCAATATTTACACTTAATGCTCTTTTTAGATCAACTGACGCGGATCCGGTATTTATTATTTTTGCCGTTCTGGTGATAACATTTCGCTGTTCATAAACTGTATAAGTCAATAGTACGCTTATGTCTGCTATCTGATCCTCGAGGGTGATTTCAAGAGTTTCTGCTTCGTTTTTATCCTCTGCGTATACTGCCGGCAGGCCTTCAAGCGCCGGCTTTCCTTTATAGATGACATGTGATTTGTAGCGTAAGTCTGTAACAGTCGTACCATTATCAAGCTGCAGTTGATAGGCAGGATTTCTATAATCTGTATTCCCATATCCAGGATACTCCTGTGGCAATGTGTCAAGAGAAAATGTACGATCTATTGACGGATAGGGATTTCCTGAAAAGGCACGATCGACAAACTGCAGCTTATTGGAATGATTGTATTGATTTATTTTTCGTCCCCAATATAAATGCGATAAATATCCATCGCGAATAATTTGCATCACATAGCTTGTATCGTTTGCTTGTAAATGAAAGATGTTTTGTTTTTCCTCAAAAATAATTGCCATTTGCTTTTTCACTCCGTTTCAATTTTCTGCTTATAAAGGCATTTCATTATACGAATTATTATTTTATTGCTCCCCTTGTCACACCACCGATAATCCATTTTTGTGCGATGACATAGACAATAACCATTGGTGATAATGCTAATAGATAGGAAGCAAATGCTAAATTAACATCTGTCGCAAATTGCGACTGGAAAATGTATTGAACCAATGGAAGAGTAGAATGTTCCTGGTCACTTAAGATAATTAATGGCAGCAAAAAGTCATTCCATGCCCATAAACAAGTTAAAATTCCAACTGTAGCATTTATAGGAGTTAATAACGGAAATATCACCTTCCAAAACACACCCCATGTGCTGCATCCATCAACAATTGCTGCCTCCTCAAGCTCTATCGGGATCGACCGTATATACCCTACATAAATAAATGTATTAAAGGCCATACCGTAAACAATATATAAAAAGATTAATCCATTTGGATCTGTCATCCCAAGACTGGAAGTAAGCTTTATAACTGGTAACATAATTATAGGAAATGGAATAAATAAAGCACCAACAAAATAGTAATACAAACCTTTAAAAAATTTCCGGTGCAGATTTCTGGCAATGACATAAGCAACCATTGAGTTAGTCAGAATTGTAAAAACAAGTGTAAGAACCGTAATATAGGCACTATTCTTAAATGCATGAAAGAAGTTTGTTGCTTCAATCGCATTTGCAAAGTTTTCAAAATGGAACCCGAGCGGTAGTGACAGCACTGAATTTGCCAGCTCTTCTGGTGTTTTTAATGCAATCGAAATCGCAATATACAAAGGAAAAATGATAAACAACGAACCTAAAGCTATTAATATGGTCACAGTCCAATTCGTTTTTTTCTGTTTCATTACATGTCAATCTCCCTTCTTTGAAGCACTTTAATTTGAAAAATAGATATCAACATGATGACAATAAAGTAAATGACTGAGTTGGCAGATTGATAGGCAAACTCTCCACCTTGGAAGCCTCCCTTATAAATGAGAACCGAAATCGCTTCCGTTGCCCGGCCCGGTCCGCCATTGGTCAACGCTATTACCTGGTCGAATACCATTAAGAAATTTTTCATGGCAAGAACCATATTAATCGTAAAGAAAGGTGCAATCATTGGGAATGTTATTTTCCAAAATTCCTGCAATTTGTTGGCGCCATCAAGACTTGATGCTTCATATAATTCATTTGGCACCGTTTGAAGCCCTGCTAAATATAAAATGACATTTAACGCACATGCTTGCCAAACCGCCACAAGAACGATTCCGATCCAAGCTAAATTTCCATTACCCAATATATTTGTCGAAAGAAAACCAATATTTAGCTGTTCACCAAATTTCGGAACAATGTTTGAAAAAATATAGTTAAAGATGTAGCCGACAATTAACACACCAAGAACGTTTGGTAAAAAGTAAACAGCTCTGAAAAAATTTTTAAATTTTATCTTTGCATTTAAGCCAATGGCAATTAAAAGACTTAAGATATTCACTAGTATTGTCGATAAAATCGCAAATTTAAATGTAAAAGCATAGGAATTAAATATATTTTCGTCTTTAAATAAATTTAAATAGTTTTTAAATCCTATAAAGTCATATTCAAAACTTAAGCCGTCCCAGTTCGTAAATGAATAATATACACCTTGTAAGGCGGGAAGTGTGTGAAAGACGGCAAAGAGTAAAACGCCAGGCAACGCCATTAAATAGATTGTGATATTTTTCATTTTCATAGTTTTTTCCTTCCCTTTTAGTTGATTAGAGGAATGTTCATTAGATAACCATTAACTTTTTTATGGTTTCAAAAAGTTTAAGTAGATTAAAGTATTAGTGCATTAAAGTTAGTTATCATTGTCCAGCGCAGGTGGACACGTCCTGGTACCGGCAGGCATAAGGAAGTGACGTCTTTGCCGGCCAGGCGCCAGCGGCCCTTAGTTCATAAGCCAATCCGCCCGAAAAGGGTTAAGAACAACTTTCTGCCAGCTCGCCCGAATGCTTGTCGCTGAAGGACTAGCGCCCCTGAGCTTTTCGTTCTGTTCCCTTTTTATTGACGGTCCTGTACTTTTGACCATTCTTTATCAAGAGTCTTTAAAAATTGATCAACATCTTTTTTCTGTGTTAACACTTGCAGCTGTTTTTCGAGTCCTACTGCAATTGGTACATAGTGATCAGGAAAGTCAAGAAGTTCGCCTTTTTCAATACTAGCTTTTAAGCCCTCTAAAACAGGGTCTTCCTGGACAACGCTTTTTTTCGCTGAAAATGCGTTCTGCTGATTAATATATGTTTTTATATTTTCATCGTCTAATAGAAACTCAACGAATTTTTTAGCTTCTTCAGGATGTTCTGATGTCGTCGGAAACGCAAGTAATAAGTCCACTCCTGAAACTAATTTGGATCCACCAGGTTTATTTGTTACAGGGTAGGGGAAAACTCCAAGATTAATGTCAGGATTTGCTTTTTTTATTTCAGGAATTGCCCAAATCCCTTGGAGATACATGGCTGATTCACCTTTAGCAAAAGCAATGTTTCCATCAGAATATGCTCTTCCATACTGGGCTTTATGACCATATTCAACTAGTTTTAACAGCTTCTCCGCTGCCTCCTTATGACCTTTTGCAAATGTTGTTTCCCCTTTTCTCAAATCCTGATAAAACGTTTCTCCTTGTGTGTTGGCTGCAAGGGCATTATAGGATGGAAGGGTTGTCCATGCATCTTTAAAGGTAAAGTAAAATGGAATTTTTCCTGCTGCCTTTATCGTTTCGGCTGTTTTAATAAATTCATCCCATGTAGTTGGTACTTCAAGTCCCAATTCTTTGAAAATATCTTTATTATAAATAACCGCACTCGCGTTAGCTGCGTATGGAACCGCATACACTTCCTCTACAGCCGGAACTTCTTTCATCATTTGAACATAATCAGGTTGGATATCCTTTAACAATTCATTACCAGTAAGATCTTTAAATATTTTTGCGTTAGCCAAATCGGCAAAAGTAAAGTTTGCTCCAATTCCGATAACATCAGGAATTTCACGCTTCACAACGCGCATTTTCAAGACTGTTTCGGAATCAGGTGGATTTGATTGAACAACATCAATTCCAGGGTTCTCTTCTTCAAATTTTTCAATTAATTGATCGAATGTTCCTTTTGCTTCGGTTTTATAATGGAAAAATTCAATTTTAATTTTATCACTAGATTCATTAGCTGCATTATTTCCACAGCCTGATAGGCTTGCGAGAGTTAAAAAGCTAGTCAATAGTAAAGTCACTGTTTTCCTCATTTTAATTTCCCCCCTACATTAAGTAACCGTTTTCTTAATCCTATAAAAACGAGGTGAAAACTTTATCAAAGTGAACCCATTCAACCTCTTATCCTTTCAAACCTTATTTGCCTGACAACTATCTCTAATAACCAGCTCTGTCCCAAGAATAGACCTTATAGGAATGTTTCTGCCATTAAATCGATCATATAAAAGCCTGGCTGCTACCTTTCCCATCTCGCCTGTATGAACCTTTACAGTTGAAAGCGGCGGATTTAAAAATTCTGCTGCCTCAATATCATCAAAACTAATAATCGAAATATCTTGAGGCACTATAATCCCTGATTCATGAAGAGCACGCATTGCCCCAATTGCCATCGGATCACTTGCAATCACCATTGCACTTGGTAAATTGCCTTTGTTGATAACCTCTTTCATTAGTTGATATCCACCGCTTGCTCCCCATTCACCAATATAAACATGCTCTTGATCATACAGCTCTTTTCTTCTCATGACATTTTCGAAAGCGATTCTTCTAATATCTTCAACTTCTTCTGAAGGTTGTTTTTCATCAAGTTTTATAAGTGTATCTTTCCCTCCAAGAAATCCAATATTAGTATGATTTAGTTGAAACAGATACTCTAATACATCTTCTGTTGCTGTATCAAATCCTGACGCAACAACATCATAATTCTTTAAATACGGGAAATGGTTTACAAAGACAACATGCTTATTACTCTCCAAAAATTCTTTCAAGCAATTGGGATCGATTCCTCCAATCACAATCAAGCCATCTAAATTTTCTATATCTTTTAAGGATGCATCATTACCTGCTCTGATAATCTTTTTAATAGTGAACGGAAGTGTTTCGCAAGCAATCTCCACCCCAAGACGAATAGACATAAAATATGGATCATTCACCTCTTCTTCCTGAGTAATGACTGAAATAATCCCAATATTGTATAACTCAGAAGGCTCATCGGAAATCTTTTTGGAAGTTTTTCTTTTTCTTGAAGGCTTATAGTTTAACAAATCTGCTGCATCTAATACTCTGTTCCTTGTATCCTCAGCTACCGATAAAGATGGATCATTATTTAAAATTCTGGAAACTGTGGCACTTGATACATTTGCTTCATTCGCAATATCTCTTATCGTTGTCATATTATCACCATACAATTTAGTAAATTTTACTTTCTGTATTCTTACAGTAATGCGTTTTCATTTTTGATTTTAACAGGATTTTTGTCATTATACAACAAAATTATAATATTTTACTTATAATTTACTATTTATTTTATTTAATTTACCATTTATTTTACTAAATTTTTATAATTGCTTTTTTTATTATTTTGTTTTTTCGTAAAACTATTCACACTTATGTTTTAACTGGAAGGTTAAATCCTCTTAAGTTATGATTTTTTTGAAAAATATCAGGTTGGCTGAGGTACAATACAGACTGCTTTAAAAAAAATTAGAAGAAGATAAGTGTATAAAACTTGAGCCTGGGAGGTCATCTTGGTACATTTCTAAGATCTGAATTTATCCAATTTAGTAAAGGTTTCAGGAGCAAATCAGATAACAGGAGTCATGCCGCTTCCTTATTCAAAAAAGTATGAAGGGCTGGCAGCTGATCTGAATTTATGAGAGGATCTGAAATTCGCCTTTATTGAGTAAGAACTAGGAAGATAGAACTTTGCTCTTGTTTCCAAGTTTTCCGCAATATAAGAACTAAAAAAAGAAAACAATCTTAAAATTGCTTTGAAATTTGGTGTTAAGACTTATGTATCAGAACATGCAGGTATAAAATGGAATGAAAGTAGGTGTGGACAGTTTTTCCACAGATCAAAAAATAGTAACGAAGGCAGAATCAAAAGTAATGATAGAATAATTAATAGAATTGATTTCAAATAACCTTCCTTCAAGCTTTAATTTTACTCAATAACGATTTTAACAGATGGAATTGGTGGGAGTATGGTGAATTTCGCCACTAACATGCCCCCATTTCCCACCATAATACCTATTTATCCCGATATTTGCACCATCACCTGGATATTTACATCATTATCCGAATATTTGCACCGTCACCGCTTTCCACATGTGTCGACTCTAGCATAACTGCCCTACTAAAGATAACAGAAAATAAATTTTTACACATAAGTTAAAATAAGTCGTTCTAAGGTAACTTCGTTTCACCCATTAAATATTTGTCACATTCCCTGGCAGCCTCTCGACCTTCATTGATCGCCCAAACTATAAGACTTTGTCCGCGGCGCATATCACCGGCAGCAAAAACGCCTTTGATGTTGGTCTTATATTTTCCATATTCAGCTTTTACATTTGAACGTTCATCTGTTTCAACATCAAGTTTTTGCAGGAAACTTTGCTCAGGTCCAGTAAATCCTATCGCAAGTAACACTAACTGAGCAGGCCATACTTTTTCTGTACCAGGAATCTCTTTTCGAACTCGTCGCCCATTTTCATCCATTGTTGTTTCTACATTAATAGTATGGACTTCTTTGACTTGCCCGTTTTCATCCCCAACAAACTTTTTCGTCATCACGGCATAGGCACGTGGATCTTCTCCAAAGACAGCCGCTGCTTCTTTTTGACCATATTCAACTCGATGAATCACTGGCCACTGCGGCCAAGGATTATCATCAGCTCGAGTGTCACCTTTTTTCTCATAAATATCAAACTGTGTTAAACTTTTGCATTTATGTCTAATTGAAGTAGCTAAACAATCAGTCCCTGTATCCCCTCCACCAATGACAATGACATCTTTATCTTTTGCTGATATATAGTCGCCATTTTCAAGATTTGAGTCTAATAAACTTTTCGTATTAGCATGGAGAAAGTCCATTGCATAATGAATCCCTTTTAACTCTCTCCCGTCCACCTGTAAATCGCGATGCTTTGTAGCCCCACCGCAAAGAACCACAGCATCAAATTCTGTTTGAAGAGTAGAAATTGGGTAATCATTTCCTACTACTGTATTTGTCACAAACGTAATTCCTTCTGCTTTCAGAAGATTTACACGTCGCTCGACAACAGCATAAGGAAGCTTCATTTCAGGTATTCCATATGTTAAAAGACCCCCAACGCGGTCATGACGTTCAAATACAGTTACCTTATGTCCTGCTTTGTTAAGTTGAGCGCCGCACGCCAAACCTGCTGGTCCAGAGCCAACGATTGCCACCTTTTTATCAGTTCTGATTTCTGGAGGCTCTGGCTTCACCCATCCTTCCTTAAATCCTTTTTCAATAATTTCTAATTCAATTGAACGTATTGCAACCGGTGGCTCATTTATACCGAGAACACATGCACCTTCACAGGGTGCCGGGCAAGCCATCCCTGTAAATTCAGGAAAGTTATTCATTCTATGCTCTCGTTTTAAGGCCTCTTGCCATTGCCCTTGAAAAACTAAATCGTTCCACTCTGGTATTAAGTGATTGACGGGACAACCAGAAGTCATCTCGTTTAATATCGTACCTGTATGACAGGTTGGAATCCCGCAATCCATACAACGAGCACCCTGTTGTTTTAGCACTTTTTCATCAAGCGGCAACGTATAAACGTCCCAATCATTCGTTCGTGTTACAGGGTCACGTTCGGGTCGTGTTTGACGTTGATAGTCTATAAAACCCGTTGGCTTTCCCATCGTTTACCCCCCATCCTTTATTGAATTGACTACTTTTTTGCCTTCTTCAAATGCAATGAGCGCGGCATTATGATTACTTAACCCGCTTGCTTGCAAGTGTTTAATTCTCTCTTGCATCTCTAGATAATCTTTTGGAATAACACGAACAAATTTTTCTTTCATTTCTGCCCAATTATCCAACACTCTCTTTCCAAATGCACTGTTTGTATATTGAACATGTTTTTCAATCATTTCATAGACAGTTTGAAGTTCAATTTCATCAACAATAGAATCAAGATAAACTAGTTCTTGATTACACTTTACTCGGAAACCATTTGATTCATCCAATACATACGCAACCCCACCTGACATTCCAGCTGCGAAGTTTTTCCCTGTTGCACCTAACACAATGACCTTTCCACCTGTCATGTATTCACAACCATGGTCTCCAACGCCCTCTACAACAACATTGGCACCACTATTTCTTACACAAAACCGTTCACCAGCAATTCCATTTATATAGGCTTCTCCTGCAGTTGCCCCGTAAAAAGAAACGTTTCCGATAATAATGTTTTCTTCTGGGATAAATGTGCTCTTCCTAGAAGGGCGGACAATAATTTTACCACCCGATAAACCCTTCCCTATAAAATCATTTGCATCTCCAACAAGTTTCATTGTTAATCCAGGTGGAATAAATGCACCAAAACTCTGTCCAGCAGAACCTTTACAGGTAAGACGAATAGTGTCCTCAGGCAGCCCCTTTGCACCATAACGTTTTGTTATTTCACTTCCTAGCATCGTCCCTGCAACTCGGTTAATGTTCCGAATTGAGAAAGTCGCTTCTACCGGTTCTTGGTTTTCAATCGCTTCTTTACATAATGGGATTAATTCTTGTTTGTCTAATGTTTTATCAAGTCCATGAACCTGTTCAACTGTCGCATATCGACTAACATTTTCAGGTACTTCTGGTTGATAGAGAAGAGAGCTTAGATCAATCCCTTTAGTTTTCCAATGGGTAATGGCTTGATTGACTTCTAGGACATTCGTCCTGCCAATCATTTCATTCATTGTTCGAAACCCGAGTTCTGCCATTAGCTCTCTTACTTCAGTTGCAATGAATCTCATAAAATTTGTAACATGCACGGCTTCACCATTAAACTTCTTCCTAAGCTCTGGGTTTTGTGTCGCAATCCCTACTGGACACGTGTCAAGGTGACAAACACGCATTAAAATACAACCTAAGACAACTAAAGGGGCCGTTGAAAACCCATATTCCTCTGCTCCAAGGAGCGCAGCAATTACAACATCTCTACCTGTCATCATTTTTCCGTCTGTTTCAACAACGATCCGATCACGCAAACGATTCAACAGTAAGGTTTGATGTGTTTCTGCCAGCCCAATTTCCCATGGCATTCCTGCATGTTTTAAACTTGTCCGCGGAGCTGCCCCAGTTCCCCCGTCATAACCACTGATGAGGACAAGATCTGCTCTCCCTTTCGCGACACCTGCTGCAATAGTCCCAACACCTACTTCTGAAACAAGCTTGACACTAATCCGGGCCGTTGGGTTTGCATTTTTCAAGTTATGAATTAATTCAGCTAAATCCTCAATTGAATAGATATCATGATGCGGTGGTGGTGAAATCAGTCCTACACCTGGAGTTGAGCCCCTCACTTCCGCAATCCATGGATACACTTTCTTTCCAGGAAGATGACCTCCTTCTCCTGGCTTTGCACCTTGAGCAACTTTTATTTGAATCTCATCGGCGTTGACTAGATAATGACTATTAACGCCAAATCGACCCGAAGCGATTTGTTTAATGGCACTTCGCCTTAAATCACCATTTGGATCAGCTGTAAATCGATCAGGGTTCTCTCCCCCTTCTCCCGAGTTACTTTTACCTCCGATCCGGTTCATGGCAATCGCAAGTGCCTCATGAGCTTCACTACTGATTGAACCGTAAGACATTGCGCCTGTTTTAAACCTTTTACAAATCTGTTCTATTGATTCCACTTCGTCAATCGGTATAGCATCTCTTTTCTTAAAAGAAAGCATTCCTCGAATCGATTGTAAATTGTGTTCCGTATCTGTTAGTAATGATGAGTAGTTTTTAAAGAGTTTATAATTATTTGTACGACAGGCATGTTGAAGCAAATGAATCGTCTTTGGATTGTATTGATGATCTTCTCCATTTTGACGCCACTGAAAATCATCGCCTGATTCTAATGTCTTCTCTAACCCTTTTGAATCATCAAATGCTCTGTTATGTCTCAACAAGACTTCTTTTGCAATAATATCTAATCCGATTCCACCTATACGTGATGCGGTTTGTGTGAAATACTTATCGATAACGTCCTGATGAATGCCAACGGCTTCAAATATTTGTGCACCCCGATAACTTTGAATCGTTGAAATTCCCATTTTCGATATCACTTTAACGATTCCATCCGTAACAGCCTTCCTATATACTTCAACAGCTTTCTCAAATTGGTAATCAAGTAAGGCTCCTGTTTCAATTAGACCTCCGATTGACTCAAATGCTAAATACGGATTGATTGCTTCTGCCCCGTATCCAAGTAAGGTTGCAAAATGATGGACTTCTCTTGGTTCTGCAGATTCAATTAGAATACTTACCTTAGAACGTGTCCCGCTTCGGATCAAGTGATGGTGCAATCCTGAGACAGCAAGCAGAGCCGGCAATGCTGAATATTCCTCATTTACTCCTCGATCAGATAAAATGAGCAATGCCGCTCCCTTTTCAATTCCATTGTCAGCTTTAGCAAATAGCTCATCTAATAGCATTGCAAAATCAGGAGGCTCAGCTTCGATTGGAAATAGTATTGATAACGTTTCACACTTAAAGTCTGATTGATAAAGTTTTTTTAGTTGACCATTATTCAATATCGGCGAATCAATTTGAATTTGTCTGCAGCTTTCTGGCTCAGGTTTGATAAGATTTCTTTCCGGTCCAATTGTTGTTACAACAGAGGTGATGATTTCCTCTCTTATCGCATCAATCGGAGGATTAGTTACTTGTGCAAACAACTGCTTAAAATAGTTATAGAGAAGCTGGGGTTTTTTTGATAAAACGGCAAGTGGGGAGTCATAACCCATAGAGCCAACGGGGTCTTTCCCGTCCGTAACCATAGGCTTCATCATTTTATTTAACTCTTCATAGGTATACCCAAATGCGAGTTGTTGTTTCGTACGTTCATCCACATTAAATACTGGTTTGTCATCACTCGTGTCTGGTATGCCATTTAAACTGACTAAATGTTCAGACAGCCAAGCTTGATACGGCTGTTCTGACGCAATTTGCTTCTTAATTTCTTCATCTGGAATAATCATGCCTTTTTCTAAATCGACCAGGAGCATTTTCCCTGGATGAAGCCTGTCTTTATATTCAATATCTTCAACAAAAATATCTAAAGCACCAACTTCAGATCCTAATACGATCATTCCGTCTTTTGTTACATAATATCTTGCTGGCCGTAATCCATTTCGGTCTAGACACGCCCCTATTTGTCTTCCATCTGTAAATACAACAGCTGCCGGCCCGTCCCATGGTTCCATTAGACAGCTGTGATATTCATAAAAAGATTTCTTTTCATTATCCATTGTTTCATCATTAGCCCATGGCTCAGGGATCATCATCATTGCTGTATGAGCTAGAGATCGTCCTGAAAGGTGAAGAAATTCAAAACAATTATCAAACATTGAAGAGTCACTACCATCTGTATCAATCACCGGGAATAGCTTTTGATAATCCTCGCCTTTAAATAATTCCGATTCACATTGCGACTCCCTGGCCTGCATCCAATTAACATTTCCCTTAATTGTATTAAATTCGCCATTATGTATCGTAAATCGATTCGGGTGTGATCGCTCCCAGCTTGGAAATGTATTCGTACTAAAGCGTGAATGAACGAGGGCTAATGCCGATTTGAAATCCCGATGATTCAAGTCAATATAAAAGGAATCAAGTTGTTCTGGAATTAACATACCTTTATACACAATTGTACTTGTCGATAAGCTGCAAATGTAAACGCCTTCTTGATGTTCAATATCAGAGGAAGGTACTTCTTTTTCAAGTCTCTTTCGAATCACATATAATTTTCTTTCAAAAACACTCTGATCATTGATATCACTGGAAGGAGCAATAAACATTTGGCGAATAAACGGTTTTGATTTCTTAGCCATGTCACCGACATACGAATCATTGACCGGAACAGTCCGCCAACCAAGAAAGATTTGTCCTTCCTCTTCAATTACGTTTTTGACCAGTTTTTGAGTCTGTTTTCTTATTTCCGGGTCCTGGGGGAGAAAGACCATGCCAATCCCGTATCTGCCTTCTTCCGGAAGTATAATGTTTTCTTTTTCGCATTGTTTCTCAAAAAAAGAGTGTGGGATTTGTGTCAGAATACCTGCACCATCTCCGGTACTAGTGTCTGCTGATTGTCCTCCCCGATGCTCTAAATTACATAAAATTGTTATAGCATTTTCAACAATTTCATGTGTTTTTTTTCCATTAATATTTGCGACCATCCCGATCCCGCAGGCTTCATGTTCATGTTCAGGATGATATAAACCTTGCGCAACCGGATATCCTTGCTTTTTCATAACGACACCCCTTTTTAAAAATGAAGCTTTTAACTACAGAGGATAAGAGGATAAAATGAACCTTCCATCAATGGTGTTTTTTCATCCCCACTGATGTTTAGCCTGGGGCCCACAGGATGTGGGTCACACAGACGTTGGCGATTGACGTGGCGCTCTTAGTCTGTGCTCCTTTGTTTGGGCTTTAACGGGCAAGTTATCCCCCGCCTACCCTTCTTCGATTTCACTAAGTCTTGAAGTGGTGTATTACTGCCCATTAATGTGGGATAAAACTGGCTTATTTATGTACATCTGCTCCAATATCGAGAAAACAGCCATTTATAATTCCCAGCGATAATGAATTTAGTTGTTAAAGTACATACCTAACACATATATAGTGTTTGATTTTTTCCTCCATTTAATACAAGTTCATAGTAACCAAACTTAATATGTTATCCATCCTAGAAAGCCTCAATGTCTTCATACCCTATTAACAAATTCGATTTCACCTATTTATCGTGGTCATGAAACTGAAAAACTGCGATCACAAACATGCCAAAGCTAAGCATTAACGACATCATTTCAAAAGTAATCATTAATTAATCGCCACCTTGAGTTCATCTTGCCCAACTCTATGTTTGTCCTTTCAAACAAAAGTTAATCACACAACAAAAAAGCCCCTAATATAGAGGCTCAACTGTGTATCATTATAGGATGTATGTTTGGTCAACACCCCTCTTCTGTTCAATGTACCGTTTGGTATTCAAAAGAATGTATCATCGCTTTCATCAGTTAAAACATTATGGGAGTTCTCTGCTTTTTCCTTTTGACACCTCTAGGACAGAAAAAGGAGAGAAGCACAGCTATCCCTCCCGTTAATTTTTCACATATAAAATCTTTAAAAGACTCCCGAAATCTTTAGAATGATCCATCATCTTCTTCGCAAGTGATTAGGCTTCTTTTTTTGTTAGACTCATTGTAACAGATCGCCTCTCACATTCTCTTTTTCTACGAGTCTGTCCAATTATGAAAGAAACTATACATACTCCCCCGTCCACCCGCATATAGATGTAATAAATATGGGACACCAAGACAGTGTCCCTAAGCAAAATTTGTATTTAAGCTAATCCTGCTCATGGGCTAACGAGTACTTTTTCTCCACCAGCTTTATGAAGAAGAGTCATTTGTGTCTTCTTTCGCAGTTGCTGGCTGCTCTGTTAACTGTTCAATATTTTTCGTCACCTTTGTATAATAAGTAAAATCCCCGTAGCAATAGGGATACCTGAAATTGCTTTTGTCCCCGCCGCAATTATAAATATCGGGCTGCTTGTCTACCTGAATACTTGAAAACTCTTTAGCTAATTCTTCTGTATGCTTTTTCCCGTTTTTCTCTATAAAATCAATATAGCCAAGTCCCATATTGTAGGATTGAATAATCGTTGCATCATCTACATTTTTTTCCTTTCCATACGTTAGGCTGGCGTGGAAATGTTTTACTCCCTGCTGGATACTTTTGACAGGGTCTTCGATTGTATTTCTAGGGAGCCCTGCCGATTCGGACGATTGCATCGGATCTCCCCCACGCCCCTTACTTTCCTGCTGCATCAAGGCTAGCAAAATAGGAGTATAGGATTCTAGCTCATATTTTCTTAATTCTTCTCGCAAGACATCCTCATATCTAGTCACATTTTCAAATTCGTCTCTATTGTTTACAGGCTGACTAAGGTTTGAATTTACTTCAAAAATTGCAATGAAAAGAATGGCTACAAAAAGGATAAACAATAAGCCTAGAAAATTGTTCAGTGTTCTTTTAGCTTTTTTCATCTGACATCTTACTCCCTATATTCTTATCTACTAATATTATATAAAAATTGACTGCTGTAATAAAAGTACTAGAGTTGTAGCTGCACTAAGCCTTGAGCCTTACTTGAAACTTTTAGGCTTTCATTTCGTCTATTTGTTTGAGTATAATTTAGTTGTCTATCTATCTCATAAGTGAGGGATTTCATGATGTTTGAAATTAAAAAAATTAAAGCAAAAGATACATATCCGTTACGAATGAAAGTATTATCATCTAACAGCACTTTAGAGGATTGTCAGTATAAAGGTGATCTGGAGGAATCTTCCCTGCATGTTGGAGCTTTCGCAGAAGATCGTGTCATTGGAGTGGCTTCTTTTTTTAAGCAAGCACACGAAAAAGTACACGGGAAAAATATGTACCGGCTAAGAGGGATAGCCATTGATCCAGAGCACCGAAATCAACTGCGCGGACAGACACTAGTCTTATTTGGCGAAAATTTACTGAGACAAGCTGACACCGAATTAGTTTGGTGTACAACTGGTATTAACAATATCGAGTATTACCAGCACCTTGGCTTTAAAGAAAGTGAACATATATACAACAACGGGGATAAAGGGTTATATGTATTAATGTATAAACATCTATGATTAGAAGTGAGAGGTCAGAGGTGGAACTGGATGCAATCAGCGAATGAGCTGATTTCTTTTTGTATAAACCACCCTATACCCTTTAACGTGTAATTATTTCGGTAACGGTGCATATTTCCCGATAACGAAGCAATTTTTCCGATAAGTTGCGCTTTAATGAACTCAACATTCTGATCTTAGAAGAAAAACGGATCTGCTTAGCAATACCTGCTGACCAGGCCGGCCTCAGCATTTCGTTCTTACCCATTCCAAAAGATTCGTTCATCCTTGTCTTTTGCTTCTTCCGGTATTTCTTCTTTTAATGGTTCTTCTTTATTTCGATCAACTGCACCAAAATTTTCTTCATAAAAAGGCTGGTTATCAGGAATATTCTCTTTTTCTCTTAATATGATATTTTTTTCTTTGAGCACCTCATAAAAATAAGGGATAATAAGAAATACTCCTCCCCAAATGACAGCATTGATATATGTACCAAAATTAACAGGGACTTGCATCCAAAAATAGCCCATATCCATCATCATTTGCCCTGAAGAAATTTGTTCCTGATAAATATCAAACAAGGCATTCAATTGTAAAGCAGCTCCTGCAATGGCAATCCCTATAAGGATCACACCAAAAATATTACATATCGATTTAATTTTCACACGCTTGATCCCCCTAGAAACTTTTCCCATCTATCGTACCAAACATACACACAATTGTTCAATTATTAATATGTCGTAAATTGAAAGATTTTCTGTAAGACATACATAATATATTTAAATACGGGCAATTTATCTTGATACTTCTCGTATTCTACTGTATATGTACCCTTTTCATTGTTCCAAATCCGGTTGAAATAGTCATCAACTTCTCTCGTTATTTCCTCATCTGAAGGAGCGACAATCTTCAAATTATTTTCCAGATTATAATTTGCTAAATTTCTCTTCGTAAAGTTTGCTGATCCTCCTAAGATAACCGCATGGTCTCCGTGATCTACATAGAGAATTTTAGAATGATATTGTTCCTTGTCTGTATTATACCAACGAATCTTAATATTTTTCTTCTCCATATTACGGAGCTCTGATGCAACTGGAAGATTTGGCAAGCCTATTTTCTCTGCTCCAAAAGCATTCTGATTCGGATCCAAAACAAGGTTCACTTTCACATTACGTTCTGCTGCATCTACAATGGCATCAATGACCTCTCTATCTGCCAAGTAAAACATTCCAATCCATACCCGGTCACCGTCAGCTGCATCATCTAATGCTTTTATTATATGTCGATAAATTTTCCCTTCGGTAAGATACTGAATCTGAATGGGTCCTGAGCCTTTTGTTTTTTGGTCATACTTTGGCATTTTAGGGCCCTCTGAAAAATCTGAGACAGCCTGTTCTGCCTCAATAATGTCGGCAATAATACCGCCTTTGACCTTAAAAGCTATGTTAGAGTGAAATCCACTTGCGTCATGGGGATTAGCGGAGGAAACAATCGCCGCATTTTCAGTTGCTATCAGTTTTCTATGGTTCGCCTTTATATTCATTAGCTTTAAATACGACCTCATCGTCACCTTTGGTGCTGTTTCTGCCATAGGATTGGGCACCCACCCAGTTCCTTCTTGTCCAAACCATTGAATAAAGGTTCTCCAAACACTTGAATAAATTGGGTTAGGATCACGTAAGGGATTTAATTTTGTGATGACAACATCTATTCCATGCTTTTTCAACTGCTCAAGCTGTTTTGCCTCATGTGATCCATACGTCGTATTGACAGAATCACTCACTACAATAATTTTTAGCTTTGGCTTTTTTTCTTTTTGATTGATAAGTGTGTTTGTTAAACTTTGACTAATGTTTGGATAATCAATGTTTTCATCCACATAGGAATTGTAAAGAAACATATCCACAACGATAAATTGCTCCGCTTTTTTGATTGTTTGGTTGATCTCTTTAAAAATGGATTGCTCATAAACTTGGGCACCATACTTATCTTTATATGTTAAATCTGTTAAAAAATCCACATCTTCTACTTGATATACTTTTCCGCCGTAGGAAACACCTTGCGGAAGGGGTTTATACGTTTGATAAATCATGACGATAGCTAGAAATAAACTGAGAGATAATAAGAGAAGGACTGATTTCTTTTTAAAAAGCTTTTTTATTTTCATCTTTGTTAGCCTCTGCCGTTTCTTATTTTTGTCTGAATTTTTAATGGATAAAAAATGACTTAAAGGCAAAGCTGCCCTCAAGCCATCTTTCCTTGTCCATTTAGTTAACCAGTTTTACAAGCATGTGAGCCAGCATTCCACGTTCCTTTACATCTCCAGCCTTCCACAATTCTTGTAAAAGCTTCTCTTCTCGGTTTTTCGGTTCTTCATACCTAGCTAAGTAGCCGGCAACCATTTCAGCTGATTTAGCCAGCTGCTCCTCTGTCAGTCCTAGCTTTTTCCCTTTGATCACTTTATCACCAAGATAGTCTTTAAAGCTTTCAAAATTGGAGAGAATATCTTGTTTTTTGTCTTCACTCAAATGGTTTAATGTTTGCTCTACTTTCTCGACATTTTCGGAATGATTCTCATTAAAGGAATTTCTCATGTGAAAATCTCTCCTTTATTTTATCATGTTTACACTATTCCACTTAGGCAAAATATTAAACCTTTCTCTAAAGAAACCATTTTATCTGAAGGAGAGAATGAATATGAAAAGCACAGAGCCAGGTCTCATTAATAGCTTCTCCAAGCCTTCTCATACTTTTCAATAATTGTTGGTTTCATCAAAGTATTGGTTTCGATTGAAACAGGCTGACCATCATCATTGACTATTTCGTTATCAATATCTTTTCCAAAAGTAGTTAATCCGGCTACTACTTCATTTGTCAAAAATTTTGTCTCAACAAAAATGTCTGCTTGATCCAATTTAACTGGTTCTCTTTTCGCAAGGACAAATCCCCAATCGCCAAAGCTTGGCACATCTACGTGCAGATTTTCTGTATAAAGACCAGCCTCTTTGATAGTCTGATTGATTGTCCAATATACTTCTGTTGCAAAAGTAGGACTTGTGCCTTGGATCATTAGTGATCCTCCTGGTGCAAGCCTATTTCTTAGCAGCTGATAAAATTCAAGCGTGTACAGTTTATTCAGCGACTCATTGTTTGGATCTGGCAGATCTACTAAAATGACATCATAAAATTGGTCAGAATGATGTTCTGCAAATTTAAAAGCATCCTCATGCAGGACCTTCACCCGCTCATCCTCAAAAGACTTTTCGTTCAACTGAACAAGGTCTCGATTTGTTTTTCCAAGTGCAACTACTTTCGGATCTAAATCAACTAATGTAATAGCCTTAACTTCTTCATATTTTCGCAACTCCCTTAATGCCAAACCATCTCCACCGCCAAGAACGAGAATGTTTTCCCTTTTTTCCGCTGTAGCCATCGCTGGATGTACAAGGGTTTCATGATAACGGTATTCATCACTAGAGCTAAATTGCAGCTGGCCATCAAGAAAAAGCCGAAGGTCGCCCTGTTCTTTTGTCAAAATGATCTGCTGGTAATCAGTTGTCTCAGAATAAATAATGGGATCTCTATATAGCTTTTGCTCAAATGAAAAGGCCATTTCTTCTCCGAAAAATACACCTGCGATAAGAAATACTAATATGGCAATCCCTGCTGTAAAATGGCGTTTAAAGGTTTGAAGCTCCTTTTTAAAATAAAGTAAAATCCATAATGCTATGACCACATTAATAACCGCTACCAGGAAAGCGGTTTTTACTAACCCAAATTCCGGTCTTAGCAAGTAAACAAAAAGGAGCCCGCCGATCAATCCTCCCGCATAATCAGAAAAAAGAACGCGTGCCGTGCTTTTTTTCAAAGTGACGCCAATATCATTAGCCTTACGGATTAAAATAGGCAGTTCCACACCTGTTAATGCTCCGACAACTAATGTAATAGCATAAAGAAAAAAGGCATCTGTCCCTTCACTTAAAAAAGCAGAGATGCCAAATAATAAAAAGGTAGATGAACCTGCAATGATTCCGATCAAATATTCAATCCATACAAAGGAAAGAATTAAATTCTTGGTCACCCTTTCACTAATGGTCGCTCCGATCCCCATTCCTGTTAGAAAAAGAGAAATGGTGAGGGTGTATTGCTTTACACCATCACCAAGTAAATAGGACCCAGCCGCACCAAACAATACTTCAAAAATAATCCCGCATACAGAAACTATTCCCGAAGCCCAGTATATTGCTTTGCTTTGTTTTATCGTTTGTTCACCCACACAACTGTCTCCCTTGTTATTAATCATGGCTGTTTTCATAAAGTTTGTTGCTCCCTGTACATTCTTGAGGTGAGAAATGGGATGTCAGACTAAGATGCAACTGGAGACCCACTGATTGCTCTTAACTATCCTTTCTTATCGGGCAGTAAATCCTCCTCCATGCTTCTGAGGAAACGATAATTTAGGTGGATAAACTGCCCGTAAAGGTCCAATTGGTTCAAGGGCCCTTGCGGTCATCCCGTATAAGGACTAACCATCAGTGTCCCCACAGGTAGTTTCAATTTATCCTTCAGAAGCAACAAATATTTTAGAAAACAAGCCTTTCATTAAGTAATGGAAGCACCAATAACAAATGCTAATCCGACTGAAACACAAAAGCTGATAATCCCGACAGAAATATTTCCTTTATGAAGCTGCTCCTCCACTGAAAACTTTCTTGTAAAGAGCTCAAATAATAAATAGGCAATCATCTGTAATAAAACCCCAAATGCTCCCCAAATTAAAGTATCCATTATATGTGAGCTATGATAAACAGAAAAAGATAAAATGATACAAATTCCAACAATCTTGCCGCCGATTGAAAGCGATACGGCATGATTTCCGTTTAATACCTCATCCCAGTCTTTATATTTTTTAGTCATAAATTCAAAAACCGTTAATCCAATTACTACAACAGCAATCGCTATGAAAAAATAGACGATTGTTAAGATAAAAGGCTCCATTTTTTTACTTCCCTTCCAGATTATTTTCCAGTACCAGGTCCGCCGCCGCGAACAGATGAGGATCCTCCTCTAACGGAAGGCGTTTTGCCTGATCCTTTAAAAGTTCCCCCTGAAGTACCGTATCCTCCATAGCAAGCCCCAGGATTGTTTTTACATTTATTTCTTTGATTATTCGCCCAATTGTTACCCAAAAGCCGGTCTAAGATATAGAATGTAAGAAGACCATTAAAAAAGCTGGGATGGTAATTATCACGAACAAAGCCATATGTAGCGATTTCTACCAATGTATTTTCATCGTTATTTTCATCCTTAGTTAAAGTGACAAAGGCTTCATCATAAATAAGAACTTGTTTATCTTCATTTTTATCACTTATTTCCTCAGGTGTTTCATATTCCTGCAGCTCTCTTGCCACTTCGTCGATCGTTTTATTTTCTGCCGAATAAATTTCGGAAAAGTCTTCTGAGTTTTCTTGACTTGTTACAGTGTCTTGAAAGGTATAATTATTGTTAATAAATTCGGCAATGCCATCTCTAAAAAGAGACCCGCCCTGTGAATTTGGTACTCCGTTTCCACAAGCAGCTAAGATAAGAATAAATGATAACAGAACAAAAAAAAGTGGTTTTTTCATAGAATCACCTACTTTCTTTAACAATCTAATGCGCCCCACTTATTTTAGTAAGGCGCACCCTTCACTTCATTTTGCTTATTCTTTACCCATTTTTCTTTTTAGGGCAGCTAATTCATCATCTACATCATTGCTTTTATCTAAAGCAGCCAGTTCATCATCAAGGCTTCTGTTTGAAGATCTCATATCTTCGCTTGTTTCAGCTTCTGCTTCAAATTGAAGCACTTTTTCTTCCATTCTCTCAAATCCGCGTCTTGATTCATCACTTCCGATGCCTGACATGGTACGATTCATTTTCGTTCTTGTTTTTGCTGATTCGGCACGTGCCTTTAAAGCATCCTTTTTCAACTTCATTTCATGATATTCTGCTTTCATTTCGTCTAATTTCTTACGAAGTGATTCAGAATCTAATTTTGCCCGGTCATAAGACCCTTTTAAAGTTTCTGCTGATGAACTATGAATTTTTTTATCTTCCAAAGCGCGTTTAGCAAGATCATCATTGCCTGCTTCAACTGCTTTCATCGCTTGCTCTTCACGCTTTTCTGCCATTTTTTGCGCTTCTTCAAATTTACGATGAAGCATTTTTTTATTAGCAATTTGTTTGGCAACAGCTGATTCGGCATCCCGAATGTCCGATTCCATTTCTCTCATAAATTGGTCAAGCATTTTTACAGGATCTTCTGCTTTATCCAGCATAGCATTCAATTCAGAATCTACCACAGTCTTTACTCGCTTGAAAAATTTGAACATCGTTTTTCCTCCTAATTACTTGCAATTATTTTCAATTCATATTCTTCAATTTCATATCCCGAACTCACTTCGATTTCGCTACCCCACTTTTCTACAGAAAGAAATCTTTCTTCCTCTTCATCACAAAAGTCAAAGTATTCACACGTTATTCCATTTACATTCTGACCTCTCCCTACCCCATATACCTTTGCTGAACCAGATTCATCCAAATAATAGTATGTTCCATCATGTTCAATTTTTTTCGGGATAGGCAAAGTCAATTTCATTTTTACTTTTTCATAAATACCAAGATTAAGCTCGTCATCCATTTCTACACTTAGCCAGATTGTTCGAGACATTCCCTCCAGCTGATAAGCATGCCATTTAAAGCCATGGTCATCATAGCTTAACTTGCTGACAACTGTGTAATCTTCTAAATCATAGGTCACAATGTCTTCCATTTGCAAATTAAACATATTACGTTCAACTACTGGTTTAGGCGTATCTTTTTTCCCAAATAATTTACTTAAAAAGCTCATTGTTCCACCTCAGGCTTTCTATCCTTTGTTCCAATTAGTACTACGGTCATATTTCCAAAAGGTTTCAAAATTTTTTTCCATTTAAATCATATCATACTATTGGATTAAATTGCCTTTGAACTTATATGCTTTTTTCCAATTTACCAATTGAAGTTTTTTTCTTTTCTAGTAAAATGGAAAACTGTGTGTGTTATTTCACAAGACTAGCTTCCCCTAAGTAGAGGGGTTTACTCCAAAACAGAAGGAAGGCGCCAATTATGTTACTCACTGTATCTAACCGAGAATCACTCGATAATAAAAATAAAGAAGAACTTAAAGAAGAGATAGAAGATCTTGAGTTTCAGCTTTTTCGTATGCAGGAAAATATGAAGAAAATCTCCAAACATTGGGAAGTAATGGGGATTGATCAATCTAAAGAAGACAAATGGGTCATCATCTATGCTCAAGATGATGGAAATCAATGCAAAATTATGCTGAATGAATGTGATTCTTCGTTTCAAGGAACATGGGATTTTTCCATTCATGCCATTTATAAAGATGATGAAACTCTTCATATTGGAGATATAAAAGGCCCAGCTAATAAAGGGTACGGTTCAATTTGTATGGAGTTTCTGAAAGAGAAAGCGCGCGAGCAAAATATCCCATTTATTACAGGAGACATTGCAAAGCGAGATTGGGATCATGTCGATCGCCTCGAGCACTTTTATTCAAAACATCATTTCCGTGTAGAAATTGATTATGAGGAATGTACAGGTGAGATTGTTTGGTATGAATAGGAAAACACCCACAGCTTACTAGAGGTGAGAGGTGGGACTTGATGAAATCGGCGAAAGAACCGATTTCTTTTTAACTTTTATCGCTTTGATCATTCTGAAATAAGGCAATCGATGTCTCGACGATTGCACCTATTCTGACATCTCACCTCTAGTAATGACTGGTCCCCTATACCCTTAATAAATTCATTTCCATTACTGTTACTGCCTGTCCTGAGAGAATAACCCTGTCACCCTGCCAGTCCATTTTCACTACACCGCCACGCTTTGAAGCTTGATAACCTGTAAGTTGTTTTCGATTTAATTTCCTGCCCCAATAAGGAGCTAAACAGCAGTGTGCAGAACCAGTAACGGGGTCCTCAATGACTCCTACTTCTGGATAAAAAGCACGCGAGATAAAATCATAGGAGGGATCTGTTGACTGGCAAGTAACAATGATTCCTCGTGCACCTGTTTCTTCATAGATCCCCCAATTTGGGTTCAAATTTTTCAATTCGTCTTCTGATTGTATCTCTACCAAGTAATCCAGCCGGTTTCTTCCAACATACAAGGGGGAAACTCCTAAAGCTTTTATCAATTCCTCTTGTACATCACACTTTTCTTCTGGTTCACTCGGAAAGTTCATATGAATCCATTTATCAACCTTATTAGCTGTTAATTTTCCGCTTTTAGTAAAAAAGACTGCCAGTTCAGATTCTTTTAAAATACCAGTTTCCCATAAAACATGCGCACTCGCTAAAGTAGCATGACCGCATAAATCGACCTCAGAAACTGGCGTAAACCATCTAAGTGAATAGCCTTCTTTCTCATGCATTAGAAAAGCAGTCTCCGAGAGATTCAGTTCCATGGCAATCTGCTGCATCCATTTGGATGGTTTTGGTTCGTCAAAAATACATACACCTGCTGGATTTCCGGAGAATGGCTGATTCGTAAAGGCGTCAATTTGATATAATTTCATACTAGAACCTCTCCTTTTTCCCAAATCGTTTTCTATTCTTTTTCTACATATTAACAAGTACCCAAATTAAGTCTATCATAAAAAAAGCAGCTTCAAGTAAAAACCTGAGCTGCTGCTTTCTTTTAGTCTTCGATATACCGTCTCGCTCCTGCATACTCTTCCCCATAACCTGATGTTTCAACTTTATCTATTCGTACGTGAGTCGAGGTGTTCGGAGAGTGAATCATCTTGCCATCCCCGACATACATACCGACATGGTGTACTCTTCCTTTTCCTTGGTCGTAAGCAAAGAATAATAAGTCACCTACTTGTAAATCTTCTTTTGCAACAGGTGTCCCAAATGCAGCTTGGACAGATGAATCACGCGGAATGGTGATGCCGTTTGCCTTGTAAATCGTATGGGTAAATCCGGAACAATCAAATCCAAACCCTGACATCCCTGCCCAAAGATAAGGCAAGCCTAAAAATTGTTTACCTGTTTCAAAAACATCTTTACCAGTTGGTTTTGGTATATCATCTTCACTCTTATAAATTTCTATTTCATTTTTTGAAATCCACTTCATCCCATCACTCGGTGTGGCAACTAAAACTTGGTCTCTCATTTCCTTTTTAACGGGCAGCCTTGTGTTAAAACTCACTTCCATATATTCTCTTTTCAGCTTCTTATCCTTGTACAGCCATGCAGTTGGAGATATAACTAACGCAAACCGCTTGTTATCATATTTTGAATAAGCTTTTCCCTTCGTCAGCTGCTCTTTTGGCATCCATCCAGGATACCCTAATTCATTTCGTGGGGTTGGCTGGCCATGTGCAGCTACTTTTACCCAGTCACCCTTTTCTTCTAAAATTGTTACCTTTGATCCTAGTAATGCTTGTGTTTCTAAATTTCCTACCAACCAAAGTTTTTCCTCATAACTCATACTCTTCGTCCAAGTCCATAAGTCCACCGGGTTTACCGTTGAAGGCATGTCAATTTCTCTTGCAAGATTTGGTTCTGTCCATAAAGTCGCCGCTGCTACATCAATGTAAGCTGTCTTGCTTTCAACTGCTTTCACACCATCCACCGGAAAATTACTTCCTAAAAAAATGATTACCGCTAAAAAGACAATCAATTTCTTCATAGGTTTATCCCCTTTCATTTATTTTTTCAGGCAAGACGAATTAAAATGTCTTGTATGAATACCCAGGCCTGGTAAATCTCCCAAAATAATGGATTCCCCTTTAAATTGAATTCCTTCTATTTCTTCTTGAAGCCATAAAGGAGCATCCATATCAACCTTTGTAATATTTGGGTGTGCCATTGCCAAATGAATAGCTGCTGTTACACTTACTGCAGATTCCATCATGCTGCCAATCATACATTCAATCCCGGCTGCTTCTGCAATATCAGCAATTTGAAGTGCTGTTCGAATCCCACCCGTTTTCATCAGTTTAATATTTAAATAATCGACAGCGTTTTCGTTAAGTAATCTCAAGGCATCGCTTGGAGAAAACAGACTTTCATCTGCCATGATCGGAGTTGTGACATGATCTTTAATTTGTTTAAGCCCATAAATGTCTGCTGCTTTTATAGGCTGTTCAACCAGCTCAATATTAGCTTCTGCTTTTTCAAGATCGGTAATAATGTGGATGGCTTGTTTCACAGTCCAACCCTGGTTTGCATCAAGCCTAATGGTCACCTTATTTCCGACAGCTTCTCTAATCGCTAGTACACTTTTCCCATCAGTTGTCCAATCCTTCCCAACCTTTACCTTTATTGTTGAAATTCCTTCTTGGACAATTTGTTTGGCTTCATTCGTCATCTCTGCAATTGAACCAACACTAACCGTTTTATCGTTTTTAAGCTCCCTGAATTTCCCTCCTAGAAATTGATAAAGAGGTACATTGATTGATTTACAAAATGCATCGTATAGGGCTATTTCCATTGCCGCCTTGGCACTTGTATTTCCTATACAACTATTTTGGATATTGACAGAAAGATCATTAAGATTTCTTAAATCTTTTCCTGTGACTTCAGGTATAAGAAGGTGCTTTAAAACACCTTCGATACTTTCTTTCGAATCTCCGGTTATAGCTAAAGTCGGTGCTGCAGATCCAATCCCAGTTACACCATTCTCTACTTTTAAATAAACAAATGTGTTTTCAATTTCGGTCACAGTTCGTAAGGCGGTTTTGAATGGTTTAACCAATGGTATGGTGATTGTTTTTATTTCACAAGATTGAATCCTCAAAAGATGTCATTCCTTTCTTATAATGCCCCTAAAATGTACGAAGTTAAGATTCCATAATACGTTCCAAGCAAGCTTCCTAAGACTGCCATTAAAATCCCTATTGGAATCAACGCCCGATTAAATGCCCCTGCAAGAATTGGAGCTGACGCAACCCCACCTACATTCGCAAGAGAAGCTACCCCCATCGTGAAAAGATCAAGCTTAAAGACTTTCGCTAAAATTACCATGATTAATCCATGGAAAAACAGGATCATAAAGCCTGAAATGATATAAATCGGTGCCTGAAACATTTGCGAAAAATCAGCATGAGAAGCAATTAATGCAATCACAACATACAGCATTACTTTCGATATTTCCATCGATCCGGATATGGTCGAGACTCTTGTCATCGCGAGAAGTAATCCAACGATAGAGGCAATGATAATCGTCCATGTCGTTGCATTAACGGCAGCCCCAAGCTCAGGCAGCATTCCGCCAATTTTAATAGCAACAGCCGATACAAAAAGACCTAACGCTAAAAACCCAAGCAATTCTACAAAACCCATTGGTTCTTTTTCTTCTTCTGAAGTTGCAGCCAGTTCAGCTGTTACCTGATCAATATATGAGGTATCCGTTTTAGTCCATTTATTAAAAACCCCTGCAAAAGGAACAAGCCAAAACAATAGCATCACCCAAAATGAATAGTTCACGGTATCCATAATTAATGCATATCCAAAAATATTTTCAGGGACGTCCAGTATTCCCTGTAAAATTACCATATTTGCTGAGCCGCCCGTCCAGCTGGCGCTTAAAGCAGCAAAAGCCTTCCATGTCCCTTCTGCATAAAACCCTTGCAGGAGAACATAAGTAATCGTGAATCCACCTATGATACTTAATGATGCTGCGAAAAAGGTTAACAGCATTTTAGGTCCTAAACGCATTATTTTTCTCAAGTCACACTGCAAAAGCATAAGCATTAATAAAGCTGGCAGTAACAATCCTCTAACTGTACTATAGGCACTTTCTACAGATTCACTTGCTGAAAAGACGCCAAACGTTTTAAGCAATGCACAGGTAATGTAAATCAACACAATTCCTGGCACATACTTAAAAAACTTCCCGCCAATTCTTTTCTCTGCTAAAGCTATGACGGCCGTAATTGCGATCAAAAATGAAACATACATAACACCATCTTGGATCATTCTATTTCCCCCTTTTTTTGTAGGTCTAATAAGAAAAGCGCAAGCGCCTTGGTCAGCCAGGGCAAGCATAAGACGCAAATGAAATGAAGGTGTTCTTTACCTTCAATTCATTTGTGGCTTATGACCTCAGGCGGGCTAGGCGTTGGAGCTGGACACGAAAACTTGGTACAAAAACTTATACTCCCTCATTAAAGTAAGGTTTCTTTCTTGTTTTCTCGGTTTTTCTCAGTATTTCAATTTTTATAAGATGAACATATTGTCTTTGAACGAAAAGCTCAGGGGGCGCTAGTCCTTCGGTGACAAGCATTCGGGCGAGAAGGCTGGAAGGTTGTTCTTTAACCTTCTCGGGCGGATTCTTGAGCTGATGTCGCCTTGCCGGCAAAGGCGTCACGGCCTTATGCCTGCCGGCACTAGGACGTCCTGTCCGCCTGCGCTGGACATCGATAGCCAACTTTAACACGTAAATACTTTAATTAACTTAAACTCGCTGATTTCATAAATTAAAAAATCCAGCTATTAGAGACAACTTGATCTCTAATAGCTGGATTTCATCTGCGCAAAACAGGTGAAGCAGCTAGCTTCCTTTAATTTTTTCGTATTTAATACTCGCATTTTTCAATGCAACAATAAGAGCTCTTTGCGATGATCCGAAATAGCGCCGTTCAATTTCTTCCGTTAATTTCTCAATCTCTAAGATTGACTTTCCAATCAATAACGAACGTACAAATCTTGTCGTTAACTCAACGATTGAGGAGCACTCAGCATCAACTATCTCATGTGTATGTAGATCAATCACCAAGCCAACAAAAAACGCATTATATTTATGCATAATGGGATTGCTAGATGATGTTTTAGAATCTCCTATAACATATACAGTATCACGATGAAACACAGGGACCTCCTAAAGTCAGATAATGCACGAGGTATTTATGAGGATATCATAAATATTCGCCGCATTGTGATTGGATCCTTAGTACGATTATAGACTATCCCCCTATTGTTTGAAAACGGAACTTTAGTCCTAATTTTCAAAATTTTTCATTTATTCTAACCCTTTTACAGCTCCTCTTATCATTCTGTTTTACGCTAGCGACTATTTTTTTCATATAAATCTATTAACTTCACAATTCTAATAAAGGAATCCGCTTTTTATACTTATCTACTAACAGTCTATTATCATCATCCGCACCATCAACATTCCCGCTTTTAAAGATTGGCGGGGTTATTCCTTTTTGCAGCAATATGTCTACTGCTCCTGCTACAAGGCTGTTTACGATTGTCATTCCTGCAATCGTAGAACCTGGTGCGAAGGCAAGATTTGATTTTTCTTCCTGAAGCAAGAAATCTCCCAATTGTATACAATTATCAATGACTAGGTCTGCCGCCTCAAACAGAAATAAGCCATTTTTATGCCGAGATGATTGAGTTTCAGCATATCTAGGTGAAGTGATCGCAATGACAAAAGCACCATGCTCTTTTGCGATTTGTGCTACATCAATAGGAACCGGGTTTCTTCCCGAGGTAGAGGAAACGATAAGAACATCCTTTGCTTGGATATCGATGTTTACCATAAAAGTTTGTGCCATCCCGTTTGTTCTTTCTAAAGTTGAGGAGTTTACAGCTCCGCGGTGCAGCATTAAATCCTCTACCAAAATTGGATTCACTTGAGCAAGTCCTCCAGCACGATAAAATAATTCCTCACCAATCATATGAGAATGCCCGCATCCAAACAAATGAATGATTCCTTCGTTTTCTATACTTTCTGAGATTTTTTCGGCTGCTTTCTGCAAGACATCGTTTTGTTTGTCTTCAATCGTTTCTAATAATTTTTTGATTTCGGTAAAATAATTTTGGATAAGAGACATGCTATAAACCTCCATATTATTTAAAAGCAGTTTATTTGGCCCGGTTGATCGCTGGATTCAACGAAATATCGATCAAATTTGCCCGCTTCCATGGGTTGGCCGAATAATTGATCGAATTGGATGGATTATCGATCGAATTGGTCGGATTAATCCCAGTATTGGACGGGATTGCTCTGATCTGTCGGGATAAATCAATCATAAACCCGGTTGCCTTGAAACAAATTAATCACTAAAAAAGAGCTTTATCCTAAGCTCCTTTTTCTGCATTCAGCTCCAGCTTTGGCAATGCTTCTTCATCGACAATGACAGTAACATTCGGATGAGTATTTAAGATAGAAGCTGGGAACTGTTCTGTTACTTTTTCCGATAATAATTGTTTAATGGCTTCTTTTTTTGATTCACCTGATACGAGCAGTACAATTTCTTTTGCATTCATTATTGACTTAATCCCCATGGTAATCGCTTGTGTTGGCACATCTTCTGGTTTATTGAAGAATCTCGCATTTGCTTCTCTTGTCGATTGGGTTAATTCAACGATATGTGTCATCGATTGAAAAGAAGTACCTGGCTCATTGAAACCGATATGTCCATTACTGCCAATACCAAGGATCTGCAGGTCAATTCCGCCAAGCTCCTCAATATTTTTTTCATAGCGCAAGCATTCCGCGTCTAAATCTTCCACTTCCCCATTTGGAATGTAAGTATTGGACGGTTCGATATCTATATGATCAAACAGCGTCTTTTTCATAAAAAAATGATAACTATTAGGATGATCTTTTTCCAAACCTACGTATTCATCCAAATTAAATGTTGTCACTTTCTGATAAGAAGTAAAGTTTTGTTTATGATCGTGAATCAGCTTATCATAAAGCCCCTGAGGAGTTCCGCCTGTCGCTAAACCAAGCTTTATTTCCGGATTTTGACGGACTTTTGAAATAATAAACTCAGCAGCTTTTTGGCTCAATTCATCATACCCTTTAGTTTGCAAGATGTTCATGAGTGATTTCCTCCCTTTGATAAGCTATTTCTCCTTTACATAGAGTCATCCATACGTTATGGTTTTCATCCAAAATAACGATATCTGCATCTTTGCCAGCTTCAATACTTCCTTTTCTGTCAAAGATTCCAAGCTGCTTAGCAGGAGTGACAGAGCTCATCCATATGACGTCTCTTAAAGAACAGCCTGTGAACTCCATCATATTATTTATTGCTTGATTCATTTGCAAAACACTGCCTGCAAGGGATCCATTTTCTAAAACAGCCTTGCCATCTTCGACAAATACTTTTTGGCCTCCCAATTCATATTCTCCGTTTGGAAGACATTTTGCTCTCATGGCATCTGTTATAATAATCATCCCTTCATGACCCTTTTGATGATAAGCAAGCTTTACTGTCTTAGGATGAACATGAATGCCATCTGCTATAATCTCTGTTTTCAGTTCTTCGTGTATCAATGCGGCCCCAGCTGTTCCAGGATCGCGATGGTGCAATCCTCTCATTCCATTAAAAAGATGGGTTACATGTGCTGCACCTGCTTGTATCCCTTTGATCATCTCATCATACGTTGCATCTGAATGTCCAATAGAGCTAATAACCCCTTGTTCACTCATATATTCAATCAGTTCCAAACCACCGTCAATTTCCGGGGCAATTGTAACAAGCTTGATATGTCCCTGTGCTAAGCCCTGCCATTGATTGAAAAGCTCAATAGTTGGTTTTAGCATATATTCAAAAGGCTGAGCTCCTGCCCTTTTATAGTTTAAAAAAGGACCTTCTAAATGGATTCCTACAATTTCAGCTAAACCTGCTTGATGATTTTCCTCTATATACTCACCCGCATTTATTAACGCATTTTCAATTGCATGCTTAGATTGCGTCATAGTAGTAGCCAAAAAACTTGTCGTTCCCTCTTTTGGCAATGCTTCAGCCATTGTGCTTAATGCATCATTAGAAGCATCCATTGTATCTGCACCATTTACACCATGAATATGAATATCAATAGCCCCTGGAACAGCAAAATAAGAAGAAGGAATCTGAATGAACTTATATCCGGTTATATCATTTATATCGTTTAAGCTTCCTATTTCTTTAATTAGACCCTTTTCTATTTTAATAAACCCATTAGAATAGGTTTGCTGTTCACCATAAACATTTAGTCCGGTAATGATAACGTTCTCCATCATAAGAAACTCCTTTTTTCAGCAAACAATTTTTATTAAAGTTTTTCATGCATAAAATTGATTTAACAATGTCGAACAACTAGCACTGATCTCTTTTTACAAAAGAAAAGAAATAACTTCTTTCTGTGTTGCACACCTTGTAGAGCCCCAAGCTTTCAAGGAGCTTCCTCTATTGAATTATCATTCTTATTTTTAGTGTAACATTACAGAACTTAGTTGTCTATACCAATTTTTATTTTGTAGAACTTCCCTTAACAAAAAACTCGTTTTAGAAAAGGATTCTAACAAAATTGATTACTAGTTTACAAGATAATGGTATAGACAACTAGATTTTAAAATAGGAATTAACTTCAGCCTAAAACGTTGGTGTACAATATAGGGACGGCCAACATTAAAAAAAAGGAATTGAAGCAGAAATCATAAACCCTTCCCTCTCTCAGCCAAAAGAAAAAACACCGATTATCGGTGCTTTATCTTTCATACACATGGAGCTACTATTCATTCGTCAAGCCATGTAATCGTCGAGCTGATCAAAGGGTCCGCCTAAACCTTGCTTCATTGATTCGAAACCTTCCTTAAATGTCTTACCTTCTTCCTCAGATGCATGTATAGGAACCCCTCGGAGGGTGAAATGCTTTGGCTCGGTCCACGTCTTGAATACAAGTTCGCGTGGCACATCAAAGGTAAGCGTAATAACCAATTCGCATTCAACAGCATTCATTGTCATGCTGTTTGTTGCATTTTCCTTTTACATTTCAATTCCTCAATAAAGGCTGCTGCCATTTTAGTTATATTGTTAAGGTATTCTTACTACTTAATGAACTAGATTTTATTATTTTGTGATGGTAAATATAAGAGCCGGCTATCAAAATATAGGCGATAATGAAAACCAGCATTCCACTAGGAGGATCGCCTACAGCTATGCTTGAATACATGGCACCCGTAATATCAAATACAAAACCGGCATAAGCCCATTCCTTTATTCTAGGAAAACCAGGAATCAGTATCGCGACAACACCTAATAACTTTGCAATTCCTAGAAAGGGCAGGAGGTAGGCTGGATAACCTAAATGATTAAATAAAGCAACAGCATCGGGAGCAGACATAATATCCGGAATAGAACCCAAAACCATTAATGCCACCAACAGACCTGTAAAAATCCAGTAAATAATTTTAAATTTCTTCATTTTATACCCATTTCCCCTTATTTTGAAATATTTAAATGTCTATTGCCCATTTCCCTTTGGTATATGTTGTGTCATCAAGTCTTAGCCAATCGTTCCTCGAGACGATCAAGGGTGGATTTTGCTCCGTCAATGGCACCGTACTTCTTGACCACCTTTCTGAGCTCCGCTTCAAACTTAAAGAGCATCCGCAGCTGAACTTTCATACATGATTTCACTCCTCCTATTCATGTTGTTATAGCTCCTCTAAATGACTATGCTTTTCATCATCGTTCAATTCCTTTTTTGCAAGCTTGCAGGTAATCGTCCAACAGGTCGACTCTCTCATTCCAGATTTGATGGTAAGACTCCAACCAGGCATCAAGTTCTTTGAATGGCTTGGCCCTCAGCTTGTAGATCCGTCAATTGGCAATTACATGAACCTGGGGACGAGCCCTTCATTACTAAGTACACGAAGATGTTTGGAAGCATGCATCTGGTTAAGCCCGAGTCGATCGGCAATTTCCCCTGCAGTAAGAGAGCAGTCATGCAAGAGTTTAACAATTTGTAACCGATTGGGCTCGACAAGAGCATTCAAAGTTGTTTTCATGATTACAATATACCTAATACAGAATATTCCTTTAAAGGAATATAATTATAATTTTTCCCTAATTAGGGTAATACCAGCGTAGCTGACACCACCCGCAAACACATGGATAAAAATGTAAGAACCCTCCGCGTCTGGAGAGTTCTTTTTATGAGTGATAAATGTACCAATTGCAGCCTGTTTCTTAAACTAACGTCTTCGTTAGTGAACCAGGATACAAAAAGCTGGTACTTTTCTGATGGTCTATGCTACAGTCACGATGATGGGCTGATTCTTTGTAATTATTATAGTATGCTCCTGTTGTGCCGCAAAGCTATTGTCAGGCACGCATAAAGTCCACCCATCCGACTGCTCAACGACATATCCAGCACCTGTAGATAAAAAGGGCTCGATTGTAATGACCATGCCCTCTTTCAATACACGTTTATCATCCTTGTTATAAACGGGTAGAATCTCTTTGGGCGTCTCGTGCAGGGATTTCCCAATACCGTGACTACACAGATTCTTAATAACATTATAGCCGCCCTTTTCAGCCTCGATTTGAATAACCCTCCCGATTTCGTTCAATTTTACTCCATGCTTAAGTGAAGAGATCACCTTCATCATAGTATTGTGCGTGTATTGGCAGAGGCGTGTTAAAGACGGGTTGTATGGGGGGATCGGAAAAGAGTGCCCCGCATCCGCAAAGTAGCCTCCCCGTTCGGCTGAAACATCGATGTTTATTAAATCGCCCGGTTGAATCATTCTATTTCCCGGTATTCCATGAGCAATTTCATGGTTAATGCTAATACAAGTGTTGCCGGGGAAGTTATAAGTTGTTTTAGGTGCAGGCACAGCCCCATGCCTTTTCAAAAATCCTCCACCAATATCATCCAGTTCCTTTGTCGTAATTCCAACACGTGCGTGACTTTTCATTTCACTAATCGTCAATGCAACGATTTTGCCAATTTCCTTCAGACCATCGATATCTTTTTGAGATCCTATTGTCATAAGAGACCCTCCATTTTCCAGATAACTTCATTTTACCACATAATAGAAATCTTCCATTATCCTGCCCGTTAGTGTAGTCCTCATTAATAAAATAAGTTCCGAATTTGTTTTTGTTATAGGAACTTTACTTTGGAGGGGATAACATGAAACGGAATTGGGAACTCGACGAATTAATCGAGCATTTTACGATCCTACCGAAGGTTGATCGAGAACAAGACCGAGGAAACTAGGATTGGATTTGCCATGCTACTCAAGTTTTTTCAAAATGAAGCCCGGTTCCCAACTCATAAGTCCGAAGTTCCCAAAGCGGTGATCGCGTACATTGCAAAACAAATCTTCTTTGAGCCGGAATTATATGCTCAGTATGATTGGACCGGTCGTTTAATCACCTACCACCGAACACAGATCCGGGAGTTCTTCGGGTTCCGCGAGGATACGATAGAGGATGCTCAGAAAATGGCAGAATGGCTATGCCAACATGTTCTGCATCACGATCATGAATTTGAGCATTTAAGAAGGAATTGGCTTGCATATGTATAAATAATGAATAAGAGATATCTCTTATAAGAAAGGAAGGCTGGAATGAAAAAAAAATACAATAAATTATAACCTCCATATAATAGATTAAATTTACATCATTCACGAGCCCCTCCATTGTGAATCAACTTTCCATTCAAAATGATTATGACATGCGGAGGGATTTTTAATGAGAAATGAACAAGAAATGATGGACTTAATAATAAACACTGCCAAGGAAGATGAACGTATTCGAGCCGTATATATGAACGGTTCGAGAACGAATCCGAATGTGCCAAAAGATATTTTCCAGGACTATGATATCGTTTATGTCGTAACGGAAACAGCCTCTTTTATCGAAGATAAGAATTGGATCAATATTTTTGGAGACTTGCTTATGCTGCAAGAACCTGATAAAAATAACAAAAATGTTGGGATGGATATGGATTTTGAACGGTCTTACGGCTATTTAATGCTGTTTACAGATGGGAATCGCATCGACCTTCATATTCAAACAAAAGAATGTATGATGGATAGCTATGTCAGTGACAAACTGACCATCCCATTATTAGATAAGGACACCTGTTTTCCATCCATTCCTGACTCAACAGATGTTGACTACCATGTAAAAAGACCAACAGAACCGATGTTCATGAGCTGCTGCAATAATTTTTGGTGGTGTCAACAAAACGTTGCCAAAAGCATTTGGCGTGATGAATTACCCTATGCAAAGTTTATGTTTGAATGTGTAATTAGACATCACATGCATGAGATGGTTTCATGGTGGATTGGAACAAGGTCTAACTTCCAAGTCTCAACTGGGAAAATGGGAAAGTACTTCAAGAAATTCCTTTCCGAATCATACTGGGAAATGTATCAAGAAACTTATTCCGATGGCAGTTATGAAAATATGTGGGATTCTGTATTTGTTACCTGTGAATTGTTTCGGACGTTAGCAAGAGATGTAGCAGATTCACTTTCCTATATTTATACAGTTGATGACGATAAGAACATGACTGAATATTTGCAACATGTAAGAAAATTACCTTCAGATGCAAAAGAAATCTATTAGTAAATGGAGCACCCTGCAAAGTTTGTAGGGTGCTTATCTATTCAGCAAACCTTTTTCTTGAAAATCTGTGCATATGGATGTCCAAGGAATCTTCCGAAAGGGCGCGATTGTAATTTCCATGGAGATTTGGGTGCTAACCTTTATCCCTCTTTCATATAAATGAAATAATGAATCAACCCGAGACATATCAATTTTTCACGAGAAGTCACTTTTTCATTAAGAATAAGAGTATGCTGATTTGCTTCTTTAAACCATTTTGTCCATTCGACCGGCATCCATCCTTCCCTGTATCGGCACAACTCTTTTCCTGCAGCAGCTTGAAGGCACACATCATAAAGATAGGCATCCGTGATGATCTCCGCTAATACTTCATCAGAATTTGAATATACTTTTCCTTTCAATGTCAACTTGAATTTTTCTTCTTTAAATAAGCCAATCACTTTTTGATGTTCATCTTCTATCTTAAGTGGTGAATAAATCCCTGCACCATTTTTTATGTAGCCAATAACTTCGTTTTTGTTATTTCCTATTACCCACTTTTTAGGAAGAAATGTCCGAATATTATTTGGCATGAGCAAATCTACTATCCAAGGAGTAGTGGGAGTAATTTGATAGATTAGAATTCCATTCGGGTTATAGGCAGTCAATTTTAAAAAATGAGAGGGCTCTTTCCTCAACACAAATTGACGCTCTTTTTCGTTCTCTTTCATTTGAATTTTTTCATCAGCCATTCCTTTAGTTTTTTTATAGTTATTGAAGTGATAAAGACCTGTGAAAAATAATACAATAACACTTAATGCAAAGGGCAGCACGAGATCCCATTGCTGGCTGGAACCCAAGTTAGGATAAAAAATGATTAAAGTAATGATACAAATAAGCAGACAGACACCTGAGCCAATAAAGGCTATTTTTGAAATCTTTAAATAGTGGTTAGTCATATATGAACCCTCCTCTCTTACATTTTCGATAGATATAGGGAGAAAGTTTTGATAATAGATTGTGAAGTTGTTTTATATCGAGGAACCACTCGGTAGATAAACAAGTGGAACAGACTATTTAACTATTTATTTTACTTTTAGATAGAGTCTTGCAGAGAAAAGAAAAAAACCCCTCTGTTTGACAGTTCATTTTCAAAGTCTGTTAGTACTTGTTGGTAGCTGTCACCCTGAAGGTTGCTAGAACGCATGTGCCGTATGACTGACAAATACATGGTGATCAAAGTATCTGTGTCAATCGTATCCATTCTGTCCTTCAATTCAATCCCACCTCCCCTCGTTAGAGAGTCCGAGTGGCTCCATTCTTCACTTTAATGCATTCCATATGGTTTTATTTACCTAAATTTCTAAAATTTTCACCGTTCTTTAGTCGCGATTATTAGGTTAATTATACCATAAAAGGAAAATTAGATAAAAAAAACAAGCTCTCCGTATGGAGAACTAAATGTTTAAAGCATCTTATACATTATGATGTGCGGTCCAAGTGGATCAATGTTAAATACATCTCCTTTTTTGCACAAACCCAATTTTTGATAATAGGCTTCTACATCTGTCCTGGCATTGCACCACCAAACATCAGCCCCTTGCTTTTTAAGAAGGTTTTCAGCAAAATAAATAACATTACTGCCAGCCTTTAAATTTCTAAATTCTTCTAAAGTAGCCATTCCTCTAAGCCGATATTGGCAGCTTCCTTCTATTTCAAGATGTGCTTGGTGATAAAAGGAAGCAATACAGATTAATTTTTCGTGTGCGAATGCACCAATATGAAAACTACCTTTGAACTCATCTCCTTCATATTTGCATTCATTGATTGTTTGATTAGGCCGGAGAACTTTTTGCCTTATCTCATATGTATCTTCCGGTTTTATCTGCTTAATATTCATCAAGCTCTTCACCCCTTTATTATTGTAACTAGGAGAGTTACTCTCTATAAAGACGGAAATTCTTATCAACTGCCATAAGAAAATACAAAAAGCGAGGGGTGCCCGTATAGCGACGTATGGACTGAACTGAGCCGTTAGGCCCAAGTCGCGATTAGATGGTTGCATATCGCAAGGAGGTGAGGGAAGTCCACTGGTTGCTGGAGCTGGATGAAGAAACGATTATCCGCACTATTAATGGTTTATCATTTCTTATACGATTAAAATAGCAGCCCTGATAAGGAGCTGCTATCTTACTTAATCCACTAATTTAATCCGATCTTCGTTTGAAGCTTTGATTGGCTGCTGTGCTTTTTTTATATAATTTACTAATGCATCTTAATTATCATAGTGAAATTATTAATTTGTAGACTTGAGATTTGTATTTCGATTTAACATAATCGCAATAGCATAATCACTATCATATTCCGATTTTTCAAACTTTTTATAGTAATCTAGAAACTCCTTTTCTTTACCCAAATCCTTACTAATTACAGCAGCATTATATAATAAAACTTGTTTATATTTGTCAGATGAATTTTCTAATAACTCTGTAATCATACTTAAACTCTTTTCAGGATTTTCACTAAAAGTATCTAATGCTTTAACAAATGAGGCTGCATATTCATTAGATATAGAAAGATTATTGAGATTTTTTAATTCTTCATAATCTTTTAATTTAAAAAGTGTGTCTGCAAGTAGGAAATATCCATAATCATTTTTAGGATGTTTACTTGTGAAATTTCTGAAACTTTTTTCTGCGTCATTTAGTTTATTTACTTGTAATTCTAATAATCCTAATTTTATAAACCTTTCAGAGTTTTGTTCTGAATCAATTAAGAGGGCCTTTTTTAAAGCGCTAATTTTTAAATGTGACTCTAGATAGTCTTGGTTACTAAGAAGATCGTAAGCTTTTTGATTATTTTTGGAATCTTTTAATGAAATAAATTTATTTACCATGTCATCAAGCATTTGATAAAAATCTTTTTCTGATTCTTCTACATTTTGTATTTCTGCTGCCTCAATTGCTTTCTTAATATTATTGATAAATTCTTCTTCATCGTTTAATAAAAAATAAACTTGAGCAAGATTTGTTAATGCAACGGGATTATATTCGTTAAACTTTAGTAATTTCAAAATAGTCGTTTTTGCTTTGTTGTATTCCTCGATGCTCATATAACTTACAGAAAGTTGATGTAAAGCGTCTGTATCATTCTTTTTTATCTTTATTATTTCTTGATTTAATTTAATAGCCTTTTCATATTGATCTGTTAAAAGGTATTGCCAAACCAGCTCCTTTTTTGAGGCAAGGTCGTCTTCATTATTTTTTACATATTCCTCTAATTGGTTAATATCTTTATTTCCACTTTCTTCATTCAGTGAATTAGCTTGTTGTTTATCTATATTATTAATTAATATTGCTATCATAAACAAAGATGCTACTGCTAGTAACACAAAAATATATTTTTTCTTCATATTAAACCTCCGTTTAGATATAAGACTGCTTTTTAAAAACATAAGAAGATGCAAAGAAAAAAATCATTATAAATGCAAAAGTAGATACAGTAATTTGAAAAGATTTTAATAAACTACTGTTAGGATCAATTAAACTATATATAACAGCATAGCCATCAATAAAAGTAATGAACATATTCTGCTGGAACAGGTATAAATTTTAATAAGAGAATAAAAATCAAACTACAAATAATGGATATCATTCTTTTTTTAATTATTACATTTACCAACATTGTAATTGACCCTAGAGCAATAAAATAAATTAACAACATAAAATGGACTATTGTTACTTGCCACAGTACTTGAACCCAGCTATATAACTCAATTTCGTATCCAACCGGAAGTTGCACTGTGCTTGAACCATAATTAATAAATAAACGAATAATAATATATTTCCCGGTATGAAGTACAGAATGAAAATTATTGAAGCAGCGATAAACTTAGAAAAAAATATTTTTTCCTTCGAAAATTTACTTGTAAATAATAATTTAATAGTATCTTTGGAATATTCACTACTGATAAAATATGAATAATGAAAGATAAGCCATTTAGTATGGTTTAACTCTAGATTTCTAATAAAAAATGAGCGGAAAAATTGAAAGATCCTGTTTAATGTATTTTGAAAGTTATTGGATTTTGTTGATGATGACCACGTGTATTAATAGAATTGAAAGTGTACTTCTTCTGCTTGAGGTCAAATTGGGGTCAAATAACAAAGTTGTTGAAGCTTCTCTAACCTTTGAAATCCTATTCAACTATGAGTTTAAGTATCCTATATTAAAAGATAAATGTGAAAGGAAGTTATCCAGTTACTGCAATGAAACTTCTAGCTTTCATTTTTAATACATAATTATAGCTTTTTTTCACTCCTTGGAATAAAGTTGCATTTCATCGAAATAAATAAAGGAGTGATTTATCTTTTTTGAGTCATTCTTTGAATGGCTTTTTTACTTTGTTATTAAAAAGGGCAAAGTTTGGATACTTTGGTTCCCATCTGAGAAAACCTATACTAATCCAAGATAAAAATCCAAATGAAGGTTAGTCAAAAGAAGAAAAAGACAAAGAAGTAAGGGAAGAACAAAATTCATCCAAAAAGGTAAGTAAGGTGAAGATTTTTCCTACAACTGAACTGTATTAAGATAAAGAAAACACAGAGAGCTCAAGCCGATTCAATGTTAAGTTATCACAAGGAAGTGAGGAAGTCCACTAGTCGTTGGGCGCCTAGAGCTGGATGCAGAAACGCTTATCGACAACAATCAAGCTTTATCATATCCTTAACGATTAAAATAGCAGCCCTGATAAGGAGCTGCTATCGTACTTAATCCACTAATTTAATCCGATCTTCGTTTGGAGCTTTGATTGGCTGCTGTGCTTTTTTTATATAATTTACTAATGCATCTAAATCAATAGGGCCAGTTTCTACATTTGAACCATTTGTTAGAACTGTAAATCCATCACCGCCGCCAGCAAGAAAGTTGTTTACCGTAACAGTGTATTCTTGATTGGGAAGCAATTCCTTACCTTCGGAGGTTTGGATTTTACCGATTTTTTCTCCTATTGGCGCAGCCCTGTTCCAGTTGTAAGTTAAACCTGATATTTGCAATATTTTTGATCCGCCTTCTTGCCATTGCTGTTCTAAAAGATCTTTAATTTGCTCACCAGTTAACGTCATCTTCACTAATGAATTATTAAACGGTTGAATATTGTACAGTTCTCCCCAAGTGATTTCCCCTGCATATAAGTTATCACGAATACCGCCCGGATTCATGAAAGCAAAATCTGTTTTCATCGCTTCCCTTTGCACGTCTGCAATAAAATTACCAAGAACAGATTCTCCGCTGGCATCTGCTGACCTTGTCAGCTCTTCTTCGGCTGTTCCAACAACTTCATTGATGAAAGGACCTACTTGTTCTTCGTAGCCTTGCACCATACGTTGTATTTTTTTGTGTGGTTTAATCCCTTCATGAAAAGTTGTTACGATTTCTGCTTTTTTTTCAACAATGTCTTTTGTTTTTGGATCAATTTTTAAATCTATATCAGAAAAGGCAGTCCCAGAAGAGTAAGATTGAACAATTAATTTATCATCAACAACTGTGTTTGCAAACTGATGACTATGTCCCCCTACAAGAATATCAACTTCATCATCAATTTCAGTCGCGATTTCCGCTAATTCACCACTCGGGTTTGTTCCATCTTGATTTGAGCTAACAGGAACATGAGCCAAAACAACAATTGATTTGACCCCTTTCTTCTTTAGCTGTTTCGCAGCATCATTAATAGCCTTTGCTTCATCAATAAATTTTACGCTGCTCACAGCCTCCGGCAGCACAATACTTGGAGTTTCAGTCGTAACAACCCCAATAAACCCAATTCGCATCCCATTTACTTTTTTGATGACATAAGGAGGAAGAATAGGCTTTTCGCTTTTTTTATCAAGCACATTGGCTGCTGTATATGGAAACTCAGCACCTTCGAAATCTCCTGTTAGCTTATGTTTTCCTCCATTAATCAATCTGAACATTGCCTTATAGCCATCATCAAACTCATGATTACCAATAGTTCCTACATCAAATTTCAGTTCATTTAATATTTCAATTGTCGGCTCATCTTGTAAAAGCGCGGATGCTGGTGCGCTTGCACCAACAACATCGCCTGCATGTACGAGCAGAGAATTTTTCACCTCTGCCTCTCTTTGTTTTAAATAGGCAGCCATGTAGGCAGCTCCTCCAGCCGGTTTTCCGTTTACTGTTTTGAATGTATTAATTTGACCGTGAAAATCATTGATTCCCAGAATTTGAACTGGTATGTATCGATTTTTATATCTTTCTTTATCTTGCTTCGCAAACCCAGGTGTTGAAAAAATACACAAAGCCAATGTTAAACATAGAATTCGTTTTAATTGATTCATCCTATCATCTCCTCTCATAATTGCTTTCATTTTAAATGTAAAAAGTAAGGAGCAACTAGGCAAGCAAATCTTTTATCATTTCTCCAAATGAAAAGATAGACCCGCACAATATGAACTAGGTTTCAACGAAATTCACCAATTTATATTACAATGTGACTAAATATGTAGGATGATTTTTATAATGAAAGGTTAGACAAAAAAATTTGGTAATCCAATTATTCTTTTAGCAGCAGGTCTAATGGAGAATCCTTCTTCAAATTGGATTTTGAGAGTATTATGGGGATTAATTTGATGTTGAGCTTCCTTTGAGATATATAGTCCGGCATGCCCTTAATTGTTTAATTGATAAAATTTTTTTGTATTTTCGAAAACAGCTTGATAAACGGCTTCTTTTTTCAAACTTTTTAATGAAGCGATTGTTTCAATTGAACGATGTATCATGGACGGGTTTGTCATTTGATCCTTAAACTCTCCTTCGAAAGGCCATGGTCCATCTGTTTCCACCATTATTTTCTCGAGCGGAAATACTTTTCCTATTTTTTGTATTTCTTTTTCATAGCAAACATCTGGTGTAATGGAGATATAGTAACCGTTAGATTGCAGGCGATCAATTACCCTTTCATCTCCTTTGAACCAATGAAAATGCGCTTTTTCTACTCCATAAGTTTCCAGCAGATCACAGACTGAGAGAGTATCCTCATAGATGGCATGCAATATAATCGGCTTGTCCCACTTTTTTGCAAGCAGGACAAACCTTTCAAGCAGCTTCATGTACACACCTCTATCAAATTGTTCAGGATTTTTCTTACGAGAATAATACGGCAGACCGACTTCTCCAATCGCAGCAAACTTCTCTTGATTCCATTCCATCCAGTCAAAAAGCTTGTTTATCTCTTTTTCATCAGGTAATGGTTGTTCAGGATGAAAGCCGCATGCAGGGATGATCTTTGCATGTTTTTCAGCAAGAATTAATGTGTTCTGTGATGACTGGAGATCCATAGAAACAGCAATTAAAGCAGCTATTCTATTCTTTTCCAAGCCATTTATTATCATATCTCGCTCTTCTGATGAATATTTATCGAAATGAATATGGGAATCAATGATTTTCATTCAGAACAAGTTCTCCTTTAGTTCTTTGTAAGCTTTCGTAAATGTCTCGTTTATAGGTTAGAAATTCATTTGATAACATTAATTCTTTTCCTCTTGGTCTTGGAAACGCAATTTGGATTTCTTTCAAAACAGTTGCAGGTCTTGCTGAAAGAATATAGATTCGGTCTGACATAAATATCGCCTCATCAATACTGTGAGTAACAAAAAGAATAGAGCGGCGGTCTTGTTCCCATATCGACAATAACCATTGCTGCATATCCGCACGGGTAAATTCATCTAATGCTGAAAAGGGTTCATCAAAGCACATAAACGGCTGCGGACTCATAAGAGCACGAATAAACGCCACTCTCTGCTTCATCCCTCCGGAGAGCTGGTAGGGATATGACTTTTCATAAGAGCCTAAACCTACTTTATTCAGCCATTCTCTTGCTTTCTCTAAATCGGGTTTTTTCGAAAATTCCTGACCAAAAACAACATTTTGAAGAACAGTTCTCCACGGCAGAAGGGAATGCTGCTGCGGCATATAGCTGATTAATCCCCGTTTCCCGTTTACATTTTCTCCATTTAAATAAATCGTTCCTTCATCCGGGGACATCATTCCGCCGATTAAATGAAACAGCGTACTTTTCCCGCTTCCGCTTGGACCGAGGAGAGTTACAAATTCGCCGTTGTTCACATGAAAAGAAACGTTATTCAAAACTAGATTTTCATCAAATGATTTTGAGATCATTTGTAAGGATAATTTCATCGATTACTCTCACCTTTCTTGCGCCCTTTTATGAATAGCCTTTCTAAATAAACAATCAAGGCGAAAAATAGCAAGCTTACGATCATGATCGTTAAAATCGCTACAAAAACACGATCTGTTCGAAAGGATGAGGAAGCTAGCGTCATATAGACTCCGATACCTGATTTTGCGCCAAGCCATTCTGAAATGACAGCCCCCATTACACTGTAGGTCGCAGATATTTTCAAACCTGAAAAAATGGCGGGGAGCGCATATGGCATTTCAAGCTTCCAAAATAGCTGGGAACGGGAGGCCCCCATCATTTTTACGTAATGCTTCCACTCACTTGGAGTCTGCCTAAAACCGTCGAGTGCAGAGATTACTACAGGAAAAAAACAAACGAGCGAAATAACGATTACTTTTGGAAGAAGTCCAAAACCAAACCAAATGACAAGCAATGGCGCAAGTACTATAATAGGTACATTTTGCGATAAAATAAGCAAAGGATACAGCATATCTTTTATTTTTGGAAGCAAATGCAATAAAATTGAAAGGACAATCCCTATACTCGTTCCAATTGTAAAGCCAACTAAGGTGAGCCTAATTGTCGAAAAAATGTGATGTCTAAAATCCCCAAAAGATTGAATGCCCTCAAGCAAAATTGCCGAGGGCCGTGGAATCAACCAATCTGGCACCTCAAAAAAGGCTGTCATCATTTCCCATGCAATAATGAGGAAAATGATGACATAAAGAGGTGCTAATTTTTTTATGATCTTTATCACTTTCTGTACTTCTCTGTTAATGTTTCTAATGCAATCCCTTGAGGTTGATATAAGATTTTCATTTGCGTAATCACATTGTGACTCCCCAGCTCGATCATTCTTTCATTCATTTTTCCTACAATCTCTAAAAGTTCGGTCATATTGCCTTCCATCGTTGTTTCCAATTGATGAACTTCGTACTTAACACCTGCTTGGTCAATAATTTTAATCGCTTCATCTACGAATGGAATGACATCTTCAACTGATTTAGTTTTCGGAATGATTTGTACACTTACCAACGAATTTCCCATATTAATTCTCCTTTTATCCCACTATTATCAGGCAGTTTCCCCATATAACTCAAGCTTCAGAGGAATCCATAAGATAAGAAGATCAACTGCCATTTAAGGTCTAATTGATGCAAGCTTGACAACTGCGGTCAGTGGATGAACCCTGCTGATTGATGCACCATTACACCGTTAACCGATTATTTGCGCCGTTATCTCAATATTTGCACCGTTAGCCGATTATTTGCACCGTTAACCCGTTATTTGCATTGTTAGTCAGTTATTGCAACGTTATTCGGTTATTTGCACCGTTTTTGAAATATTTGCAGCCTCAGTCGATTATTTGCACCGTTAACCCAATTGCATTGTTATCCCGATTATTCTGGCAAATACTCATTTGTAAAGGCTTTTTCCGGGTCAAATTCCCCTTCAATTAACCCATTTTCATTCATCCAGTCCGCATAGTTCTTCCATACCTCAAGCTTTTGCTCTCCCCAGCGTTCAGCATCATCTTGATATTTCGGGGATAGCCATTCCTGGCTTTTCTTTACTAACTCAGGATCAAGATCTGGTTCCGCTTTTATTAAAATATCTGCCGCCTCTTGTGGATTCTCAATTGCAAACTGATATCCTTTGGTAACTGCATTCATAAATGCTTTTACCGTTTCCGGGTCCTTTTCAAGCATTTGTTCACTTGATGTTAAAACAGGTGTATAATAATCTAGCTTTTCTGTAATATCGGTTAAATAGATCATGTTCAAATCGACTCCACGGAGTTCCGCTTCTACTCCAGTCCAACCATAATAAATCCACATGAAGTCAACATCTCGTTCAACTGCTGTAAAGAAGTCTGTATCACCTGTGTTTAAAATATCTACTTTATTTACATCCGCATTTTCTAATTTCATAACCGAATCTATGACTGCTTGCTCGGTTGGCGATCCCCATCCGCCATACGTTTTCCCTTCAAAATCCTTTGGTGTTTTAATTTGTTTATCAACTGGAGATGCAAAGCCAGACGTATTATGCTGAATTATCGCTGCTAATGATACTAGGGGTACCCCCTGAGCACGAGCCTGTGTTAAGCTTTCTTGAGCGCTAATTCCAAAATTCGCCTTACCTGAAGCAACAAGCTGATCTGCTCCTGCTTCTCCAGGCATCATAATCTCAACATCAAGACCTTCATCTTTAAAATACCCTTTTTCTTTTGCTGCGTATAAACCTGTGTGGTTTGTATTTGGCGTCCAGTCAAGAACAATGGACACTTTTTTCTTTTCTTGAGGCTTTTCTCCGTTTTCAGATGAATTGCTTTCTGAATTACATCCTATTAAAAGAACAGCCGTCAATATAAATATGACCCACTTTTTCATTTTTGAATCCTCCTCGATTGGCCTAAGTCATATGCAAATATCTAGATGAGGACGAACGAGAAGAAAAATTACAAACAAAAACCGCTAACCTTCTTTTGGAACGTAGACTTCATTCTACAAGAAGACATAGGAAAGATTATGATTGCTTCACAGAAAGATATTTTTTACTTTCTTTGCGGTTTGGCTTGTATACCGTGAATCTTTGGCTCTGACCAGCAATGGCGTAAAGTCCTTATGCATGATGCAGAAGGACACCCTGTTTGCCTATGCTGGAAAACGATAAAAAACGCCCGAACGAATCCGAGCGTTTAAAAACATACCTAAGTTACAATTCAGTATATGTTCCCTCCGCTGGCACCATCCAGATCAGGTTCTAAGGGTCAGCATCTAACGGACGCAATCTCAGCCGGCACTACCGGCCCCCCTACAATGAATTTTCGCATATGTACTTGTTATGCTACATTATATCAAAAGTTATCATTAGTGATAAGTTTTTTCTACTGGACCTCTGTTCTGACTTCTTCTTTTTCTTTTACTTTATCAATTTTATCAACAAACATTTGAAACACTTTGCGTTTTTCCTCCAACTCCACCACTGTTTTTTTCAACTCATGGTATTGTTCTTCAAATGGCTGGTGATAAAGCTCTCTTATCTTCCCGATTATTTCTTCGTTCACAGTAGATTGAACGACTTGCTTTGTAATGTTGTATTTATAGGAATAGACTTTCAAGTCCTTCATCACTTGCTCATATTCTTTATCAATCTCAAATAACAATTCAGATATTTCCTCTTTCCATTCATCTAAGGACTTTTTTATGTACTCCTCCATTTTGATCCTCCTTACTTTTGAGGTACCAGGTACCAATTTCTCCTCTAATATATATATTTTCGTAAGAGGATGTAAAAAAAGGTCGGTTATGTTCGAATTTTATCGTCTGTTAAGAAATTTAAGTTCATTAAGGTGTTGATGTGGTAAATCGGGCACCGAGCGAAAGCGGCACCTATGCCTCCGGTAGTCGGTCGTTTTAGGCTTTTCGTATTCATTAAATGTTCATATAATATCCTTTGCTTCTTATTCTTAATTTAAGCCATAATAATAATACAAGATGTTTTAGGAAGGGATTTTCATGATGAAAAAAATATATGTTTTAGTAAGCCTATTTGTTTTATTTCTATCGATAACTGGTTGCTCACAAGATATTGAAAAAGCAAATGAGGACTATTCATTTGCGGCCATTTATAACGGCACCTGGGTCGACCGTACAAAAATTGATAAAAAAGGACATTTCGTAAAAGTGAAGTTTGAAGAAAAAGGAAGCACAGCTGAATTGACCATCGGCTTAAAGTCAAAGGATAATCAAGTAATTGAAGAGTCACACACAACTGCAACCATGCAAGGAAACGGGGACGGCCCATTTACAATCAAACATCCTGATTGGGACAAGCCTGCAGAAGGTACGATTTCACTAAGAGAGGATGAGATTGTATTAAGTATTAAAGGCGTAGCCGAAGAGGCTGAATCAACTCACGGATTACGTAATGGCACGATGCTTTATGAAAAGGTAGATTATAAAATTAAGTAAGTTCTAGTAAACCTAGTAAACGAATGACACCTAAAATAAATTGTGTTATCATTTCCTTAAATTCACATATACTAAAAAACAAAGGCACCATACATAAAGTGCCTTTGTTAGATACAAACAGAACTCCCACTTTAGGGAAAAGGCTTATCAAAAGCTGCAAACCACCTGCTGCCGCCAAGCTAAAGGGTGGTTTATTTTTTGTCATCTTGACGGAAAGACAAAACCGCGAGCATCAGCATCGCGAAACTTAAAGCAAATTGTAACGACTCACTTATCGTCATCAAAGGCTCCACCCCCTTTCCGCTTCGGAAATGGGTCTTTTTTAGAGCCTTCACCCATGAGAATTTCTGCTTCTATCGTATCTTACATTATACCATAATTACCCAGCATTTTCTCTTTTGTGCATAAATATGATGGCATATCCAAGCCCATTTTTTAAAAATCGTTATTTAAAGTGGATAATTTAATAAAACACACAGCCTAGCCTAATTCTTAATGTAACAAGACGCGCCTCTTAAAAAGGCAAAAGCAGCCTTTTTGAGAGGTTCGACTTGTACTTGCTCATGGCTTTATAAGGCAATTTTCGACTTTCTTTAGTGAATAAGAAAGTATAATTTTTGTACTTAGTTTTCGTTTCTAGCTTCAGGCGCCATCGGCTCCTGGGTCATAAGCCAATCCGCCATGAAGGTTAAAGAACAACCTTCATGCCGTTCGCCGATAGGCTTGCACTTTTCTTATTGAATGTTAAAAGAAAACTTTTCTCTTGCCTTTTTAGCGGCCATTACCATTACTTTTAAGGCATCCACAGTTTCTGTTTCCCCTCTTGTCTTTAAACCGCAGTCTGGATTAATCCAAAAAATTGATGGATCAAGGACACGAAGAGCACGATCCATATTTTGAATCAGTTCTTCCTCAGCCGGTACTCTTGGACTGTGAATATCATATACCCCAAGTCCTATTCCTTTATTATACGTGTAGTCCTCAAATGATCTCATAAGCTCTCCATGACTCTTTGATGTCTCAATTGAAATCACATCTGCATCAAGAGCATCGATTGATTCAATGATATCTTCAAAGTTTGAGTAACACATATGGGTATGAATTTGCGTCTGATTTTTTACGGAGCCAGTTGCCAATTGAAAAGCATTGACCGCGATTTGTAAATACGTTTCCCAATGTTCTTTCTTAAGAGGAAGGCCTTCCCGAAGCGCAGGTTCATCAACCTGTATCATTCCGATACCAGCAGCTTCAAGGGCTTCTACTTCTTTTTGCAAGGCCAGTGCTATCTGATTCATCACCTGCTCTTTTGAGAGATCCTGCCTAGGAAATGACCAATTATAAATAGTGACAGGTCCTGTCAGCATTCCCTTTACAGGCTTTTCCGTCAGATTTTGAGCATAGACTGTTTCTTTCACTGTCATTGGACCGTTATAAGTGACATCACCAAAGATAATAGGTGGTTTCACGCAGCGGGAACCGTATGATTGAACCCATCCGAATTTTGTAAAATGAAATCCGCCAAGCTTTTCTCCAAAAAACTCTACCATATCATTACGTTCAAATTCACCGTGAACGAAAACATCAAGGCCGATTTCTTCTTGGAGTCTGACCCATTTTTCGGTTTCAGCTTGGATAAATGCCTCATATTGTTCTGTTGTGCGTTCGCCTTTTCTCCACAAGGCACGATTTTGCCTCACCTCTTTTGTTTGAGGGAAGCTTCCAATTGTTGTGGTAGGCAAAAAAGGCAATTGATAGGCTTCTTTTTGAGCAGCATCCCGAACATCAAAGGAGTCTCTTTTTGAAGGTTTTTCAAATAAAAGCTGCTCTAGTCCTTTTCTTACTTGCGTGTTATTTCTAATTTCTGATTGATTTAGCTTTTCAATTGAATTTTTGTTTTCTAGAAATATAGCTTCATGATCTGCACCATTAAGACATTCAGTTAAATGAATAACTTCTGTCAACTTTTCATCTGCAAATGCTAGATTTTGTTTTAACAATTGAGGAATTTCTTCTTCTAATTTTAATGTCACAGGTACATGCAGCAAGCTGCAGGAAGGCTGTACAATTAATCTGCCGCTCCCTACATTTCTCAGCAATTCTCCAAGCAATTGATAGGTTTCCGCGTAATTAGCGCACCAAATATTCCGGCCATTTATGACCCCTGCAGCCAAAACTTTATTTTCAGGAAATCCCTCTGAAAGAATGTGCTGAAGGTTTCTGCCTCCATCATGGATGAAATCCAGACCAATTGCCTGTACTGGGAGAGAAACAACCTCTTTATAATAATCCACACTGTCAAAATAAGTTTGCAGCCAAATATTTAACTCAGGTAAATCTCTTTGAAATTCCTCATATACTTCTTTAAATAATTCGATCTCTTCACGTGAAAGAGTCGTTGAAAGAATCGGTTCATCTACTTGAACCCATTCAACCCCGCCCTCTTTTAATTCATTCAAAATCTTTTTATAAAGAGGAACAAACTTTTGGACAACCTCTTTCAATTGTTCTTTATCATATCCCTTCGATAATTTAACAAAGGTAATCGGTCCTAAAATCACTGGCTTTCCTTCAATGCCGAGCTCTTCCTTTGCTTCCTGATAATAATGAAGAGGACGATTTTCTACTAAATTCGGTGTTTGCCCACTTAGCTCTGGTACAAGGTAATGATAGTTGGTGTTAAACCATTTCGTCATTTCCATCGCCACTGCTCCTTGATTTCCGCGCGCAAGTTCAAAATATGTGGACAGTGGCACCTTTCCTTCCTTATAAGAAAACCTCTCCGGTACCAAACCAAACATCGCAGCCGTATCTAATACATGATCATATAGAGTGAAATCATTAACGGGAATGAAGTCAATCCCAGCCTGCTTCTGTTTTTCTAAACTATGAAGACGAAGGGTTTTCATCGTCTGTTGAAACTCTCCCTCCTCTATTTTTCCAGCCCAAAACGCTTCTAGCGCTTTCTTCCATTCTCTCTTTTCACCTATTCTTGGATAACCTAAATTCGAACTTCTAACTCCTGCCATTTTTTCCAACTCCTTTTTTTATTCTCTTTATCCCAACAAACAAAAAATCCCTCTTTTTCACAAAAAGAGGGATTTGAAGACACCATTAACTAGAGTTGAGATACTTAGTCTCATCCATGATGACTCACTCCTCTCTATATCCCCGTAGAGTAAAAAAAGTGCGTACACCAGGCAGGTCTCCTGACTTAGGTTCTTCGCTTTTTATCCCTTCCCATTTCTAAAATAGAAACAGTGGAACCTGATAAAAAGCTCCCCAATACAGTGGCGGGACCGTGTCGGACTTACACCGAACTTCCCTTTTAAGGAGATGTACCATTCCATCTCCACCTGATGCTTTAGATTTGAAGTTAAAAATAAAAAACTCTCTATTATCGAATAGAGAGGCATTTTTGTTTATAAAACCCCTCTTATTTTTCAAAGCACTGAAGCTTTGCAGGATTTAGCACCTTTTCAATCGAAAATTGAAAGGTTGCCGGGCTTCACAGGGCCAGTCCCTCCACCTCTCTGCATAAGAGTGAAAATATTTAGAATTTAAATGAAATAGTAGCATTAAGATTCCCTATTGTCAAACTCTTTTTTTAAAAAAAGGAAGAGCGGATGGTCAAAATAGGGGTAGGGAAATTTTAACTTCATTGAAATAAGTGGGGATAATAACACTATTAAAGGGTTGAAGCAATTCAACCCCATTAGGATTTAGATGACCATTTCAGATTGAACATAGTAATAAAGCAGCTTTAATGTTTCTTCAATTGATTTTTTATGAGTGCGTTCAAAAGCATGGGAAGAATCAATCCCAGGCCCGATTAAACCATGTACAATATCATGTCCTGCTTTGATAGCAGCCGATGCGTCAGAGCCATAATACGGGTAGATATCCAGCTTATATCCAATATTGTTACTGTCAGCAATAGCTGCTAAGTGTTTTCGAAGCTCATAATGGTAAGGACCACTGGAATCTTTTACACAAATGGATACCGTATACTCATCAGTTGACTGACCATCCCCTATTGCTCCCATATCTACTGCTAAATATTCAACAGTTTCAGGAGTGATATTTGAATTTCCCCCATACCCGATTTCTTCATTATTTGATATAAGGAAATGAGTTGTATTAGGCAACGTAATATTTTCGTCTTTTATTTGCTTAATCAGCTGAAGTAAAATGCCTACACTTGCTTTGTCATCCAAGTGACGTGATTTAATAAAACCGCTTGGAGTGACTTCGACTCTGGGGTCAAAAGAAACAAAATCCCCTACTTGCACCCCCAATTGCCGAACATCCTCTTCATTATGTACAACCTCATCTAATCGAACTTCCATATTCTCCTGATTTCTTTCTGCTTTTCCAGCATCTTTATATACATGGACAGATGTTTGGTGCATAAGGATCGTACCAGTGATTTTTTTTCCTGCAGCTGTTTCTATTTGGCAGTACTCTCCTTCAATTGAGTTGTATCTAAATCCACCGATTAAATCCAATTTCAACCTGCCGCTCGCCTTGATCTCTTTTACAATCGCCCCAAGCGTGTCTACATGAGCAGTCAACATACGATGATTGGAATCGTCCTCTCCCTTTAATGTCGCAATGAGACCCCCTTTACGATTTCTTTTTGTCTCTACCTGCAGTTCTTTTAAATAGTTTTCAACAAATGAAATGACTTCGTTCGTATTGCCTGAAGGGCTAGGGATTGAAACGAGCTTTTTAATTAAATCTATTGTTTCATTTACTAGTTTGGTCATATGTAGACCCCTTTCTTTATTTATTCTTTCTCAAAAACAATCATACTAGAATCACAGCCAGGCCAGAATCCAATCTTTGAATAGAATTTATTTGAAGTAGGTTTATCAAGACCTGTATAAAGTGAATCTTCCATCAGTGTGGTTTTCTTCACCCCCCACTGATGGTTAGATGAGGCCCCACAGAATGTAGGTCACATAGACGTTGCCACAAACGCGGCGCTTTTAGTCTGTGTTCCTCTTTTCTGAACCTTTACCCACCGTTATCCCCCACCTACCTTCATTGCTAACAATGAATTTGAGATGGGGGTTTTACTGCCCGTTTAGAGTGGGGTAAAGTGGGTTTTGCTAAAAAAACTCTTTTGAAGGGAAAACAGAACTGATACCTATCAGTTGCTTTTTGCCTGTTTCACCCATGGTGACAGAACGGTTCTGTCTCCTTTTACTTTAAGATTCAACCAATTTGAAGCCGTGGGTGGATCTTCCCCTTCCATTTTAGCGAAAAATGACGTAATGTACTACATTTCCTTTTTTATCTACTTGTCTGGGAGTTTCACACTAAAATATCTCATCGCTTTAGGGATGCCTTTTATTTCTAGAATCCCTTTATAAATTAGCTGCCGCAGCCTGTCTTCAACAAAATCATCCCTGATTCGCTTAGCTGAGGTACCGATCACTGCGCCAATTGCCCTGGCTGATTTGATGAAATTCTCCGAGACATCCTTGTTGTCAAGGTTTATTATAGTGTTGATTATGTTTGAATCATAGTAACTATCTTCAACGTTTTGTTAGAGATTCTATTTTCTTTTTTAGGTTGTCGATCATAGAAGGATTTTTTCTAGCTTATCATAGCTTATGAAATTTTTTCAGTGAAGGTTTATTGGATTATGAGAAATATGTGGCAAGCTTACAGCTCGTTTTGAGCGATTGATTCGTACAGGGATGAAAGGGAATAATTTACCCATCTGTTTGTCCCCGTACGTGGGAGGTTCATGGAGGTTAGGAGTCTGGTTGCTACAAATCGTGATGAAAGATTCATAAAATGACAAAATTGAAGGTTTGTAATTTTGTCCTCCATTAGGAGCGTATAATCTTGCAAGGATAATAGATGTGCTTTTTCAGAGCCTTTTGAACAGCTTGGACAAAACCATTTTCCATGTGATCTCTTCATTGGAAGGTAAAAACAACTTGGACAATGAACGCCAGTTAATAAGTCATGCTTAGAGATTTCAAACCGCTTTAAAACATCATAATTTTTTGGGACATGTTTATTTATCATTAAATTGAATCAATTTCATAATTCCTTATTCTAAAGAAATAAAGACTTGCAGAATTTGATTTTTAATTACAATTTTTACCTTTATGCTGCCTGCTGTTGAT
>NZ_JACXAI010000079.1 GCF_014773385.1 Metabacillus arenae | reverse complement strand
CGGTTTAGACCCCTTATTTTAGACACAAACTTTTATTTTCTTTGTTTATCGCAATATTTCATTTTCTTCTTCACCTTTGAGATTGTAGATGATGTCACTTCAGCGTCAAGCCAAGTACGCTTGACCCTTTCGTTCCATCATCTGCGGGTTGTTTAGGTGAAGAAGGAGCTTCTCTGCTTAGCTATAAGCTAATCGCCATGTCTTCTAGAAATCCCGTCTCTTTGTAATACTCATTGAACTGGATTGGCGACATATAATTTAAGCTTCCGTGATAACGTCGATAATTGTAAAAATCAATATATTCATCAATTCGAAAGTATGCTTCATCAAAACAGTCAAACGTATATCGTTGATAACATTCTCTTTCAATCACACTATGAAAAGACTCAATATAGGCATTCAAATTGGGCGAATTAGGTGGAATTCGTTCATGATAGACTTTATGGTGCTGACAAAACTTCCCGAATGCTTGGCTAGTAAATTGTGGCCCATTATCCGTGCGGATAATGATATTATACTCTTCCTCGGTTTGAGGTAAGTGTATTCGCCTCCTTATGAGTGCTTCTTGAAGCATTTTCGTTATATTCCCGGCTTTACACACCGGCCCACGATAATAACCGACAATACATCGATCAAACACATCAATTGCACACGCCAAGAAGAAAAAATATCTGGTATCCTTTATAGATCCATATTTTATATCTACCTGCCAAAGTTGATTAGGACCATTGATAAAATGCTGTTTTGCCAACCTTCTTGGGAAGGACGTTGCCCTTCTTCTCGGCAATAGTATATCTAATTCATCGCACAATCGATAAACTTTCTTATGATTTATTTTAAGCTTATGTTTTTCCCTTAAATATTTTGTTAGTTTATGGTATCCATAAATACCTTCCTCACCTTCGACTGCCTCCATTAAGTATTCTTCTATTTGTTCATCAGAAATCATTTCTCCTGATACCGTTATGGAATAACCAGGACTAGGACGTCCTCTTTTTACTTTCTGGTCTTTTTCTTCCTTATTTTTATGATAATAATACAAGGAACGTTGCACCTCCACTGCTTTCGTCACATGTTTTATTGGGAATCCTTCTTGAACCCAAAGTTCTACTTCACTCAGACGATCCTCTATTGAAATTCGCTTTTTTTTAATAGATTTTTTAACATTGCGACCTCTAATTCTTTCTCTCCAAGCAGCTTCATGGCCTGTTCATACTTTTCTTTTAGTTCATCCTTTGTAGGATTTTCGGATAAAGTAGTTGTTCCTTCCTTTACCATCACTTCTTGTATTTCATCTTCGTATTCTCTCATCCATTTTCGAAGGGTTTCCCGTGTTATTCCAGCTTTTCTCGCAGTTGAAGTCATATTGCCTGTTTCTAAAGCAATTCGAACATACTTCTTTTTTACATCCTCTATTACTTCAATTTTCTTATTTGGCACCTTAATAGACCTCCATCACTTAGATACTTATCAGCTTAGTCATAGTTTACTTTTTTTAATATTTCGTGTCTAAATGATTAAGGGGTCTAAAAAG
>NZ_JACXAI010000078.1 GCF_014773385.1 Metabacillus arenae | reverse complement strand
TGAATGAATTTCATAAATTGAATCCTTAGAGCCTCAAGGGTTTTGAAACGCAAAAAAAGGAGTACCTCCCCAAATTGTCGAAATAAGTAAGCACCACACAAACTTATAAGACTGGAGGGAGACTCCCTATGTCTATTATACGACAAGGAAGCCTATTTGACATACAAGAATTATATGATTTAGAACCTACCCAACGATTTGAAGCCATTTTTTCAGCTATAGACATTGAGCCCATCTTCGCTGTGGTAACGAAGAAATCTCGATTTGGTAGGCCTGTTGATCTGAACTACGCAGCTATGATCTACTCGTTGGTTGCTAGAATTTCAGAACGGATTCCATTTATTAAAGATCTCGTCAAACGATTAAAGAATGACATGATTTTCCGTCTCGACTGTGGTTTCTTGGTATCTGATTCCGTGCCATCAGAAGCAGCTTATTCAAGAATAGTAACGATCATCAGTGAATCCAACGTTCTCGAAAAGGTTCAAGAAACGCTGCTTCATCAAGCCATTACAGAGGGCTTTATTACCGATGATACAGTGGCGATTGACGCGACCCACTTTCTCGCAAAAGATCAGGCCCCACCAAAGGAGGAACAACCTAAACAGGAACCTAAGAAACGTGGGCGTAAATCAAAGGAAGAACGCGAACAATGGTTAGTTGAAAAGGCCGAACGCGAAGCCAATCTTCCTCTTTTTGAAAAGAAAATCGAAGAACAGTTAGACGTACCATTAGCCGAACTGCGTGCCGAGATTCCCCAAGCTCCAGAGTGGGGTGTAAAGAAAAATAGTGAAGGTAAAAATGTCTTTTGGTATGGCTATAAAGCTCATTTAGCAGTTGGCACCACAAGCCAATACATTCTTCAATCTCTTCTTTCTTCGGCCAACTTGAATGATGGAAAGGCAGCGATTCCTTTATTAAAAGGGATCCACGAACGTGTGACTCTTTCTTCTTTGCGCTATGAAACAATGGATGCAGGATACGATTACGAACCCATTTATACCCAGATTCATCGAATGGGGCATCAAGCTGTGATTGCTTATAATAAACGTAATGAACCTGAACCGATTGGGTTTGATAAACATTTCGCACCTACTTGTGTCCGTGAGCATTCCTATCGCTACGATAGTTTTGACTCCAAATATGAAACGCTAAAATACACAAGGCCTAAAGAATGTGAAGACTGTCCGTTAGCCAATGATGGTCTTTGTCAAAAGGTATACAAAGTAAAAATCACCACAGATCTTAGGAAATATACAGCTCCAGCACGTGGATCTAAGGCTTGGAAAAAGATCTTTAAACGTCGAACCGCTGTAGAGCGTGTGAATGCTTATCTCAAGGAATATTTCCAACTAAACAATGTTCGTTATCGTACGGGGAAACGGGCCAAAGTTCATTTTGACCTCGTTACTTTAGTTTATAATGCTTCAAAACTAGCTGCCGACCGTCTCAATCTCATGTTAAATCAACAGCAGGCAGCATAAAGGTAAAAATTGTAATTAAAAATCAAATTCTGCAAGTCTTTATTTCTTTAGAATAAGGAATTATGAAATTGATTC
>NZ_JACXAI010000077.1 GCF_014773385.1 Metabacillus arenae | reverse complement strand
ATGGGTGCGAAATGTTCCTGATTCAAATGAAATGTGGTCACACAATTTCGGTAAAGGTCAGGCAGTTTTAGGTCTCTGAAACTGAAGGGTTATGTCGAGGAGTCGAATGAGGAGGTAACGCTCTGAAAGGCTTCCCCTGCGTCGAATAGCACGCTGTTTAGTAAGAAAAAGTGTGTTATAAGCTCGGCTAATAGGCGTGAGAATTTACCGTAACAGTCTGGCTGACGAAAGCCTACCCGATGGGGTGGTGTAAATCATGGTGCTTGGGTTGAACAGATATGGAGAGAATGCGATGAAATTTAGTAAGAAAGTATATTGCTGACAAACTTCTGAATGTACGGGTCTAGACGCGCGTTTTACAGAAATGTATTTACTACTAAATGTAGGGTTAGCTGTGGATGAGTAAGAATCCATAATATAAAAATCCATCTTGTGTTACAGGCACAGGCAATGCTAACAGGCTCATAGGAAGCACCTAAGTTTGTTCCATAATAGATATAACTCAACATTGTAAGCTGATAACGTGGAGGGCTTACTCTTGATGAAGCGTTGGAAAGGAAAATAGTCGTGAGAATAGCGACTGTATAACTTTTCTTCATATCAGTGAAAGTGGTGGCACAGTACCTTCGAAGCGTGTAACGAACGTGGAGGGATAGCCACTAGACTAATAAAAGATTCATTCACCATGCAAGACAGTTCTTCAACGATTAATAAGGTTCTTGTAAGACTAATAGAGGTTCAGCTCTAAAAGGAGCCACCGACTTGTTAAAACGAAAGAAACTGAGGCACAATGAGTATTATGATATGCAATATCATTTTGATTCTTTATACGCTCAAAGTGCTAATGGTCAAAATTTTTATGGATTACTCGATTTAATGCAATCCGATGGAAATATTCGGTTAGCTTATCGGAATATTAAACGAAATACCGGCAGTAAAACGGCTGGATATGATGGATTAACGATTGAAGATATAAAGCGACTATCTGTATCAGAAGTTATATCGAAGATACAACGAATGTTCGAACACTATACACCCCAATCCGTTCGGCGGGTCTTTATTCCAAAGGCAAATGGAGAAACACGACCCTTAGGGATTCCGACTATTTGGGATAGATTGTTCCAACAGTGTATTCTTCAAGTGCTTGAGCCGATTTGTGAAGCGAGGTTTTATAAACACAGCTATGGTTTTAGACCAAATCGCAGTACACATCATGCGAAAGCTAGGTTTGAAACGCTCATTAATCGTGCGTGCCTATATCATTGTGTAGATGTTGATATAAAAGGATTCTTTGACAATGTGGATCATGCCAAATTAATAAAACAAATGTGGTCACTTGGCATTCGTGATAAGGCACTACTTTCCATTATTTCACGTCTTTTAAAGGCTGAAATTATTGGAGAAGGCTTCCCAACGAAAGGTACACCCCAGGGGGGGATTTTATCGCCCCTTCTATCTAACATCGTATTAAATGAACTAGATTGGTGGGTTAGTAATCAATGGGAAAGCTTTGAAACTCGAAAGCTATATAAATCACAGAATGGCAGATATAATGCATTGAAACAATCGAACTTAAAACATTGTTATATCGTGAGATATGCGGATGACTTTAAAATCCTTTGCCGCACTCGCTCACAAGCAATCAAAATGTATTATGCAGTGAAGGATTTTCTTCAAACAAGGCTACGTCTTGAAATTAGCGAAGAAAAATCGAAGGTTGTCAACTTAAAGAAGAACTCATCAGAGTTCTTAGGTTTCTGCCTTAAAGCACATCTAAAGAGGACGAAGAAAAGAACA
>NZ_JACXAI010000076.1 GCF_014773385.1 Metabacillus arenae | reverse complement strand
ACTCCCTCATTAAAGTAAGGTTTCTCTTTTGTTTTCTCGGTTTTTCTCAGTATTTCAATTTTTATAAGATGAGCATATTGTGGATCGACAGTATTTCATTTCTTTTTTGGAGGAGGAGGGTATACTTAAATAAACCCTTCTTTTCATTTTTCCATAAAAAGGATTAATATCAATAATATGGGCGCTCTTGGATCCCACACTATTCATGGCGGCACACCCTCCCATGTCTCACGGCGTCATATGCGCATACATTCCTTCGTACTGCCTTTCCATGAAGCGGGGTCGGCGATGCTTTCTGACAGGGTCTTTGCCCAATAGTTTAAGTATTTGCCGACTGCTCCGAGCTTCAGTTGTCATTTTTAAAAACGAATACGAATAAACCCATTCTACTAAAAATCTTCCTACCTTTAAGCGGCTTCTTGTAACCTAAAATGGGGGATATCTTTTAACATTTTCTCTGGGCAAAAAGCAACTTGCTTTTTACCAATCACAAACAAAATTCGAATCAATTTACTACATAGGGCAATCAGCGATTGTTTCTTCTTCAATGGGTTGTCTTTTCTGGTTGTAAAATAGTGATGTAGGGCTTTAAATGCTGGGTTTTTAGCGACCAATGGCAGAATCACTTTGTATAATAAAGATCGTAATTTTGGCCGTCCCCTTTTTGTTATGACGGTTTTGCCCTTCCACTTTCCAGACGTGGCCAACTTAAGATTTAGCCCTGCTAATTTTATGATTTGATCAGGATGATCATAGTTTTCTATGGCGCCTATTTCTGCAAAAAATGCGGCAATTGTCTTTTCTCCAACTCCTAAAATTCCCGTCATTTCTTCTACTCCAGGGATCTGTTGGAGTAGTTCTTCTATTCTTTCCCAAACGGTCGCTATCTCTCTTTGAATCAAGTCATATTGGGCTAATAACGTCTTTAATTTTAATCTGGCCAGATCTCTTCCTTCTTTGATCCCAATCGAACTTCGAGCAGCGTCCTTTAGCTGACGGACTTTCTTAATTCCAACTCCTCGTTTTACTTCTTTCCGAATTTCAACAAGAATCTCTTCTTCTTGACATTTAGCGATTTCATCAGGGAATAAACCCATTCGCAATACTTGTAAGGATGCTTTCCCCTCCCACTCAGAGAAGGTCTGTAAGTATTCAGGGAAGTATCGGTCAATCCATTGATGAACCCGCCCCTGAACAGCTTGAAGGTCTTTCATCAGTTGATCATACAAATTCATTCCTTCACGAAGATTCGCATACATCCCTTTAGGTAAATTTGGCTCAGAATACCTGCCATCCTCAATGAGTCTGGAAATCACTCGTGCATCCTTTACATCGTTTTTAGTTGGCGAATTATCGTCAAGCTCTTTTGATTTTTTCACATGGGCTGGATTCACGACGACTACCTTCAACTCTTTGTCTATTAGCCAATAGGCTAAGGGAAGCCAGTAGTGGCCTGTTGGCTCCATCCCAAACACAACCTCTGTCTTTCCTTGTTTCATTTTTAAGCTTTCGACCCAGGTCATGAGACTGGTAAACCCTGTGAAAGAATTTTCGAACGTAAGTGGTTTCCCAAATTGGATTCCCCTAAAATCCTGTGCTCGAGCTACGTGTTTGTATTTCGCGATGTCTATTCCTACAATTAAAGTTGCTTCTGTGAGTTGTAAAATCTTTTCGTTTTGTTTATACTTCATTTGAAGTCCTCCTTCGGTCATTTAAGGGTCCTTGTGCTGCGCAGCTTTGGACACCTCGTATCATACCAAGGGGACTTTTTTTATTCAAACCCCATTTTGCTTTAATACAGGAATGCTTTCTGA
>NZ_JACXAI010000075.1 GCF_014773385.1 Metabacillus arenae | reverse complement strand
ACTTTCTCCATTCCCCATGTTTTTCTTAATTATACAAAAAAGTACCCTATAGGTAGACTTTTTTTTAATGTCTACTCTATAGGGTACATTTTACTTTTCCGGTAGTTTTTTGTTTTGGTTTTTTAAAGATAGTTGCTATTGTCAATACAGACAATCGGTGTATCACAGATTGCTTCAAGTCTCACGATATACCTTATTTTTTTGAAGGTTAGACTTTGTGAAATAGCAGCAAAGTATGCAAAAACAAAGAAAAATCAAAAAGGAGAGATTACTAATGACGACGATTCCTTATGTCATCGAACAATCAAGTTATGGTGAACGTTCATATGATATTTATTCAAGACTGCTTAAAGATCGTGTTATTATGCTTGGATCGGAAATAAATGATCAAATTGCAAATACAATTGTCGCCCAGTTACTTTTTTTATCGGCTGAGGATCCAGAAAAAGATATTTCGATTTATATTAACAGCCCGGGTGGCTCCACATCGGCTGGTTTTGCCATTTATGATACGATGCAGCACATTAAGCCTGATGTAAGAACGATATGTACAGGGATGGCAGCTTCAATGGGAGCGATGATTTTAATCGCTGGTACGAAAGGTAAACGCTTCGCACTTCCAAACAGCGAAATCATGATTCATCAACCGCTCGGTGGTGCACAAGGCCAGGCAACAGAAATCGAAATATCAGCCAAACGCATATTAAAGCTAAGAGAACATTTGAATCAAATCATTGCGGAACGGACTGGGCAACCGATTGAAAAGGTGGGTAAGGATACAGACAGGGACTACTTTTTATCTGCTTCTGAGGCACAGGAATATGGAATAATCGATGGGATTATTTCGTAATTTCATATCTTTTCATCTACTAATAATTGAGGGGCGCACACTTATCTATAAGTGCCGCCTCTATTTTTAAGGTTCTGACTGACCATTTTGATGATTGACTAAACAGTTTCCGGCCAACACTCCTTCAGCCAAATTGTTCCTAATCTTTATCCTGCTTAAGCTGTTTTTATTTCGGCTTCTAACTTAATTTCCACATTCCCTTTTATCGCTCGGGAAATCATGCATGACTTTTCAGCTTGTTGAGCAAGTTTATTAGCTAAATTACAATCTTTTTCAGTCGCATTATGTTTTAAAACGATTATAGGACGATGAATGATTTTTTTATAAGTAATCACACCCTTTGTGACATCTACTACGCCAATAGATTCCATCGTTAAGCTTTCCTTATCGAGGTTACTGCGTTCCATCATAGCCGCAAGTGTTATGATATAACAAGTCGCTGCTGCTCCAAGCAGCATTTCATCAGGGTTAGTGCCGACCCCTGGTCCATCCATTTCAGGAGGAATGGAAACCTGTGTTTCTAAATTTCCTGCCTTGATATCCCCTATATCATTTCTTAACCCGGGCCAATTTGCAGTTAAATGAAAAAGATGTTCTGCCAACGTCCTCGCCTCCTTAATGATCTAGCATATTTTCTTAAAATAAGTAAAAAAGCGTTCCCTGCTAAAGGAATGCTTTTTTACACGATGGCTCAACCACCGAAATGGAATCTATTCAATTTATGCAATTATTTCAATTTTATCATGGTCTAAGCTGTCGACACCGTCGTCAAATACTAATCTAGTTACAAATTTGTACGAGATTTCCTCGTTTGAAAGAGGAATATCTCCCGGTAGTTTACAAGAAAAAGTCACTACTTTTTCATGATCAGCAAAGACAGTATCAGAGGTTAAAATCAAGTTTGTTAAAATAACATTTCCTTCTTCATTATTTTCTTGCGTTTGAACTAATTCAGATTCAATTCTTTTTAACTTCTGTTCGATTGTTCCGCCTTGAATTTTATAGACACCCTCAATGATATCACTTCTTCTATAGGTTTCTTTGTTTAAAATCAGATCAATTTTTGCTGAACCAATACCAAGCTTAGACATTATTTTTCTTAGTAACAATCCAAGTCTTCCTTTCGAGTTTTGTTAATTAAGATACGTAGAAGAGTCTGTAAAGTTTCAAAAAAATTAGCTGATCAGCGAAAGATTTTTCATGTTATTATTCAAATACAGAATCAAATTCAATTTGAACAAATTTCAAGGTACATTCCTATTACCTTTATACATGCAGAAACAGGTGATGACAATATGTTTTTGAAAAATGTAACAATATTACGAGATCAAATCCCATCCTTTAAACAATACCCATTTTCGATTCCAGTAATCTTTAAATTAAAAAAGCTCTCATTTAAACAATCCGTCACTTTTTTTGTTGGGGAAAATGGGTCAGGGAAATCTACGCTCATAGAAGCAATTGCTGCTCAAATTGGATTTAACAAAGCAGGGGGCAGTACGCAAAATCGATTTGAAGAGGAACATACTGTGTCCACATTACATAACTACTTGAGGTTGTCCTGGCTGCCGAAAGTAACGAATGGTTTCTTTCTAAGGGCGGAAACGTTTTATCAGTTTGCAAGCTATCTAGATCAGCTGCAAAGAGAAAATCCCGATGATATTTTTGCTTCGTACGGAGGAATTTCTCTTCACGAGCAATCCCATGGTGAATCCTTCCTATCTTTATTTAAAAATCGTTTTGGAAAAAAGGGCATTTACCTTTTGGACGAACCCGAAGCCGCATTATCCCCTGCCAGACAGCTTGCATTGTTAAAAATCATCCATGACCTGGAAAAAGAGGGTCAGTCCCAATTCATCATTGCAACCCACTCTCCAATCCTACTCGGTTATCCAAATGCTGAAATATTCAATTTCGATGACGGAGAAATAAAGAAAATCAACTACGAAGACACAGATCACTATCAAATTACAAAATATTTTTTAGAAAACAGGGAAGGGCTGCTGCATCATTTGTTTCGGGAGGAAGAGGAGGAGGGAGGAGTTAACTAGTTTCTTACTCGGTGCCCTTTTAACGGCGAGACCGCTTATAGAAGGAGGGAATTCGCTCATTAGGTTGGAGATCGCTCATAGAAAGAAGAAAATCGCTCATAGAATCCCCGATTTCGCTCATAGACCCGATCCAATCGAGCATAGAAGAAGGGAATTCGCTCATAGAATCCCCGATTTCGCTCATAGACCCGATCCAATCGAGCATAGAAGGAGGGAATTCGCTCATTAGGTTGGAGATCGCTCATAGAAAGTAGAAAATCGCTCATAGAATCCCCGATTTCGCTCATAGACCCGATCCAATCGAGCATAGAAGGAGGGAATTCGCTCATAGGTTGGAGATCGCTCATAGAAAGTAGAAAATCGCTCATAGAATCCCCGATTTCTGCTCATAGCTCTGACCCGAACTAGCATAGAAAGTGGAAATCCTCTCATAGAAAGTCAAATATGTATAATAAACAAAGTACAGTCCATTACGACTGTTTAAAAAAGTAAATTTAATATATTCAAAGAAGGAGAATTCTAAGATTGATCGAATTTGAAATAGACTAATATATTTTATTTGGAGTGATTATGTGATTGTAAAAAAAAAGAGAAGTGCCGTTGAAGTTGCAAAAATTAGAGGCTCTAAAGAGGCGATTACCTTTAAACCATGAAAAACGTAGAGATATTGAAGAAGAATATGCAAAAACAATGGCTGGCTATCGCGGAGAGCAAACTGTAGATTATCACTTAAAAATTCTTCATAATGACAAAAACTTTATTTTACATGATATAAGGCTTTTAAATGGTTCTGCTTTTTTTCAAATAGATACATTAATATGTAACCCAGCTTTTTTCCTCATAATAGAAGTTAAAAATATCTCTGGTACTCTTATTTTTGACCAAGTATTTCATCAGCTTATTCGAAATTCAAATGGAAAAGAGGAAGCTTTTCCGGATCCCATTTCACAAGTAAAACGTCACCATCACCAGCTAACCACTTGGCTTAAAGATAATAAAGTACCTGAAATTCCGGTTGAATGGATCGTTGTAATTAGCCATCCTTCTACTTTAATTAAATCCTCCCCTATAAATTCCAACATAGGTAAAAAAATTATCCACAGTGCTGCCCTTTCTAATATTATCGAAGAGTTTACAAACAAATATAAAGAAAAAAAGTTCTCAAACTTGGATTTAAAAAAATTATCTAATTGAATGAATTTCATAAATTGAATCCTTAGAGCCTCAAGGGTTTTGAAACGCAAAAAAAGGAGTACCTCCCCAAATTGTCGAAATAAGTAAGCAC
>NZ_JACXAI010000074.1 GCF_014773385.1 Metabacillus arenae | reverse complement strand
CTTTTACTTTATAGATATCCAACCTCGTTCGATATACGACAACTATGTGTCATCCAGCTCATTCGAATAGTTCTATAAAGAAAGAGGTGTCAGTCTTTAACACGAAGACGTAGCTTCAAGGGCGCGAGCGACAACCTCTATCTGAATTAAATCATTATACCTTGTGAATAGGTTTAATAATTTAAAACCAGCAAAAATCTGGTTAATAATAATATACGAGGGCGCATTCCTATAGGAATGTTTTGGGCCAGAATGTGAAATGGATTTAAGTAAAAACTCATTTTAAATAGACAAAAAACAGACCAAGGGTAATGAACTAGGTCTGTTTTTGTTCTCTATCAGATCTGTTTTTCAGTAATGTAAGTTTTTACGGTTGGTGGTTCATATGTATTAAATTTATCAAGTATCTCTTTTGGTTCATTATCGACTAATGCCATAGTACGGTACTTTTCATGTAAGAACTGTTCCTCAGACATATGATTAAATAACGCGATAAGAGGGTCATAATAATGATTAATATTTAAGAGACCACATGGTTTATGATGAAGCCCTAATTGAGCCCACGTAAAAATTTCAAAGAACTCTTCTAGTGTGCCTGGCCCACCAGGCAATGCTATAAATCCATCTGCTAGAGCTGCCATTTTCGCTTTTCTCTCATGCATAGAATCTACGATGATCAGCTCTGACAAGTTTTTATGGGCTATTTCTCTATTATCTAGAAAACTTGGCATAACACCAATTACGTATCCTCCTTCATCTAGAACTGAATCTGCAACAGCACCCATAATTCCAACACTCGCTCCACCGTAAACAAGTGCAATATTGCGTTTAGCTAGTTCTTTACCAAGTTTTTTTGCACCTTCTATATAGACATCAGATGCTCCACTGCTCGACCCGCAAAATACGGCTAACTTTTTCACTATAAATCGCCCCCTAAAGAAATCACCGTATAAGATTATATAAAACTTTCGATATTTTGTTAAACTTAAGGTATTGAATTGGAGGTTGAATGAAAATGGATGTAACTGAATTTCAAAAATGGGTAAAGGCTTATTATGAAAGTAGAGGCTGGTCTGAGTTAGACATTTTTATTCGTATTGGCTTTTTAGCAGAAGAAACAGGCGAGGTTGCAAGAGCTATAAGAGCCCTTGAAATAGGTAGAGATAGGCCTGATGAAGTAAAGGGATCTTACGAGGAAAATAAACAGGAGTTAACCGAAGAGTTAGGAGATGTATTAGGTAATTTAATAGTGATTGCAAACAAGTACAGTATTTCTCTGGAAGAAGTGTTTCAGTCACATAAAAAGAAACTCTCAGAACGTTATTCTAATGACTAGATTGAAAAGCCATTTTCAACAATCGGGGGCTTCAATCGAAGATCATATTACAAGCTATCTTGAGTTCGAGTCTTCAGCAAACGGGCGCTATCCTTGAACAAGGATAAGCGCCATTTTCCATTTTAGGGCCAGTTTTTAGAGTAACCCTAATATCGTAGTAGACTAAATACTTCGCATTAAATAATTTTGTTCATGAATATAAAATGTTTTTTAAGTAAAGGGGTTATACTTTTTGGTGGGAAATTTATATATTTCTTAACAGTATCATCTAATAGCTTTTAATATATGTTAAAGGTGTTTTAGATTATTATGTATAGAGGATCTGATAAATGTATTGATGCCAAATAACAATTATGTTCAAAATGATAAAGATTAGCTAAATTAGAGATGCCTCCTCCATCCATATGTTGTTTTTGATAATCTAAAATAAATAAATAAACGAAAAAAAAGGGCAGCGATCAAGGACTAACGTCCCTCAGTCGACTGCGCCTTTTTATCTAATATATAGTGTAGAAAGAAGGGATTCCTACAATAGCGAGGATGAGGAAGACTATTCTAATTTTTCCATTTAAATTTTTCTGCCAATTTATCCCAGTTTCATCTCCATAAACTTCATGGGATCGTCCAATCTGCGGATCTTAACTACCAAAAAATACTTTACATAAAAGGACTATTAGGCGATTACCTTAAGAGTGGGCTTAATATTCTTAATGTTTTATAGGGAAGGTCAAGTCGTTTGGCTCTTTCTTATTTAGCTAACCAGTTCCATGCTCTTTACTGCCGAAATAATTGTAAATTATATGAAGAAAAGTTCTATTCCTATGAAAATAACTAATAATGCACTAGTCGCTAAAATACTTAGAATATATTGTCTTGATACTTTCTCAAATTTCCATTCCATAAATGCACGAAAAGCAAATAATATTGATATAATTCCTACGAAATAGTGTGGTTCTAATCGATAGTTAAATACAAAACCAATTAAAAACAATAATACTAAAGCTAATACAATTAATACTTGTTCAAGTCGTTTATGAATCTTATTAACATGTGTATATCCATTTTTCTTTTTGATATTAAGGATGTTTTTCATAATTATATGGATCACTACAAAAACTAAAAGGATTATAACTGAAAATATATATTGATTCAATGAAATCCCTCCTAAAGTTGTTTTCCGAATGTAACATATTAAGCCCCCAATTAATTCCCTTATATATAATATTAGGGATTCTTTAAAATAAAACCCGTAAGATCTCGTTAAGGTGCTTTCTTTTTATTGAATTAAAAAATATATGGGAAAATAATCCCCATATATTTCTTTATATTACACCCCCGGAGTCCTGTGATAGTATTTATTTTCTGTTCCTAAGAAGATATTATTCCCTTGATATACCGCATAGGCTCGAAAGTGATCTCGTTTATAAATTGGATACTTATGCTTATAAGCAGTTTTATATACTTTAGCTACACTAGTATTCGTATAAGCGGACCCCAAGAGCAGTGAAGCTACTCCAATTACAACTCCAGCTACAGGATACACAAAAAATGAAATTATTGTTGCAAGGGCACCAACAGTATAAGTCCCAATTGTGTTCTCGAAGTGAAGATCGTGCCAACTAGTTGAACTAACATACCAAGTACCACCAGGATTAGAACCTTCAACCCAACTATTAGAAGATGCAGTTATTGGCTCTTCTGAAGCACGTACAGCTTCTTCTTCATATATATTTTTAATCTTATGTGTTTTGCCATTGATTATAAAAGTATTTTCATTTTTTTTCTCTACCACTTCAACGTGACCATTAGTACTGGCTATCATAACATTTAGATCAGAAGTATTATAGAGTAAAACAACCTGATTATTCACAACCGCGGCATCAGCTAGATAAAGTTGCGGGTTTTTTGTAAACTTATTGACTACATTGCGGTTGGATGCTGATAATTCTGAAACATTGGTAAAACCAGGTTTATCGATTGCATTTTGAAGGAGTTGTTTTTCATTAGTAGGCAATTCTTTTATTCTTTCTAATGCTGGATTACTATTTTCACCTTTAGCAAAAACAGGCATTGAGATATTAAAAATCATTAAAAAAACCAAAACAAGAGAAATACTTAATTTTAAACCATTTTTCATTGCGTTCCTCTCCTTATAATAGCAGAATTTTCTTGAACTTTAACAGAGTCTAAAGGAGTAAATAACGGCAAAGCTATAGTAGAACTAGCCATAATTGTTACAATTTTTTTAATTTACAAATGCGTGGTCCAACTCCACCGTCTTTAGACGGTATAAGCTTTTAGCCCTCTCTATATGTGTCCATACTTGAAGTGTGAGGTGAA
>NZ_JACXAI010000073.1 GCF_014773385.1 Metabacillus arenae | reverse complement strand
CCTCTACAGCGGAAACGAAGACGATGTGACTGAACGGCTTGACAAAGGATTGCTTGACTTTGGTATTTTAATTCAACCAGCTGATTTATCAAAATACAATTATATCAATATCCCAGCCAAAGATGTTTGGGGCGTTATTATGAGGAAGGACAGTCCTCTTGCTTTCAAAGATACCATTCAAGCAGTGGATTTATTAAATGTTCCGCTAATCTGTTCACGACAGGCTATAAAACAGACATTTTCTAAAAATGAATTTGCGGATTGGTTTGGTGAAGATTTTGATAAATTAAACGTCGTGACTACATACAATCTTGCATATAATGCTGCCATTATGGTTGAAGAGGGTATTGGTTATGCAATAGCCCTTGATAAAATAGTAAATACGTCTAGTGATAGTAACCTTTGTTTTAGACCGATGGAGCCAAGACTTGAATCTGGCTTAAATATTGTTTGGAAAAAGCATCAGGTTTTTTCCGCTGCTGCAGATATGTTTTTAAAAGAAATTCAGGCGAAATTTTCAAATTCTTTATCAGATGAATAAGATTTTCAGAACTTACCCTTTAGAATAAGCACTATTGTTGCTTTGAAATAAAATTCGATCAAAAAAACACCCCACAATCCAGCTTTTTTTTCGATAAATAAAAAGAATCCATTTTGAAAAAAGATTGATCAAAATGGATTCTTTTTCAGTAGATTTAAGTTTGGTTTTTTTTAAAAAAAGAGATTGATTATTTTCTACCTATGTTTGTTCAATAATCGCGCTCTTTTAGTTGATTAGTTTTAGGTCCATACATATAGTTTCTAAGTAAAATACATATAAAACCTAACACTAATGTAAGTACACCTACGAATAAAATATATTCTGTACCAATTTGTGCGATAATGATTCCGGCTACACCAGCTCCGATGGTTGTACCTAAGTTAACGGAAGTTAAGAATAACCCATTCGCGAAATCTGGAGCTTTGGGAGCAGAAGACATAATCCAATATTGATTAATGTTTGCACCAATACCTCCAAGTATCCCCCAAACTAAAATGATAATAGCGGTAGGTACAGTAAGCTCACCCACAAAGAAAAAGATAATATAAACAGCAGTTAATACAATAGGAAAGATTGTGACAGAACGAATTGGATAGTCCGTAAGTAATCTGCCTGCGATAATATTCCCAATAATATTAGCTAAGCCGTAGACAAGTAACATGGTACTTATTATATTTAATGACATATTCGTTACAACATCTAAATATTCAGCAAGGTAACTATATACTCCGAAAATGGCTGCGTTTAAGAAAAGAACTGCCAAAATAGAGAGCCAAGTAATTCCATGCGTTAAAATCTTTAGCTGAGAACCATAAGAAAGTCTTTCCTTCACAGGCATAGAAGGTACAAATAGTAAAGTCGCAATAAATGTAAAAATATTTACGACAGCGAAAAAGGACATCGCTATTTCAAGTGAAATCGTATTGGCAATAAAGCTTACAACAGGAACACCTAGAACCATACCTGCGGAAACCCCTATAAATACTTTAGAGATGGCTTTTGGTGCTTCCCTTTCACTAACTGAGGCAGCAGCTACTGATAAAGCAATAGAGACATATACAGGATGGAAGAAGGCTGGTATAACACGAGCTAGTAAGGCTACTGTAAAATTAGTTGTAAAAATGGAAATAACATTCCCAATAATGAAAATAGCTAGTACAAGTAACATAACTTTTTTTCGATTTATACGTGAAAATACTAATGGTAGAGTTGGACCAGCAATGGCAATGGCTAGCGCAAAAAGACTTACCATTAAACCAGCTGTAGAAACACTGACATCAAAATGATCCGCTAGGGCAGGGAGTATACCAATTACGCCCATTTCGGTATTGATAATACCAAATACACCAACTGCTAAGATAAATATAAGTAAACTTTTAGAATTCTTCATAAAATATTGTTCCACATCCTTTAATCATTCATTTTGACGTTTATTCTAATTTTGCTCCATTTGTAGCGATGACATCTTTATACCAATAAAAAGATTTTTTCTTTATACGATCAAGAGAACCGTTTCCGTTATCATCTAAATCAACATAAATAAAACCATAACGTTTGCTCATTTCTCCTGTAGAAGCTGCTACTAAGTCAATACATCCCCAAGGCGTATATCCTATTAAATCAACTCCATCTTCCACAGCTTCGTGCATAGCAATAATATGTTTTTTCAAATAATCGATTCGATAATCATCGTTAATTTCACCATTTTCATCTATTTCATCTTTTGCACCGAGCCCATTTTCAACGATAAACAAGGGAACTTGATAGCGATCCCAGAGATCATTCATCGAGATTCGGAGCCCTAAAGGATCAACTTGCCATCCCCACTCACTAGATTCTAAAAATGGATTCTTAACTCCTTGCATAAGATTTCCTGAAGCTGGATCGCTCTTTTCAGAGTTGGTCTCATTAATTGCCATGCTCATGTAATAACTGAATCCGATATAATCCACCGTATTGTTTTTTAGAATTTCTACATCTCCATCTTCAATTACTGGAGCTTTTGCATCGTACTCTTTTAGTAATTGATTGAAATAGCTTGGGTAGTATCCACGAACTTGAACATCACTCGTAAAATAATCAAAAGCTCGTTGCTTTAATTGGGAAGCAAACTGATTTACAGGATTCGAATCAAAAGCATATAACGGGGCATAAATCTGCATACACCCTACTTGAATATCATCTCTTAGCTCACGAGCAATTTTTACTACTAAAGCACTCGCAACAAATTGATGATGCCAAGCTTGAAAACGATTTGTATAGTCTTGAGCGCCTGAAGATACACTCAGCCCTTGAGATAGAGCCGGAAATTCCATTGCAGAATTGATTTCGTTAAAAGTCATCCAATACTTCACTTTATTAGCAAATCGTCCCAATACAACTTTTGAATAATTTTCAAAAAAACCAATCAGCTTTCTGTTTTTCCAGCCATTATAAACTTTTGCCAAATGAACTGGCATTTCATAGTGAGAAATTGTTATCACAGGCTCTATTCCGTATTTTAAACATTCATCAATCAATTCTTCATAGAAAGACAGTCCAGCCTCGTTAGGTTCTACTTCATCACCCTTTGGGAAAATTCGGCTCCAAGCAATTGAAAACCTGTAAGCTTTAAATCCCATTTCTGCAAATAAAGCAATATCTTCTTTAAATCGATGATAATGATCAATACCCAGATGGTTTGGATAATAGTATTTGTTTTGATCTATCTCCCAATCAAAGTCTGGTGAAGCAATGATTGAAAATCTATCCTTACCTCTAGGCATTGTATCAGCCACAGATATCCCTTTACCATCAACATCAAACGCACCTTCACATTGATTAGCTGCCGTTGCTCCGCCCCATAAGAAACCTGCAGGGAAGACTGTTTTTTTAAATTCCCTCATTTACTAATTCCTCCTTCATTCTTTTCATGTAGAGTAGTTCATTTTCTTTGCATTGCTAGAAAGAAAAATAGCTATTAAACTGTAGTATTAGCATTGTTCTATATCCCACTATTTTGAGGAAATCAATTTAGTATAAGTGATCATGGGACTATAATTGCTTGTCCCACGATATAGTAACCTCTCTATGCAGGATCACGACTATTTCGCGACTAATGTTAAAAATTCTTCTTTTGCTTGAACGGTATTGGATTTCAGTTCAATAAAATCAATATAATGATCTGTATTGGTTATGATAATCGGCGTAATTACTTCATAGCCGGCTTCTTTGATTTTCTCGACATCAAAATCAATTAAATGTTGTCCTTGAGTCACTCGGTCTCCTTGCTTAATTTCAGATGAGAAATGTTCTCCTTGTAACGAAACCGTATTAATTCCAATATGAATTAATATTTCTGCCCCTTCATCCGATTGAATACCAATTGCGTGATAGGTTGGGAACACCATCGTCACAACACCATTCACAGGAGAGGTAACTCGTCCTTCTGTCGGCTCTATTGCAACACCTCTTCCCACCGCATTAGAAGAAAATACAGAGTCATTGACTTCTTTTAATGGTTTAACTAAACCAGATAATGGACTCAAAATCGTTTCATGTTTTTCAGATGATGGTTCTGACTCTAATTTCTTTTCGTCCATTGCTTTTGTTTTCTTATCTTCAAAACCTAAAACAAGCGTTAATCCGGCTGAAACTGCAAATGCAACAAACATGGCAATAACATAAGAAATTAATGGAGAATATATAGGAACACTCAACATAGAAGGAAAGGCATATGCTGTTGCTACTGCTCCAAGTAAACCACTGACACCACCACCGATTATCCCAGCTATTGCTATATAAATAAGTCCACGTTTATACCGAAGTGCTAAACCGTAAAGGATTGGTTCCGTAATTCCTGAAAATAGTCCAGGCATCAATGTTGAGCCAGCCAGTGCTTTTAATTTTTTATCTTTCGTTTTTAAGAAAACACCGAATGCTAAACCGATTTGTGCGAAGACAGCCGCAGACACTAATGCAAGAATCGGATCTCCTCCATTTGCTAAATTTTCAAGCATAAAAGGTGTGAATCCGGTGTGTATGCCAAATAAGGTAAGGAAGGTCCAACCTCCACCCAAGATAGCACCAGTTAATACGCCAGTTTCTGCATATAAGAAATTAATGAATGTTCCAATCGAATTAGCAATATATACACCAACAGGACCAAATGCTATCGTTGTTAATGGCACGATTATAATTAAAGCCAACATAGGAAGCATAAACATTTGCAAATCTTTATGAATGATTTTTTTAAGATATCTATTTAATAAAGCATAAATAGTGATTGCGAAAAAAGCTGGAAACACAGATGAAGCATAGTCCATTAAAACAACAGGGATGCCAAGGAAATCTGTTATATCCCCACGATCTTGTAACATTCCAGTGAAATTAGGCTCTAGTAATGTTGCTCCTATCATCCCGCCTACATAAGGATTTGCACCAAGCTTTGTAGCAATTGTGATACCTAGAAAAATGGGAAGGAAATAAAAAATCGCATTCCCGGCAGCTAATAAAATAGTGTAAGTTCCGCTGTCAGTAGATAGGATACCGGTCATTGTTAAAAGAGCTAATAATGCTCTCAGCATACCTGCCCCAGCTAGCGTACCTAGTAAAGGCGAGAAACTTCCTGAGATAACTTCAAAAACCTTTTCAATAATATTTACTTTTTGCTTTGATGGTGTTGAATTTTCTTCACCATCGATATTTACAGCAGATTGTATTTCTTTAAAAACTTCAGATACATGGCTTCCAATTACTACTTGGAATTGGCCGCTATTTACAACAACACTCAACACACCATCTAAATTTTCTAGTTTTTCTTTATCCGCTTTCTTATTATCATGAAGGTTAAATCGTAATCGCGTTGCACAATGCACGACATTTTTAATATTTTCTTCTCCACCCACGAAGTAAATGATTTCTTCTGCTAGCTTTTTGTAATTCAATTTTTACACTTCCTTTTATCAATTAGGGGACAGGCCAATAAAACGGAATTTAAACCGTTAGATTACCACGAAGAACGAAAAGCGCAGAGCGCCCGCCTATCGGCGACAAGCACAAGGCGAGCCGGCATGAAGGTTGTTCTTTAACCTTCTTGACGGATTGACTTGTGACCGAGCCGATGGCGCTCGGAGCTGGACATAGATACCACTCTTTATCACGTTAATACTTTAATTAACTTAAACTTTCTTAACTGATAAAAAAATTGCCTCTAACAGTTTATAGGCAATTCTTTCATTGCAGTTGTGTTGTAGGAAGAATCATTATTTCCTTAAGTGACAAATCCATCACTCAACTTGTTTAGTTGGGCGGATGATGATCTCGCTTACCGCAGCAGTTTCAGGTGTACTTATGGCATAAGCGACTGCATCCGCAATATCACTTGATTTTAAACCGATAGTAAGCTGAAGATTCTCCACCCATTTACGTCTGTCAGGGTCATTAATGGTTGTATGAAGTTCAGTATCTACCGTTCCTGGTGAGATAAGCGTGCTTCGGATATTATTTTTACTTTCTTCCTTACGCACACCTTCCATGATGGCACGAACAGCAAACTTAGTCCCACAATAAACAGCACCTTGTTCAAAAACAACATGTCCAGCTACGGAGTCAGTCGTAACAATTTGACCAAATTGTTGTTTTTTCATGATAGGTAACACCGCAGCGATTCCATTTAAAACACCCATGATATTGATGTCTAACATTTCGCGCCATTCATCAAAGCGAGCATCTGAAAGTGGTGAATG
>NZ_JACXAI010000072.1 GCF_014773385.1 Metabacillus arenae | reverse complement strand
CCTCTACAGCGGAAACGAAGACGATGTGACTGAACGGCTTGACAAAGGATTGCTTGACTTTGGTATTTTAATTCAACCAGCTGATTTATCAAAATATAATTATATCAATATCCCAGCCAAAGATGTTTGGGGCGTTATTATGAGGAAGGACAGTCCTCTTGCTTTCAAAGATACCATTCAAGCAGTGGATTTATTAAATGTTCCGCTAATCTGTTCACGACAGGCTATAAAACAGACATTTTCTAAAAATGAATTTGCGGATTGGTTTGGTGAAGATTTTGATAAATTAAACATTGTGACTACATACAATCTTGCATATAATGCTGCCATTATGGTTGAAGAGGGTGTTGGTTATGCAATAGCCCTTGATAAAATAGTAAATACGTCTAGTGATAGTAACCTTTGTTTTAGACCGATGGAGCCAAGACTTGAATCTGGCTTAAATATTGTTTGGAAAAAGCATCAGGTTTTTTCCGCTGCTGCAGATATGTTTTTAAAAGAAATTCAGGCGAAATTTTCAAATTCTTTATCAGATATATAGGATTTTCAGAACTTACACTCTAGAATAAGCACCATTGTTGCTTTGAAATAAAGTTCGATCAAAAAAAGATCCGACAATCCAGCTTTTTACGATAAATAAAAAGAATCCATTTTGAAAAAAGATTGATCAAAATGGATTCTTTCTCAGTAGATTTAAGACTGGTTTTTGAACGAAAAGCGCAAGGCGCTAGTCCTTCGGCGACAAGCATAAGACGAGCCAGCTGGAAGGTTGTTCTTTAACCTTCTAGACGGAGTAAAATACATATAAAACCTAACACTAATGTAAGTACACCTACGAATAAAATATATTCTGTACCAATTTGTGCGATAATGATTCCGGCTACACCAGCTCCGATGGTTGTACCTAAGTTAACGGAAGTTAAGAATAACCCATTCGCGAAATCTGGAGCTTTAGGAGCAGAAGACATAATTCAATATTGATTAATGTTTGAATACCTCCAAGTATCCCCTAAACTAAAATAATGATAGCCGACAGCGAAAAAGGACATCGCTATTTCAAGTGAAATCGTATTGGCAATGAAGCTTACAACAGGAACACCTAGAACCATACCTGCGGAAATCCCTATAAATACTTTAGAGATGGCTTTTGGTGCTTCCCTTTCACTAACAGAAGCAGCAGCTACTGATAAAGCAATAGAGACATATACAGGATGGAAGAAGGCTGGTATAACCATCAGCGTTTGGTAATGAATCAACAAGCGCTTTCAATCGATCTTCACGACGAGCCGCAATGACTATTTTTGCTCCTTCTTCTGCAAGTTTCTTAGTAGTTGCCTCACCAATCCCCACTTGATGCACCCATAAGGCATAAAAGCCGACAAAAAGCGGAAGATCAAGGAAGAAGCCAAAGAACACATCCGAAGAATAAAAGCTTCTCCCTCTGCCTTAAACGCGCTACTCTTCAACAGTTTTGTCTCGGGTATTCATCACTACTTCAAAAGGGCAACACACGTCAATCCAGAGTTCTCACGTCTTGCCTATGATCTGCAAGCCTTCATATATAATCGTCTCAAACAGGTCGGGAAATACGAACATCCTTCTAATCCACCACCAACGTATAAAAAGTTATATAGCTTGGGATTCAAAACGTTCAAAATTGCCAATGTTTATCTGTTTCCTATTCCTGATGTGAAAACGGTAAATACAATGAATTTTAGTCCAAAGCTTATACCTTATACAAAGGAAGGAAGAGAGCTAATACACAATAGTCTTCGTCCAGATATCCAACATGAGGTTGGCTTTCTGATGAAATCAACAATTCCGAATCGTAGTGTCGAGTATATGGATAATCGAATCAGTCGATACAGTATGAAAATGGGGGAATGTGAAATTACAGGCATAGATTTGTCTGCCCACGAAGCACACTGTCATCACTATATCCCGTTACACCTGGGAGGAACCGATAAATTTCATAATTTACGAATCCTCCACGAGGAGATACACAAACTTATCCATCATACGGACAAAGAGATGATTGACGTACTCATAAGTAGATTTGGTATGACTAAATCTATGATTGAAAAGGTCAACAAATACCGTGAAAAATGCGGATTAAAATTGATTGAACAATCCTAAATACGTGAGTAACGAGGAACTTATGATCTAGTACATATCGTTAGATGGAACGCGGAGTGCTGGGAAACTAGCATGCTTCGTGCAGAGCAGGGGGGAAAAGCCGGAGATAACATCAAACGCTTACCTATTGCTAACTTTAATTGAATAAAAGGAGAATACATATTCATGACTAATATGTATTCTCCTTTTTACAACAAACGTGCTCGATTCTTGAATATGCTATTACATAATTTATTTGTACTGCGCAGCAAATGACTTTGTTGGTATCAAGAAGAAGAAAAAAGTGCACAAACTTATTACTTCTTCATCACCATCTTGATCATCTGCTTGAAGTTTTTACAAATAATCTCACAAGGAGCTGCTAAAACCAATTTCGCACCTTAAAAACGAGTATTTTTATAGCGATTTCTCCAATCCCGCTAGAAGCTCCTGACGACTACTTTTTTATCTGCTTCAATAAATCCAAAGCAAGTGGCTGAGCTATCTTATGGTTAGCAAATGTTGGATACGAAGGACCTAATGGGAGATTTTCTAGGGATTAATCAATCCACTATATATTGCGTTCTCTGGTTACCATTTTGCCAACACAGTAATTTCTACATTCTCTTCTTACCATAAAGCAAGGGGCTGTTTCATGGTAGGTGTTGGATAGATTGAGTCTAATTGCTCCAAATCTTCCTGTGTTAATTGAATCTCAGCTGCCTTCACATTATTTATCACATGAGCGGGATTACCAGATTTTGGTATAGCAATTGTTTGGCCATTTCGGATACACCATGCTAATAAAATTTGAAAAATATCTGAATGATGTTTTTCAGCAATTTCCTTTAAAACTTTTTGTTTCGTTAGATTAGCATCACCCCGAGCAACTGGGGCATAGGCTATTAATGGCATTTCAAGTTTGTTCATCGTGGGTACTAGATCGAACTCAATCCCTCGATCTCCCAAATTATAACGGACTTGATTTGCTGCACATTTTATTCCATCAGGTAATTTCATTATTTTTTTTAAGTCATCAACATCTAAATTAGAAACACCCCATGACTTAATTTTCCCCTGACTTTTTACTTTCTCCAAGGCTTCAATCGTTTCTTCAATGGGAATATTCCCATGCCAATGGAGTAAGTATTGATTTAAATAATCGGTATTTAATCTTTTTAAGCTATTTTCTAAACTAATCGGTAATTGCTTTTTTGAGGCATTTGAAGGAAGAACTTTTGAAATGAGAAATAATTCTTCTCGGTTGTAAGGCTGAATAGCATGTGCAACTAATCTCTCTGCATTTCCATCACCATACATTTCAGCAGTATCAATAACTTGAACGCCATGATCAAGACCAACTCTTATTGCTTCTACTTCTTGTTCAAACTTATCTGCTTTGTCTCCCATATTGTAAGTGCCTAAGCCTACAGGAAAAACTTTCCTGCCTGCAATTTTTACTTTATTCAAATTTTTTCACTCCTCATCCTTTAAGATTTCATTTCTTCTATCAACTTCACCATAGCGTTCTTCATTTCTAACTGAGAAAGGAAAACACGGTTCCCATGCCCAGGGAGTATCCATTCGAACTTTTCCTCAGCTAACCTCTCCATAGATTCGGCTTGTGCTTTCCATGAAAACCAGCAGACATCCCTAAGTGCGGATAAACCATTTCGTTCATTATCCCAGGCTAAATGATCACCTGAAAACAGATATTTATTGCGATAAAGCAAAACCATATGTCCTTTTGTGTGACCAGGAACCATTATAAACTTATAATCCGGATGCCATTGTATTGAATGCATACCTTGTATTACATGTTCGGCATCAGGTTGAGACCCTTTTTCTAAGGCATGAATAAATCGCTCGGATTGAAATCTTTTAGCGTATTTGTTCGCATCGGCAACATCATCCTGACGAGTCAAGAATATATATTTAATTCCCCCCATTTCCTCGATCCTTTTAACCAACTGAGGTGACCAACGTGGAGAATCAATTAGCCAGTTCCCTTCTGGATGGAGAATCAAATAACTACTCGCCCCCCAAGAGTGTCGAGAAGTAAATCCACAATAAAAAATGTTATCGATAATAGGCAAAGGAAAGTCCTGTATAGCTGTGGAGAGTCCGTCCTTTTGTTCACTTCCAATTGCGCCAGTAGGACAGGAAATAAGAGCATAAAAAGCTTTAATAACTTCATGGTATTCATTCGGTTGATTTGTCACGGCTGATAAATTCGTAACTTCAGAAAAAGTATGAGGTGCAATTTGACGGCATTGATCGCAATTGATGCACGCTGAAGTAACATAGAAGTTTCTTGGTACATTGGTATTCAGTCGTTTCCCTTGATTCATTTTGCACGCCTTCATCTGAAAATAGTTATATTCATATACCATCGCATAGAAAAGCCCTAATACAGCATCACATGATGGATACTTACATCAATAGCTCACATCCATACCGCTCATTTACTGTATTCGCAGCTTGAAGGATGTTTTCTGGATTGTCTACATCCATCGCCACAAAAGAAACATCAAGATTTGACTCCTTAAGTTTTTACGCAACTTCATAACCCTTCTCTGGATTTCAACTTGCCAAAATTACCTTAAAACCATTCAAAGCCAATTATTTGACCAGTTCATTTTCAATTCCTCGATTCCCGCCGGTGACAAGTACAACTTTTTTATCCTTTGACAATTGAAAACCTCCATTTTATGGCTCCTAATCTTGGGCTAGAGCAGATTTAGAAAGTTGTTTTGTAGGGCTATACATATAGTTTCTTAGTAAAATAGTTATCAAGCTTAGTATCAATGATAGGATTCCCACCAATACAATATATTGTGTACCCATTTGTGCTATAAATAACCCTCCTGCAGCTGCACCCACTGTTGTTCCTACGTTACATGCTGATATAAATAATCCATTGGCGAAATCAGGAGCTTCTGGAGCTGAAGATGAAATCAAATATTGATTAATATTAGCCATGATTCCTCCAGCCAATATTCCCCAAAAGAATGTGATAATTATCATAGGTGCGACAAACTGTCCAGTGAAGAATAAAAGGATGTAAACGAAACTCAATAACAAAGGAAAAATAAAGATGGACTTAATAGGACTATTCGTGAGTGTCCTCCCTGCAACAATGTTTCCAATAATATTAGCTCCACCGAAAACGAATAACGTTAAACTGATAGTATTCGGAGATATTTGGGTAACAGTTCCCAAGTACTCAGAAATATAACTATACACCCCAAATACGGAAGCATTTAATAAAATGACAGCTACTATAGAAACCCACATAATGGATTTTTTTAATACAGCAAGTTGTTCCCGGTAAGATTGTCTTTCTTCAACAGGCATAGATGGTACAAAAATCAACGTAGCGACTAATACAAATGCAGTTACAATAGCAAAAAATGCCATCGCCACTTCATATGAAAAAGTATTATCTATAAAACTTGCGATCGGTATGCCGGCTACCATACCGGCAGATACTCCTATGAATACTTTTGAAACAGCTTTTGAGAGCTGCTTCAGGTTTTACTGAGGAAGCAGCTACGCTAAATGCCATGGAACAATAAACCGGATGGAAAAGACCTAGCACGATACGAATAATTAATAAAAGGGTAAAGTTCGTTACAAATACGGATGCAATGTTTCCCACAACGAACACACCTAATACAAGTAACATGACCTTCTTTCGATTGATCCCGGAAAAAAATAACGGCATTGTTGGTCCAGCTATAGCAATAGCAAGAGCAAAGAGACTCACCGCCAACCCTGCTTGTGATATGCTGACATTAAAGTGATCGGCTATGGAAGGCAATAACCCAATAACCCCCATCTCCGTATTTAGGATGCCGAAAACGCCTACTGTTAATATAAAAATCAACAACTTATTTTGTTTAACCAAAAAATCCCCTACCTTCAAATAAAGTTTGCTCCCTTTGCCATTTATTTTATCTACAACCTAGTCACATAACAAATACTTATATCTAATAAGAAGATATACATAATGAGCATATCTAAAATGTATTTTCGTTTTTTGGTCATGCGTACCGTGAAGGTAGCAAAAAGAACACCGGATTTAAGTCCGATGCTCTTAATTTCACATTTCTTATTAATTTTTTCATTATGGTAATTCGTTGCCTCTTGCTGTAACATAAAGGGAATACCATTCCTCGCGGGTCATTAATTCCGATTGGCGAATCGCATCATGGCTATTCTTAATTCGATCTAAATTTGTTGTCCCAATTACCGGCTGGATTCTTGCTGGATGCCGCATAAGCCAGCACAACACAATTGCTTCTCTTGTTGTTCCTTTTTCTTCAGCCATTTTTGCTACTAATTCCCGGGTCTTAATATCAGCAGAAAACCCCTACGGTCAATAAAAATTAGTAAATTATGACGCTTACAAAAAACGCATTCCTAACGTAAACTCTAAGGATGATTTAAAGAATGTTCAAATTTTTATTAGTCTAATGGTTTGGCTGGAACCATGAGAATTTCACTTATATTAACCGTGTCAGGTGTGCCAATAGAATAAGCTACAGCATCTGCTACATCTCCTGATTTCAAACCGATATCACTCTGAAGATTCTCGATAAATTTACGTCTTTCAGGATCGTTTATGGTGTTATGAAGCTCCGTATCTACCGTCCCTGGAGAAATAAGTGTACTGCGAATATGGTTTTTTCTTTCCTCCTGGCGCAGCGTTTCCATAATGGCACGACCAGCAAACTTTGTTCCGCTATACACTGCACCTTGTTGAAAAACAACATGGCCAGCCTCTGAGGCTGTTGTAACAATATGACCGGATTGTTGTTTTTGCATAACAGGTAACACCGCAGCGATTCCATTTAAAACACCCATGATATTGATGTCTAACATTTCGCGCCATTCATCAAAGCGAGCATCTGAAAGTGGTGAATG
>NZ_JACXAI010000071.1 GCF_014773385.1 Metabacillus arenae | reverse complement strand
TGGAGCCACCTTTTGTTGGGTATTTACTTTTTTGGCTCTCAATCTAGAAAATGATAAATCTGAAAATTTAAACAATATTTATGCAACACTAGTGATGTTTCAAAGAAAAAGATAATAAAAGATTAAACTAGAAAAAGGCCTTTCGTAGTTAGTGAAAGGCTTTTGTCATTATCAGATATTTACCTCTACCAATGTATGACTACATCAAAAATGGAAATTTGCATTATTAATTTAGAAAAGTAATTCTAATAAACCCATAGAAATGAGCCTTTTTCAAATTGGCACAGTTTTTGCAAAATATTGTAGTAGATAACTTTAACCAATATAGATTTAGATCAAAAATGCGGTGATATTTCTGATAGAATACAACTCTTTTGATTCAGCGTACAGGCCAGGAAGCCGCCTATCGTATTCAATATTGAGAGCTGGAGATGGGAGTTTAGGCCATATCAGGAAGGTATCATTTCAGCTGGAGATCTCGATGATTGATAGGAGATAGGTTGTTGTCACCATGGCATTACCAGGGCTGTTTCAATCATTAAATAATTACAAAATTATTAAATTTGAGAGGAGACATATTTAATGAATGTTAAAGGTCAAGTCATATTGGTAACAGGTTCTGGAAGTGGGATTGGCGAAGGAATTGCAACCAAACTGGCGGAGAATGGTGCCAAAGTAGTTATCAATGATATTGATTTATCCAAAGCGGAAACAATAGCGCATCGATTAAGAGAAAACGGGTATGAGGCTATTGGTTTGCAAGCGGACATAACGGTTTCAGAACAAGTGAAGCAGATGGTAGATACCATTATTATCCGTTATCAAAGAATTGATGGATTGGTTAATAATACTGGCGTTGTAAGAGATAACTTAATTCTAAAAATGCCGGAAGAAGATTTTGATTTTGTCCTCAATGTGAATTTAAAAGGTGCATGGATTTGTTCTAAGGCTGTACTTGGACAAATGAAACAGCAGGAATACGGCCGGATTGTAAATATTTCATCCCGGGCATGGTTGGGTCAAGCTGGTCAATCCAATTATTCTGCTTCTAAAGGTGGCTTGGTGAGTTTGACTCGTGCCTTGGCACTGGAGTTTGCCAAATTTAATGTAACAGTGAACTGTATTGCTCCGGGGTTAATTGACACCCCTTTGATCCGCAGCCTTAAACCCGAGGTTCAAGAAAATCTAATGAAAGCACAGCCAACTCCGATCATCGGTCAGCCTTATGATATTGCCAATACTGTTCTGTTTTTTACATCTGAAGAAGCTCGCTATATTACAGGTCAAGTGCTGCATGTAGATGGCGGGAAGAGCTTGGGAGCACGAAATCTATAACTCTATATAGGATTAGTAGTCAATAGAAACTACCATTTTATAATAAAACATTTAGGGAAAAGTGTTGTCCAGCTTTAAACTGGGATGGTTTATTGGAAAATCCACGATTTAAGACGAAGGATGTTAGAGTTACGAATCGTAGAAAACCTATCCCTCTGACAATTTACCAATTAAAGGAGTGTAAGATGATGAGAGTTCGAGGCGAAATTTATAGTAAAAGGTCTTATCTTGACAAAACGTTACAAAAAACTATGAACATTTTATTTATTAAAGCAGATGAAAGTATAAATTTTAATGGGGATTTAATTAAATTCATCCCAATTATCAGTGAATGTTCAGCTAATTTCAGTGTAGGAGAGAAAATCCAATTGGAAGGGGAAATAAGTACAGAATATATAGTGACTTCTCTTGGTAAAAGAAGTTTTGAGCCAGTACCGGTTATTCGGACAAGATCTATAAGCTAGTTTTTTCTATTTTTTTCGCTTCATGGAGGTATTCCAAATGTCGCGAATTGTCGATTTTACAGCAGAATGCAAAATGTCATGAACATCCTTCAAGTTTTGATGCAATAATGCATTAGGTTGAGGATGATCCTGCATCATTTTAAGCAAATACCTAGCAATTTCTTGGTTGAAACGCACAAATAATTCATGGCACGATAATTGCATTATGGTTTAGATAAAAGAATAAAACATGTAACTAGGAGGGAATGAAGGTGAATATTTTAGTTCTGATCAAACAAACCTTTGATACAGAAGAAAGGATTGTCATAAATAATGGCAAGATCGATGAGGATGGGGTGGAATTTATCATCAATCCTTATGATGAATACGCGGTTGAGGAAGCTGTAAAAATCAAAGAAGAGCATGGGGCGGAAGTGACGGTCTTGACTGTTGGTTCTGCCCAGGCAGAAAACGCACTCCGGACAGCTTTAGCGATGGGTGCGGACAAGGGTGTGTTTATCGAATTAGAAAGCTTGGAAGAGGATGAATATTCTTTATCTAAAATAATTGCCGCAGCGATTAAAGATCAAGAATATGATTTAATCTTAGGTGGAAATATGGCCGTGGATTCCGGAGCTGGTCAAGTAGCTATTCGTGTGGCTGAAGCCTTAGCTATTACCCATGTGTCAACGATTACAAAACTGGTTATTGAAGGCAGAAAGGCAACCGTAGAAAGAGATGTGGAAGGAGATGTGGAAATCATTGAAGTTAGTCTTCCTTTCATGGCTACCGCTCAGCAAGGATTAAATGAGCCTCGTTATCCCTCCCTGCCTGGTATTATGAAAGCCAAGAAAAAGCCGGTTGATCGTTTGTCTGTCGAGGATTTGGGGCTGTCAGAAGAGGATTTGGCTGTTCGAACTTCTGTTCATGATCGATATTTGCCTGCCAAGAAAGAGGCGGGTCGAGTTTTAGAGGGTGAAATAACACAACAGGTCAGCGATCTAGTTCAACTGCTTCGCAGTGAAGCAAAGGTGGTCTAACTATTTGATAAAAGGAGATGGATAAAATGAGTAAAAAAGTCCTTGTTTTGATAGAAATCAAAGATGGAAAGCTGCGCAATGTATCTTTTGAAACCTTAACGGTAGCTCAGCAAGTAGCTCAGGGAGGAGAAGTATCGGCTGCAATCTTCGGTTCCGGAGCATCCAGTCTTGTTGAGGAAGTAAATAAGTATGGTCCCCATAAAGTGTATGTTATTGAGGATGAAACATTAACTGTTTATACGACGGATGGCTACACTCAAGCATTATGCCAGCTGATCGAAGAAATACAAGCGGATATTGTAATAATGGGGCATACATCAATCGGAAAAGACCTGGCTCCGAGAGTTGCCGCAAGGTTCGACGCGGGGCTGGTGTCCGACTGTACAGCCGTTTCCGTCGAGGAGGGAGAAGTGGTCTTTACGAGACCGATTTATTCAGGTAAAGCGTTCGAAAAGAAGGTCTTTAATCAAGGAAAAGTGTTTGCTACGCTTCGTGCGAATAATTTTGAGACTACAGAAAAGGATGTTCAATCGGAGATAATATCCTATCACCCAGTGATCAAAGATTTAAGAACTGTGATCAAAGATATTGTTCGAAAGACTGCAGGCGGAGTTGATCTGAGCGAAGCTAAAGTCATCGTATCAGGTGGTCGTGGCGTAAAAAGCAAAGAAGGATTTAAGCCTCTTCAAGAATTGGCAGATGTTTTAGGAGGAGCTGTGGGAGCATCACGCGGAGCTTGTGATTCTGAATATTGCGATTACTCTTTGCAAATTGGCCAAACAGGGAAAGTGGTCACCCCTGATTTGTATATTGCTTGCGGAATCTCCGGGGCCATTCAGCATTTAGCTGGGATGTCAAATTCGAAAATCATCGTAGCCATTAATAAAGATCCAGATGCTCCTATTTTCCAGGTAGCGGATTATGGTATTGTAGGTGATCTATTTGAAGTAGTTCCGTTATTGTCGGAAGAATTTAAAAAGGTATTAGTCGCTGTTTAGATTTTAGCTGAAATATCAATCAGAACAAGGGGTGTAGGGTGTATGGAAGACGTAGTAATCGTATCAGCAGTCAGAACGGCGACTGGAAAATTCGGCGGAACATTGAAGAATATAAACTCAGGGACATTAGGGGCCATTGTGATTGAAGATGCCATAAAAAGAGCTGGGATTGCCCCTGACATGGTGGATGAAGTAGTACTGGGAGAAGTAAGACAATCAACAGAGTCTTCGAATGTGGCTAGAGTTGCAGCGCTTCGAACTGGTATTCCAGATAAGGCAACAGCTTTTACCATTAACCGCTTATGCGGATCCGGTATGCAAGCTGTAGCATCTGGTGTACAACAACTTATTTTTAAGCAGGCCGATGTGGTTGTAACTGGAGGTACAGATAACTTAAGCCGGGCTCCCATCTATTTACGCAATACTAGATTTGGTGAAGGGAATCCGATTCTCGTAGATTCCAATTTGGAAAATGGACAACAGCCTATGGAAATCTGGGGCAATCTGGGGATGGGGATGACAGCGGAAAACGTTGCGGAGAGATATGGGATATCTAGAGAAGCACAGGATGCCTTTGCTCTTTCAAGTCAACAAAAGGCAGCTAGGGCCATAAAAGAAGGCAGGTTTAAAGATGAGATTGTTCCTGTGGAAGTAAAACAAAAGAAAGAAATGATTCTTTTCGATACAGATGAATTTCCCCGTGAAACTTCAATGGAACAGCTGGCAAAGCTAAAACCAGTCTTTAAGCAGGGGGGAACAGTAACTGCCGGCAATTCCTGCGGGCGAAATGATGGTGCTTGTGCGATGGTTCTGATGACAAAGAGCAAAGCTAACGAGCTCGGCTTAAAACCGATGGCGAAAATTTTGGATTGGGCAACTGCGGGTGTTTCACCAGATGTTATGGGTCTGGGACCGGTACCTGCAGTGAAAAAACTGTTGGATCGAACCGGCATGAGTTTGGATGATTTTGGCCTGATCGAATTGAACGAAGCTTTTGCTGCCCAGGCACTCGGCGTGGTTCAAGACCTGAACATAGATCAGGATAAATTGAATGTAAATGGCGGAGCTATTGCCTTGGGCCATCCTGTGGGAGCGACAGGAGCGAGAATTATGACCACCCTTCTTTACCAGATGAAGCGTGAAAAAGAGGCGTACGGACTCGCTACACTTTGTATCGGTGGTGGGCAAGGGATGGCCATCGCTTTGGAATTATTATAAGGCCATAATAAACAAGCTGATTTATTTATCTGTTGAGGCTGACCCAAAAGGCCTTAGTTTTGGGTCAGCCTCTATTATCGATAAGATTGGAGATAAGATAAAGATGGTAAATGAATGGGTGAAGACTTATCAGGACAGACAGAGAACAGTAGAAGAAGCCATTTCTTTAATTCAGTCCAAGTCGAAAGTCATTTTGTCTTCATTTTGCAGTGAACCGCAGACCCTTTTGGAAGAATTGGTTCGACAAAAAGACCGGTTATTCGATGTTACTTTATATAACAATATAATAGGAAGCCCGTGTGTTTATGCAGCTGCTGAGTGCTTTCCCAACCTACAAATACGAACATTTTTGGGATCTCCTTTATTAAAAGAAGCCTACCAGAATCGTGCCTGCGATTATATCCCGATAAACCTTTCTGAAATTCCCCGCTTTATTGAAAATGCAAATATGGATATAGCTTTTATTCAGGTATCTCCACCTAATGAAAAGGGATATTGCAATTTAGGGATATCTGTAGACTTCGCACACTCCCTAATTCAAAGCGCAAAATGCGTGATTGCTGAAGTAAACAGCCAAATGCCATCGACTTATGGGAATACATCGGTTCATGTAAAAGATATTGATTGCTTTGTTTTAACCTCGCGACCGTTGTTATCGATCCCTCAAGGAACGTCTACCAGCCATGAACAAAAGATCGGTGAGTATGTATCAGAGCTTATTCCTGATCAGGCTACGATTCAAGTCGGACTTGGCAGTCTTGCTGATAGTATCATTCGCGCTTTGAGCAGTAAAAAAGGATTGGGTATTCACTCCGGTTCAATTACGGATGCTGTCATTGATTTAGTAGAAAAAGGAGTGATTACCAACGAACATAAAGAAATTGATCGATGTAAAATGGTCTGTACAACCTTAACCGGAACAGAACGGTTATATCGCTTTGCCCATATGAATCCGCTGATTGAACTGCATCCTGTAAGTTATACGCATAATGGAAGCACCCATGCCAAACTGGCCCGATTCCATTCGATTAATTCTGCCTTAGAAGTTGATTTGACAGGTCAAATCAATGCGGAACAAGTCGGGCCTTTTCCACTAGCCGGTGTTGGAGGTCAAATGGATTTTATCCGTGGAGCCGGGCTCTCTAAAAGTGGTAAATCTATTATTGCTCTACCCGCCACAGCCAAAGGAGGGACTCAATCCCGAATTAAGTTTAGCGTCTCATATGTCACATCACTTAAATCAGATGTACATTATGTAGTAACAGAATATGGTATTGCCAGTTTATTTGGCAAATCTATTAAACAAAGAGCAGAAGAATTACTGGCGGTCGCTCACCCTGATTTTCGTGAACAATTAAAATATGAAGTTGAAAAAATATAACATTTTATTAGGAAGTTTTTTTCAACAGTTATACATTTTATTGGGCAAGTGATTGGTTTGATTCAGGAAATACCGAATTATAAGAACTTAATTCAAAGGATTGTACACGGGTCCAAAGATATTAATCGATTATAACAAGGCTTATTTGTCGATTTCACTTTGCGAAGTTTGAGTTAATAATTTCGGAGGGTAAGCAGTTTGAAGGTTCCATTCCAGCTAAAACCGTTGCAACCTATAAATGGGATCATAAAAAGAAGTAAGTTAAATTAGGTTCTGGTGCAAAAAATTCAAGATAATTGCAATGGATCTCTAAATCTTGGACATTCTGATCCTATTATTCTAAAAAAGAGTAACGAAAAACCTCGCTGAAATCCAGCGAGGTTTAGTTTTATAAGATCAGAAAGTTTAATTTAATTAAAGTATTAACGTATTAAAGAGTGTTGTCGTTGTCTAGCTCCAGGCGCCATCGGCCCTTAGGTCATAAGCCAATCCGTCAAGAAGGTTAAAGAACAACCTTCATGCCGGCTCGTCTTATGCTTGTCGCCGAAGGACTAGCGCCTTGCGCTTTTCGTTCAAAGATAAGAAAGTATAAGTTTTTGTACCAAGTTTTCGTGTCTAGCTCCAGCGCCTAGCCCCTCTAGGTCATAAGCCACAAATGAATTGAAGGTAAAGAACACCTTCATTTCATTTGCGTCTTATGCTTGTCGGGGCTAAACAAGGCGCTTGCGCTTTTCTTAAATTTTCACTTTTTTAAGTTGTACAAGTTAATTAGCCGCTAAAGCGAGTTTGATAAATAAA
>NZ_JACXAI010000070.1 GCF_014773385.1 Metabacillus arenae | reverse complement strand
GTCGATCCACAATATGCTCATCTTATAAAAATTGAAATACTGAGAAAAACCGAGAAAACAAAAGAGAAACCTTACTTTAATGAGGGAGTTTAAGTTAATTAAAGTATTAACGTGATAAAGAGTGGTATCTATGTCCAGCGCGCTCTGCGCTTTTCGTTCTACTATCAGAATTTATATTTTATGGTTGATAGTATAAGAAAAACTAAGGCTTTCGCCACTGGTCTTGGCAACAAGCCAAGTTTTTCTAATCAAAATAATCCACCAAATTTCTCAAAATCATTAGGTGCTAATTAAAATACACTTTTATACGATATATATGTATTCATAAATATATATTGGAGGTGGCTTTTTGAATCATCTTAATGTTGGAATTATCGGTTGTGGAAACATCAGTCCTATTTATTTTGAAGCAGGGAAAAAGTTTGACGTTTTAAATATTGTGGCATGTGCTGATTTAAACCATGAAGCAGCAAAACAAAGAGCAGAAGAATACAATATTCCAAAAGCCTGTAGTGTTGACGAGCTATTAAGTGATCCTAATATTGACCTTGTAATAAATCTAACTATACCAAAAGCGCATGCTGACATTCATATTCGTGCTTTAGAGGCAGGAAAGCATTCTTATGGTGAAAAGCCTTTGGCTATTGATTTAAAAGATGCTCAAAAAATACAGTCGATAGCTAAAGAAAAAGGATTACTAGTAGGTGCAGCACCTGATACGTTTTTAGGCGCAGGAATTCAAACTTGTCGAAAATTAATAGATGACGGTTGGATTGGTGAACCTGTATCTGCTAATGCATTTATGATGTATCATGGTCCAGAAATATTCCATCCCAATCCTGATTTCTTATATCAGTTCGGTGCAGGACCAATGTTTGATATGGGACCATATTATCTAACTGCGTTAATCAATTTGATTGGTCCCGTAAAAAAAGTATCAGGGTTCACGAGAAAAACCTTTGAAGAAAGAATTATTACAGGTAAACAAAATTATGGTAGAACATTTCCAGTCGAAACACCAACACACGTCTCAGGAATAATGGAGTTTGACAAGGGGGCGATCGGGACTATTATTACAAGCTTTGATGTATGGGGTACAAAGCTGCCAAATATCGAAATACATGGATCACTAGGATCAATTATTGTGCCTGATCCAAATCATTTTGGAGGCACTGTTTATGTCAAACGACACAACTATTCGGAATTTGTTGAAGTCCCATTAACACATGGATTCGACACGAATAGCCGTGGCCTGGGTGTGGTAGACATGGCAAATGCCATTATCAATGGACAGGAACACAGAGCAAACGCAGAAATGTCCTATCATGTATTAGAAATAATGCACGGTTTTTATTTATCATCAGAAAGCAATACGCACTATGAACTAAATAGTACCTGTAAAAAACCAGAACCGTTTCCAATGAACTTCTTAAAGAACGGTATAGGTTATGAGCAAAAATAGAAAGAATCATAGCCTTTTTATAGTATGTAAACTGTCACAATTGAGCATGTCAGTTTAAACACATAAAAATAACATATTAAAGGAGAGATAAATATGAGTTTATCTATTGGTTTACAAGTATATTCAATTCGAAATGAATTAAAGAAGGACTTTTGGGGAGCATTAAAAAAAGTTGCAGAAATCGGGTATAAAAATATAGAGTTTGCAAATCATGCAGCGAATGACGATCCAGGTGTCGGCTTTTATATTGATGCCAAAACATTGAAAAAAGGGATGGATGATTTAGGCTTAACTACTATATCAGCACATGTTCATCCCTTGAGTTTAGATATTATTGATGAAGTGATTGAATATCATCAAACGATCGGAAATCAGTCAATTGTTTGTGGAATTGGTTACTGGAAAAATCAGGACGAAGTATTACAATTTAGCGAGCAACTAAACAAATTTGGAGAAAAATGTAGGAAAAACGGAATGGATTTTTATTATCATAATCACTTCATGGAATTTCAGAAATTTAACGGTCAATATGTTCTCGAGACTATCCTGCAAAATACAGAAAAAGACCTAGTGAAAATTGAGTTTGATACATATTGGGCTCAAAGAGGCGGAATTGACCCTGTGCAGTATTTAAAAAGATTAGGCGATAGATGCGACTTAATCCACCAAAAAGATTTAACTGAACAAGCAGTACCTAATAATATATTCGAGATTATTGGAGAAGATTGTGAGATTAATATGGAAAAATTGCGTGAATTTTCGAAGGTTGATTATTTCACAGAGGTTGGAGAAGGTACGATGGATATAAAAGCAATTATTGACGAGGCACAAAGAATAGGAGTAGCAAAATATTTAATATTAGAACAAGATCATTCATCAAGAAATGAATTGGAAAGTATTGAGATTAGTTTTAAGAATTTAAAAAGATTTCTAGAAAATCCCAATAAGTAAATTGATTTTTCGAAAGCTTTTAAACTAGCTCTTTATAGTCTTTAGATAATGGGCTAGTTTAAATTTACCCTACCAAAAGAAAGTTAAAAGATAAATGAATGATATATCGTTTTTAGCTATTACTGCCATCTAATAAAATTCCCCAACCAATTAGAAAATCTTAAATGATAAATTTGCGATGAGTATCCAAGGTACAAGTTCATTAAACTGAATATTTAGATAATACTCTATTTTTAAAATAATCCACCTTAATTATCAATTTTATCTATGTGTTAATTCAATTCGTTTAGTTATACTAAATCTACAATAACCGATGGGGGGTGGATGGAATTAGTAATTCAAAGTCTTCTAAATGGATTCAACAAGCATATTTCCTGGGTCCAGTAGTAGTAGTTTATATTTTCGTTATTTGTATTCCATTTTTTTTAGGTCTCTATTATTCCTTTACAGATTGGAATGGAATTTCCACAAAAGTAAATTTAGTAGGATTGAAAAATTATTTAATCGTGTTTTCTGATCCGAATTTTGGTAAAGCATTTTTGTTTACAGCAAAATTTACATTTACTGCTGTTATCCTTTGTAATGTAGTTGGTTTTTTCCTAGCTTACTTACTTACAATGCCGTTAAAAAGTAGGGGATGGCTCCGTACCACCTTCTTTATGCCAAACGTTATAGGCGGCGTATTGCTTGGATTTGTATGGCAGTTTATTTTTTTACAAAGCTTTCCGGCGATAGGAACACTCACCGACATAGGGTTTTTTAATATGCCCTGGTTGGGGACAGAGGCAACAGCATTTTGGGCTTTAATAATAGTAGGGATATGGCAAACATCAGGCTATTTAATGATTATTTATATTGCAGGAATATCCAGTATTAGTAGTGAGTTAATTGAAGCAGCCAAGATAGATGGTGCAAAAGGGTGGCAAGTGTTAAGACACATTATTTTACCGTTAACAATGCCAGCATTTACAATTTGCATTTTTGTTTCTACGTTGTGGGCAACAAAATCTTTTGACTTAAACTTCGCATTAACACAGGGTGGTCCATTTGGTTCGACTACACCCGTTGCAATGGATATTTATTTTGAAGCATTTATGAATAATCGTTATGAAATAGGAACAGCTAAAGCGTTTGTTTTCTTTTTAATTGTAGCAACACTTTCTATTATTCAAGTAAGTATAACTAAGAAAAAAGAGGTGGAAATGTGATTTGGACAAGTAAGTATAGTTGGAAATTTCTCCTAATCGAAATTGCTTTAATTTTATTAGCAATAGTTTATCTTTCACCATTCTTTTTTGTAGTAGTAAATTCATTTAAAGATTTTTCAGCTATACTAAATAATCCGGCAAGTTTACCAGAAAGGTTAGATTTCACCAATTTTATTCGTGCATGGGAAATGATTAATTTACCGAGTGCGCTCTTTAATACTATTTTAATTACAATTTTCACAAATTTAGTTCTCGTTATTTTTGCTAGTATGGCCGCATATAGACTTGTACGTCATCCAAGTAAAGGTAATAATATGTTATTCTTGATTTTTGTATCAACAATGGTGATTCCATTTCAAGCAATTATGATTCCGTTAGTCCAGATGAGCAAATGGTTTTCGCTTATCAATACTATTCATGGAATCGTTATAATTAATATGGGCTTAATTGTGCCATTCACAATATTTTTATATCATGGGTTTATTAAAACGATCCCAAAAGAAATTGAAGAAGCAGCGATTATTGATGGTTGCAGCCCATATGGAGTATTTTGGCGTATTGTTTTTCCGCTATTAAAACCAATGACTGTAACTGCGGTAGTTCTTCAGTCCATTAATCTTTGGAATCAATTTCTAGAACCACTCTTATTTTTACAACTTCCAGAACTTCATACTATTCAAATAGCAATTAATACCCTATTTGGAGCATATACAAACCAATGGGACTTAGCACTTGCAGCACTGACTATTAGTATACTACCAATTATCGTTTTCTTCTTAATTATGCAAAAGCAGATTGTAGCTGGCATTACATCTGGAGGAATAAAGGGGTAAGTAATTTTTTTCTTCTTTATTGAAAGACCTTTCAACTGTATTTTGCTTTTGATTGAATCACTATTTCCGGTATTCGCGATAAAAGTTAAAAAAATAAGAGGGGCGAGGATCAAATGAGAAAAACCTTTGTTTTAACCGTTTTTGCAATGATGTTTGGCTTACTTTTCGGTTGCAGTTCTGGGAATAATGTAACAAGCGAATCAACACCTTCAAATAGTAACTCCAATAACAATGAAGAAAAAACAACATTGAAGATATTTCAATTCAAAACAGAGATTGTGGAACAATTAAAGCAGCTTGAGCAAGAGTATGAAAGTGAACATCCTACTATTGATCTCGAAATAGAGTCTATAACTGGAACGGATTATGAAACCAAATTAAAAGCTAAATTTGCTGCTGGAGACATGCCTGATATATTTATGAATGAAGGATATGCTGATCTTGATAACTGGTTAGAGCATGTAGAAGACTTATCAAATGAACCTTGGGTGGAGGATATTATTGATGTAGCTAGAGAACCGATGGAAAGGGATGGTAAAACTTACGGTATGCCCGTAACCTTGGAAGGAATTGGATTCGGTTATAATAAAGATTTATTTGAATCTGCAGGTATTAAGGAAGTTCCAACAACGATTAGTGAATTAGAAGAAGCGGCTCAAAAACTTCAAGACAGTGGTATTAATGCTTTTATTAATAATTACAATAGTTATTTTCCTCTAGCAATGCATGCATTCAATAATCCAATTGCCAAACACGAGGATCCAACGGCTTTTATAAAGGGGCTTAATGAAGGAACAGCAAAATTAGCAACTGATGAATTAACAAAACAGTGGACAGATTTAATACAGTTAACAATAAAATATGGAAATAAAGACGGGATTATTACAGATCATAATACAGCTAGGACAATGTTTATTAATGAGGAATACGCTATTATGCAAACTGGAAACTGGAATGATCCTGTAATCGTAGAAATGAATCCGGATATGAATGTTGGTTTTATGCCAATGCCGATAAATGATGACTCTACTTTAAACGATACAATTTTTGTAGGGGTACCTAACAATTGGGCTATATACAAAGATTCCCCGAATAAAGACAAAGCAAAAGACTTCCTAAATTGGTTAGTAACATCGGAAACAGGCAAACGGTATATAACTGAAGAATTTAGATTTATTCCTGCTTTGAAATCAATTGAAGCATCTAGTGAACTAGGTCCCATATCAAAAGAAATTGTCAGATATATAGAAGAAGATAAAGTCTTAGGATGGCAATGGGCAAAATATCCGGAAGGTGTATTACAATTAATTGGTGACTCAATTCAAAAATTTATAGCTGGTAAAATAGATGCTGACCAAATGCTCGAAGAGTTTGATAAGGCTTGGCAACAATCTATTAGTAAAAACTAAATTTCTATTATATTGATTGAGGAGGTAGGATTAAAGATTCTACCTCTTCAATCATTGTTTCTAATTCTATCCCTGAATCAACATATTAAACTATAAGGAAAAAGATTAGCAAGTCGCATATTTAATAGGCAATATAAAATCATCCCCTGTATGATGTTGATAAATTTCAGCAACTAGATTAGATTTACTATTTTCTTTTGCTTTATAGTCTCCCTTACATAAAGGTACAGAATATGACTAATTTTCCTACAGAATCGGCAGGATACAAGTTTACGAAATTTTCTGTATAATCTGTTTATAGTATATCCATAGTGAAAAGGAGTGAAAGTTTTTCTAGTAGAAGACGAAAGGTCATTGCAATTAAAAAATGGACAACTTAGTCTAAAAATTATTATCTATCGGAGGTGTAAATAATGTCTAGCATGAATGCAAATGAAATTTCAGATAAAAAAATGGCAAGAAGAGCGCTAATTGGTTCTACCTCTGGTGCGATTATTGAATGGTATGACTTTTCACTTTATGCTGTTGCGTCCGCTCTCATTTTTCCCAAACTGTTTTTTCCGGATTCGGACCCGTTTATTGCAACGATTCTGTCATTCGCAACTTTCGCAACTGGTTTCTTAGCAAGACCAATAGGAGCTATTATTTTTGGACATTTTGGTGATCGAATTGGTCGGAAGAATGCATTGATCGTTACCTTATGGATGATGGGTTTGAGCAGTGCCGCTATGGGTTTAATTCCAAGCTATAATTCTATTGGAATATGGGCTCCCATCCTGCTAGTTTTGATGAGATTAATACAAGGAGTTGGAGTTGGGGGAGAGTGGGCAGGCTCCATTCTATTATCAATGGAATGGGGAAAGAAAAATCGACAAGGATTTATGGCAAGTATTCCAAATGCAGGGGTAGGAGCAGGGATGTTACTATCTTCTGCGGTTGTAGGATTGTGTATCACTCTTGCAGGAGACAGTTTCTACGAATGGGGATGGAGAATTCCCTTTTTAGGAAGTTTATTGCTATTAGTTGTAGGGCTTATTATTCGCTCGAAAATTATTGAAACGCCGTCATTCCGTAAAGTTCAAGAGGGCGAAACCGTTTCAAAATTGCCGATTGTAGATGTTATGAAACACTATCCAAAGCAGGTTTTCTTTACGGGATTAGCTAAATTAGCAGAGCATACACCGTTTGCAATTTACACTACCTTTTTGATTAATTACAGTATCAATAATTTTCATGTCAGTTCGTCCTTTATGGTGAATGCTAATACCGTGGCAAGTTTCTTACTATGTATTTTGATTCCATTCTTTGGGTACCTTTCTGATAAAGTCGGCATTAAACGTTTATTTATGATGGGTATTGCTGTAACATTTGTCTGGGGATTTGTTTTTGTCGGTTTAGTCGATACAGGTGTATCAGCTGTTATCGCAGCTGTTATGCTCATTTCAATGATTCCATTTTGTATGCAAACTGGTGCACTTCCAGCTTTAGCTTCACAGGCATTCCCAGCCCGTTTGCGGTATAGCGGTGCTTCACTTGGGACACAGATCCCTGCTATCTTTGGAGGCGGTATTGCTCCTATGGTCTGTACGTATTTGATACAGGCAACTGGAACAATTTATTCAATTGGAATTTATATCGCTATAGTGTCTATTCTTGGCTTTATAGGTACAAGCAAACTTAAGAGTTTTTCAAGCGAACATATGGATTCTATTAGCGCTAGTAACGAAAGTGGTTTGACAGTATCTACTCCAAAAGAAATAAAAGCATAATAGTTGTTCATTGATATAGGGGTGTCCTTGCATTAAATAATTAGGCTTTCATAAAAAAATGTCCTTCATCAAGGCGATGAAGGACATTTTTTTATTTAGGGCTATCACCTTTCTCAAGTAGTGAGAAGAGCGATAGCACAAAGAGTAGGGAGGGAATGAATCGCTTTTTCGAAAAAAGAAGAGTATGAGTGATGAAAAACTAGGACATATTTTTCTGTAAGGTCTATAAAAATGCACTTTTGAAAGAATATGTAGAAGCATGCTCTTCTTTTTTTCAATCGAGCGAAACAATTCGCATTCAGTACATCTTCAAAGGAAAAGCGTTCAAGAAAAAACAAACGATCTAAATCTATGCACTTTACGGTGAAATGTCTTTTTAATTTAGAATTACTATGCTAATAGTGCAATTCAAAAAGTAAACTGATCTATATTAGACTGCACCCCTTAAAGTAGATGTTGAAAAACCCACAGTTTGGCAATATTGAATTAAGGGGTGATTTTTTATGGCGAAAAAAGGACAGAAGTT
>NZ_JACXAI010000007.1 GCF_014773385.1 Metabacillus arenae | reverse complement strand
CGGAGGAACGATTTATGAGCTGGCAGCAGGTGTTAATTGTCCAGAATTTTGTGATATTAGCCGGGATCCGCATATACGATCTGGAACACATATACGATCGGGAACTTTCATATACGATCGGGAACTTTCATATACGATCGGGAACTTTCATATACGGTTCGGAACTCTCATACATGATCCGGAAAAACACTCTTATTCCATTCTGATGTAAAGTGACAATAATATTATTTAATTTTAAAACCTCAAACAAGCATAACCCCGTTCTAAATTAAGAACTGGGGTTAAAATTTAGTTGATTCATTTTTTATGTAAGATTCTTCACGGTACTTAAAAATATAACAACTAAAAATGTAATAAAACATTTTTATTGTCAATCAACAAGTGATTCTTTTAAATAATTGTCAATTGTTGATAGAGCTTTCTTTTCTCCTCCAGCTTCTTTAAAGCTCTTGCTTATCTTCTTAGCATTCTCTCGGTAAAAAGCGTTGGACAACACTAGTTGCACAGCTTCTTTTAGCTTTTTTATATTTAATTCATGCGGATCAAGTCTATACCCGGCTTGAAGTTCTACTAATCGATCAGCTATCATAGGCTGATCTGAGGTATGAGGTATGACGACAAGGGGCACCTCATAATAGAGAGCCTCACTCGTGCTATTCATACCTCCATGAGTAATAAAGACGTCAGTATGCTGTAAAACTTCGAGCTGAGGTACATATCTACGTACAATAAAGTTTTCTGGAAAAGGCAGAAGTTTAGCTAAATCAGTAGCCACCCCCACCGAAACAACGACTTTCCCTTTGAAGTCTCTAAAAGCATCTATGCAGATTTGGAAGAAAGTCTCAAACCCTTGTAAGACGGTACCCATGGAAATATACAGCACTTTCTGGTCTTTAATCTCTTCTAATGGAAAATCATGCTTTTGCACCCGTTTCGTGATAGAAGGCCCTATGAATACGTATGAATTATCCATGTATTCTCCACCTGGCTGAAACGCTCTACTTGTATAGACAATATTCAAATTAGCAGTATTCATCATAAATTGAAAAGGGTTCTCTACTTCTACATGAAAACATTTCTCAATCCGTTCTGTTAAAACCTCGTTTTCCTTTTCAATTTCTGGTGATGGACCTGAAGAAGGATCCATATGGTTTTCTAGTATCTTCAAAAATTGTTCTTGAGGTATAGCCAAAGAAGATGATGAAGAGATAGAAGGCAGGTTTAAATAATCTTTGACAAGTAATCCTGCACCGAATGTATCATGATACACATAATCAAATTGTATGGAATGAGATAACTTTTGAACAACAGTCAAAATATCATAGGAAAGTTTTAAATGGATCTGTAAAAATTCATGAATATTCGATATTTTTTGAGGTGTAATTCCCTTAAGATGATTGGGATGAAGGTACACATTAGCACCCAAGCCTTCAATTCTCTCTTTAAATTCTTTAGTAGTTACATAATGAACTGAATCTCCGCGATCAATTAATGCTTTTACAATACCAAGAGTTGGATTAATATGACCCTCTGCTGGAAAGTTTATCATTAATACATTCATACGTTTTCTTATCCTTCCCCTCAATTAATCTTTTTCTATGCATTATCTGGCGAATTTCAATAGCCGGTGAATACAAAAGTTTATCTTACCCTCTTGATATAATGATACAAACCTTATAAAAAAATATCATCGGTAAAGGGTATGATTTATCATCTACGACTTTTGAATGAGCAAAAGTTCCAGTTTGAGTGTCTGTTTGTCCAATATGTTTTCCAGTTCACGACATTTCCGATCTGGTTTCCGCGACAAATGAGCCAGGGTTGAAAGGTTTGAGCTAAGTTCTGATAACAAAAACGAGCCCCTATATTAGGATGGCTCGTTATCGTCTGTATATGGATCTTTCTCATAACCAGGCAAATCACCAAATGGTGTCATTAAACCTTCTTCATCGAGCATGTCTTCATATTGCTCGTGGCCGATACCAGGATAGACATTTACTTCGTTTCCGTATAGATCTGTTGCTGCAAAGTTTTCGTAGTCTTCTACATAGCCCACTGGGTCATCAGATTCTAAATAGACATCGTTATAGTGATCAACAGGATAATCAAGGTCAGAGGGTGATTCAGATGAACCGTACCGAGCAACCTCTTGCAGGGTATCTTCTGCATCGTATGCTTCAACGTCTTCTCCATCAAATTCAAATTTTCCAAAAGGGGGCATAAGGACACCTTCCTCAATAGGGCGGTTATGTGAGACGATTTCTTCTCGAGCATGCTCTCGGCAAGTTGTTGCAGTTGGTATAGCTTCTAACCGTTCTTCCGGTATTTCCTTACCACATACCTCACACGTTCCATATTTTCCTTTTTCAATTGCTTGCAGGGCTCTGTTGATATCTTCCAGCTCTTCTTCAATATGTTCATTTAATGCAATATCTTTTTCTCTTTCATAAAGCTCAGTTGCTTCATCACCAGGGTGGTTGTCGATGCTTGATAACTCACCAACTGAATCATGGGCATGGCTTCTTTTGAGACCAAAATGTTCATTCATTCCAAATCTGTTTTGTATTTCTTGTTTCGTTTGTAGCAGCTGTGAGCGGAAGGCGGCTAGCTTTTGTGGGTTTAGCACTCCATCCACACTCCTTCCTTGTTTAAAATTTAATGCCTATCATTAGTTTGATCCATCTTGCTAAAATCATGTTTGTAAAAAAATGCAACTATAAAAAATTCACTCAAGAAAAGGATAAGACGAAGCTTCCGGAAGGGACGGAATTGTCTCTAATGGTTTGTCTTGTGATTTAAAAGTCAGGTTATCCTTTAATTAATAACAAAAAAACACGGTATAACTTGTATACCGTGTTGGAAATTAAATTAAAAAGCTTATAAACAGCCCTAAAGAAAGCAGAAAACCAAAGATGGTATTTGTTTGGGCGGTTGATTTCATGGCCGGCATCATTTCAATCGGCTTTTTTTTTCCGATAAATTGTTTAACTGCCTGTCTTGCTTTCGGGATACTGAATAATACGAGTAAACTCCAGGCAGTTGCAATTCCCGTTACAACAAATAAAATGATCAAAATAAATGACACAATAAACATACTCGCAAGGAAGCGAATCGCATTTTTTTGTCCAATTAGGATCGCCAGCGTTTTGCGGCCATTTTCTTTGTCACCATCAAGGTCTCTTATATTATTAGACAACATGATTGCACCAACTAAAATTGAAATTGGCAGCGATAATAAGAAAACATCTAAGGCTATCATTCCCGTTTGGATATAATAAGAAATCAGGATGATGACAACTCCCATACAGAAGCCAGATACAAGCTCCCCAAAAGGAGTATAAGCAATTGGTTTTGGACCGCCTGTATAAAAATATCCTGTAGCCATGCAAAGTATTCCAATAACAGCAATCCACCAACTGCTGATCATGCAAATATAAACGCCGAGAGCTGCGGCAATTGCAAAGAATGCAAGGGCAAGTCCCATTACTGTTTTTGGCTTGATCCCGTTTCTTACGATTGCTCCGCCAATTCCTACTGATTCTGCATTGTCGAGACCTCGTATATAATCAAAATACTCGTTAAACATATTCGTTGCTGCTTGAATTAATATCGAAGCAAGCAGCATTGCTAAAAATAACCATATGTTCATAAAGCCTTCTTTAAACGCCATGACTGTCCCGATTGTTACAGGAATAAAAGCGGCCGTTAATGTATGGGGTCTTAAGAGCATCCACCATATCCGCCAATTTTTATCAGGTTCTAAAGAAGGAACATTATGGGCTTCAAATTGTGTATGCATAGACGTTCGCTCCTTATTTGAAATATACATACTGCTCCATTCGTAAGTTTAGGGGAATCTAAAACAAGTGTCAATATTTTTAAAAAGAACTGATTCTTGTTTTTTTCATGACCATGGATTGTTATATCTCCTTTTCTTTTCAATCATTTAGGAGAAGTTATATAATAATGTTAGAAGTCGTTTTATACCCTTCATTTTAAACGATTTTCGCTTCTATTGACACTTTTTTATAACAGGTGTATGTTAATATAAGCAATTTTATGGACTCTGGGGGAATGTAAGTGGTTACAACATTGCAAGACACATTCAAACAGAACATTTTGAATGCGCTAGAACAAGCTAAGAAAAAAAATAAATCCGTGTTGGTTAGTCATGTTGAAAAAATCCAGCCGATCGACCCCCTTCAGTTTTATTCTCAAGGAGAAGAAGCATTTTTAGGTGAACGTTTCTTTTGGAAAGCTCCTGGTCATAATCTGACAATCGTTGGCTTAGGAAAAGAAGATAAAATCTCAACAGACGATCACACAAACAATCGCTTTCATTATATCGAAAATATTTGGAAGCAGCTAAAGGAATCCTATATAAATAATATAAATTTAGATCGATCACATCAGGCTACCGGGCCTATTTTATTTGGAGGTTTTTCGTTCGATCCTTTAAAAGAGAAGGACCAAAAATGGGATACATTCTCAGAAGCAAACCTCATGCTGCCGAAATTGATGTATACATTAGAGGAAGGCAATGGTTTTTTAACGATTAACCAGCTTGTTTACCCGAATGACTCTTTTAGTCATTGCATAAAACATTATGATGAATTGAAAAATTATGCATCTGTGAGCGGCCATTTTTCATGTGGATTTCAGGAAATAGAGTATAGGATGGAAGAGAAGAATACTAGGGAATGGCTTGATGCCATCAAGCAAGCAACAAAACAAATCCGCAGGGGTGAGTTCAATAAAGTTGTTCTTGCAAGAGAAGTCAGCCTGTCTTTTAATAAAACGGTCGATATTTATCGTGTTTTAGCTTCACTTATCGAGGAACAAACATCCAGTTATATTTTCTCCTTTGAAAAGGGGAGGCAGTGCTTTGTTGGGGCAACCCCTGAACGGCTTGTAAAAAAAGAAAAGGATCAATTGTTGTCCACATGCCTTGCTGGTTCAATTAAAAGGGGACAAACTGTTAAGGAAGATGAACAGCTCGGGCTGGAACTCTTAAATGATCCAAAAAATTTAGAGGAGCATGCTTTTGTCGTGAAAATGATATCAGATGCTGTTTCAGATTGCTGCGAAACTCTTGATGTTCCTAAAGAACCCGCTCTTTTGAAAACGAAAAATATTCAACATTTATATACACCTGTAAAAGGTAAAATGAAGCCTGGATTTTCGTTATGGGACTTAATTGAAAAGCTCCATCCTACTCCAGCATTAGGCGGATATCCAAAAGAGAAGGCGATTGAAAAAATCCGTGAGCTGGAACCTATGCACAGAGGCTGGTACGCGGGACCAATTGGCTGGATTGATGCAAATGATAATGGAGAATTTGCGGTCGCCCTCAGATCAGGTCTAATAGAAGATGACCAAGTCAGCTTGTATGCTGGTTGTGGAATTGTGAAAGATTCCGTACCGGAAAGAGAATACTACGAAACACAAATTAAATTGAACCCAATGCTGTCGGCTTTAGGAGGAACCATTCATGAATAATGAATCGCTGACAAAGTATATAGCCCATTTTGTAGATGAACTAGCAGCGAATGATGTCACGAACATCGTCATCAGTCCTGGTTCAAGATCAACGCCCTTAGCTGTTTTAATGGCTGATCATTCTGAGATAACTATTCACGTTCTAATAGATGAACGTTCAGCGGGGTTCTATGCGCTAGGTCTTGCCAAGGCTTCCCGTAAGCCAGTAGGTTTAGTATGCACTTCAGGAACAGCAGCAGCCAATTACTATCCGGCCATAATTGAGGCACACTATTCCCGTGTGCCTTTACTTGTGTTGACAGCAGACAGGCCGCATGAGCTTAGAGATGTTGGAGCACCGCAGGCGATTGATCAAAACAAGCTTTATGGAGAATATGTAAAGTGGTTTGCTGATTTAGCCCTGCCAGAGCATTCATCCTCTATGCTTCGATACATAAGAACGGTGACTGCGCGTGCAATTGGGACAACTCTTGCTAAACCAGCCGGTCCGGTTCATCTGAATTTTCCTTTAAGAGAGCCTTTACTGCCTGATTTGAATTACCTCAAATGGGATGACTTAAGGGAGCGTTCAAAATTTGTGCAGCTTCCTCAGTCCATTTCAGTGATAAATGAGGAAGAAACAAAACGTTATGCTGATTTTCTCTCTTCAAAACAAAAGGGATTAATTGTTTGCGGTGAGTTGCATGAAGAAAAGTTTTCTGAATGGATAATTGCCCTTTCTGAAAAGCTGCAATTTCCGATTTTAGCTGACCCGCTGTCTAACCTAAGAAGCGGAAGTCATACAAAAAAGACGATCATTGATCAATATGACTCTCTTTTAAAGGATGAAGAGATTAAGCAGCATTTAAAGCCGGAAGTAGTCATTCGCTTTGGATCCATGCCTGTATCAAAACCATTGTTCCAGTTATTAAGAGATCATCCTGAAGTGTATCAAATGGTTGTTGATGGTCATGGAGGGTGGAGAGATCCGACAATGGCAGGCAGTGAAATGATCGAATGTGATGAAACAAGGTTTTGTAAAAGCCTAGTTCACATCCTTCCAGAAAAAAAAGAATCAAATTGGCTTGAACAATGGGTGAACATAAACCATGTTTTTCGAAATCATTTGAATGACCAATCACCTGACAATGAGCCTATTTTTGAAGGTTCGATCTACCAAGATTTAAAAGATTTATTGCCGGAAAAGTGCCAGCTTTTCATTGGGAACAGTATGCCTATACGTGATATGGATACCTTTTTTCAAAATACGAATAAACAAATAAACATTTTTGCCAATCGGGGGGCAAACGGAATTGATGGTGTCGTATCCGCTGCATTAGGGGTAAGTGCCGCAAGTTCGTTTCCGTCCTATTTAGTTATCGGGGACCTGTCATTTTATCATGATTTGAATGGATTACTCGCTTCTAAAATGTTGAAGATCCCGTTGACCATATTATTAATAAACAATGATGGAGGCGGAATCTTCTCCTTTCTCCCTCAATCTAAGGAGGAGAAGCATTTTGAAGCACTTTTTGGAACCCCATCAGGACTTGATTTTCAAAAGGCCATTGAGATGTATGGTGGAGCCTTTTGTAGAGTGAAGACAAGGTCTGATTTACGGGCTGCTCTTCAATCCAATCAACAAAAAGGGCTGCAAGTAATTGAAATCATAACCAATCGACAAACACGTGTCAAAACTCATCGGGAATTGTTAGAACGCGTTTCCCAGGAAATAAAAAGGGAGTTTCTTACATGATTGTCAAAATCCGAAATGTTAACTATCATGTAGAAATTACAGGGAAGGGTCCTCCTCTTCTTTTGTTGCACGGATTTACAGGAAGCGCTGAGAATTGGAAGGAATTCAAAGAGATCTGGAAAGAGTATCAACTGATCTCCCTAGACATAATCGGACATGGCCAGACGGATTCTCCTCATACTGTCTTCCATTATGATATGATGAAGATGGTCGAAGATTTAAACGAGCTTTTAAAAAAGCTAGGTATTGAATCTGTTCATATTCTTGGATATTCAATGGGCGGGCGTCTTGCCCTATCTTTTGCAATGACCTATAAAAACCGAGTCAAATCATTAATTTTAGAAAGCAGCTCCCCGGGATTAAAAACAGAACAAGAAAGGTCAGAAAGAAGAAAAAGTGATGAAAAGCTAGCTGCATATATTCAAGAGGCAGGAGTGATGTCTTTTGTTGATAAGTGGGAGAACATTCCTTTATTTAAGTCTCAAAAGGAATTACCATCCCATTATCAACAATCGATCCGTTCCCAGCGGCTTAAAAATGACCCTGTGGGATTGGCTAATAGTTTGCTTGGAATGGGGACTGGCTCCCAGCCTTCTTGGTGGAACATGCTTTCTCACCTGTTCATTCCTGTTCTATTAGTTTGCGGGCAAAAAGATGAAAAGTTTTGCCGAATTGCTTTTGAAATGGCAGATAGGCTGCCAAAGCGTGTAATTAAGAAAGTGAATGGTGCCGGTCATGCAATTCACGTGGAACGGCCGCAAATTTTTGGTACAATAGTAGATGAGTTTTTATCTGCGGAAACGCATACTAAAGGAGGCAGCATAAATGGCTATTGAATGGGTAAGTAAGCGCCAATATGAAGAAATTCTATATGAAACATATAATGGGATTGCAAAGATCTCTATCAACCGTCCGGAAGTACATAATGCTTTTACACCAAAAACCGTGATGGAATTAATTGATGCTTTTGCACGTGCAAGAGATGACTCCGATATAGGTGTCATTATTTTAACTGGAGTTGGAGACAGAGCATTCTGTTCGGGCGGAGATCAGAAAGTCCGCGGACATGGAGGATATGTTGGGGATGATGAGATTCCTCGTTTAAATGTTTTGGATCTTCAGCGGTTAATCCGGGTGATTCCAAAGCCGGTTATTGCGATGGTAGCAGGCTATGCGATCGGCGGGGGACATGTTCTCCATGTTGTATGTGATCTTACCATTGCAGCAGACAATGCTGTTTTTGGACAAACTGGACCTAAAGTGGGCAGCTTTGATGCAGGTTATGGTTCTGGATATTTAGCTAGAATCATCGGTCATAAAAAAGCACGTGAAATTTGGTATTTATGCCGTCAATACAACGCACAGGACGCATTAGAGATGGGACTTGTAAATACCGTTGTTCCATTAGAGCAATTGGAAGAGGAAACAGTGAAATGGTGTGAAGAAATACTTGAGAAAAGTCCGACTGCTATTCGTTTCTTAAAAGCAGCTTTCAATGCAGATACAGATGGTCTGGCAGGTATTCAGCAATTTGCCGGGGATGCGACATTGCTGTATTATACAACCGATGAAGCGAAGGAAGGAAGAGATTCCTTTAAAGAAAAACGCAAGCCAGACTTCGGTCAATTCCCTAGATTTCCTTGATCCTTAACTAGTATAGGGATGACTCCCAAAGTGTGATGCACTCAGAGGGTCATCCTTTTTGTATATTTTTATGCTGTTTTCTAAAAGACCTAATCGACTGATGCTTCTAATCACTTAACTTTCCAAGTGATCGTCTTTTATCGAAAAACAGCTTTATTTTATAATGAGAAGGTGTCAAACGTGGTAGAGAACCAGACAAGTATGCCTAATTGGCTTGTTCAGAGAACTTATTTAACTCCTGACCGGATTGCGGTTCGTTTTAAAGAGGAGAACTATACTTTTAAACAAATTCATGATAAGGTCATGATTTTTTGTCAGAGGCTGTCAGCTGAAGGAATCAAGCACAGGGATATCGTTGCTGTATTAATGAGAAACAGTGTAGAAATGATGGCAGCTGTCCATGCACTTAATAGTATAGGGGCAGTGGCTCTTTTATTGAATCATCGGCTGACACAAAGAGAAATCCAGTGGCAAGTTGAAGATTCAGGAGCTAAATGTGTTCTAGTGGATGAGGAATTTAAAGAGTTAGTCTGTTCAAGCATCACTTACATAACTCTTGAGCCATTACATAATAGCGATAAAATGACAGCTGATATTTATATACAAAGGGAATTTCCTTTAGACAGGGTAGCAACCATCATGTATACATCTGGAACTACAGGGAATCCGAAAGCTGTCCAGCAAACCTATGGGAACCATTGGTGGAGTGCAGTTGGGTCTGCTTTGAACCTTGGGTTATCTGAAAAAGACTGCTGGCTTGCGGCTGTTCCGCTTTTTCATATAAGCGGTTTATCCATTCTGTACCGCAGTGTCATATATGGCATAACGGTTGTGCTCCATACCGGGTTTGACGAAAAAAGAATAAATCTTTCGATTATCAAAGATAAAGTCACAATCATTTCTGTGGTGACAGCGATGTTAACGAAGCTTTTGAATGAACTTGGACCATCTTATTATCCGAATTATTTAAGATGTGTTTTACTTGGCGGGGGACCTGCACCTGTCAGCCTGCTTGAAAAATGCAAGGAGAAAGAGATCCCAGTCTTTCAAACCTATGGTATGACCGAGACATCCTCACAAATCGTTACCCTTTCCCCAGAAGACAGTCTGAAAAAGCTGGGATCGGCAGGAAAGCCGCTTTTTCCATGTCAAATTCAAATCCGCAAAGACGGGAATATGTGTGCACCGAATGAGCCAGGTGAAATTGTCGTAAAAGGGCCCAATGTAACACGCGGATACTATAAACGTGAGGACGAAACCGCCAAGAGCATTCGTGATGGGTGGTTTTATACGGGTGACTTCGGTTATATAGATGAAGAAGGATTTTTATATGTGCTGGATCGTCGTTCTGATTTAATCATATCCGGTGGAGAAAACATCTATCCGGCTGAAATTGAAAACATTCTACTGTCTCATCCATCTGTAAAAGAAGCCGGAGTTATCGGAATACAAAATGCCAAATGGGGACAGGTGCCTTGCGGATTTATTGTCCGGAACAATTTTGTGCAGGCAGAGGAACTACTGAATTTTTGTGAGCAGCATTTAGCAAAATACAAAATTCCAAGAAAAATCGTATTTGTTAAAGCTCTTCCTCGAAATGCGTCAAATAAGTTAGTAAGAAGAAAATTGAAAGAAATGATTTCAGAAGGTGAATGAATTGATTCGTATTCAAAAAGTGGTGCTTCATCATCTTTCATTAAAATTAAAAACACCATTTGAATCAAGTTTAGAAACGGTAACAGATCGAGAAAGCATCATTGTCGAGGCAGAGGATCAACGCGGTGTGGTTGGATATGGGGAGGTCGTCGCATTCTCATCTCCCTGGTATACAGAGGAAACCATTCAAACCTGTTATCATTTGCTGAAGGATTTTCTAATTCCTTTAGTCTTTGGAAACTCTTTTGAACATCCAAGTGAAGTTCAAAAGGTTTTTAAAAGGCTGAAACGCAATCAGATGGCAAAATCAGCAATTGAGGGAGCGATCTGGGATATTTACGCAAAGAAGCAAGAGACTTCATTAGCACTCCAGCTGGGAGGGAGCAGGAAGGAAATTGATGCTGGTGTTGTCGTTGGTATTTCTAATCAAAAAACCATGCTGAATCAAATCGAAACATATTTAGCGGATGGTTACAAGAGGATAAAAATTAAAATTAAACCATCTCAAGATCTTTCGATTGTACGTGAAATTCGAAAGCATTTTCCTAATCTTCCGCTTATGGCAGATGCGAATTCCTCATACAAGCTTACAGATATTAATCGCTTAAAAGAATTGGATCAGTACAATCTATTGATGATTGAACAGCCGCTTGCAGCTGACGATATCGTCGATCACCGGCTTCTGCAAAGCCAAATCGAAACTCCCATATGCTTGGATGAAAGTATTGTTACATTTGAAGATGCTAAAAAAGCGATTGAATTGGGAAGCTGTAAAGTGATCAATATTAAACCAGGCAGAGTTGGCGGTTTGACGGAGTCGATAAAGATTCATGACTATTGCATGGATCATGCAATTCCTGTTTGGGTTGGAGGAATGCTGGAATCCGGGGTTTCCAGAGCTCACAATATTGCTCTGGCAAGTCTAGAAAATTTCTCGATTCCTGGAGATTTATCAGCTTCCACCCGTTATTGGGAGGAAGATATTATCCTACCCGAGGTTGAAGTCCGGAACGGAAAAATTAAAGTTCCGATTGATATGCCGGGTATTGGCTTCGGGCTAAATGAACAGGCTATAAAAAAATTCACAACAAAAATTGATCAGTTTAATAAGTAGACTGTAGAATGCTCTTTTAGATAGGGCATTTTTTTGTTGATTATTGGCAAAAATGTCGAATTTGTATTATTGACAATTTATTTGTGCTGTATTAGATTGTTGTATATAGGAAACATTTTTCGTTCGAGTAATAAAACGTGTATTTGGCAAATACATATTAACAAAATGGGCGGTAATTTCATAATTTAGTTTGACTTAAATTTTTTTAGCTTAAAAGTTGTATAAGGTCAAAAAAAATTCGTCCAACAAACATTCAGGAGGGAAAAAATGAACAAGTGGTTTGCGATGTTTATATCAATCCTATTAGTTGCAGCAATGTCAGCTTGCGGAAAACAAACAACAGGTGAAAATGGAAAAATTAAAGTTACAACAACGATCGCACAAATAGCTGATGCTGTCCAAAATATCGGCGGTGAACATGTAGAAGTTACTTCTCTAATGGGTCCTGGAGTTGACCCTCACTTATATCAAGCTTCTCAAGGAGATATGAAAAAATTATCCGATGCCGATATTATTTTTTACAATGGTCTCCATCTTGAAGGGAAAATGGGCGAAATTTTTGAAAAGATTGAAAAGCAAAAACCAACTATACCTGTAGCTGATGCTATCCCAAAAGATGTTCTTTTAAATGATGCAGCGAATAGCTCGGCACACGATCCTCATGTTTGGTTCAGCATACCAAACTGGCTAAATGCTGTAGATGCAGTTGAAAAGGAATTAGCAGAATTAAATCCTGATTTAAAAGAAGAGTTTGCTGCTAATGCCGATGAATATAAAACCAAATTACAAGAGATGGACAATTATGCAAAGGAACAGATTGACAGCATTCCAGAAAAGAGCCGTGTATTGGTCACTGCACATGATGCATTTGCTTATTTTGGAAAGGAATATGGATTTGAGGTTATGGGCCTTCAGGGGCTAAGCACAGACTCAGAGTATGGATTAAAAGATGTGCAAGATTTAGTAGATGTGTTAGTGGAAAGAGATATTAAAGCTGTTTTTGTTGAAAGCAGTATTTCTGAGAAATCGATTAATGCAGTAGTTCAAGGAGCGAAAGAGAAGGGCCATGAGGTGGAGATTGGCGGAGAACTATACTCAGATGCAATGGGGGAAGAAGGAACTGAGGAAGGAACATACCTGGGGATGTTTAAACATAATATCGATACCATTGTTTCTTCTTTAAAATAGGCTTTTATATAAAAGCAGTCAGTGGATCACCGATTGCCTCTAAAATCTCGTCTGACCTTTCACCTCAGGGAGCACATTCAAAATGATAAACATTGTTTCATTTACAACAAAGCCTTATTAATAACAAAATAGAGGTGTTTTCATGAATCCAGTTTCGATTAAAAATTTGACTGTGGCGTATCATAAGAAGCCTGTATTGCAGGAAGTTAGCTTTCAAGCTCCAGAAGGAAAGCTGATTGGAATTATTGGCCCGAATGGAGCGGGAAAATCTACTTTGATTAAAGCTGCTCTTGGATTGATACCAACAGCTTCAGGAGAAATTAAAGTATTTGACGATCAATACAAAAAACAGCGCAAGCGAGTGGGCTATGTTCCGCAAAGAGGCTCGGTTGATTGGGACTTCCCTACAAATGCATTAGATGTTGTATTAATGGGGAGATACGGCCATATCGGCTGGCTGAAAAGACCTAAGAAAAGGGATGTTGAGCTGGCTAAATCCTGCCTTGACAAAGTAGGAATGCTCGAGTTTGCTAATCGCCAAATCAGCCAGTTATCTGGAGGACAGCAGCAACGTGTCTTTCTGGCAAGGGCGCTTGCTCAAGATGCAGATGTGTATTTCATGGATGAACCCTTTGTGGGTGTCGATGCTGCTACAGAAAAAGCTATCATCTCTTTATTGAATGAATTAAAAGCAAAAGGGAAAACCGTACTCGTTGTTCATCATGATTTGCAAACAGTTGAGGAATATTTTGATTGGGTTTTACTTTTAAACATGAGAAAAATAGCCTTTGGTCCAACAAAGTCAACATTTACTGTAGATAATTTACAAAAAACATACGGCGGGCGCCTCACATTTTTAACTGATCAGCAAGTCGCAGTAGATGGGAAACAATAGGAGTGGAGCAGAATGCTTGAGCAAATTTTTATTCAGTTGCAAAATTCCAACACCCAATGGGTTTTAGCAGGAACATTCTTTTTAGGAATCGCAAGCGGTGTGTTGGGCAGCTTTGCATTACTGAGAAAGCAAAGCTTAATAGGTGATGCAATGGCCCATGCTGCTTTACCTGGTGTTTGTATTGCATTTATATTATATGGACAAAAATCACTTTTCTTATTTCTAATAGGTGCTGCTATTGCTGGGCTTGCAGCTACCTGGCTTATCCAAACAATTGTCTCCCATTCGAGGATAAAAGAAGATACAGCTCTTGGAATGGTGCTTTCGGTCTTTTTTGGTTTCGGAATTGTTTTATTAACCTATATTCAACAAACAGCCTCAGGGAATAAGAGCGGTCTTGATGACTTTTTATTTGGGCAGGCAGCATCAATGGTCGGCCAGGATGTTCGTTTAATAACCATTATCGCATTAACTCTGCTGATTATCACCTTCTTGTTTTTTAAAGAGTTTAAGCTATTAACCTTTGACTCTCAATTTGCAAAAGGGATTGGTTTGAAAACAAGTTTCTTAAACGGGCTCCTAATGACCCTTATTGTATGTGCGGTTGTAATTGGATTGCAGACAGTAGGCGTTATTTTAATGGCTGCCATGTTAATTACACCTGCAATCGCAGCAAGGTACTGGACCGAAAAGCTGAGTGTTATGACAATACTCTCGGGCGTCATTGGAGGGATCTCAGGAATTATCGGGACTTTGCTCAGTACAACCACAAAAGGAATGGCCACAGGGCCGCTTATCATCGTGGCAGCTACAAGCATCTTTTTAATTTCCTTGATCATTGCCCCTAGAAGAGGCTTGCTCTCACAATTTATTAGAATGGTTAAATTAAAGGAAAAAACAGCGAAGGAACAACTATTACTTTCCTTATATGACTTAACTGAAGAGGCAGAAAGGGAGCATTCAGAGCCGGATTTATCTAGTGTTGAATTAAAGGAAAAGCGGAATATTTCTGATCAACTGTTCACGAAATATATCATGGAGTTTGAAAAGAAAAAATGGGTGAAGCGAACAGGCGGAATGTCATGGAGGCTTACTGAAAAAGGTCTTGAAGAAACATATGATCTAGCTCTGAAACAAAGACTTTATGAAATGTATTTAATGCATGAAATGGAAATGTCAAACCTCCAATTAAATCAATATGATGGGTTTGATGTCAACCAAATTCCTTGCGAAATGAAAAACCGCTTGTTTGAATTGCTGTCGATTCATCATCGGCTGCCATCCCTTTTGCCAAAAACGAAGTCACTAGGACAGAAAGGATGGAGAGCAAATGAGCTATGAAGCATGGATCATCATGACAGGAATGCTTGTTGGGGTATCCTGTGCATTAATTGGCAGCTTTTTAATCCTAAGGAAAATGGCTATGCTCGCAGATGCAATCAGTCATACGGTTTTACTAGGAATAGTTGGAGCGTATTTGGTGACTAGAACACTTGATGGGCCTTACTTGCTGATTGGTGCAGCTTTAGTTGGTCTTTTAACTGCATTTTTAGTTCAATTGTTAAATGGAAAAGGAGTTCAGGGGGATGCCGCAATAGGTGTTGTTTTTACGTTTCTTTTTGCAGTAGGAGTGATCCTTTTATCACTGTACGGCGGAAATGTCCATTTAGATGTAGACCATGCACTAATGGGGGAAATAACGTTTATTCCATGGGATACATTGTCGTGGAACGGTTATGAGCTTGGGCCAAAAGCGGTTTGGATGCTGGGCAGTGTCCTTGTTATCAACCTGTTAATTTTCACGATTTTCTACAAAGAATTTAAACTTGCTTCCTTTGATCCAGAAATGGCTTTAGCGATAGGAATTCCTGTTATGTTCATTCACTATTTACAAATGGGAATGCTTTCGATTACGACGGTTGCGTCTTTTGATAGTGTCGGAGCTATTTTAGTCGTAGCGATGCTGATTGTTCCCCCGGCGGCGGCTTACCTCCTTACAGACAGACTATTGACGATGTTAATCATTAGTGCAGGTATGGGAGCTTTATCAGCTGTGGCCGGCTACTATACGGCAACATGGCTGAATGTTTCAATTGCAGGTTCCATGGCCACCATGACAGGAATTCTGTTCTTGATTACATTTGTGTTCTCACCAAGGCATGGCCTCCTTTCAAAATGGATAGCAAAACAGAAGACTCCTGTGAAAGGTGCTATGTGAAAGGTGCCAGGCACTGCTAATGAAATGGAGAAAGAGCGCCTTGCTGTGAGCCTTGTCAGTTACCCACATTTGGCAACTGCAGAGTGAGTTTGCTATATGCTCAATTTTCGGGGAATTCATAAGGAGGTGGGGGCTAATCATCAGTGGAGGATGAAATACCCCTCCCATTGCAGCTCTTTTTACAGTTTGTTCACAATTATGTGCAATTAATTTAAAAAACCTCTCAATTATTTCGTAAGGTCTAGCAATTATTTTGGAAACCCTCGCAATTATTTTTAAAAGTCTAGCAATTCTTTTTCAGGGATACTACCAAATATTAAATTGTAACTTCGGATTACTTATAATCTTCTAAATACAATTAACCCGGTCTTTTTATCAAAAGAGACCAGGTTTTTTCTTAACGTCGATAAATAAAATCGGCTTTTTCTCCAAATTCTTCAAATACCATCTCTGGCCATAACTCTTAGAAAGGCGATTCTGATTTTAGTTATTCAAGCATTCCAAATTCCCATGCTCGATTTGTTATGTGGTCTTCAATATCCGCTGGGAGGTTCTCAAGGTAACCATATTGGTAATCCCAAAGATTTGTAAAGCTGTCGACACTTGCAGTATAGGTTTGCTGGTCAGCATCCTTCATTTCCATCCGAAAGGATTCAATTAGGCTTTCTTTGCTCATCAAAACAACTCCTTCTGCAATATGTATAAAATATAAAAGTGCTATAAACATTACATTGGGCTTTTAATTAGAAGTGACCTTCATGATTCATTAAAGTTAGAGACCTAGCCATTACTAAATGGGCAAGGACAGCATAAATTGCTGTCCTCCATTCTTACATATCTTCCGGCTTAAACGTTTTACAATCTGTTTCCTCACTTCTGGATGCTTTATCTCCAGCGTGTGAAACAACATATATGGCATCTGCACCACACTTATTTCCTTCGTCCCAATAATGACAGTTATTTACTTCACAAAGAACTTTTGCCACCGCATATAACCTCCTTTACAATAAGGTTCAACCACAGTTTTCCCAATTCTACTAACAAACATTCATATTACTTACTCATGTTGCTTCACATATCTTTTGTCTTTCATAAACAATTTCCAAAAATAATAAAAACCAGGAAATAAAATGGAGAAACCGACAATATAAGTAATAAACAGGGCTCTAAATGTATTAGGGTGGGTAAATCCCGACTGAATTGTTATGTCAGGAAAAATCATATAAGGAAGATGTCCACTGCCATATGCAAAGCTTGCTAATAAATACTGAATTGTGACAGCAATGACAGCTAATCGCGGCTGTCCTTTTGTTTTTTTATGACGGGTATTTGGTAAAAACAGAGCAATACCCGCAACGAAAAACATAGCAACAGAGCCAATTAATACTGGCAGGAAATTCAGCATATTTTCATAAATCCAGTTTGCTTCCGTTCTCATCGTAACCATGATCGAAACGGTTGAAAGGAAGGAAAGCGGGCCTAAAATCAGGGCATCACGGCGGTAAACCTTATAGGCTTCAGGCTCGTCAGCAACATTGGAATAATCTGCCAACAACAAAGATGATAAAAAAAGGGTGCTTGAGATGGCAAACGCTATAAAAGCATAGGTATGAAGGCTTGAAAATACACGGTTAAGCTGCAATTGGTAAACCCCATTTACCTCATCTATAAATCCTTCGACATGAGTAATTGGTAAAACCAATATAAGAATTGCCGGAATAATAAATCCTGAAATCCCCGAAATATAGGTTAGTGCTTTTTCATAATCCTTTGCAATATGTGAAAAAACAAGGAATCCGCTTCGGATCGCTAAAAGCAGCAGAATTAAGCTTCCGGGAATTAATAGAACTGTACCTAGAATAAAGGTAGCTCCCGGAAAAAAGCTGAATAAAGCAACAACAATAGCAACAATAAAAACATTCGTTACTTCCCATGTTGGGGAAAGGTAACGATTAGCAATATTGGTGGCTTTCGTTTTTTCTTTGTTAATATAAATCATCGACCAAAAGCCAGCTCCAAAGTCCATCGTTGCCATAACAGCATAAATAAACACAAACCCCCATAGGACTGTAATAGCTATGAGAGCATCTGTTGATATTTCCATCAGGACATCTCCTTTTTCAAATAAAGTAGTGTGCTGCGTATAACGCGTTGATCACTAGGCCACGAGCTAAACTGTCTTCAATAGGTTAGTTATGATGGTAATCATCGATTTGAAATAAAGAAATAAAGGTAAATGGCGGAGTCTCAATTGCTTAAATTTCTTGATTGATTAGAGGGCAACCGCTGCCTAAAAAACCTTCGTTCTAGACAGTCACACCCTTTTCCTTATCTGAAGGTGTGTCAAGTTCATGTTCAACAGGATGACGTTTAAAGTAGTACCTTAAAACGAGTAATACAGCTGCACCCAAAATGAGATAGACGAGTGTAAAGAGAATAAACAACAAGCCAATTTGTCCAGTTGTCGTCACAACATCTTCCGTTTTTAGAATTCGATAAATGACCCACGGCTGCCGGCCTGTACAAGCAAATATCCAGCCGAATTCAATTGCCATGAGAGAAAGCGGCCCAGCAATTGTAAATGGCCATAACAACCACTTAGGGAAATGGTCTTTTTTTAAGACTCTTTTCCAAACAAATCCGGTAATAGAAAAAAGAATTAGGAGACTTCCAATCCCAACCATCGCATTAAACAGGGTATGTACAAACAATGGGGGCCAATATTCCTCTGGAAATTCATTTAAGCCAATGACTTTTGTATCAAAGGCATCAGCCGCGAGAAAACTTAGAGCCCATGGAATTTCAATACCGAATTTAACTGATTGAGATTCTCTATCTGTCCAACCTCCAACAGTAAGTGGTGCATAGTCGGTTGTTTCAAACAGCCCTTCTGCTGCAGCTAGCTTCTCAGGTTGATACTCATGCAATAACTGGGCAGATTCATGTCCATTTAATGCCGTTAGAAAGGAAAAAATTCCTCCGATGACAAGACCAAGCATTAATGCTTTTCTGTGAAAGGTATATAAACGTTCATTTTTGTGATTTCGCAGCATTTTATAAGCAGCAATCGAGGCGATCATAAAAGCCCCTGTCATATAGGCTGAAACCACAACATGACCTGCCGTTGTCAGAAAGCTCGCATTAAAAAAAGCGGCCCAAGGGTCTACATCGATAATTTCGCCGTTTGCAATCTGAAATCCAGCCGGGGTCCCTTCAAATGCATGAACATTTGTAATTAAAACAGCTGAAGCTGTGGCACCTAGTAAAACCAAGCTCACACTAACGATTCTCATTTTAGGAGAAATTCGATCTGCGGCGTATACATATATAGACATAAAAAGGGCTTCTACAAAGAATGCATAGATCTCAATCTGAAAAGGGAGGGCCATGACCTTTCCTATAACCTCCATAAACCCTGGCCACAATAGGGCAAGCTGAACTCCTGCAATCGTTCCAGTTGGAATAGCTACACCTAATAAAACTGCCTGGCCTTTTGTCCACCTTCTTGCCATGACGGCATAATCATGATCTTTTGTTTTTTGAAACAGAATTTCGGAAAATAAGATCATCAGGGGAAGACCTACTCCCAAGCTTGCAAAGATAATATGGAAGCCCATAGTTGTTCCGAAAAGTGATCTCGCAATGACTAAATCGTCCATGACATGTCCGCCTTTCTTTCAAAGCATTTCCTAAATCTCCCCTTATTGTCCACTTTTTTCAAGTTATTATTCTTAAGTGGGCATTGTTGTTTGACAAAGAAGATGCGGACTTGTAATATATAAATCGTAAGTATTACGTTTAAGGAGTGGTAGAAAGTGAAACAAAATATCCACCCAGAATATCGAAAAGTTGTATTTATGGATTCAAACAGCGGATTTAAATTCATGAGTGGATCAACAATGTCTTCCACAGAAACAATTGAATGGGAAGATGGACAGTCATATCCATTAATTAAAGTGGAAGTAACTTCGGACACACACCCTTTTTACACAGGCAGACAAAAATTCGGTGATCGCGGTGGACGTGCTGAACGATTCATGAAAAAATATAATATGAAGAAATCAGACAACAAGTAGCAAGCCACCCAAGCTTGCTTTTCTTCTTTTTTCAATTAAATGCAATCAGTAAATCCCAATTACTTTCTGAGTAGCGTGCAAATATCGAGGTAACGGTACAAATATTTTGATAACGGTGCAAATATCGGGGTAACGATGCTAATATTGCAATTATCCGAGCAACTGAACCGAGTGCACCCTTAGGTTTTGTGGTAATTAACTTTATTAGTAAGGGAAGAGAGGAGCCCAAAGCATGATTCCTGTGTATGTGATCAGCGGTTTTTTAGGAAGCGGAAAGACAACAGTCCTCCTACATATGATAAAAGAATGGAAAGAACAGGGTAAAAAAGTGGGGATCATTCTAAATGAATTAGGAGACGAAAATGTTGAAAAGCATTTGTTTAAGGAAGAGACGATTTATGAGCTTTTAAATGGCTGTATTTGTTGTTCTATTCAAGAAGATTTAAAAACGGCGCTGCAGCAATTTATTACTGAGCAAGAAAAAAATCCAACTGATGTATTATTAATAGAAGGAACCGGAGTTGCTAATCCGATTGAGATTAAATCAACCCTTTTATCTGCAGATTTTATTGATCAATTTCAGCTGTGCTCGATGATTGGCGTAGTCGATGCTAGCCATTACCTGGAATATCAGAGCGTTTTTTCTAGTTCCAAGGAGATTCGGGAATTGCTGCGAGAACAAATTAGTTCATCGACTCTTTTGCTAGTTAACAAAAAGGACCTTGTGTCTGAAAGGGAAAATCAAAAAGTTTTTTCTAAACTAGAAAAAATTGTTGGGGAAGAGGTTGCTATCATTCCAACGACTTTTGGAAAAGTTTCCATGGACATTTTAACAAAGGAACGACATCAAACGGTAAGCTTCTCATCAGCTGAAGTTCATGAAAAAGATCATGTTCACCACCACCATCATCATATTCATGCTCTGAAAATAACCGAAGTAACACTTAAATCCCGAAAAAGCTTGGAACAATGGCTTAAACGTCATTCTTTATTACGCGCAAAAGGGATTGTCTTTATTGAGGATGAAAATAAATATTATGATGTTCAATTTGCTGCAAATAAAGCTAGATGGCATGAAACAGAAAAGGCAGATACACTCTTGATCCTTATAGGGGACTCCCTTAACGTAACAGAGCTGCATGAGTCTGCTGCTATCCAATTAATATAAATAAAATTAGTTGGATTTAAAAAGTAGTGGAGTTTCCAAAAGCCGCATTTTTATGCTGGAAATGCGGCTTATTCAAATCATTCCAGAAAGTTTCAGTTAATTAAAAGAGCTGTTTACCTTTTGTTTGTTTGATTTCAAAATTTAATTTTTGGCATAATTTAACCCAAGGTCATAAGCTTGATTTAGCAATTTTTCAATAAGTTCAGGCTTTGAATTCAAGGTTTATATAATATTTCAACTTTCGAATTTGGTATTCCTGCATACTCAGCCAAACCAACATTGAGGTAATGAGTGATCATCTTAACATATTGTCTTTTCTGTAAATGTTCAATTGAAGCACCAGCCAGGCTGAGCCACACTACATTTTTATGATGAAGCTTGTTAGAGCCGTAAGCAAAACCCTAGTTGATTTATCCGGATGGCATGTATGTCTAAGTAATCCTTATTGATGATCACTAGCCCTGCATCCCTTAATTTTCGAAGATGTTTAGAAACCCCTTTCTGGCTTAGCAGTGTACAAACAACTAATTCTCCTACAGACCTTGGTCTTGTTCTAAGAAGGTCTATAAATTTTCTACGGTTTTCCTCAGCTATAGTTGTGGTGTATTTTTCCTCATCCATATTTATCACATTTCTATAATTAAGTTATAACCACATAGTTATATTGCCAATCGGCAATATAAAAGTAAAATTCATTTATCATACCTAAAATAGATTGATTCAGTTATTAAGCAATCTGGCCCTATTCACAAAGAAAGAGCACATTTCTTACTTCTGAAATGCGCCCGATTGCAGAAGATTGAAAAAAAAGCAAAAGATTGACATAATGTTCCATCACAGTTATTATAAAAACATAAAAACGAATCATTTATTTGTTTTTATGTTTTGTGTCTTATATTTAGAAAGGAGTTAGTATAATAGATGCCACAATTTAGCCAAGCAGAGAAAGAAAAAATTAATGAACAATTACTTATTGTCGCTAAGCAATTGTTTTCTTCCAAAGGGATAAAAAAGACTTCGTTAGAGGAACTAACTTCTACTGTAGGAATTGCCAAGAGTAGCTTTTATGTATTTTATGAATCCAAAGAGGCCCTCTATTTAGAACTGTTGGATCAAGAAGGACCTGGTATTGAGGAAAGTGTATGGGGAGTCGTAAATCAGAAAACCAGTATTCAAGAGAAAATTAAAGCCTATCTTCATGAAATGGTTCACGAACTAGATAGTAATCCTTTAATGAAACGATTACAGACACATCCAGAAGAGCTACAGATTGTTGCACGCAAAGTAACTCCCGAATTTTTACAGAAAAAAACAGAACGGAATGTGCTTCCATTACTCCGATTTATCGATCAACAAAAAGAAGCAGGGGAGCTAATTGAAGAAGATTCATCAGTCATCATGGGATTTATGCGTGCTGCCATGACTATTAGTTGGCATAAGAAAGACATTGGAACAGATTTATATTCCAAAGTAGAAAACATGATGTTTGATGCTGTATCTAGCTATTTAGTGACACCAAAATCACTAAAGGAGTGATGTAATTGGGATTTCATGACATCCTAGACTGGGCATTTGCTCGTCATTTAAACCCGCTAAGTTGGTACATCCGTCCCATTTTTTTAATCATTATTTGTTATTTTGCTTATCGACGTAGTTGGAAAGGTATAATCATTACTTTTCTTTTAATGACAAGTAGTATGGTTTGGTTTCCAGCGCCGGAAACGATTGACCCCCAAATGCAGGTTGTATTGGATTATGAAAAAATGTTATTAAGTAACCCTCTTTCAGCTGTCATAACGATATTCATTGGTGTTATTTTTGTCGTACTTGCCTGTATTGCATTTTGGAAACACTCATTAAAAATGGGCTTAGTCATTGTAAATGTCACGTTGATTGGAAAAATTGTGTTTGGCTTGATGTTTACAGGTGAAAATGGTTTGGCTCCTATAGGGACTACTATATTTGGATTAATCATTGTGAATGGAATCGGGTGTTATATATTTTATCGGAAACAAAAAAAGGTTTACCGTCATAAAGAATGAGCGCTTTCCCTTGTTCCAGGAAAGCCCCCGATTGCAGAATAGTCACCAATCCTTGTTTGTCAGAGCCTTGCTTTAAACAAATCTTCTCGAGTCTTATCTTGAGTATCCTTTCAGTGTTGGTGTTCCGGGACAATTTTCAACAATTGGGGTTCACTTATTGAAATAAGACAATGTCCCTTTTCTTAAATCGGCCATTTAATTGAATAATGAAAAAAATAAAGGAATTGTTTTAGCAATCGAGAATAAGTCCATAGCAATTATGTGTGAAAAGCTTAAGAAAACAAAGAAGGGAGAAGATGATATGAAAGAAACGCAAAATCATCTGCAACTACCAAATGTCGTGCCACTTGACGAATGGCTTGTAGCTCGTAAGGAACTGCTAGTTAAAGAAAAGGAATTCACTAAGGCGCGGGATGCGCTGAATGCCGACCGTCGCCGACTCCCAATGGTAGAGATTGATAAGGACTATGTCTTAGATGGTCCGCATGGTAAGACCAGTTTGCTTGATCTGTTTGAAGGACGTCCTCAACTTATCGTGCATCACTTCATGTTCGATCCTGATTGGGAAGCAGGTTGCCCGGCTTGCTCGCTGGCTGCGGACAATATCGGCCATCTTGCGCACCTGCATGCACGCAACACGTCATTGGCTCTGATCTCCCGTGCTCCGTTTCCCAAGCTCCAACGGTACAAGGAACGCATGAGTTGGAACATTTCTTGGTACTCGTCCTTCGATAGCGACTTTAACTATGACTTTCACGTTACGCTGGACGAATCCATCGCTCCGATTGAATACAACTACCTGACCAAAGACGAGCTTGTTCAGAAGGGAGTACCTGTTGATTCCGGACAGTCAATGGAAGTGCCTGGCGTGAGCACCTTTCTTCGCGATGGCGAAAGAATTTTTCACACGTATACGACTTACTCCCGTGGAACTGACCTACTACTTGGTATCTTCAACTATCTCGATTTAACAGCTCTTGGCAGGCAGGAGGACTGGGAACAGCCACCTGGACGCAGTGATGGCAACGGCAAGACATGGCTCAGCCGTCATGACGAATATGAACACTCTTTTGAATCGGATTCATGCTGCCATTCAAAGAAGAGCGATTTATAATCAATGTAGTTCATCTATAAATAGTTGTTAACAGATATTTAAGAAACGGGCCCTTTTGTTTAATATCCAAAATAATCAAAAGTCGAAATATGCAAGTTTTTTATTCATTTCTTGCGTGTTTTCGGCTTTTTCTATTCAAAAAACATACAGCCATAAACAGCAATTTTTAAATGCCAAATACACTAAGCCTCCATTTTATTTCAAAAACAAAATCATTTAAAAAAAGAATTGACCTCATAAAAAGATCAATTCTTCAACGATTTTTATTTAGATAATGCCTTTTTTAATGTTTCAAGATTTTTATTCATTAAGCTGAAGTAATCCTCTTTATTCTTTAAATCATCTTCTGATATTGATTCAAGATTAGATAAAGTAAGATCCTCAGCTCCAATTTCATTTCGGACAATATCTGAGATCTTGCTGCTTACATTGCTTTCAAAGATGACATACTTAATGTCATGTTCTTTAGCTGTTTCGATTATCTTTTGCAGCTGTTTTTGTGAAGGCTCCTGGGTTGGAGAAAGCCCCAGAACACTAATTTGTTCAAGACCATAGCTTTCTTCCCAATATCCGTAGGCAGCGTGAGAGACTAAAATTTCTTTTTTGGGAGACTCCTCGATCACTTTATGATATTCTGCATCAAGTGTCTCAAGCTCTTTTTTTAATTGGGTGAAGCTTTTCTCAAAGTCCTCTTTTGCCTCTGGTTTCAGCTCGATTAAAGCTTCTTTTATATTTTCAGCGATTTCAATCGAAAGCATTGGATCCAGCCAAATATGCGGATCTTTATCACCATGATTATGGGCATGGTCATCAGCGTGAGCATTACCTTCCTTATGGGCATGGTCATAAGCGTGAGCATCACCTTCTTCATGAGTATGGTCATCAGCGTGAGTATCCCCTTCTTCGTGAGCCTCCCCTTCTTCGTGGGCATGGTCGTCAGCGTGAGCCTCCCCTTCTTGAGCATGATCATGGGTTGCTTCAGATAACTCTACGCCTTCCCCGGCTTTGACAATTGATACGTCTTCCCCTTTTAATGTTTCGGAAGCTTTGTCAGCAAAGCCTTCAAGACCAACACCAGAATAAATAAAGGCATCACTTTCTGCTAGTTTAACCATATCTTTTGTTGAAGGATCAAACGTATGAGCATCAGCATTTGGCGGATAAATACTCTCTACCTCAACATGTTCACCGCCAATTTTCTTTGTAAAGTCCTGGATAGGAAAGATCGTTGTATATATTTTAAGCTTTTCACTGGATTGCGAATCAGAGCTTTGTTTGGTATCTGTTTGACTTGGCTCACTGTTACATCCAGCGAGAACAGATCCAATTATTAAAAGAAATGTAATTAAGAATGCTTTTTTCATGGAAATCTCCTCTCTCTTCATAAAACCACCTTTTATAGTTGGGGACATTATATATATATCTGCTTTTGAATTTCTCACTTTGATGGCATAAACAAATCATAATTGTTTCGATTTAGTATAGTTCCTACACATTATATCGTAATTATTACGATCTGAAAATACCAATATAAAAGATTTATACTTTCTGAAAATTCCGCAGTTTACTAATGATTGAGTCAAACTCCAAAAGAAGGAAGTGGATCATTGAATTGTTTCCAGTTTTCTTTCATTTCTTTATCGGATAATAAGCAAGTATCAAGGGTCCTCTCAATTACTTCTTGATTCATTTCAATTCCAATAAAAACTAGTTCAATTTGCCGGTCGCCATACACCTTATCCCACTTTTCTAATAGTTCTGGCTCTTCCTTGAGTACAGCATTTTTTTCTATTGATGGAAGTGCTGCAACCCATTCGCCTGCTGCTTGAAGCATAATGGAAGTCCCTGCTTGTGAGAGCAGTCCTGCCATATTGTGGCGGCTAGCAAGCCAGAAAAATCCCTTTGCTCGAACTATATCAACCGGCCAATTCTCAAGCCATTCCATTAACCGTTCTGGATGAAATGGTCTTCTTCTGCGGTAAACGAATGATGAAATCCCGTATTCTTCTGTTTCAGGAGTATGTTCTTCATTTAATTCTTTAATCCAGCCTGCTCCTTGACTTGCTTTATCAAAATCAAAACGTCCTGTATTCAAAATTTCATTCAAACGAACCTTACAAAAAGAAGCAGGGATGACTTTAGCTTCAGAATTTAGTTTCTTTAACATATGATACAGTTCATCCAAATCCTCTGTTGATAAAAGGTCTGCTTTATTTAAAAGAATGATGTCAGCAAATTCAATCTGGTCAATTAGAAGATCCACGATTTCCCGTTTATCTGTTTCATCAATCCCTTGCTGTCTGTCAAACAGACTTTCACCTGATGCGAAATCATCCCAAAAGCGATTTCCATCCACTACTGTCACCATGGTATCGAGCTGGCAATGTTTTGTTAAATCGATTCCAAGCACTTCATCAACATAAGTAAAGGTTTGGGCAACAGGAATCGGTTCACTTATTCCCGATGACTCTATAATTATGTAATCGATATTACCCCGGCTTACTAATTTTTCAACCTCAAGCATGAGATCCTCTCTTAATGTGCAGCAAATGCAGCCATTTTGCATTTCTACGAGCTTTTCTTCTGTTCTGGAAAACGAAGATTTAATTAAGCTTCCATCAATATTGATTTCACTCATATCGTTTACGATAACCGCGATTTTCAAATCATGCTCCTCTTGCAAAATGTATTTTAATAATGTTGTTTTTCCAGCCCCTAAATATCCGCTTAATACTGTAACGGGGATTTTATGATTCATGAAAATATCCTCCTTTTACAAATCGTAATGTTTACGATTTGTAAAATATTTTATCGGTTTTCTTAAGATTTAGCAAGTGTTATGATATATTTATATAAAATTTAATTGAAAATGAGGGAAAGAAAATGAAATTACTTAATGAAATCATTCAATACAATCAGGAATTTGTAGAAAAAAAAGAATATGAAAAATATGAAACGACCAAGCTTCCAAACAAAAAAATGGTGATTTTAACTTGCATGGATACAAGGCTTATTGAGCTTCTGCCACAGGCGATGAATGTTAGAAATGGCGACGTAAAGATTGTTAAGAGTGCGGGTGCAATTGTTACACACCCATTTGGGAGCATAATGAGAAGTTTGCTTGTGGCTGTATATGAATTGAATGCAGATGAAATTTGCGTTGTCGGGCATCATGATTGCGGAATGAGTAAATTAAATGCTGATTCGTTTTTGGAGAAAGCGGTCAATAGAGGAATAGATGAAGAGAAAATCGATATGCTTAAGTACTCAGGAGTTGATTTGCAGCAATGGCTTCAAGGATTTGATTCTGTTGAAGAAAGCGTCAGCTTCACTGTCGATCAAATTGCGAATCATCCATTATTATCGAAGGATGTTCCAGTTCATGGGTTAGTCATTCACCCAACTACAGGCAAACTGGATTTGGTTGTTAATGGTTATGACGCTCAGTAATTTGTTTCTTTTCTGGAACGGGATCAATTCCGCCAGGGTGAAAGGGATGACATTTCAGAATTCTTTTTATTGTTAAATAACCTCCTTTCATTGCGCCAAACCGTTTGATCGCCTCAAGCCCATAATGAGAACAGGTTGGATAAAACCGGCATGTCGGTGGTTTAATTGGGGAGATAAATTTTTGATAAAATTGGATTAAGAAAAGGAATATTAATTTCATGCTGGACACCTGCCTTTTTAATCATTATATCTAATGAAAAGGCAAATAGAAAAATTTCATGCAAACTTGATTAAACTGACTCATTATATCGGAATTAATTATGTGCTATACTTAGTAAGGGAGATTTAGAAAGGGGAGTGAAGATTTCATGCCTTCAGTAGAAAGCTTTGATTTAGATCACAATGCTGTAAGAGCCCCCTATGTTCGCCATTGTGGAGTTCATAAAATTGGCTCAGATGGTCAAGTCAATAAATACGATATTCGTTTTTGCCAGCCAAATAAACAAGCAATGAAACCGGATGTAATCCATACTTTGGAGCATCTATTAGCTTTTAGAATTCGTGAATATGCTGAAAAGTATGATCACTTTGATATTATTGATATTTCTCCAATGGGCTGCCAAACAGGATATTATCTTGTTGTAAGTGGAGAGCCAAAGGTGACAGAAATTATCGATTTGCTTGAAGATACAATGAAGGATGCGGTCGAAATTACAGAAATTCCGGCTGCTAATGAACGCCAATGCGGGCAAGCAAAGCTTCACGATTTAGAAGGAGCAAAACGCTTAATGCGCTTCTGGCTCGATCAAGACAAAAAAGAATTAGAGAAAGTGTTCGGTTAATGATAAACCCGCTGTATGGCGGGTTTATTTGTTTTTTAAGATAATCACTCTGACAGTCTTGATCATAAAAAGAATTTATCGACCGGAAAATGAAATAAGCAATATATCTGGAAAAATGCAATTAAATCGATAGGAAAATGGAGTGTATTATCTTCACAAATTGTTTAATTTTATGAGGCTTATTTATATTGTATCCGCTGTCAATTAAAGCTAATATGAATGGGGAGAATAGGAAAAAGAGCTCATATCCTATCGTATGATTCCGAGAAGGGTGAAGAAAATGAATAGATTCATTGGAATGTTTTTTTTAATGTCCATATTGAGTATGACAGCAGCATGCGGGCAGACTTTGGAAAATAAAAATGGAGAAAGCGAACAAAAAGAATTACATATCCTCGACGTTGAGCTATCAGGTCCTAAAAAGCTGGACATTAACCAAGAAGGGGAATTTATTGCACAAGTCTCGTTAGGGGAAGAGAAGGTTAATGATGCGGATGAAGTCGAATTTGAAATATGGCTTGATGGAAACAAGGATAAAAGTGAAATGGTCCGTGCCGAGGAATTGGGGGAGGGCAAGTATGCGGTTTCTAAAAAATTTGACAAAGAAGGAACGTATACGATTCAGTCACATGTTACAGCAAGGGATCAGCATACTATGCCAAAAATGACGGTGCAGGTGGGGGCGGGAAGTCCATCTAATCAAAGCCATGGGAGCACACATTCTCATGAACACGGTGCAGTAAAGATAAGCTTGAAGGAGTCATCGGCAATACAAAGTGGTACAGAAGTTCCCCTAGTTGTACAAATTAATAAAAACGATAAGCCGCTTAAAGGTGCACAGGTCCGCTTTGAAATATGGGAAGCTGATAGTAAAAAGCATGATTGGATCGACGCAGCTGAGAGTGAAGAAGAAGCTTACGAAGGAACTTACACTTTTAAAGAAAAAGGCAAGTACGAGATTCAAATTCATGTAGAAAATAACGAAGGATTGCATGAGCATAAGCAATTTCAAGTAAACGTTAAATAATGTTAATTACAATCAGTTAACAGGTCGCATGGCGGTCTGTTTTTTTATGATAAGAAAGGAGGAATTCTAAGCAAAATGAAGCCCCATGTATTCTCTGCTATATACCCTGAATTAAAAAATCCCTCACTAACGATTATTATAAGTTCTCTGCGATTTTATCAATAAAGGACTTGACTGAGAGAAAGCATATTGGAGTTGACTAATTTCAAAGCCATTTAACAATATTGAGTTGTGGTTAAAACGATGGTATGAAAAATAAATCTAATTGTTCCATATTTTCTTGCCACAAGGCACTTTTATTGGCCCCGTCTACCCGCTTTCTTTCCTTATCATAAAATTTACTGGCCGATTCTTAGAATTTATTTGCCGGATGAGCAATTTTAGTTTCCATTACTAGATTTTATTGTCCTGTCTGAACCTTTATTGGCGGATTTGTCCTGATACTGGCCACACACAACATCTGTCGAAAACTCCAAATGGTAGTAACAACGATCGTGATTCATAATCCTGGCTTATGTTTGGACAACCGCCTCTTTCTTTCCTTCAAGTTGGTTTTTCCCCATCCTCTAGAGAGTCCTTACCTATTAGGATTCCTTACTGCTGTGTATATAGGTTAAAAAGAAACTTCTTTTGTAAACAGTAAATAAAATTAAGTTGACATATTAGTTGAGGTTTTTGTAGAATGACGAGTAAATAAGTATAGGAAGATAGGAGTCTACTATGAAAACTAGAGATATGACGTACATTGCTTTATTTACAGCCATTATGGCCGCTCTTGGCTTTATCCCGCCCCTTTTCTTAGCCTTCACCCCTGTTCCGATCACTCTTCAGACGTTGGGTGTTATGCTTGCAGGTGGTATACTAGGTTCGAGACTAGGAGCATTGAGCCAGATTGTGTTTTTATTCCTGGTAGCTGCCGGTTTGCCGTTATTATCTGGAGGCCGCGGCGGACTTGCCGTCTTTACAAGTCCTAGTGCAGGTTATTTATTGGGATATGCATTTGCTGCGTTCGGCATAGGATATATGATCGAACGGTTTCGCTCGGTTTCCTTTTGGAAAGTGCTTCTAACAAATATTCTTTTTGGTATTTTATTAATTTATTTATTCGGTATACCGGTCCAAGCTTTCTTCATGAACGTCGATGTAATCCATACTGCAAAGCTTAGCTTGGTTTATCTTCCGGGCGATCTATTAAAAGCGGTTATGGCGGCATTTTTAGTAGGCAGATTAAGAAAAGCTATTGTAAACCGAAGCACTTATCATCAGTCTAGTTCGTAAAGGGGGAAGTCCTCTGGGTATTACATTACCGTATCAAACTCATGCGTCTGTTCATCCTGAGAGGGTAGCAGTCAAAACATCTACTAAACAAATAAATTATCAAGAGTGGCATCGTTTAATTAAACAAACTGGAGAATGGCTGGGAGCGATAACTGACTCAAACAAGATTGTAGCAATACTTCTTCCGAATTCGTTAGAGCTTCTGCAGCTGTTTGCTGGAGCAGCTTCTGCCGGGTGCACGGCAGTGCCTTTAGATCCAAGATGGAGTCCCTTTGAAATTCAAGAACGTTTGAAAATTTGCCATCCTAAGGTCATCATTGCCTCACAGGAAACAATTTATAAAGTAGAGCAGTTAGAATATCCAAAGCTTCTAATCGAAAATGGAATGGAAATAGATGATAGTCCGAATTCAAAATCTGATTCTTTTATAAATACCTCATTTTATTTAGGCTTTACATCCGGTTCAACTGGAAAACCAAAGGCCTTTACCAGATCCCATCAATCTTGGATAGAGAGCTTTTCTTGTAATCAATTAGACTTAGATATGACAGCTTCTGAACATGTTCTTATTCCGGGTTCATTGGTTCATTCACATTTTTTGTATGGAGCGATTAGCACCCTCTATTTAGGGGGAACAGTTTATTTATTGGAGAAATTCACTGTATCCAAATTGACTTCTTTTCTTACGAAATTTCCGATAAGTGTGCTATATGTAGTTCCTACCATGATTGAAGCTCTAATAAAAGAAGAAATAAGTGTTGATAAACAAATTAAGGTCATTTCCTCTGGAGCAAAGCTGGAATCAGTGACTAAAGAGAAAATGAAACAGTTTTTTCAGCGGCTGTCATTATACGAATTTTATGGGGCGTCAGAACTCAGCTTTGTTTCAATTTTGTCCAGTGAGCATCCTGATGAGAAGAAAGCCTCAGTTGGAAGGCCATGTCATAATGTGAAGGTGGAGATTCGCCATTTAAACGGAGAAATTCAGCCTGCAAATGAAATTGGCAAAATATTTGTTAAAAGTGATTTGCTTTTTAATGGATATTTGCAATCGGAATCAAATGGGATGGATAAGGACGGCTGGATGACTGTGCATGACTTGGGCTATTTAGATAAGGATGGATTTTTATATCTTGCCGGCAGGGAAAGCAATATGATTCTTTATGGAGGAATCAATATATTTCCAGAAGAAATCGAGTCTGTTCTTAGCCAACATCCAAAAGTGAGGGAAGCAGCTGTCATTGGTATACAGGATGAGTATTGGGGGTCGATCATAGGTGCCGTTATTCAAGGAGATCCAAGTAAAGGAGAGCTAAGAAGCTTTTGCAAAGAACATTTAGCCTCTTTTAAAATACCCCGGAGATGGGTTTTTATTGATGAAATGCCCCACACAATAAGCGGGAAAATTGACCGTGTGCTCGTGAAAAAGATGTTTTATGAACAAATTGGGATGAAATCATGAAGCATGCAGTGATTGTAAATGCAAAAAGAACGATAATTGGTAAAAAAAGCGGACTATTAAAGGGTGTGCCGCCGCATTTTTTAATTGAACCAGTTTTCCGCTATTTAAGTACAAATCTTGTGGAACAGATTAACGATATCATTTTAGGGAATGTAGTGGGGCCGGGCGGTAATATAGCAAGATTATCCGCTTTACAAGCGGGTTTCCCTTTATCTGTGCCTGGTGTGACGATTGATCGCCAATGCAGCGCAGGGCTGGAAGCGATTCGACTGGCTTGCTACCTCATTCAAGGGGGTGCAGGGACAGTATATCTAGCAGGTGGAACAGAGAGCTGCAGCACTTCATCTTTCCCCGGCCGGGCTCGTTTCTCCCCGGAAAATATCGGGGATCCGGATATGGGAATCGCTGCAGAAAATGTAGCAGCTGAGTATAAAATTACAAGAGATATGCAGGATCAGTATACTGAAATGAGCTATGCACGGAGCTGGAATGCTTATGAAAGCAGTTTATTTACGGATGAAATTGTTCCTATTTCAAACCATGTGATAGATGAAGGTTTTCTAAAAAAAAGAAACATAAAACAATTACTGCAAAGAGCTAAGCCTGTCTTTCAAAACCAGGGAACGGTCACACCGGTTAACAGCTGTGGAATAAATGATGGTGCCAGTGCTGTATTAGTCATGGAGGAGCAAACAGCTAAGGAGTATGGTTTTCAGCCTGTTCTTCAATTTGTGGATAGTGAGGTATCAGGAGTATCCCCGCTCCTGCCTGGTATTGCGCCTGTATCAGCTATTCAATCTTTATTAGAGAGACATTCATTAACCATGGAGGATATAGACTTAATTGAAATAAATGAGGCGTTCGCATCAAAAGTAGCCGCTTGTGCAAAAGAACTTAACATACCATATGAAAAGCTGAATGTTCGCGGCGGAGCTTTGGCATTGGGCCATCCATATGGAGCATCAGGCGCCATCCTCATCACTCGTTTATTTCATGAAGTAAAAAGGAGAAAAAACACCAAATATGTATTGGCAGCCATTGGAAGCGGGGGAGGAATCGGCCTTGCGGTTCTGTTTAAAGCCTATAATTAGCTGGAAAGAAAGAGGCTGTCCGAAAAGGGTAATTCATTAATAATTGTAAATCAAGAATGTTAATATATCAGCATTCTGAAACATGTAAAGGGGCATCCAATAGCCGAAAAATCGACTTATTGGACAGCCCCTTTTTATAAGATCAGAAAATTTAAGTTAATTAAAGTATTAACGTGTTAAAGAGTATTGTCGTAGTCTAGCTCTAGGCGTCATCGGCCTATCGGTCATAAGCCAATAGGCGGGCGCATTGCACATTTCTTAATGTATTTAGAAAGGATAGTATGAAGAAATACAAAATAATATAGCATTAGTTAGGACAAAAAAATGGATTAGTGGAAAATAACTCGTAGATGGAGCTAATAATTTTGAATGGCGGCAAATAACCCTTAGAAGGTGGCCAATAAATTTGATTCAAGGAAAATAATTCGTAGATGCGGCCCATAAAATTAATTTACATCCAATAAATTGTAGATGGAGCTAAAAAATTTAATATGAGGAAAATAAAATCGTTCATCCGGCCAATAAATTCATAGAATTAGACAGTAAAATTTGTGATAGGGAAAGAAAATGGGAAGTGGCAGACAGTAAAAAGGAGGTATGGCAAATTAATAGAGTAATGAATAAACCCATGGACGGTTCACCTGTAAGTAAAAAAGAAGTTAAGGACAGAATCAATAAAAAAGCCGCTAATAAAGTCTTGGTGTGCGGTCCATAAAATTATTTTTCGAATAACATCAATGTTGAGACTGTTAGCGAATTAAAAAATGGGAAATAATGTTTATACTAATAAATCCATAAGAACTATTGTGCAAGCAGGATATAAGTGATTTTTATAGTTGAAAATATTCCGTGCAATTGAGCCAATTTCAATTTAAGATTAAGATAAATCGAAGTTTTTACGATTTAACTATTGTCTATTAAAATATAATTCTGTAGAATCCAAGTGTAGCAGGTCATTAATTGTTCATATCTTTACTAGACAAAACGTATGATATACTGCTAGGAGAAAAATGAAAGATTGGAGATTACCAGATGAAAAGATCCCCACTGTCAATGGTGAAAGAAACAATAGCATTGGCATTGATAGGTTTGTTTCTATATTTATTTATTTTTATTGATTTTCAAGAGCTTTCCATTGATATTCCAGGTCCTTTGCTCAATCTTAATACCATTTTTCTAAGTATTGTGCTGGAGGCGATCCCATTTATTTTGCTGGGAGTATTTGTCTCAGCTTTGATTCAGGTTTTTATTTCTGAAGAGACCATCAAAAGATTATTGCCTAAAAATGCGATCATCGCTCTTTTCCCAGCAGCGCTTTTAGGTGCCATTTTTCCGATCTGTGAATGCGCAATCGTACCAGTTGTAAGGAGATTGATTAAAAAAGGGATGCCTTTGCATGTTGGAGTCGTTTTTTTAGTAGGGGCCCCAATTTTAAATCCAGTAGTTTTTGCCTCAACTTACTATGCATTTCAATCTGCGACGGAAATTGTTTATGCACGAATGGGACTAGCCTTTATCCTGTCGATCATCATTGGGTTTATGATGTACATATTATTTAAAAATCGCGATCAGCTAAAGTGGACAAGAGATGAGCTAGTCGGAAAAGGTGTCCTTGATAATCAACAGGAAATTGGAAAAGTGAAGTCTACCTTTTACCATGCAAGTGATGAATTTTTTGAAATGGGGAAGTACTTAATTTTTGGAGCTTTCCTTGCCAGTTTGTTTCAAACGTTCCTCGACCGTTCGTTATTAGCGGAGCTTGGCTCAAGTGAATTTATTGCCCCCGGTGTTATGATGGCCTTTGCATTTGTCCTTTCCCTTTGTTCAGAAGCAGATGCGTTTGTTGCCGCCTCTTTTGGAGGAACATTTACAGCCGGCTCGTTGATTGCTTTTCTCGTCTATGGACCAATGCTTGATCTAAAAAATACAATCATGCTGTTTGCCTTTTTCCGTGCCAAATTTGTAGCCGCCTTTATTGTGGTTGTCACCATTTTGGTGTACATCTCAGTATTAGTATATCAGCAGGTTTTTGTATAAAAAAGGAGCTGAAAAAAAGTGCAAAAAACTCCGGATTACCGGTTTCATTTATATATTAGAGGCATAATCCTGCTTGGCTTTACAATGCTTATGTTCAAATTGCTTATAACAGGAAATATAACGAATTTTATTGCCCCAAAGATGATTCCATTTATTTATTTTGCGGTCATTACGTTTCTTATTTTAGGTGTTATTCAGATTTGGCGAAGCGGATCGAAAAAAGAGTCAGAAATCGTATGTAATTGCGGATTTGATCATTCTGATGGGAGCTCGCCAATTCAATCTCTTATTATTTATTCTTTGTTTGTTATCCCTGTTGTCACCGGTTTTATTTTTCCAGAAACGGTTCTAGACAGTTCAGTTGCAGCTAAAAGAGGATTTAAGACAGGGTTAACACAGGAACAGTCCCAAAGCTCTCCAGATAAAGAAGAGCAAGCTTCACCAGATGATGAAGAATTAGCTGAACTTTATCTAGAGGATCCAGATGAATATATGAAGAAGCTTGAGGAGCGAGTTGAGAAAAAAGGGGAAGAGGAGGCAAATGCTGAAAATATTCCATTAGAGCATCCAGAAGGATTCATTATTCAAGACCCCCCAGAAGGATTTTACGAAGAGCTTGAACAAAAAATGCTTAAAATGGACAAAATTGTCCTAACCGAAGATAATTATATAGCTATGACAAACATATTAGATCAAAATCCGGAAAAGTTTATTGGCAAAGAAATTGAATTTTTTGGATTTGTTTATCGTGAGGATAACTTTAAAGAAGATGAATTTGTTGTTGCAAGATTTGGTCTCTCATGCTGTGTCGCAGATGCATCAGTCTATGGAACTTTAACTACTTTTGCACAAGCAAGCGAGTATGAAACAGATGAGTGGGTAAAAGTCAGCGGCAAACTCACCAAAACCGACTATGAAGATTTTGTACTGCCTTATGTTCAAATTGAAAATATCGAAAGAATCGAACAGCCGAAAGAACCTTATGTGTATGAGGTTTATGAGTAAAGGCATCAGGGCAGTGCAGTAAATCGGTATTATTGCTGGAACATGAGGTTATTTCTACGGCCACTAGATTAATTGCACCTTTAAGAAAAAATTGCACAGTCATCGGAATAAATGCGATTTCTTAAAAATAATTTTACATTTATTGGAATATATGCACTATCACGAAAATAATCGCACCTTTATCAAAATAATTCCACACAAATGTAACGAATGCGTGAACCAACCTTATATAGCTTATTTAACGTAAAAAGCTGTCCATTTGATATGGGCAGCTTTTTCACGATTTATCCTTATCTGCTTTTGTTTGATCCTTATCTTCATCGAGTGCATCAATTGTATGTTTATATGTGTAAGCTTTTGAAGTAGTAAGTAAACTTATTACTAAAATAACGATAACAATAATGATACAAATCACTAACCACTTAATCAAAAACCCGTCCTCCTTTGTCCGTATTATTTTAACATGACTATTTGACAAAAAATAAGATATTTTTAACAATATGAAAGATTCAAGTGGTTTTTGCTCATACTAAAAACTGGCAAATAATAAAGGAACAAGATGGAGGAAAATTTAATATGTCTGAACAATTAATAACAACCGTTAACAAACAAGTAGCAAACTGGAGTGTATTATATGTGAAATTACATAATTATCATTGGTATGTAACAGGAAAGGATTTCTTTACACTTCATGAAAAATTTGAAGAGTTCTATACGGAAGCTGCGACATATATTGATGATCTAGCAGAAAGAATGCTCGCTTTAGGCGGGAATCCTGTTGGAACAATGAAAGAAATTCTTGATTTATCCTCTGTGAAAGAAGCAGCTGGAAATGAAACAGCAGAGCAAATGGTGCAAAATATATATGATGATTTTTCTATGGTTGCGGATGAGTTAAAAGAAGGTATGGATGTAGCAGATAAGGTCGGCGATGAGACAACAGGAGATATGCTCCTTGCCATTCACCAGACAATCGAAAAGCATAATTGGATGTTAAAAGCATATCTCGGTAAATAGAGACTGTCTCTGCAGTCTTTATTATTTTGTGAAAAAAGGTCCCTATTTCAAAGCTTGTTACTAACATTGAGATGAAGACTTAACCTTCCTTAAAAGGATGATTTCAACTCCGCTTTTCAGGTGGGGAGTCTTCCTTTATTCCTCCATCGTTATATCCACTCTTATTTTCTCAGCCAGAAACAGACCGATCATTGATTTTAAATCGTCTTCATTACAATTCTGAATAAAATCCATTATTTCCTGCTTAGTCAAAGCGTTAATATATTCAAATGTATAAGCCTCAATATCCTCATCATCTGCCCGAAATCGAATTTCCTCATTATCCAGCCAGTTTAATTGATGTTTCATATCCCTGTCTCCTTTCCTTTTTCACCTAGTATTCACTGATCTCGGATATGACATTCGATCTATAAGATCAGCAACAGCCTCCATTCGGTCTTTATAACGAACCATTTTTGAAAAAATCCAATCTCTTTTTATCCCTTTGACATAAAATACCATATACAATTATTATTGAAAGGAAGTCCTTGGTATGAAATTGGGACTAGTTGCAAAGGATTTTTTCTTTGGCACAATTTTAATCATTCAATTTCTAATTGGGAATGTTGTTAATATATTTCTAATTCTGCTTACATTAATGGCCTTTGAGTTTTTAAGTACAACTTTATCTGAATTTGTAAATAGCAGAATTAAACTCCGGTCTTTATTTATTCGCTTCTTTAAAAAATGTATCACAGTTATCATTGTTTCTATTGCTCATTTTACGGATGTTCTACTCGAGACAGAGGACACGGTAAGAAATGTAACGATTACTTTTTACTTGTTTTACGAAACAATGAACATTCTTAAAAGAGCTGAAGAGCTGGGAATACCAGTTCCCCAGGTTTTGATTGACCTTATTAATATCGTAAAAAATAGACTTCGCCGTTAATGAAAAGTAATTTTCATTCAATTGGGAATAATACAGACAAAGATTGAAGGGGGTTATGGGTGTGGAAAATGGGAAAAAAATTTATTATGTTGCTGTTGCAAACGGTGAAATTTCACAGAACAGTACTTCTTCCTCTTGGGATTACAAAATTGAAGCAACCGATGAAGAAGTGACGAAACTAAGGGAATACTTTGATCAAATTTATTCTTCTGACTGGAAAGGATTTTACCGTGCGCATACTCCATATTTGGAATACCATTATGACAGAGAAAACGATGCTATTGATCAAACAAATATCCAAGTTTACAAAATGATTTATGAATTAGGCGACGAAGAAGCTAAAGCTCATATTAAAGAACAAGGAATCATTTCTAACATTGAAGATCAAGCATAGAAGTCCGTTATTAAGAAATACACAGTAAGAAGGTTCACTTATACAATTTTTCAGCATTGTGATAAGATGAGTAACAAGAGTTTGAAATCGAGGGATTTGAGTATGGAAACGTTTAAGGATTACTATCACAATGAAGTAACTTTATCATTTATGGACCACCCATTTTCTGCTGACCCAAAGCATGTTTGGGTTATCTGCCGCTTTCAGGATATGTGGCTTTTAACTGAGCATGGGGACCGGGGATATGAATTTCCGGGTGGTAAAGTGGAAAAAGGGGAAGACAGCAAGACTGCAGCATGCCGGGAAGTGAAGGAAGAAACAGGCGGTATCGTACAAAGACTTGTTTATATTGGACAATACAAGGTCATAGGTAAAGAAAAAATCATTATAAAGAATATTTTCTTTGCCAAAGTAAATCAAATCATTAAGCAACCCAGCTACTATGAAACGAAAGGTCCTGTTTTGTTAGATAAACTGCCAAATGACATCAAACAAAATCCTAAATTTAGTTTTATTATGAAAGATGATGTTTTAAATCGCAGCATGCAAAAGCTGTATGAATATCATTTAGTATGAAAACAGGGCTTACCGTATTTTTTTCGGTAAGCCCTTATTTATCGATAAAGATCTTTATTGCTCATCTTTAATCACTTTCTTTTCTATCCATTCAACAGCTTGATACATAATGGTCGCAAAAATGGCAATGAGAAAAAGACTCATTAAGACAAGAGTAAAATTAAACACTTGAAATCCATAAATAATCATATAGCCTAATCCTCTTGCAGAAACTAAAAACTCACCGACAATTACCCCAACCCACGATAAGCCTACATTTACCTTTAAGGTTGAAATGATGGCAGGAAAGGAACCGGGTAAAATGGCTTCTGTGAAAATTTTAGATTTCGTTGCTTTAAAGGTTTTTAACACCTTTACATAATTTGGGTCCACTTCTTTAAATGCAGTATAGATAACAATGGTTGTGATAATAACGGAGATAATGGTACCCATCGCAATAATGGAAACAAATCCAGGTCCTAATGCAACAATGAGAATAGGTCCAAGTGCTACTTTAGGCATGGCATTTAGGATGACCAGATAAGGGTCCAGAATTTTTGAGAGCCTTGGAGACCACCAGAGAGCAGCAGCAAGCAAGGTGCCGAGTAATGTTCCTAAAATAAATCCAAGCACGGTTTCAAACAAGGTGACACTTACATGGGTAGTCAGGGATCCGTCTTGGAGCTTTTCCACTAACAAATTCCAAACTTTCGTGGGTGAGCTGAAGATTAACGGGTCAATCCATTCCCGCCTGGCAGCCACTTCCCATATGGAAAAAAAGGAGATGAAAATCAGGATTTGATAGAAACGAACCCAACGCTGTTCTTTTTTTAGTCCATAAAGGTAGTTTTGGTGGAGGAGATCAATTTTCTTCTGATGTTTATTCAAGTTGATCTAGCTCCTTCCATATTTGCTGAAACAAAGTAGAGAACTCCTCATGCTGTCTTGCTTCAAATGGCAGTAATTGCTTTAATTCATTTGGAACGATAAACATTCTTGCAATCGTTCCTGGTTTTTTTGATAACAGAAAAATCCGATCACTCATTGCAATGGCTTCCTCAATATCGTGTGTCACAAGCAGAGCTGTTTTTTCATACTCTTTTAACGTACTAAATACTAAATTTTCAAGTTTTAATTTTGTTTGATAATCTAATGCAGAAAACGGCTCATCCAGTAAGAGAATTTTTGGGTTTGTTGAAAGTGTTCTTACTAATGCTGCCCTTTGTCTCATACCACCAGATAATTGCCTAGGAAAATGCTTTTCGACATTATGAAGACCGATTTCATTTAACAAATGCAGGCTTTTCTGTTTGGTTTTTTCATTGATTTGCTTTGAGATTTTTAACCCAAGTAAAATGTTTTCTTCGATTGTCTTCCAAGGAAATAAGTAATCTTGCTGAAGCATATATCCGATAGAAGATTGCATTCTTCCGACCGTTTCATTTTTAATTTTGACAGATCCCTCTGTAGGCTCAATTAGCCCGGCGATAATGGATAGTAATGTAGTTTTTCCGCACCCGCTTGGGCCAAGGAAGGAAATAAATTCACCCTCCTCGATTGATAATGAGATATTTTCTAATGCTGTTGTAGCAGATTCTTTTGTAAAATATGTGTGATACACTTGATCAATTGTTAAAAAAGACATGAAAGGTCCTCTCCTTACTTTGAAGATACCTCTTCTGCAATAGATGTATTTACTAAGGAGGAGTGATCAATTCTTTCAGGAAGTTCTCCGGCTTCTTCCATAATATCCTGAAGGTTATTCCATTCTTCCTCATCCAAAATAGGATCTGATGCAAAAGATTCTTGTTGTTTGTAACGGTCAATGACGGTTTCTACAATCTCAGGGTCTGTATCAGGAAATTGTTCCAGAATTGAGGTTGCGATATCCTTTGCATTATTTTCTTCCACCCATTGCTGAGCTTTATAAATTGCTTTAGTAAATTTCTTGACTGTATCTTGATTTTTATCAAGGTAGCTTTCTTTCGCCATGAACGTTGTATAAGGGACACGTCCTGATTCTGAGCCAAAAGAAGCAACTATGTGGCCCCTGCCTTCTTTCTCAAAAATACTTGCTGTCGGCTCAAAAAGTTGCACATAATCTCCCGTTCCTGAGGCAAAGGCATTGGCGACATTCGCGAAATCAATATTTTGAATAAGGTTTAAATCCTCGTGCGGATCGATACCATTATTCTTTAAAACAAATTCGCCGACCATTTGCGGCATACCGCCTTTGCGCTGTCCCAAGAACGTGCTGTCTTTTAATTGATCCCATTCGAATTGTTCTGCTTTCTCGCGGGATACTAAAAAAGTCCCATCCGTCTGGGTAAGCTGGGCGAAATTAATGGCAGGGTCTTTTGAGCCTTGGGCATGAACATAAATAGATGTTTCAGAGCCTACCAGGGCAACATCTGCTCCATCTGAAAGCAGGGCAGTCATTGTTTTATCCCCTCCGGCAGTTGTTGTTAACTCTACGTCAAGCCCCTCTTCTTTAAAAAAGCCTTTAGATAAAGCAACGTAAAGGGGTGCATAAAAAATAGAATGGGTAACTTCCGCCAGGCGAATCTTTTGAAGTTCATTTTGATTACATGCCGTTAGGGGAAGGGTAAGTAATAAAAGAACAACAAATATAAGCATCCATTTTTTCATCTTGTCATCCTCCTTGGTGTATTTCACCATGTTGATTAAGGGTAAGTTCTTAAAATAAAATATGTGTAAGAAGAAAAATGTGTGAATGCCTATATGTGCAGAAAGAAGTGAAATGTAATTGAAGGAAGGAACTATTATTCATAAGCAGTTATTCCCTTCTCCTAACCCAAGTGTGGAATTAAGTTTAATAACCTATCAATCAAAAGGATTAAAAATTAAAGGGTTATTAGCTGTTCCAAACGGTGATGAAATCATTGATGGATTCCTTTACTTGAGAGGAGGCATTAAAAATGTCGGTATGGTCAGACCCGGAAGAATCATCCAGTTTGCTTCAGAAGGCTTTGTCGTCATGGCTCCTTTTTACCGAGGAAACCAAGGTGGTCAAGGAAATGAAGATTTTGCCGGTGACGATCGGCACGATGCCATCACCGCAGTCGAGCTGCTCAAGGAGCATCCGCGTGTAAATCCTGAGAGAATTCATGTTTTCGGTTTTTCAAGGGGAGGAGTTATGGCGCTTCTGACAGCTATACATGAACAAAAGATACGATCTGTTGTGACTTGGGGCGGTGTTTCTGATATGTTTTTAACTTATATTGAAAGAAAAGATCTGCGAAGAATGATGAAACGAGTGATTGGCGGGCCCCCGACCAAATTTCCAGAGCGTTATAAATGGAGAACACCATTGTACCAATTGGAAAAATTAAGCGCTCCTACTCTTATTATACATGGCAGGAAAGATAAAAATGTCTCCCCCCAGCATGCATACAAGCTGGAAAATCGTTTAAAGGAATTAAACAAGCAAGTTGAAAGCTGGTACTTCAACCAATATACACATTATTTTCCTCCGCAGGAGAACAGGGCAGTAGTAAAGAATTTAACAGCATGGATGAAAAAACAGTAACATTGAAAAAACGTGATAAAATGAGAAAAAGGTAAAAAAAGGAGCGATCTTAATGGGGATGCCTGTTGAATTTAACACCATGATTGTCACAAAAGGAAAGGAAATTCGATTAGAAGAGAACATTTTTCAATTACATAAAAACGGATATCGCATTTACCCTATCGATATTCCATTAGAGGTTCGTAAAACAATAGAGGGGGAGGTATCAGGTAAAGCCTTAATTAAAAAGGTTGAAATGGAAAACCATAAAACCATAATCACGTATCAACTGGTCGCGTTAAACTCAACAAATTAGCAGGCGGGTTTTCTATTAAAACTTAAGATAAGAAGGAAGCTTTATTACGAAGTAAATCTATTCGATAACAATAAAAAAGGGACTGATCCACGTTTAATGGAGAGTCCCTTTATCAATCATGCCGTTTTTATAGGATCTTTTTGAAATTTCTTTTTCTTGCCGAACCTTCCAACCATCATCGTTAAAGCCCCGTCTCCAGTAACATTCGTTGCTGTTCCAAAGCTATCCTGGGCAAGATATAAGGCAATCATTAACGAAATCATTGTCTCATTGAAGCCAAGCATTGATTCTAATAGACCCAATGATGCCATCACAGCTCCTCCTGGAACTCCCGGAGCTGCAATCATTGTAATCCCAAGCATTAAAATAAACGGAATAAGCGTTCCAAGGGTCGGAGTAGTCCCATTTAACAGCATAACTCCTAGTGCACAGCTTACAATCGTTATTGTACTTCCTGAAAGGTGTATAGTAGCTAAAAGAGGAACTGTAAAGTCAGCTATTTTTTCCTTTACATTAGTCTTTTTTGCTTGCTCAAGCGTAACAGGAATGGTTGCTGCAGATGACTGTGTTCCAAGAGCTGTGAAATAGGCAGGTGCCATTGTTTTTAACAATTTAAAAGGATTACTCTTTTTCATCATTCCAGCAATGCTATATTGAATAAGAAGCATGACAAAATGCAAAATAATAATCATGACGAAAACTTTAGCAAACACAGAAAGAATCGATTGAACTTGTCCTCCGTACGTCATGTTTGTAAAAATACCAAATATGTGAACAGGAAGCAGAGGAATAATGACAACTGAAATTAGCTTTTCGACAATTAACTGAAAGTCTTCAAACGCTTTTTTCAGCGTATCCTGCTTCATTGATGCAAGTCCTATACCAATAATAAAGGCAAATAATAATGCACTCATTACTCCCATAATCGGAGGCATTTCCACCTTGAAAAACCCTTCTATTAGAAATTCCTCTGGGTTATCCATGCTTTGTAATTTATTTCCTGTAATAAAGCCAGGTAAAATCCTGTTTCCAACAAGGAATGCTAACAAACCAGCAAGGATCGTAGATGCATAAGCGAAAGCAGTGGTTAAGGCTAAAAGCTTCCCAGCTCCTTTTCCAATTTGTGCGATTCCTGGAGCAATAAAGCCAATGATAATTAACGGGATTACAAACCCGATGAAGTTTTCAAACAGTCCATTAAACGTAGCAAATCCTTTAACAAGCCACTCCGGTGAAATCGAACCAACTATAATCCCTAATACTATAGCAAAAATAATTTTTGGCAAAAGTCCTAATTTAAACTTCATTCATTGTCCTCCTAAAACGTACAAGTGTTTTCTATAAAAAGATAATACTAAAAATAACATATTGATTATTATATTTAAATAGAAAATTATTGTTAAATAATTGGAACTATCCATTATCCCACTCTTAAGAGCTGAAAACTTTATGGCTCTGCCCTCAGTGAAGCAAAGAAAATAGGTGGAAATAACTGCCCGCAAGAGACAGGAAAAAGAGCAAAGACTAAAAGCGTCATTTCCTTGGCAACATTTGTGTGTCGCCATTCTGCGGGCCTCATCTACCTATCAATGGTGACGAAAAAACCTTGCTGATGGGAGGTTTAACATAAGCTTTCTTGTAAAACTAAAAAAAACTGTTTGAACAACTAAACTGTTCAAACAGTTTTTTAAATTATGTCCTTACTAGGAGCAGTTTCAGCTTACTCCCTTTATACTAAAGGTCCACCAAGCTGTTCAATATGTCCTGGGACATGGGCGAATTTTTTAAAGTTTTCTTTAAATTTAGCGGCAAGCTCTTGAGCTTTTTGATAATAAGCTTCTTGATCCTCCCATGTTTTTACTGGCTGCAGTACTTCATCAGGTACACCTGGTACATTGAGGGGAATATGAAGCCCGAATGTTTCATCAACAGTTTCCTCGACAAGATCCAGCTCACCTTCAAGTGCCGCTAGAACCATTGCTCTAGTGTATTTTAAACTCATTCTGCTGCCGATCCCATATTCTCCGCCAGTCCAGCCTGTATTCACGAGATAGACGCTAACGTCATGTTCTTCGATTTTTTTACCAAGCATTTCGGCATATCTAGTTGCAGGAAGCGGAAGAAAAGGTGATCCAAAGCATGTAGAGAATGTGGCTTCCGGGGATGTAATGCCGCGCTCTGTTCCTGCTAGCTTACTAGTATATCCACTTAAAAAATGATACATGGCTTGTTCTTTTGTTAACTTGCTAATTGGAGGCAGCACGCCAAATGCATCAGCCGTTAAAAAGACGATCGTATTTGGATGTCCTGCAACACTTGGCATCACAATGTTGTCCATTGCATCTAAAGGATATGCAGCACGAGTGTTTTCAGTGAAGAAGGTATTATCATAATCAGCTTCACCTGAAACCTCATCAAGGACAACATTTTCCAATACAGAGCCAAATCGTATGGAGTTGAAAATTTGCGGTTCCTTTTCTTTAGAAAGGTTAATACATTTTGCATAACAGCCGCCTTCTATATTAAACACACCGGAGTTTGACCAGCCGTGTTCATCATCCCCAATTAGTTTTCGGTTTGGATCAGCTGAAAGGGTAGTCTTTCCAGTGCCTGATAATCCGAAAAATAAAGCTACATCGCCTTCAATACCGACATTGGCAGAACAGTGCATAGAGAAAATATCCTCTTCAGGCAATAAGTAATTCATAATCGAGAAAATTGATTTCTTCATTTCTCCAGCATATTCTGTTCCACCGATTAGAATGGTACGTTTTTCAAAGGAAACTATAATGAAGGTTTCTGAATTCGTACCGTCTACGAGCGGGTCTGCTTTAAAATTTGGTGCAGAGAGGATCGTGAAGGGGAGTTTATCTCCAGCTGGCTCCTCCTTCTCGGGACGAATGAACAACTGCCGGGCAAACAAATTGTGCCATGCAAATTCATTAATCACGCGAATTGGTAAACGGTATTTGTAATCAGCCCCTGCATATCCATCAAATACAAACAATTCATCTTTATTTTTTAAATGGTCGATAACCTTCGCATATAGCTTTTCAAAAACCTCTTCGGAAATTGGCTGATTTACACTGCCCCAATCAACTTTTTTTTCCGTAGAGTTTTCTTTCACAATGAATTTATCTTTAGGAGACCGACCTGTGTAAGCTCCTGTAGTAGCTCTGATTGCTCCAGTTGAAGTGATGGTTCCTTCTTTTCTTTCTATAACCTTTTCAACAAGCTTTGACACAGATAAGTTATGATAAGTATTTTTCGCTTTTAATAGCTCAGTCAATTCGTTTGAAACCTCAATTGTTTTCATGTATTTCTCCTTCCTTTGGCTTTGCGCTTGTATTAATAATCCAACCTTAGTTCGTAAACTTACAATTAGTATAACACATTAGAATTAATAGTCTATACTATATATGCTTATTTTACGTTTTATTCTTAAAATTGGTTCACTATTTAATGAAAAAGAGGTTTGAAAAATCAAAGTTTGGCCGATTTCATCATTTCCCACCATTGACTTCTAGAGGCCGGAGGTGAGATGTCAGATTAGAAGCAATCGGCGAGACACCGATTGCCTTCAATCAGAATGTTTAAGTCTCCAAAAAATCCATGAGATAAGGTGTAATCAGCTCTTTCGCTGATTTCATCAAATTCCATATACGACTGTTCACTTCTAGCATGTGTTTTTTCTATTGACATTTCCCACTGTGGTAAGTTATTATATGACCTTGAACGGATACTCTTATCCTGAGCTGGTGGAGGGACAGGCCCTATGAAACCCAGCAACCTGCTTATCAATGGAAATTGGCTGAGAAAGAACCGCTTTATTGATTGTTTAGATGATGTTTCTATTTTGTTAGAAACGACTGACACGATTACATACAAGCGTCATCATCCGATATTTTCCGGGCAAAGGTGCTAACCTGATGCAAGGCTTAACAGGCCCTTGATCGATAAGAGTGAAAGGCTATGACGAAGATACATCCTTTCCTCGCGCTCTGCAGGGAAGGATTTTTTATTTTGTAAGTGGAAAAGAAACGGATTTATGCTAAAATAATGCATATTTTTCTTCTATCCATCTATTTTTAGTTAATAGGAGAATAAGTTAAATTAATCATGAGCATTAATGCGGTCTTCCGTCGTCCAGCTTTAGTCCTTACCAGCTTTTAGTTATCCCAGGTTTGACAGGACGCGATTCTATGCTTTTCGTTTGGATCAATATTTCCTCTGTACTTACAAAACATGCCAACAACTTTATTTTTACTTGAGGTAAAAATAGGGATAGGGAAACGAGTTCCGTCTCAAAACATATAATTAAGTTCAATTCTTGAGGAGGATTATGTAAATGACCAACAAACGCCGTCTATTTACATCAGAGTCAGTTACAGAAGGGCATCCTGATAAAATTTGTGATCAAATTTCAGACTCCATTTTAGATGCTATTTTATCTAAAGATGCGAATGCCCGTGTTGCTGCAGAAACTTCTGTGACGACTGGATTAGTACTAGTTAGCGGAGAAATTACAACGAGCACTTATGTTGACATTCCAAAAATTGTACGAGACACAATAAAAGAGATAGGGTATACTCGTGCAAAATATGGCTTTGATGCTGAAACGTGTGCAGTGTTGACTTCTATTGATGAACAATCACCTGACATCGCCATGGGTGTCGATCAGGCGCTTGAAGCTCGCGAAGGGCAAATGTCTGATGCAGAAATTGAGGCCATTGGTGCAGGGGACCAAGGGTTAATGTTTGGATTTGCTTGTAATGAAACAAAGGAATTAATGCCGCTTCCGATTTCTTTATCACACAAGCTGGCCCGAAGATTGACAGAGGTTCGGAAAGAAGATATTCTTCCATATTTACGTCCAGATGGAAAAACCCAAGTTACTGTTGAGTATGATGAAAACGACAAGCCTATTCGCATTGATACGATAGTTATCTCAACTCAGCACCATCCCGAAATTTCTTTAGAGCAAATCCAGAGAAATGTAAAGGAGCATGTTATTAATCCTGTCGTTCCAAAAGAGCTGTTGGATGAGAATACTAAGTACTTTATTAATCCAACAGGCCGTTTCGTTATTGGCGGACCCCAAGGAGATGCTGGTTTAACAGGCCGTAAAATCATTGTTGATACGTATGGCGGTTATGCCCGTCACGGCGGCGGTGCTTTCTCTGGAAAGGATCCTACAAAAGTGGACCGCTCAGCAGCCTATGCAGCTCGTTATGTTGCCAAAAACATTGTTGCGGCAGGACTTGCTGAAAAATGTGAAGTCCAATTAGCTTATGCAATTGGAGTTGCTCAGCCTGTCTCTATTTCAATTGATACACTAGGAACAGGAAAAGAGCCTGAGGAAGTGCTAATTGAAGTGGTTCGTAACAACTTTGATTTGCGTCCGGCTGGTATCATTAAGATGCTGGATCTTCGCCGCCCAATTTATAAACAAACTGCTGCTTATGGGCACTTTGGCAGAAATGACCTTGATCTCCCATGGGAAAGAACAGACAAGGCGGAAATCTTAGCAAAGCAAGCTCAAAAGTTATAATCTTAAAAACAGTCAGGGTGGTCCTGACTGTTTTTCTATGTATGATAATAAACCTTTTATCCACCTGAAAAATACCTATTTAAGAAACGATCTTTCTCACAGCTCCAGTATCTAACCTCCCCAGAGTTTTTCGTTCTGAAATATTAATAAATCACCTTTAGTATGTCTTATTAATTCTTTAAAAATAAATAGGGATTAGGTATGAATATGAGGGGTTTTAATGTATAATTTTTAATTATACAGTGCGAAATATAGGGAAAAATTACAGTATCTGTCTTTTATACCATCACGATGTAACTTTTTGCCGACTTACGAAGTCCAATAGTTGAAGGATGTTTAACTTTTTTTATCGAGATTAGGAGTGAAATATATGTGTGGTTTTGTAGGTATTCTGCACACCGGCTCAAAAGCGAATGTAGATTGGGCAACCGCTATTAAGCAGGCAAATTTAAAAATTGATCATAGAGGCCCCGATGAGACAGGCTATTATTCAGATGAATATGTCAATTTGGCGTTCAGCAGGCTGAGTATTATTGATGTTGAAAATGGCCAGCAGCCGTTATCGTATGATAACGAGCGTTACTGGATCATTTTCAATGGCGAGATTTATAATTATTTAGAGTTAAAGGCCGAGCTGACAGAGGAAGGGTATCATTTTGAAACTACTTCTGATACTGAAGTGATATTAGCGGCCTATCAGAATTGGGGAGATCAAACTCCTAATAAATTAAGAGGAATGTTTTCCTTTTTAATTTGGGACAAGCAGAAGAAATCTTTATTTGGAGCAAGGGATCCATTTGGTATTAAACCTCTGTATTACTATCCTAGCAATAATGCGATTCTTTTTGCTTCAGAGAAAAAGAGTATTTTGGAAGTTATGAAGCAAAAGGAATTAAACCTGGAAGCCTTGCAGCATTACTTTACCTATCAATATGTACCAGAGCCAATGTCAATGATAAAGGATATTAAGAAGGTAGTGCCAGGCACCCATGTTCAAGTTCGTCCAGGTAAAGAGATAAACTTTCATAAGTATTGGATACCTAAGCTTTCACCAGTTCCTAAAGAGGAAAATCGGCTAATTGGGGACATCCAAGAAGCATTATTTGATTCGGTTAAAGTACATATGAGAAGTGATGTCCCTTTAGGAAGCTTTCTATCTGGGGGAATTGATTCAACAATAGTTGTTTCAATTGCAAAGGAATTTAATCCAAACATTAATACATTTTCGGTAGGATTTGATGTGAACGGCTATAATGAAATGGACGTTGCTGCTGAAACAGCTGAAAAGTTAAACCTGCCCCATCACAAATATAATGTGACACCAAATGAATTTATGAGTGCTCTTCCGAAAATCGTTTGGCATTTAGATGATCCCCTTGCAGACCCTTCTGTTGTTCCACTTTATTTTTTAGCCAAGGAAGCAAGGAAAAAGGTAAAGGTTGTTCTTTCTGGGGAAGGGGCAGATGAATTATTTGGCGGATACAATATTTATCGTGAGCCTCTTGCTTTAAAACCATTTTCTTATATTCCAAAAGGGATGAAACGTTCAATACGTTCAGTTGTGAAAAACATTCCTTCACATATTAAGGGAAGGAACTATTTACTAAGAGGCTGTACTCCATTAGAAGAAAGATATTGTGGAAACGCAAAAATATTTTCTGAGGAAGAGAAATTTCATTTACTAACGGGATATCAAAATTCGTATGACAGTTTAGAACTGATCCGACATTATTATGAAGATGCTGCGGAATTAGCGGCGATTGAAAAAATGCAATACATTGATATTCAAACATGGTTAAAGGGAGATATTCTTTTAAAGGCTGACAAGATGACGATGGCCAATTCTTTAGAGTTGAGAGTTCCATTTTTAGATAAAGAAATATTTAAAGTCGCTTCAAGTATCCCGGGGGATTGGAAAACGAGAAATCAGACAACAAAATATATTTTACGAAAAGCAGCTGAAACGATAATTCCAGAGCATGTTTTAAACCGTAAAAAACTAGGCTTTCCTGTCCCGCTACGCAATTGGTTGAAAGATGAAATGTATGATTGGACTATTAAACTGATAAAAGAGAGTGAGACAGAGTATCTGCTTGATAAGAGTTATGCATTTAAACTTTTAGAAGAGCATGTTCAAGGGAAGCACGACAATAGCAGAAAAATATGGAGCATCATCATTTTTATGATGTGGCATCAAGTATTTATAGAAGATAAATACAGCTTCACTAACACTGTACATGGTACAAACAAAGAATATAGCATTGTTTAAAAAACAAAAGCAGGTCTTCTTTAGGACCTGCTTTTATTATGCTTTAACGTATAACAGTTGTGGTAATGGTATGTGAATGATGTTATAAAAAGAAATCGGCGTTTTCGGCGATTTCATCCATTCCCACTTCAGACCTCTCACTTTTAGAGGTGAGAAATGAGAGGTGAGAATAGAAGCAATCGGCGAGACATCGATTGCTTTAATTTCAAAATGTTTAGAGTTTTCAAAAGTAAAAGGAGATATAGGCAGGTTTTATTTAAATAGAAATCAGCTTTTTCGGTGATTTTATCCTTTCCCACTTCAGACCTCTCACATCTAGATCAAGCATATCTGATTTGTTCTGGTTTTATTAACACTTGTTCATATTCTTTCAATAAATCGCCTAGAATCTGATCCCATGTTTTTGTGATTGCATATTGACGGGCATGTAAACTCATTTCAGTTTTTAATGATGAATGATTTAATAATTGCTGGATGCTTTGAATAAATTGATTTGTATCTTGAGGTTTACATAAAAAGCCAGATTTTCCTTGCTGAATGATATTTTTAACACCCCCAGAATTTGCTCCAACTACAGGGGTTCCTGATGCTAATGCTTCTAAAACAACATTTCCAAACGTTTCAGTAGGGGATGGAAAAACAAACAGGTCTGAAGCTGAATATATTTTCGCAAGATTTTCTCCATTTAAATAACCTGCAAAGGTCATATTTTCAGGAGCTTCTTTTATCATATCCTGTTTAGATGGCCCATCTCCAACAATTAACCAGCGTACCTGTTTTTTTAATGCCTCTGGCAGTTGTTTGGCTATGGTCATTAGAGTTGTTACATCTTTTTCAGGTGCGAGGCGGCCTACATAGGATAAAATGTATTTTTCTTTAATTTGAAAGCTATCCCGAACTTCCTTTTGATCATAGCGAGGGTGAAAAAGTTCGCAATCTACCCCTCTTCCCCAAATCCGCAAATTATTAAATCCGCGATGGTGCAATTGGTTAAATGTTTCATGTGAGGGGACAAAGATTCTTTCTAAAGGTTTATGAAACCAGTGCATATACTTCCATAAAAACTTTGAAAAAAATTGAAGGTCATAATATTCTAAATACTGATCAAAATCAGTATGATATGAGCCTACTACCGGAATGTTTAGTTTTTTAGCATAATGCAAGCCGCACAAACCAATGTTAAATGGAGTAGCAATATGGATAATGTCAGGATTAAATCGAACCAGTTCGCTTTTGGCTTGAATCATATTAGGCAGGGCCAATCTACACTCAGGGTAGAGAAAGAAGGGCAGACTTGCAAACCGATGAATATGACTTGAGAATAAAGTATCTCTTGATCCTTCAGGTGCAAAGATTTTAAATTCATATCCTTCCTTCTCTAAGTGGTCGGCAAATCGTTTTAATGTGCGGGCAACTCCATTTACATCTGGTGCATACGTATCAGTGAAAATCGCAATTCTCATGAAACTCCCCCCCGAACTTTAAAGGTAAAAAGCTGCAGGAAAATAATTTTTTATCATCATAAAAGTTAATAAGCCTGATGATGTTCCTAATAAACAACCAGCAAGTACATCTGATGGATAATGCAATCCTAAATACATTCTAGAAATTCCCACGCTAACCGCAAGTGGCAGCAGTATATAGCTGAGAGCAGGCATAAATAAAAGGAATGGGATAATAACTGAGAAAATAGCTGTTGTATGACCTGATGGAAAAGAATGATCCTGTAATGGATTTTCTAATACTTTTGTTTCTATTAATGCAATGTAAGGACGTTTTCGCGGATATAATTTTTTTACAAATGCAACAGGTATATGACTAATTAATAAGGCAGCAGCACTTGCAATAGCTGTTAGGCGGACTGGCCCCTTTGTAAATAAAATAAGAAATAAGGAAATGAGAATGGTGAATGTAGCTCCACCTGTATTTGTAACTTGCCGAAAATAAAAATTCCAGATTTTACGATCAAAGTGCCGATTGACGCTGCGAAATAGTCTGCATTCCAAATCATACATATTCGTAATTAATTTCGTTTTCATAAAATGATGCTCCTTTGTAAAAACATCTTTCTCTCTATTTTAAATTAGAAATATTTAGTGAATGATAAGATAATGTTAAGATTTTATCACTAAATATTTGCAAAACTTTAAAATTTAGTTAGTTTTTTTCAGTAGGAGCTTGCATATAATAAGAGAATATCTTTCTATTTAGTCTAGGAAGGCTGGAGAAGCTGCTCTTACAAATGCATAACGAATTGCTCCGTTTCCCCTTATTAGAACTAGTATTGTTTTTTTTACAATCATATAAAAGAAGAATATTTAGATATTAAATCTATATGCAAATAGTTGAATTTGTTGCTATAACCTTTATTCTGCTCTTAACTGTTGAAACTTTACAGAAAAAAAGAAGACAGATGTTGGGTAACTGTCTTCAGATTAAAACTTTATATTTATTTGTATATTCAAAAAGCTGAGGCTGAATAGGCCACCCTTTGGTTGGACACTTTCCTCATCCTGTTGGAAGTTTCAATTTTTACTATCCCATATCACTAAATACAAATCTCCCAATAAGTCAGGACAATCTTCCGGGAGGCTCGTTTTATACCTCCACTAGCTTCGGAGGAAAGCGCCCTTGGCATTTCTTCTGAAATGAGTTTTTGTTTGATTGATGTTAAAATGAGTTTGGAGATGATTGTACAGTTTTATAATATTGGCCTTTTTCTACATATTCACGGCGTATCCGCTTCATATCCTTAAGGTCTTCTTCATTCAATTCCCTTATAATTTTGGCGGGACGGCCGAAAGCAAGTGTATTAGGGGGGATTTTCTTCCCAGGCGGAACCAAGCTTCCTGCACCAACAAAAGCTCCTTCCCCTATTTCTGCACCGTCTAGGATGATGGAACCCATTCCAATTAGGGCATTTCTGCGAATTGTGGCACTATGTAAGATTACTTGGTGGCCGACAGTAACATCATCTTCTAAGACCAGCGGCTTATTTGGACTTTGATGCAGGCAGCATTGGTCCTGGACATTTACTCGATTACCTATTCTGGTAGGAGCAACATCTCCTCGAATGACAGTATTAAACCAAATGCTCGATTCTGAACCAATTTTTACATCACCTGTGATTGTTACATAGTCAGCTATAAAGGCACTTTCAGATATTTCGGGCTTATATTCTTTGTATGGATACAACATTTAATCCATCCTTTCTAAAAATGAACTAAAAATATTATAGCAAACAAATTGCTTAAGTCGAGGTGGTATTCATGTGGAGCTGGAAAGCAGATAATCCAAAAGGAGTCATTGTTATTATTCATGGAGCTGCAGAGCACCATGGGAGATATAAATGGCTTGTGGAAATGTGGAGATGTGCAGGCTACCATGTGGTGATGGGAGATCTTCCTGGACAAGGCACCTCCACAAGAAGAAGAGGGCATATTGATGCGTTTGATGAGTATATTGTGGTTGTAAATGAATGGCTGAAAGATGCATTCAGCTATGACTTACCTGTTTTCGTACTTGGGCATAGCATGGGAGGATTAATTGCTATCAGGGCTTTGCAGGAAAAACATCACAAGATTGCAGGAGTTTTACTGTCTTCGCCTTGTCTTGGTGTGGCCTATAAACCAAATAAGGCAATGGAGATTCTCTCCAGAGGTCTTAATGTAGTGGCTCCTACCTTTAAGGTCGATTCAAAGCTTTCCATTCAATTGGCTACAAGGAATAAAGCGGTTTGGGAAGTGGATGAAAATGATTCTCTTTATGTGACAAAGGTTTCTGTCAGGTGGTATCGTGAGCTTTTAGGAGCAATGGAACAAGCGCATATGCAAATTGGAAAATTTCCAGATATTCCACTTTTAGTAATGCAAGGCGGCGAGGATAAAATAGTTGACAAGTCAGCCGTTAAAAAATGGTTTAATAAAGTCGATATTTCCGAGAAAAGCTTTAAAGAATGGCCGACATGCTATCATGAAATTTTTAATGAGCCAGAGCAGGAACAAGTTTTTCGCACAGCGAGATGGTTTATTGACGGCTTAATAGAAGCTGGTGATTGCGCAAATGTCAATTCCTAAACACCCATTAGGGCTGATGACAAAAGTCTATAGAGAAATTTTTCCGATTGTTCATTTTCATTTAAATAAATGGAAAAACAAAGCTCAGCTAATCCCGGATCAGGAGCTTAAAAAGCAAGCAATGCAAAGCATCGCAACCAAGACGTTTCATTGTGAGGGTGGAGGCATCCTCGCTATTATCGCTGGAGCTCATAAGCACAAATGTGTAGAATTTATTGTTGCTTATCAAACGATAAGTGATTATTTGGATAATTTGTGTGATCGAAGTACTTCTCTTGATCCAGTGGATTTTCGGATGCTCCATCAATCCATGCTCGATGCCCTAACGGTTGGTGAGCCTTTAAAAAAATATTATCAGCATCGGCATGAAAAGGACGATGGAGGCTATCTGCATGAGCTTGTTGCAACCTGCCAAAATGTTTTAAGTCAATTAGATCATTATACGCTAATAAAAACGCACCTATTAGAGCTGGCAGGTTATTATTGTGATTTGCAAGTACATAAGCATGTAAAGCCCGAGGAAAGATTACCCCGCTTGGAGGAATGGTTTGAACGTTACAAAAATTGTTACCCTGATCTAAAATGGTACGAGTTTTCAGCTTGTACAGGGTCTACCCTTGGTATCTTCTGCCTAGTTTCTTATGGTTTCAATTCTTATTTTAATGAGAAGCTGGCTAATAAAATAAGAAAAAGCTATTTTCCTTATGTACAGGGGCTGCACATTCTGCTTGATTATTTTATCGATCAAGAAGAAGACAAAAAAGGCGGGGACTTAAATTTCTGCAGCTATTATAGCTCGACAAATGAAATGCAAAGCAGACTGGAGCATTTCATACAAAAAGCAGATGATCATTTAGCAGATATTCCTCATCAAAAATTCCACAAGCTTGTTCACAAGGGATTGCTGGGTTTGTATTTATCTGATGAAAAAGTAAAAACAGGTGAAAAAGCCATTAATCAATTAGCAAAATCCTTAATAAAAAAGAGCGGTAAAACCTCTTACTTTTTTTATTTAAATGGAAGGGCATATAGGGCTATTCAGAGAATAGGCTGGAGTAAAAGCTCATAACTAAAAAAAGGCCGTTCAAATTCTTGAACCGGCCTTTATTTTGTATTTAGGAGCCATAAGGCATTGACATTTTTACTGCCGAGTAAAATACTTTAAACTTTGTGCTTTTCTCATAAGAAAAAGCGTGAAATATATGATTACCGCTTTTCAATCGCAACTATAAACGGAGGGTTGTTTGCTTGGTTTATGAACTGGTATTTCAGGACATGAGCTTTTTTCTGATCAATCGACATGGCGTATTGAATGATCGCATCACGTTCCATTTTTCCTGTTTCATGCCCATGATAGATGACAATGATAATTATGCCCTCAGGCTTTAGGAGATCAAGAATTTCTTCAATTGCCAATATCGTTGAAGAGGGAGCTGTTGTGATCGCTTTGTTTCCGCCAGGCAAATAACCAAGATTAAAAATGGCTGCTGAAGCCTGTCCATGAAATTTAACAGGTATGTGTTTCTTTACCATTTCATGGCTGTCTAAAGTTAACGTGGCGCGGCTTTCTAAATCCTTTTCCTTTAACCGGTTTGCAGTGTTTAAAATCGCCTCTTCCTGAATATCAAAGCCGTAGACATGTCCGTATTCCCCGACAAGCTCTGCCAAAAAAACGGTGTCAAGTCCATTCCCGGCTGTTGCGTCAATGACGATATCGCCAGCAGCTGCAGCAGTAGATAGCAAATGCTTACTAAAAGGCAGTATTCTTGTTAGCCTCATTTAGAAATCTCCAATTTCGGTTGTTTGAAAAATTTCCCTTGATAGCTGCCTCTGCGTTTTAGCTCTGCATCAATTGCATTTAAAACTTCCCATTTGTTAACACTCCACATAGGTCCAATCATCAAATCAATTGGTCCGTCACCAGTAATTCTGTGAACAATCATTTCAGGCGGAATGATTTCAAGCTGATCACAGACAAGACTAACGTATTCTTCAAGAGACAGGAAGTCCAATTTTCCCTTTTCATATTGTTTCACCATTGGTGTACCTTTTAAAAGATGCAGCAAGTGAATTTTAATTCCCTGTACATCTAGTTTAGCTACTGCTTGAGCAGTTTCCATCATCATCTTGTAATTTTCTAAAGGCAATCCGTTAATAATATGAGAACAGACACGGATTCCATGTTTACGCAATTTATTGACACCGTCTACATAACATTGAAAATCATGTGCACGGTTAATTAACATGGCCGTTCTTTCATGAACCGTTTGCAGGCCTAGTTCTACCCATAAATAAGTTCTCTCATTTAACTCAGCAAGATACTCGACAACATCGTCTGGCAAACAATCCGGACGAGTCGCAATCGAAAGACCAATGACACCGTTAAGATCTAGTACTGCTTCATATTTTTCTCGTAATTCACTAACAGGCGCATGTGTATTTGTAAAGGCTTGAAAATAGGCCATATATTTGCCATCTTTCCATTTTTTATGCATTTTTCTTTTAATGTCGTTAAATTGAGTGACAAGATCTTCTGCACGATTACCAGCAAAGTCACCAGAGCCAGCTGCACTGCAAAAAGTGCATCCGCCATGAGCTACTGTTCCATCACGATTAGGGCAGTCAAAGCCGCCATCAAGTGCTACCTTGAACACTTTGTGACCGAATGTTTGTCTTAAATGATAATTCCATGTGTGATAACGCTTATCATCACTTGCATATAAGAAAGGGTTTGTCTGATTCACATTCAGCAACCTCCTTTTAATATCATCCTAAATGAAGCCATTTTAAAATTTTATCATGGGCAGCTGCAAGAAACAAATGTAAAAGATGTTAGCCCTAAAGTTCCATATTTTTTTATGCCAGATTTGCAGCAGCTTGATACAAACTAATCATGATGAATATCTATTCATCAACCTTAAAGGGGGCGTTTGTTTTGGCAACAAGACAATCTGTAGAGGATTACTTGCAGCAGGGTGAGGATACACTTCGCTATGCAAGGGAGCAGTACGAAACAGGGGCAAAGCAAGAGCATTTTAATGATACCGAATATATGAAGGCTCAGCAGATGCTTGAGGATACAGTAAACGATCTTAATAAACTATCCTTAAGTGCTAATGATCAACAAAAGGAGCAGCTATATAGAATGCGGCTTCAGCTTCAACAGCTTCAAAATGAAATGATCTTGCTAAGACACTAAGGAGCGATTTGATGAAAAAACGTTCAAAGCAAAATAATCCTGAACAAAAAACAAAAAACGGTATAAATAGCAATGACGTAGAATTTGGAAAAGAATATGATCCAGTAAAAACATCTAAAAAGAAATATAAAAATCAGGGTCAGCCAATCAAATCGAAACAACGTACTGAACATACAGAATAAAGGATAACAAACATGCCAGGCATCTCTTAGTAAGAGAAAGAGAGCCTGGCTTTGCTTTGAAATGAATTATCGTATTGACTTTTTGAACTTCCATGTGTATTGTATTAAGTGTATTAAACATAATAGTACAATTAATACAATGGCGACATAAAAGGAGAGAAAGAAGGGGAGATTGATGGTACAAATTGATCCACGGAGTTCAACCCCTATTTATGAACAGATTATCCAGCAGTTGAAAGAGCTGTGTTTAAAAGGAGTATTAAAACCTGGTGATAAGCTTCCATCCGTTCGGGAAATGGCGACGATCATAATTGCCAATCCTAATACAGTGAGTAAGGCCTATAAGGAGCTCGAACGAGAAGGAATCATTGAAACATTGCGCGGCAGAGGAACCTTTGTCTCGGAAAATGCTCAAAAAACGCTTGATGAGGGGAAGATTAATATGATTAAAGAACAACTGAAACAAGTAATCATAGACGCCTTCTATGCAGGAATGGATATAAATGAAATTCATACATGGATCGAGGAGATAAAAAAAGAAATAGGAGGTAAAGGACGTGCTTGACATACAAAATATAACAAAAACACTTGATGGTGAAGCCGTGCTGGAAAATGTCTCCTTAAACATACAAGCAGGAGAAATATTTGGTTTATTAGGAAGAAATGGTTCGGGAAAAACGACATTATTAAGAATCATTGAACAAATTATTTTGCCAGATAACGGCGATGTATTATTTGAAGATATTTCAATTAAAGATCATCCACTTGTGAAAAGAAAGGTTGTCTATGTTCCTGTTATAAATTCCTTCTATGAAAGGTTTACTTACAAGCAGCTAGTCAGAATCTTAAAAGAGATTTACCCTGATTTTGATGTCACATATGCTAATGAATTAATGAACCGATATGATATTCCTGAAACGAAAAAATATCGAGAGCTTTCTACAGGTTTAAAGAAACAGCTAGCCTTAATTATGGCTTTTGCCATTAAGCCGGCTGTTATTTTACTTGATGAACCAACAGATGGAATCGATGCAGTCGTTCGTCATGATTTGCTCCAGCTCATGGTAGATGAAGTAGCAGAACGAAATACAGCTATTTTCATTACTTCCCACCGTTTAGAAGATATCGAACGCATATGCAATCGAATCGGCTTTCTAGAAGGTAATTCTTTATCCAATGTCATGGATATTGAAGCAATTAAAGAAGATTTTGTTAAGGTTCAGGTTGCTTTAGAGGAAGATATGAAATTAAAAATAAGGGGAAAGGGGATTCCTATTTTAGATCAAGTAGGTGTTTTCTACACCTTGCTGTTAGAAAGAAACGATGAAGAAAAGCAGAGTTGGCTGAAATCATTACAGCCAAAAGTATGGAATGAACTTCCTGTCAACCTCGAAGAAGTCTTTATTGCAAAGTTTGGAGGAAAACGAAGATGGTAGGGCACGGACTTTTGTATAAAGAATGGAAACAAAATCAAGGGATGTATATCGGCACTATCATCGCTCTGTCCTTGTTTATTCCTTTTAGGCTATTAATAGATTATTTCAGTTGGAAGGAGTATACAGAGGTTTCTAGAAGCAGCCATCCTTTAGTATTTCAGTTTAATAATGAACCTTTTATTGGAATAGCAGCTATTATTGCAGGAATTATGGCTATTTTGCTTATTGGTATCGAAAGAAGCAAAGGAACATTAGATTATACCTTGTCTCTGCCATATAAGCGCAGTGGAATTTTTATGACGAAATTTGCATTGGGGTTTGCTGTTCTTATTGGAAGCATCGGTATCTCTTACCTGTTATCAAGCTTGATCATTTGGGGTATGGGAGCTGAAGCTAATTATTTCCATATTTATTACCTTTATTGCATTATCTCGGCAGCCATGATTTTTACTCTAGTTTTGGCTGCTGGAGCCCTTACAGGGAATCCATTTGCACAGGCTCTTGTGGCTTTTAGTACAGCTATTTTACCATGGATGCTCTTCTTTTTGATAGGCATGCATATTTACATGTTTAGTGGAGAGCCAAGCTTTTTTAATGATGACACTTTATGGATTATTGCCATTTCCCCAATTACTTATTTTGTCTTCCATCAACCATGGATCCTGCAAGCGGAAATTTTTATACCTGTCGGGATGATCATCTTGTTCTTCATTATAGGATTGCTTGCATTTATGAAACATCCAAATGAAAGAAATGGTTATTTCTTTTTATGGAAACAGCTTAACCTGCCAGTTCAAATCCTTGTGATGATCCTAGGAATTATGGGATTCGGGATTTCCGGGTTTACTACAAGCGGTGAAAGTCTTGGAGGTTATCTGATTGGCGGATTTATTGGAGCTTTAATAGGTTTTCTGCTTGGGTATTTTCTAATTTATAAAAAAGGGAAACGTTCTTAAAAAGAGAGGAGAAACAGCATGATTCAAATTAACAATTTATCCCATTCTTTTAAGGTGGGCAAAAAAGGCAGTGAACGTGAAATTCCGGTGCTAAAACAAATAACGTTAACTGTAGAAAAAGGGGAAATTGCTTCGATTGTCGGTCGAAGCGGCTCTGGAAAATCGACATTACTAAATTTAATTTCTGGTTACATCTCGCCAACAGAGGGACAAATCATTGTAAATGGTCACGATGTTACGAATCTTAGTGAAAAAAAGTGGGCAGCCTTTCGACTTGATACGTTTGGATTTATTTTTCAAAGCTTTCAGCTTATCCCAAGCTTGACAACATTCGAAAATGTTGAGCTCCCATTAACCTTAAAAGGGGTGCCGAAAGCAGATCGTAAAACAAGAGTTCACAAGATGTTGAAAAGGGTTGGCCTGGACGATCATTCAACTCATTACCCAAATGAACTCTCAGGAGGACAGCAGCAGCGTGTAAGTATCGCAAGAGCACTTATTTTAAATCCAACAATCATACTAGCTGATGAGCCGACGGGAAGCTTGGATTCCGAGACAGAAAAAGAAATTTTAGCTTTAATTAAAGAATTAAATGAAGAAAAAGGAATTACGTTTTTTATTATTACCCATGATGACGAAGTTGCAGCAGCAACAGATCGCAGGTTTCATTTGCATGATGGCGTCCTAGCTGAAGGAGGTGTTTACGTTGAAGTTTAATGATCAGGTATCACTTGTCCGGAGAAATATGAAAAAAAATAAAGTGCGGTTGTTTATGACAATATTAGCAACAACAATGGGCTGTTCCTTTTTGATTGTCCTTGCTTCTGTAGGATTTGGTCTACAGAAAAGCATTACTGATGAAATTACGTCTCAGCAGGTCATTACGGAAATTTCGGTACATGGTAAAGAAGTTGATGGTGAGGCAAAGGATCCTGGTGATGACGAAATAAAAGAATTAGAAGAAACGGATGGAGTCAAAGCAGTCGTAAGAAGAAATCATATTGAAAGTCCTGTTGAAGTAAAGATGAATGACCGAACAGGGGATGTCCGTCCGGTAATTACCAATATGGAAGAAGAATTAAAGGCGAATTTATCTTTAGAAAAAGGAGAAGTACCTAAAGCACAAAATGAAATTGTGGTAGGGTATAGTTTTGCAAAATCATTACTGACTGAGGAAGAAAGAACCCAGCTTGAAAAATTTTATGAAAATCCAGAAGGGAATGTGGAAGAACCTAAAGGATTTGAAGGCGAAGTTCTCGGAAAAAGCGTTAGTATGAAAGTGACAAAGATAAAAGAAAATGGGGAAAAAGAAGGCGAAAAAACATTTGATTTTAAAATTGTCGGAGTGACAGAAGAGCCTTCAAAGGATTGGATTGAAGACCGGAATATTTATATTAGCGACAAATATAAACAAGAAATTCTCAGTGCTGCAAATGCTGAAAACAAAGAGGCTCCTTACACTGAGGTGAAGGCGTATGCTGACAGCTTAGAAAAAGTCGAACAAGTGACAAACAGTTTAAAAGACAAAGGCTTTGTGGTTTATTCCATTACCGAAGAGCTTGACAGTGTAAATTTGTTCTTTAACGTGTTTAAAATTGGCTTGATTTTTGTTGGAACTGTAGCCGTGCTTATAGCCTCAATCGGTATTTTCAATACGATGACTATGGCTGTCACAGAAAGAACTCAGGAGATTGGCATCATGAAGGCAATTGGTGCCCAGCCGAAGGTTATTAAACGAATATTCCTTATGGAAAGTGCCTTTATAGGATTAATTGGATCACTCTTGGGGGTTCTCATTTCCTATGGGGTTAGCATTCTTGCAAATACAGTTATTCCGATGATACTAACTGCAATGGCAGGAACAGACGGAATGCCGACTGATATTACGTTTTCTGATATTCCACTAAGTTTAGTTCTCATAGCTGCTGGAATCAGCATTGGAGTCGCTGTAGTATCAGGGCTTAGACCTGCTGTAAAAGCAACAAATGTAAATGTGTTAAGTGCGTTAAGGAGAGAAGTTTAAAAAGTAAATCGAAATGAAAAAGAGTGTTAAAATTTAACGCTCTTTTTTTGTCCTGTTATAACATTTGTTAGGAAATATAATAAATCTGCGTCGTTAATTTTTGTCGATTTATGCCGAAAAATCGATATTTTGAAATTATCGAAGATAAATCTGCCGATTTCGAAGATAAGAGTGAAAAAATCGAAGATATATTTCAAATTTCGAAGATAAGTTGAATAATCGGCGGCTGATCAAGTGAAAATAGCGGTTGAGATTAAATGAACAAGGGAAAACCGTTTGAAATGCGGCCAAAATTAATTGATACATCTCTAAAAACTTATCAAAGAAAAAAGAAAATAATAAATTAGCCCATTTAACCTTTGACCTCTCACTTCGAGAAAGAATCCCTAGTGTTTTCCTTGTAAACCCAGCATGAAACTCCTTCAAATTATTTAAGCTCTTATGCTAAAATTAGGAAGAGGGAGAGTGTGAGAACGTGATTAATCAAGATTTTCCATATGCAAAAGAAATATTTGAAACCGTGATAGAAAACGCTTTTGCTGGGATCGTTATTGTGAATGCAGAGGGAATAGTTATTTATATAAATGAAAATTATTGTCATTTTTTAAAGGTTTCCAGGGAGGAAGCCATCGGAAAACATGTGACAAATGTGATCGAAAATACGCGTATGCACACCATTGTTCAAACTGGGGTGGAAGAAATTTCAGACCTGCAATATATCAGAGGTAATTATATGATTGCTAGTCGTATCCCGATTTTTGCTGACGGAAAGGTTGTTGGAGCCTTTGGTACCGTCATGTTTCGTGATACAAAAGAATGGAATGAGATGAATTCTTCGGTAAGGCAGCAGCTGACCTCCATACATGGCTTTTTAGAAAAGCAAGATGAAACAGGAGCAAAGTACACACTGAACGATATTGTCTCAAGCTCAAGGAAAATTCACGTCTTAAAGGAAAAAGTGAAAAGCATTGCGGCTACTGACAGCTCAGTCTTAATTAGAGGAGAAAGCGGAACAGGAAAAGAGCTCTTTGCTCATAGTATTCATCAGTTAAGCCAAAGAAGTGAAAAGCCGTTTGTCAAAGTCAACTGTGGTGCAATACCTGAGCAGCTTTTAGAATCAGAGCTTTTCGGTTATGAAGAAGGCGCCTTCACGGGTGCCAAAAAAGGCGGAAAAAAAGGAAAGTTTCTTCTAGCAAATAATGGGACAATCTTTCTCGATGAAATTGGGGACATGTCCCAGCATATGCAAATTAAACTATTAAGAGTCCTGCAGGAAAAGGAAGTCGAACCAGTTGGCTCTGTAAAGACAATCCCAATTGACGTAAGAGTTATTGCTGCAACGAATCGCCCGCTTGAAAAAATGATGCAGGAAAATAAATTCAGGGATGATTTATATTACCGAATAAGTGTCATACCTTTTGATATCCCGCCTCTTCGTGAAAGATTAGAAGACCTTGAACCTCTTGTCGGCTATTTTATTAAAAAAATATCACTAAGAACGGGAAAGAGAATTGCTCAAATTCATGAAGATGTAATGAAAGTCTTTTATCATTATCATTGGCAAGGCAATGTCAGAGAACTTGAGAATGTTATTGAAGCAGCCATTCATTTAACAGTTGGAGAAACGATGATACTCGAAGCTTTACCAGAGTATTTATGCAATACGTCACTTTTTAAAGAAAATCAAACATTAAAAGAAATGCTGGATGAAACGGAAAAAAGAATTATTTTATCGGCTCTAACGCAACACCATGGAGACAAACGAAAAACGGCGACCGCTCTAGGAGTAAGTAAATCAACATTTTACGAAAAATTACAAAAGTATCAGTTATCCTATTAGGCATCCAGCCAACACACTTGCTCAATCAACGCATAATCAATGTATTGAATGGATGGAAGAGAAAATTCCTATAATCTTGAGTACATTTTTTACTCTTTTCACTTTTGAAACAAGTCCCCAAGATTCATAATGCCTCAAGGCGTTTGTACTGATATTCAATTTACTTGCAATATCGATCGGTCTTTATTTTCATATTCTCAACCTCTAAAAACTTGTTAACAAAGGTTAAAGGCTATGAAATGGTTTGCAAGCTCTTTCCTTTAGATGACCGGATAAATGACCAAAACTTGAGCATTTGCATAAAGGTTGTATGATTAAGCTGTAAGGTGAAGGATTCGAATGTGAAGGGAGTCGTAAACAACGAAAGAACCCAGCCAATCAATCTTAACAGACTAAACCATTGAGAATTAGGTTAAGGAATTCAGCACTCATTCAATTTTGATGAAGAACATTTGAAAGGGGATAAAAGTCATGAAACAAAATAAGTCTTTGAAGGAGCTTCTTCAAGATAGTAATATAAGTCGCATTAACGCGATCGCACAGTACATTGAAGATCATATCAGAGAAAACTGGCAAACTGTACTTCAGGAAAAACGAGATCAGTTACAAAAAGCATATAGCGAGGGAGGCGATATGGCATACGGAACGTATTTGAACCTGCTGTTTCTAGCTATTCATAAACAATTTAAAGAGGATGGATTGCACCCTCAGCCTAGATTTCCAGGGGACTTTGATATTTCTAGAGAATGGGGGGAGGATGATTCCGACCGACAACGTTGGATGTGGAGTACCGTTTATACGTTGAATGGAGAACCTCTAGGTACTATAGTCACCATAGTGTTTCATGACCACACGCAGTTTCGCGTCCCTCGTCAGCCTCAAATCATCAGCTTAAGCGAGACAAGCAAGGAGGCTGTAGTAGAAGCCCTCTCTCTTCGTTCCGATGAATTCAAGCATGCACTTGAATTCACTGTTGAATATGAAGAATATCTGCGAAGTCAGGGAAGTTCGGAATAAAAAATTGGATCGGATAATAGAAATGTTATCATAACTTTAATTGTTTCTTCTTATTAGTCCGAAAGTCTGGAATACATTCCGGATTTTCGGACATTTCTTTTTTACCAAGCCATTTCCCCCTAAAAAAGAAAATTTAGCTTGTCCTTACAGATAAAGAATTCCGAAAAATCGGAAATATAGTTAAATAGTATTGAATTTGTTAAGGTTTAAGCTGTTTTTGAAAGTTGGCACGGTTTTTGCTTATATATTGGTAAGGAAGAGAGGAGGACAAAGATGAAAAAGCTATATAGCGCAGCAAACCAAGCAGTAGAAAACATAGGTGACGGATCGACCATTATGGTTGGCGGTTTTGGATTATGCGGCATTCCTGAAAATTTAATACTTGCTCTAGCTGCAAGCGGTGTAAAGGATCTAACGGTGATTTCGAACAACTGTGGTGTTGATGAATGGGGGTTAGGTCTGCTTTTAAAAAATAAACAAATTAAAAAGATGATCGCGTCCTATGTGGGGGAAAACAAAGAATTTGAACGACAAGTACTAGCTGGGGAATTAGAGGTTGAATTAATACCTCAAGGAACCCTTGCTGAACGAATTCGGGCAGGCGGTGCTGGAATACCAGCTTTTTATACACCAGCTGGAGTAGGAACAAAAGTGGCGGAAGGAAAGGAAATGCGAACGTTTGATGGCAAAGAATATCTTCTCGAGAAAGCATTGAAAGCAGATTTTAGTCTTGTCCGTGCGATCAAAGGCGATCAGATGGGCAATCTGATTTATAATAAGACGGCCCAAAACTTTAATCCAATGATTGCAGCTGCTGGAAAAACAACAATAGCAGAGGTTGAACAGCTTGTTCAAACCGGGGAGCTGGATGCTATGCAAATCCACACACCAAGCATATATGTCCAAGGTATTTTAGTAGGAAAGCAGCTAAAGAAGATTGAAAGAATAACAGTTCAAGAGGTGAAAACGGGATGAAACAGGATAAACATTCAGTCCGTGAAAAGATAGCAAGACGTGCTGAACAGGAAATTGAAAGCGGTTACTACGTGAACCTTGGAATTGGTATGCCAACGCTTGTTGCGAACTATATTAACCCTGATAAACAGGTTGTCTTACAATCTGAAAACGGTTTGTTAGGTATTGGACCTTATCCTTTTGAAAATGATATCGACCCTGATTTAATAAACGCGGGCAAGGAGACTGTAACTGCTATTAATGGAGCGAGCTATTTTAATAGTGCAGAATCGTTTGCGATGATAAGAGGCGGTCATATAGATGTAGCAATCCTTGGAGGAATGGAAGTTTCCGCGCAGGGGGACCTTGCTAACTGGATGATACCAGGAAAAATGATCAAAGGGATGGGAGGGGCCATGGATCTTGTTCATGGAGCTAACAAAACTGTGGTCATCATGGAGCATATCTCAAGAAACGGAGACCCAAAAATTGTCCATCAATGCTCACTCCCGCTTACCGGAAAAAGCGTGGTTGACAGAATTATTACAGACCGGGCAGTAATTGATATTACAAATAATGGACTAAAATTAATTGAAGTATTTGAGGGGTATACAGTGGATGAGATTCAAGCGGTTACAGAACCTGAACTTATCATACCAGAAAATTTACTCATTTTTTAAGATAAGAATTTAAGACAAGGGGGATGACAGATGTTAAGTATGATCGGATTAATTGGAGGCTTGGCTTTACTCATTTACCTTACAATGAGAGGGATGAATTTACTTGTTGCTGGACCGCTATGTGCATTATTTGTCGCAGTTCTAAGCGGTTTGCCTCTATTTCCACAGCTTGTTGGTGAAGGGGAAGCAAACTTCGTAGGGAATTATATGACCGGTTTTACTAGTTTTGTTGCTTCATGGTATTTAATGTTTTTACTTGGTGCCATTTTCGGGAAAGTAATGGAAGACAGCGGCGCTGCCGATAGTGTATCACAATGGGTTGTAGAGAAATTAGGTATGAAGCGTGCTGTTATGGCAATAGTTGTAGCCTGTGCTGTGTTAACATATGGCGGGGTTAGTCTATTCGTTGTTGGTTTTTCTGTTTATCCAATGGCGGTTAGTTTATTTAGACAAGCGGATCTGCCAAGACGTTTTATTCCAGGAGCACTGGCATTTGGTTCTGTTACTTTTACAATGACTTCAGCAGGATCACCGGAAATCCAAAACTGGATTCCAATTGAATTTTTAGGGACTTCTCCATATGCAGGCTGGGAGGTCAGTTTAATTGTTGCTGTATTTATGATCGTTTTTGGATATTGGTGGTTAAAACGGATGATTTCGAAAGCGGTTGCAAAAGGAGAACGATTTGTTGCCCGTGAAAATGACCCGCAAATAGACAACGGCAGGAAGCTGCCAAATCCGTTTCTCGGTCTTATCCCTCTTTTAGTCGTTCTTATCATTTCCTATGTGTTCCATGATTCTTTGAAGCAATCTGCTCTTATCGTTGCCTTGCTAAGTGGTATCATTGCCACATATCTTTTAAATCGTTCTTATTTCAAATCGTTCAAGAATGCGATTTCAGAAGGCACGATGGGTGCTTTAATTGCGATCGGAAATACAGCTGCTGTTGTGGGGTTTGGGGGAGTAGCAAAAGCAGTTCCAGCATTTGAAACGGCCGTTAATGCGATAACAAATATTCCGGGAAGTCCTCTTATAGGCGGGGCGATAGCGGTCAGCGTTATAGCTGGTATGACAGGATCAGCTTCAGGAGGCCAGGCGATTGCTCTCCCAATTCTTGCACCACACTATTTAGATGCCGGGGTAAATCCAGAAGCACTTCATAGGGTTGCCGCGATATCTTCTGGTGCATTGGATTCGCTTCCTCATAATGGCTATGTTGTGACTACAGTAAATGCGATTTGCGGTGAATCGCATAAAGACGCTTACGGTGCAGTTGGCGCCTTAACGGTAATTGTTCCAGCAATCGGAGTTGTGCTTGCCATTATTTTGTTCTCATTTGGATTAGGAATTTAAAGCTGGAGGTAGGTAGTTGTGGTAGAAAATCAAGTTATCTTTATTACAGGAGCTGCTCAAGGAATTGGCTTTGAAATTGCAAAAGCATTTGCTGAAGAAAAAGCAAAAGTAGTTCTGACGGATTTAAATGAAGAAAAAGTCAGAGAAGGAGCAATCGCTTTAGAAGCGGAGGGGTTTGAGTCAATTGGCATAAAATGTGATGTTACCAAAGAAGAGGATATAAAATATGCTATTAACCTGGCAGTTGAGCATTATGGGAAGATTGATGTTCTGATCAATAATGCAGGTCTCCAACATGTCGCCATGATTGAAGATTTTCCGACAGAGAAATATTCATTACTTCTTAATGTCATGCTAACAGCACCTTTTTTAACGATAAAACATGTTTTTCCAATCATGAAAAAACAAAAGTATGGACGAATTCTGAATGTTTCTTCTATAAATGGGTTAGTAGGATTTGCTGGAAAGGCTGCCTATAATAGTGCTAAGCATGGTGTAATCGGCCTAACAAAAGTTGCCGCGCTAGAAGGAGCAACCGCGGGGATTACTGTTAATGCTTTATGTCCGGGGTATGTTGACACTCCATTGGTTCGCAATCAATTGAAGGATTTGGCGAAAACCCGTAATGTTGAGCTTGAAAAAGTTCTTGAAGAGGTTATCTACCCGCTTGTTCCCCAAAAACGATTATTAGAAGTAAAAGAAATTGCCGACTATGCCTTATTTTTAGCCAGCTCCAAAGCAAATGGGGTGACAGGCCAGGCGGTTGTCATTGATGGGGGCTATACGATTCAGTAATCTTGTGGTAATAATTACCTTGATTACCTTATTAATGAATTCTAAATGCATTTCTTTTAGACTATAGAGGCTGTAAAGTAGTATTTAGGATGCATAAATTATTTTTTGAAAATTAAAACTATTGATTCAAGCTTGTTTTGCTTCTGTTCACATATAATGGAAGTAAAACAAGCTTCTCTTTTTTTTAGCTTGTAAGATATCCAGAAATGTCAAAATAGGGGGCAGAATGTTTTGCCTAGAGTCGCGTGTGCTATAAAAATACGGCTTTAGGAAGGGATGAAAAGTGATGCTTCAACAAGTAGTAATCGCTACCTTTATCGGCGGTTTAATGGGTCTACTTGGACATGTTAAGAAAAAAGGCCGACTGGAAAAGCCACGGATCACCAAGCGATTTATTTATCTTGGCTTTTGGGAAGATGTTGCTGTCGGAATGATCGCTGCAATGCTCCTTGTTTTATCTTCAGAACCAAAATCCTCCATGCAATTAGTGATTCTGTCTATTATTGCCGGATACAGCGGTGAAGCGGTACTTCGCAGCTTTGACTTTGTTAGACAGTCTCAAGTACAACAACCTTCCCACAATGAAAAACAAGAACGTACACCTCCTCAAGAATAAGTTGCTTTCAAACTATGCATTCCTCACATGTTTCAATTTAATCCCTTAAAGATAAGTCACTTGCACTTCATTGCAAAATTATATAAAATACAAATAAGAAAATGGTATATATTGCAGAACGGTGATAAGGAGTAGTAATAGACATTCACGTTTAGAGAGTTGACGGATGGTGCAAGTCAATCGTGATAGTGACTATGAACTCGCCTTTGAGTTGCAAATATGAACGAACTAGTATTTGCCGAATTGTCCACGATAAGGATGCAAGTGAGCACACAGTCTGTGCTAACTAGGGTGGTACCGCGGGAAAGTCTCTCGTCCCTTTTTGGGGCGAGAGACTTTTTTTCATTCTTTATTGCGCTAATCCGTTAGATTATTATGAAGGTTTACGGTCGATAAAGTTCTATATAGTAAAAGGTGGTTAATTTGATATAGATCTCGGTTTATTCGCCTGATTTCCTCAATTACCACATTTGACATCTAACTGCTGGAAAGACTCGGAAAGCTTTTTCTTTTGAGATCAGAAAGTTTAAGTTAATTAAAGTATTAACGTGTTAAAGTTTTCTATCGATGTCCAGCGCAGGCGGACAGGACGTCCTAGTGCCGTCAGGCATAAGGCCGTGACGCATTTGCCGGCCAGGCGCCATTGGCCCTTAGGTCTCAGGGCCAATCCGTCAAAAAGGTCAAAGAACAACCTTTCTGCCGGCTCGCCCGAATGCTTGTCACCGATAGACTGGCGCCCCTGAGCTTTTCGTTCTTTAAGTGGATTCGATTTGCTCATCAAAACAGATGGGAGTTCAGTTTATAAATAGATGTTTCCGTTCAAAATGATACCAATATTTTAGGAGTAAGAATATAAGGAGGTTTATCAGTTGAGTTTTAATCACCAGGATATTGAAAAGAAATGGCAGGCATATTGGCTTGAGAACAAAACATTTAAAACAACAGAAGATCAAAATAAACCGAAATTTTATGCACTTGACATGTTTCCATATCCTTCAGGGGCAGGGCTCCATGTAGGGCATCCTGAAGGATATACAGCGACAGATATTTTATCCCGTATGAAACGCATGCAGGGATATAATGTCTTACATCCAATGGGGTGGGATGCTTTTGGTCTTCCTGCCGAGCAATATGCTTTAGACACAGGGAATGATCCAGCTGAATTTACAAAGCAGAATACAGATAATTTTCGCCGCCAAATTCAAGACTTAGGGTTTTCTTATGACTGGGATCGAGAAATAAATACTACCGATCCAGATTATTATAAATGGACACAGTGGATTTTCTTAAAGCTATATGAAAAAGGCCTAGCTTATGTTGATGAAGTTCCTGTAAATTGGTGCCCTGCACTAGGAACCGTTCTGGCAAATGAAGAAGTAATCGACGGGAAAAGCGAGCGCGGAGGCCATCCGGTCGAACGCCGGCCAATGAGACAATGGATGCTGAAAATAACAGCTTATGCTGACAGGCTGTTAGAAGATCTTGAAGAGCTTGATTGGCCTGAAAGCATTAAAGATATGCAGCGCAATTGGATCGGCAAATCAGAAGGGGCTCATGTCCATTTTTCAATAGATGGGCATGATGAAAAATTTACGGTATTTACTACTCGCCCTGATACTCTATTCGGTGCAACATATGCAGTACTTGCTCCTGAGCATGAGCTGGTAAAGGAAATAACTACAGAAGATTATAAGAAAGCTGTAGAACAATATATTGATCAGATTAAACATAAAAGCGATCTCGAACGGACCGATCTAGCAAAAGATAAAACAGGTGTGTTTACAGGTGCTTATGCGATCAATCCTGTAAACGGAGAAAGAATGCCAATATGGATTGCAGATTATGTGCTTGCAAGCTATGGAACTGGTGCCATTATGGCTGTCCCTGCTCACGATGAGCGAGATTACGAGTTTGCAACAAAATTCGAATTGAAGATAACAGAGGTTGTAAGCGGCGGGGATGTTTCAAAGGAAGCATACACAGGCGATGGCGAGCATGTAAACTCTGATTTCTTAAATGGATTGAACAAAGAAAGTGCCATCTCTAACATGATTACTTGGCTGGAAGCAAACAAAAAAGGGGAGAAGAAGGTTACTTACCGACTGCGTGACTGGTTGTTCAGCCGTCAAAGATATTGGGGAGAACCGATTCCAATCATTCATTGGGAAGATGGATCTTCCTCAGCTGTTTCAGAAAAAGATCTGCCTGTCATGCTCCCCAAAACGACTGAAATCAAACCATCAGGTACTGGAGAATCTCCATTAGCTATTATAGAAGATTGGGTCAACGTAACAGATACCGAAACAGGGAGGAAGGGACGAAGAGAAACCAATACAATGCCGCAATGGGCGGGCAGCTGCTGGTATTATCTCCGTTATATTGATCCGAAAAATAATGAAGCTTTAGCCGATAAGGAAAAGGTAAACCAGTGGTTGCCGGTTGACATTTATATCGGTGGTGCCGAGCATGCTGTTCTTCATCTTCTATACGCACGTTTTTGGCATAAATTTTTGTATGATATCGGGGTAGTACCGACTAAAGAACCATTTCAAAAATTATTTAACCAAGGGATGATACTTGGAGAAAATAATGAGAAAATGAGTAAATCAAAGGGCAATGTAGTGAACCCTGACGAAATCGTAAAGACTCATGGAGCGGATACCCTTCGCCTATACGAAATGTTTATGGGGCCGCTTGAAGCATCCATTGCATGGTCTGTAACTGGTCTAGATGGCGCACGCCGTTTCCTGGACCGAGTCTGGCGCTTATTTGTAGAAGATACCGGTGAAATCAGCCCTAAAATTGTTGATGAAAAAACGGAACACCTGGAGAAAATTTACCACGAAACTGTAAAAAAGGTAACAGAAAATTACGAAAGCATTCGTTTTAATACGGCTATTTCTCAGCTAATGGTATTTATAAATGAAGCATACAAAACAACCGTTCTTCCTAAGGAGTTTATGGAAGGGTTTGTGAAATTGTTATCACCTGTTGCACCTCACCTTTCTGAAGAGCTATGGAATAAACTAGGCCATAAAGATACAATTTCTTATCAACAATGGCCTGTATACGACGAAGCAAAGCTAGTTGAAGACGAGGTGGAAATTGCCGTCCAAGTGAACGGTAAAGTCCGTGCAAAGCTATATGTCCCAACAGGCGCTTCAAAGGAGCAATTGCAAGAAATTGCACTTAACGATAACCATATAAAAGAACAAATCAACGGGAAAACAATTCGAAAAGTGATTGCAGTACCTGGTAAGCTAGTCAATATTGTTGCGAATTAAGTGAAAAGAAAAGAGGCATATATCCGCAGTCTGCCGGGTATATGCCTTTTAAATGTTAGGAGCACTGGAATTGTTAAACGAAAATTGATATACATGTATAGGCTTCGATTTTATCAATGTGTTTGGTGTGAATACAGGAGCCGTTAGGACATACGACAAAACTGTTACATTTTTTCTGCCAGTTCGTCTTATGCTTGTAACCGATGGACCAGCGCACTCGCGAATAATGTTTCAAATGTGGAAACAAGATCTTTTAATTTGCTATACTAGGTTTAACATAAGTGAAAGGAAGTTACTCATGGTCGAAATTAGAGAAATATCCGCAGATGAATTAAAAGAAAAACTAGAAAATGGCGAAAAACTAGAGCTAGTCGATGTTCGGGAAAATGAAGAAGTCGAAGAGGGAATGATTCCTGAAGCAAAACATATCCGTATGGGCGAGATCCCTGACCAGCTTGATTATTTCAATAAAGACAAAGAATACATCATGATCTGCCGCTCAGGCCGCCGCAGCGAAAATGTCTGCGCCTACCTTCAAGACCAAGGCTACCAAGTTCGAAATATGACCGGCGGCATGCTTGAGTACAAAGGCAAAACAAAACCGAAGAGTGAATAAAAATAACGAAGGGCTGCATGCAGCTCTTTTTTGATGTATTTAAACAAGGATAATACGAGGAAATACAAGCTAAATAGCATTAGTTAGGTCAAAAAAATGTATTAGTGGAAAAAAACTCGTTGATGGGGCTAATAAATTTGATTCGCGGAAAATAACTCGAAGAAGGAGCTAATAAATTTGATTCGCGGAAAAAACTCGAAGATGGGGCTAATAAATTTGATTTGTGGAAAAAACTCGAAGATGGGGCTAATAAATTTGATTTGTAGAAAATAACTCGAAGAAGGAACTAATAAATTTAATTTGTGGAAAATAAAATTGCTCATCCGGCCAATAAATTCATAGAATTAGACAGTAAAATTTGCGATAGGGAAAGAAAGTGGGAAGTTTCGGACAATAAAAAGGAGGTGTGGCAAATAAATGGAGTAAAGAATAAGACATAGATGGTTCAACTGTAAATAAAAAAGAAGTTAAGGACGAAACAATAATAAGCCGTTAAAAAAGTTTTTGTGTTGGTCAATAAATTTAATTAGCGTCAAATAAATCGTAGATGTGGACAATAAATTTGATTTGCGGAAAATAACTCGAATAAGGAGCTAATAAATTTAATTTGTGGAAAATAAAATTGCTCATCCGGCCAATAAATTCTAGGAACAAGTAAGTAAATATTGAGATAGGGAAAAAAAGGGGAAAGTTTGGGACAGTAAATAGATTAATTGACAAGTAAATGAAGACGATATACAGCTAATAGATGTTCAGATATTAAATAGAAATATAATCATTAATACTGAAACAAAGTTAGTAATACAGGAATATAATGGATTTTTTTACAACCGATCAAACTTTTTCATTTAAATATGTGAATCAAGCAGGAATGTTCTATATTCTTATTGAAACTATTCTCAAACTTGTAAAGGAGTGAATTAGTTTGATAGTAAAAGAACGACGAATACCTCTAAAGGTTCAAAAATTAGAAGCGTTGCTAAGGCGTTTGCCTATGAATCATCCTAAACGTAAAAAGGTTGAGGAAGAGTTATCTAAAAACATTGCAGGATATCGAGGGGAGGAATCTTTGAATTATCATCTATCTTTCTTATCTAAATATAAGCATAATATATTTCATGATTTGAGGCTTCAGGATAACCATAATCGCTTTTTTCAGATTGATACCCTAATAGTCACACCTAGTTACTTACTGATACTAGAAGTGAAAAACATTACAGGAACAATATTTTTTGATCAAGTGTTTCATCAAGTTATTCGTAAAACCAATGGAAAAGAGGAGTCATTTCCCGATCCCCTTTTGCAAGTTACCCGTCAAGAGTTTCAACTTAAGTCATGGCTAATAAAAAATGGTCTTTCGTCAATTCCAATCCTCTCTTTGGTTGCCATAAGTAACCCTTCAACAATTATTAAAACAAATTCAGAAAATGGTGATATTTCTCAAAAAATAATTCATGCCGCAAAGATCCCTTCTACTGTATCAGTCCTCGATAATTACTATAAAAAAGAAAGTCATTCCTCTAAAGAAGTCAAAAAAGTTTCAAATCTTCTACTCAAACAAAACACTCCCTTTAATTATGACATTTTAAAGAAATTTCAACTTTCAAAAACAGATTTAATTAAGGGTATATATTGTCCAAAATGCCTCTCATTTTTAATGAAAAAGGGAAAAGGAAATTGGATCTGCCAGCAATGTGATCATATCTGTAAAAATGCTCACTTGATTTCCTTAATTGATTACAACCTTTTGTTAGGATCAATTATTACAAATAAAGAAATCAGAGACTTTCTTCAAATTTCATCGATCTCATCAGCTTCAAAATTATTAAGGTCATTGAACCTTAAGCATGAAGGAGATTTCAAAGGAAGGAAATATATCCTTCCATATGTGGATTAAAAGATTGGACCAGGTATACGCTCTATACTTGGTCTTACTCCTTTTAATGAAAGAGAGTGAAATTTATTACCGAAAGCGCTAACATATTCTCCCCCTTTCATCATACATTGTGTTAAGGAGGGTGAGTGATATGGGTGAATATCACAAACTGGATGTGACGAACCGTGTGATTGGGAAGGTGCTTGAGGATCATATCGAATTATTTTTAGGCAAGGAGTGCATCGGGAAACTTGTCATGACGGATGAGGGAAGGCAATATGATCTGGAAAGCGGCTATTTAAGAGAAGAGGGCCGGATATATAAGCTATATGCGAAAAACTGTGAACAGACGCAATATGCAGAAGGCTGCGATTTAGGCTGGTGTTAAGTCACAGCAAATAGAATGAGTGATGCTTCAATAACGCATCACTCTTATTAGTTAAGGTATTTTTCGCTGCTTAAATGGGATGAAAGGCTAAATATTTCAACTCAATATTTTCTTCAAAATTCCAGCATCAATTAAATTTTCCTTGAATAAAGACCAGCATTTTTACCTGCAAGTCTGCCGGTTACAAGGGCAGACGTAATATTGTAGCCGCCGGTGTATCCGTGAATATCGAGAATTTCTCCGCAAAAATAAAGCCCCTGCATTTTTTTGGACGCCATTTCCTTCGGGTGAATTTCTTTTATTGAGACCCCGCCCCCTGTAACAAAGGCTTTTTCAATCGGAAGGGTTCCGTTAACAGTAAATTTAAATTGTTTGCAATCCTTTATAAAAGAACGTAATTTATCTATTGATAAATTCGGAAATGTGATTGTTTGTTCAATTTTATTCCGTTCGAACAGATAAAGTAAATATCTTTCTGGCAGCAACCCTTTGAGCACATTTTTAATTGCTTTTTTAGGATCATTTTTCGCTAGTTTTTGAATTTGCTGAAAAAGTTGTTCTTCGTTTTGCTCTGGAAGTGCGTCTATGCTTATTTTGACTTGGCGTGTATTGAATTTTTTCATCACCTTTACCACATATTGGCTGCACCTTAAAACAGCTGGTCCTGAGATGCCGAAATGGGTAAAGATCATATCCATTTTGTGTGTTATGACAGTTTTGCCTTTTGGGTTTACCACACTAACAGCCGGGCTTCTTAAAGATAATCCCTGTAGTTCTTTTGATTGGATAAAGCCTTCATCAGATGTTAGAGGTACTTCTGTTGGGAACAGTTCTGTTACAGTATGTCCGGCTTTTTTCGCCCACTCGTATCCATCTCCAGTACTGCCTGTATGCGGGACACTTTTTCCGCCTACTGCTATTACAATGGTTTCTGAATGAATAATAGTACCGCTCTTTAATTGGACGGCTTTTACTTGCCCATTTTCATATATCAGAGTATTAACAGGCTCATTTACCACCCGTTCGACATTAAGGCGGTCAAGCTCCTTTAATAAGGCATCAACAACTGACTGAGCCTTATTTGAAACGGGAAACATCCTTCCATGGTCTTCTTCTTTTAATTGAATTCCCAGCTTTTCGAAAAAAACTATAATGTCTTCATTGCTAAACTCTGAAAAAGCGCTATATAAAAATCTGCCGTTGCCAGGAATGTTCTTAATAATCTCATCAATTGGCAGACGGTTTGTTACATTGCATCTGCCGCCTCCTGAAATAGCTAATTTTCGTCCGAGCTTATCCCCTTTATCAATTAGAAGCACATTAGCACCTTGTTCTCCTGCTGCAATAGCTGCCATTAACCCGGAAGGCCCCCCGCCAATTACTGTAACATCATATTTCACGTTGATTCACTACTTTCTATCACATATCTGCTATTCATTCTTTTCATTATAGCCGAATCACAAAAAAAGAGAAAATACTGTTCAGCATTCTTGACTTTGCAAAGAAGTATACAATTATATCGACTTGGGTATGGATTGTGTTAAAATGGTTAAGTTGAATCTTCACTGAGAAATGGTGATTAAAAAATGTCAAATAACAACTTGTTAAGAGGTACCTTCGTCTTAACGTTAGGTACATACATATCTAGATTTTTAGGAATGATTTATGTTATTCCTTTCTATGCAATGCTCGGTGAAACAGGAGGAACCTTGTTTCAGATGGGGTATGCCCAATATACAATATTCTTAAGTATAGCAACAGCCGGCCTTCCGATGGCTGTTTCGAAATATGTTTCAAAATATAACTCAATGGGGGATTATCAAACGAGTCGGAGGATTTTTAAAGCCGGAATGTTTGTCATGCTCATTACAGGGTTCGCGGCTTTTATTGCTCTCTATTTCCTTGCGCCCAGTTTTGCCCAGTCAGCCTTAAGTGAGAAGCAGCTATCAGGGATTAGTCTAGAGGACGTTATTGCTGTGATCAGGATGGTCAGCTTGGCTCTTATCGTTGTTCCGATTATGAGCCTGATCCGCGGCTTTTTTCAGGGGCATCAATCGATGGGTCCAACTGCTGTATCACAAGTGATTGAGCAAATTGTTCGGATTGTTTTTCTCCTTGTCTCCGTATATCTAATTATAAACGTGTTTAACGGAGACTTTGTAACGGCTGTCGGCTATGCTACCTTTGCAGCATTTGTTGGGGCAATGGGAGGTCTTATTGTTTTGATCATGTATTGGGTCAAGAGAAAAGATTCTCTGCTGGCGATGAGAGAAAATGTTGTTCCATCGGAAAGTCAAAGTTTAGGAACAATGTTTAAAGAACTGTTTAAATATGCGGGTCCGTTTGTATTTGTGGGACTTGCCATTCCAATTTATAATTACATTGATACAAATACATTTAATAAAGCCATGATAGACGGAGGTCATGGGGATAAGGCAGTTTCACTGTTTTCAATTGTTGTTTTTTATATTCCAAAGCTGATCATGATTCCAGTTTCATTGGCAACTGCTTTTGGCTTAACTTTGGTTCCAACAATTACAAAATCCTTTACAAAAAGGAATCTGAAGCTTGTCAATCATTATATTGATCAGGCTCTGCAAATCATTATGTTCTTTGTGCTTCCTGCAGTAGTAGGATTAATTGTTCTCGCTGGACCGGCTTACACCCTTTTCTTCGAATATAAAGAAGAAGGTGTAAGCTTGCTGCAATTGTACGCTCCTGTAGCGTTGCTATTTTCCTTTTTTACTGTCTCTGCTGCTATCCTGCAAGGGATTAACAAACAAAAGCTGGCTGTTTTTTGCTTGCTTTTTGGGATATTATTAAAGCTTTCCCTAAATGCTCCATTAATCACAATGTTTCAAGGGGCAGGCTCGATCCTTGCAACTGCTATAGGATTTATCGGCTCTATTATATACAGCTTTGCGATGATAAAAAAACATGCTAAATATCAATTCAAAAGGTTTTTTAAGCGTTCAATATTTATGGCTATTCTTGCTTTATTTATGGGATTACTTGTATCTGTTACTCATTCGATTCTTGGAATTTTCATTCAATATCAAGATGGGCGTCTTCAGTCAGCCATTATACTCCTAGTTGCGATAGGTGCAGGTGCAATTGCTTACCTTTATTTAGCTTATCGGTCGCATTTAATAGAAAGACTGTTTGGAGATCGCTTTTCACGATTTTTTAAAAGAAGGAAGGCTGCCTCATAGCCTTTCTTTTTTTCTAGCCAGTTAAGAAAATTTAAGTAAAGTATTAACGTGATAAAGAGTGATATCATTATCCAGCTTCGAGTGCCATCGGCTCTTAGGTCTCAGGGCCAATCCGGCAAGAACGTTAAATAACAACCTTCCAGACGGCTCACCCGAGTGCCTGCTGCTAATAAGCGGTTCGCTTTTAGTTGGACTGGGGCTTTAATACATCCTCCGTTTTGTGTTAATGAAAAATTCTTTCTAAAAAGAAAGGTCTGAGTTTATGAGAATTGATAAATTACTGTCGAATACTGGGTATGGCACCCGTAAAGAGGTAAAAAAGCTGTTGAAATCTGGTGCGGTGAAAGTTGATGAAACCGTTATTAAGGATGCTAAGAAACAAGTGGATCCCAGCGGACATATAGTAACCGTTTATGGAGAAATTGTCAGATATAAAGAATTTGTTTATTTAATGATGAATAAGCCGCCTGGATATATATCTGCAACAGAGGATGCAACACAGCAAACAGTGCTTGATATCCTTGAGCCTGAAGACGCTGTATTAAAGCCTTTTCCTGTCGGGAGGCTGGACAAAGACACGGAAGGGTTGTTGCTCTTAACAAATGATGGTCAGCTTGCCCATCAACTGCTTTCACCAAAAAAACATGTTCCAAAAACGTATTTTGCTATCATTGATGGACTTGTAACCGATTCTGATGTCAAAGCTTTTAAAGAAGGTGTCCTACTTGATGACGGATATATGACAAAGCCAGCGATCTTAAAGATTTTAAAAGGGGAGAACCAGTCAGAAATTGAAGTGACGATTTCAGAGGGAAAATATCATCAGGTAAAACGAATGTTTGAGGCAGTAAGAAAAAAAGTTGTCTATTTAAAAAGGATCAGCATGGGTAATTTAGTTCTTCATGAAGATCTTGAACTGGGAGAGTACAGGGAGCTAACTGATGAAGAAGTAGATATATTGAGGAACTCCGAACAATTTAACACTTAATAAAGAGGACTGGCTTACAGTCCTCTTTATGTATATTAGGTAATTAATTGAAACTTTAGGAGGTCATTTTAACCTTTTTCCTTGTAGTTTTCCACTTTCCTCTGCTCGGACTTTGTACCAAATCGTTATATGCTAACACATTGAGATCACGTTGAATCGTTCTGGGTGTTATTCCAAATTCATCAACGAGCTGTTGGGTTGTAACAGTCCCTTTTTCTTGGATAAACATGTAGACAGATTTGATTCTCGTTAGCATACGGTTTGTCGAAGGTTTCAAAAAACCACTCCTTATCGGTTTGATCACTTGAGCAAAGCCTACTACAACATTCGATGCTTGTATCTCTGATGTTATTAAGTTGCATTTAAATATATTAAACGCTACACCAATAGTTTACACGAAAATAAACAGGGAATTCCACGAAAAACGTCAATTTTACACAAATTTTACATATTTGTAATCTCATTACCTCCATTGTGTAATCCATTTCACATATTACTATATGTACTTTATTCTGAATAGTATGAGTAATTGTGTCAAGTTTTTTATTTCTATCGCACTTTTAGCAGTATGTAACGCTTCACCTTTATGGTTGACGAAAGAAATTGATCAGAGCTCTGCCTTAATTGGTGAATGACAATGGACTTCTTCAATTGCTCATGATTTGCTCCGAAATCTCCATGAATTACGATTTCATTTTCAATGAAACTTTTTTCTTGCAAAATCGTTATGTAAGAGAGGGGTGAGTAAATGAGCGTTTTGGCTGTAAAAATTACTCAAGCAGGATATTCTGAAGGAGACCAAAAAATAAAGGATATCCATTTTGAAGTCGAAAAGGGTCAACTTATTTATACCTCTGTTTTCTTAGTAAGCTTTATGGCAGCCGTTAGTACGATTGTTGAAGTGTTTTTATATTGAATAGTACTAATTTAACGGGACTTCTAGATAGAATTTTGGTCTCTCGCTCTTTATTTGTTATCTTTATAAAGAAGACAAATATTCATACATAAATAGAAGCAGGTGACAGGATGAAGTGGATGGATGAAGTGTTAATAAGGAAAGAGCAATTATTAAAGGACACTCATGCATTTTTGCAAATTAAGAGCGTTCTTGATGAGAACGATTCATCTCATGGTGCTCCATTTGGTAAAGGGATTCAGGAAGCATTGGAATTTCTATTGCAAAAAGGTGAAGAAGAGGGCTTTGCGGTCAAAAATGTTGATGGGTATGCCGGGCATATTGAAATGGGCCAGGGTGAAGAGTTAGTTGGTGTGTTATGTCATGTGGATGTTGTTCCTGAAGGAGATGGCTGGAGCAGTGATCCGTATGGAGCTGAAATTAGAGAAGGGAACTTGTATGCAAGAGGAGCTATAGATGATAAGGGTCCAACTATGGCCGCTTATTATGCAATGAAAATTGTCAAGGAAATGGGTCTTTCCTTGAACAAACGTGTCCGCATTATTATCGGAACTGATGAAGAAAGTGATTGGAGATGTGTTGATCATTACTTTAAGCATGAAGAAATGCCCACAATTGGATTCGCCCCAGATGCTGATTTTCCAATTATCTATGCAGAAAAAGGGATAATTGACGCTAAGTTACGTTATATTCCTACACATACATATACAGAATCAACAGGGTATATTTTAACTCAGTTTCAATCGGGAAGGCGTTTAAATATGGTACCAGATTTTGCCCAAGCACGATGTGAAGGAACGAATTTGAACGCCATTAAAACTAATTTTGAATCCTACTTATCTGAAATGAAACTAAAAGGGAAAGCGGATATCGAAGGGACCAAGCTGAAGCTTACCCTTGAAGGAGCTTCAGCACATGCAATGGAACCTAACAATGGAAAAAATGCCGGACTCTTATTAGCGGCTTTTCTTGAACGTGAGCAGCTTGATGATGCAGCACAAGCATTTATAAATCAATTAGCGGATCTCTTCATTGATGACACTAGGGGTAAGAAAGTTGGGGTCTCATGCGAAGATGATATTACAGGAGAACTAACGTTAAATGTCGGAATTATGAACTATGAGAAGGTAAATGGCGGCGAGCTGGGGATTAATATTCGTTATCCTGTAAAAGGTGATTCGTCTAAAATAAAAGCAATTTTAGAAAAAATCGAGTACTTTGAATTGACTTCATTTAACGATTCAAAGCCTCACCATGTGGATCAGAACCATTCTCTTATAAAAACGCTGCAAAAAGTTTATGAAGAACAAACAGGAGATAAAGCAAAACTATTATCAATTGGCGGCGGAACCTATGCAAGGTCACTTGAGGCTGGAGTCGCATTTGGTCCGCTTTTTCCAGAGAGGCCAGATGTAGCCCATCAAAAAGATGAATATATTGTAATTGATGATTTAGTAAAAGCAACAGCGATATATGCACAAGCGATTTACGAACTCGCCAAATAGAAGTGTATTTTGCAAGTAAGGTAATTTATGGATGTTTTTGCCCGAGGAACAGAGGTTTTATTCACTATTGTATAGCCTCAAATTAATGTTTCGAGATAATGTGAAGATGGCAGCATTACATTGCTATTTCTGGACAACAAAGGCGACTTTCTTTATCCTAAAGAAAACGCCTTTTGGTAAGTTAGAAATTCTAAGCAAAATAAGGTAAGAAAATGAACATTTTATATGGATAAAAAAGTATAAATGTCCTAAAAGTCTATCAACATCAAGCATAATCGTGTACAATATTCTATTGTGGATTTATATTTTTTTATGCTTAATATGACATCATTCATTTCATTCCCGAACCGTCTAATCTGCATTCATATCATTGTGCATTATTTGTTCATCACAAGGAGCGTTGAGACGATTGAAATCTGATTTGAAAATATTAATTTTAACAGAAAAATATGGAAACGGTCACTTCCAGGTTGCGAAAACCTTGAAGCAGGAATTTGAAAATCTAGATTTTAACAAGGTAGTGATCTCAGAGCTTTATAATGAATCACACCCAATCATTTCAAAGATTACCAAGTTTCTATATATTAAAAGCTTTTCTGTCGGGAAACAGTTTTACAAACTTTTCTATTACGGCGTTGATAAAATATACAATAAGCGGTTTATGAATATTTATTTCAAGTTAGGCAGCAAAAGACTTGAGGAGCTAATCCAAACCGAGAAGCCTGATATCATTATTAATACCTTTCCGATGATTGTGGTGCCTGAGTATAGAAACAGAACAGGCAAAGTCATTCCAACGTTTAATGTTGTCACCGATTTTTGTTTGCACAAAATTTGGGTGCATGACAATATCGATAAATACTATGTGGCAAGTCCTAACGTTAAAAAGAAGCTTGTTGAGCTTGGGACTCATCCAGACCAAGTAAAGGTAACTGGCATCCCAATTCGTTCGCGATTTGAGAAGCCCTATGTTTCAGACAATTTATTTGAAAAATATAAAATAGACCGAAGCAAAGAAGTTGTTTTGATCATGGCTGGTGCACATGGTGTATTAAAGAATGTAAAGGGCCTATGTGAATCATTTCTAAACGAACCCAACCTGCAAGTAGTAGTCTGCTGCGGCAACAATCATGAACTAAAAAAGAAATTAGAGCCGATTGCTGCAAAATATCCTGAAACCATTATTCCTTTAGGGTATATTGAGCAAATGGATGAATTATTTCGAATCTCTTCTTGTATGATTACAAAACCGGGAGGCATCACATTATCAGAGGCTACAGCACTTGGAGTACCCGTTATGTTATATAAGCCGGTACCAGGCCAGGAGAAAGAAAACGCCCTATTTTTCGAAGAACAAAATTCTGCGATTATCGTAAACCGGCAGGAAGAGATAAAGGATGCAGTTCTTCACGTTCTTAAAGATAAACAAAAACTATTTGAAATGAAGGAGAGCATAAAGGAGCTATATAGTCCGTATGCTTCAAGAGTAATTGTAGAGGATGTAATCGAGGCAGCTGCCTCGATTACTGGTAGAAATTGTTTGCAAAATCAGTACGGGATTTAACAAGAAAACTATTAATAAAGAATAAAGCTCGGAAATCAGTGTTTAAACAACCTCAATTATAGGATGGCGGAGTGCCGTATAACCAATCAGATAATCTAAGTAGTTTGCTTCTAAAAAAATTGTTTTGGTTTATAATGGCGTACTCTTCAAAAGCTAATGCAGTTTCGTTTTTTCTTCACACTAAAACGCTTGGATAACATCCAAGCGTTTTACGTGTTTTAAGATACTTTTTATCAACCAAACTGAAATAAATCACTTGATAAATACCGTTCACCTGTATCACAGGCAATACATACGACTACATCCTCCTGAGTCAAACGTTTTGCAACTTGTATTGCTGCATAGCAAGCTGCTCCTGAGGAGGGACCTACTAAAATGCCTTCTTCTCTGGCCAGCCTTCGTGCAGCTTCATATGCCTCTTCATCTTCAATTTTGAAGATTTCATCGTACACTTCTTCGTTTAAAATACTTGGAATAAAGCCAGGACTTGTCCCAACTAATTTGTGTTTGCCTGGCTTGCCGCCCGATAATACTGGCGAGCCTGCCGGCTCTACAACGTGGACTGTAAGATCTTGAAAATGTTCTTTTAATGTTTCGCCAGTACCGGTAATCGTTCCGCCTGTTCCTGATGCAGCAACAAACGCTGAAAGGGGCTTACCAATTTCCTCCATCGACTCGATGATTTCGATGGCTGTTGTTTGCCGGTGAGCGTCAGGGTTTGCGTGATTTTCAAATTGCATGGGCATAAAGCTTTTTGGGATTTCTTTCAATAGCTCTTTTGCTTTTTTTATTGAACCTGGCATTTTTTCATCTCCAGGTGTTAATACAACATCAGCTCCATATGCTTTTAATAAATTGATTCGTTCCTGTGTCATTGTATCAGGCATGACAAGGATAGCTTTATAACCTTTTGCTGCAGCGTTCATTGCAAGGCCAATTCCAGTATTTCCGCTCGTGGGCTCAATAATAGTCGATCCTTTTGTTAGAAGACCTTGTTTTTCTGCCTCAATTATCATGAAATAGGCCGCACGGTCTTTTACGCTTCCGCTTGGATTAAAAAACTCCAGCTTTAAATAAACATCAGCTCCGCCTTCCGGCTTCATCCGATTTAATTTTAATAAAGGAGTATCTCCTATTAAGTCAGCCATGGTGTTAACTACGCGCACACTAACACTTCCTTCTTTGTTCTTACTGTACTTGCATCCATTTTATCATAATGTGAATCTCCATCAGTGGGATTTTTCTTCAGTGTCTAAGCGGGATAACCCGGAGGCATTTGAACCAATCGGAATAGCCTAACAATCAGTTTACCCTTTCTATCACTTTGTTTCCTCTGAAGCCTGAAATGTGGATTTATTGACTATTAAGAGTGTGATATAAATTATAAAATCCTATCATCCCGGCAAACACTATTTTGAAGGGTTTCCCTAATTGGTTAACGATCGATCTATTTGATAAAATAAAAGGATACTACATAATCTGGCAGTTTTCCATTGGAAAATTAGATTAGAGAATAAGGAGATTAACATGGCTCAATCAACTCACTATTTTTTGGGGATTCATCTGCCTAAAATAATAAGAAATAAATTAGTTGAAACGTTGCAATTATTTAAAAATGATCTGCCCTTTAAAAAATGGGTGCACCAAGATGATCTTCATCTGACGCTTGCCTTTTTAGGACATCCGAAGTCTCCTGAACATTTAGAAAATCTTATTAGCTCGATGAAACTTAGGGATAACAATTTAGCCCCTTTTTCGTTAAATATTACTCATACTGGAACTTTCGGCAGATCGAATTCTCCGAGAATATTTTTTGCAGGTATCACTCGATCAGAGCAGCTTAATCTTTTACACAATAAAGTATACAGCGAGTGTATAGATGCCGGCTTTAAATTGGATCCACGCCCATTTTCTCCGCACATTACGTTAGCTCGTGGGTGGGAAGGAGAAAATGGGTTCACCCGCCAGGTTCAGTTAGAAGAGGAGCTCATGAGGCAACCTCTTAGTTTTCAAGTAGAAGAATTTGTTTTATTTCAAACTCATTTAGATCGTGTGCCAAAATACGAAGTGATAAACTGCTTCCGGATATTTGGATAGAAATAAGCTGTGGAGCTGGATGGAGATCTTTATCAATTCCAAAACATGAAGACAAGTTAGACAATGTAAAGAGTGGGGATCTGCATGAAGAAAATATGGATGATAGGACAACTTGGCCTTCTATTTGGTTTTTATTGGCTTGGCGTGACCATACAAAACATATTAATGCTGCCTATTCCAGGAAGCATATTAGGGATGATTTTGCTATTTTGTTTGTTGCATGTGAAATGGTTTAGAAAAGAATGGATCGAGGGAGGAAGCAAATTTTTAGTTAAGCATCTTGCACTCCTTTTTATTCCAGCCACAGTAGGATTAATGGATTATCTTTCACTTTTTAAAGGAAACGGCATCATTACAATCTTCATCGTTTTGTTTAGTACAGGGCTTGTAATGGTATCTACTGCCTTAATAAGCAATTGGCTGACTGGTAAAAGTGATAAGAAGCAGATTGACTGTGAAAGGGAGAAGGAAGGAGCATGAATTTAGGGTTCTCGATATTGATCATTTTAGGCACAATCACCATCTATTTTTTGGCAAAAAAGTTCTATAAACGATTTCCTTTTCCTTTCTTTGTACCAATTGCTACAAGCACATGTTTTATTGTAGGCATCTTATTGCTAACTAATAATAGCTACAGCCAATACATGCAAGGAGGAAAGTATATTGAATTATTGTTGGGGCCTGCGGTTGTTGCCATGGCATTTCCCCTTTATGAGCACAGAAATACATTAAAACGTCACGCCTTTGCGATTGTTGCAAGTGTGATGTCGGGAGCTTTAATTGGTCTTTTGAGCGGTATTTATTTGTCACTCTGGTTAGAAGTCGATGAGAAACTTATTCGTTCATTAGCCCCAAAATCAGTAACCTCCCCAGTTGCCATGGATATTTCATCATTGGTTCACGGCATACCTTCATTGGCGGCTGTATATGTGATGATTGCCGGAATCTCTGGAGTCGTCTTTGGACCTTCCCTTCTGCGTTTAGTGGGAATTAAGGATCCAATTGCTGTAGGAATAGGATACGGTGCTGCTGCACATGGAGTAGGCATGGCGAAAGCGTTAGAAATCGGAAACCAGCAAGGTGCTATTAGCTCTATTTCGATGATTCTTAGTGCTGTCTTTGCTTCAATCTTCGGTCCCATCATCATCGGATTAATTTTGTAGGCTCTTTTCTATTAGATTTTATGAGTTCTTCAAAATTGCTAGTGAATCACCAACTGCTTCGAATCTAACCTGCGGCGACTCATTTTAGCGGTCATAAGTAATCTGTCCAGTAGGTTAAAAAACAACCTTCTTGCCGGCTCGATTCGTGCTTGTTGCCGAAGAATTTGCACCTTGCGTTTTTCGTTCAACCAAAGTATAGGAACCAACCATTTTTGCAAAAAAAGAGAGGAGTCTCTTGTATTGGCCCAGTTAATCAAACTAAAAGACTATGTATCTAGGTATGATCTAGATCCTTACAGATATCCAAGCCAATTTATTAGACTAAAGAACCAGCATTGGAAAAGGCTTTATTCAGATTGGGAAAATGATAGCCTTTCCATCTATCGACAACAGAACCTGGTATCATTAGAGACCACAAAAGATAGTCAAGAAAGAAGTTTTGTTAAAAAGATAAAAAGCGGATGGAAAAAAAACAATTCGGCCAGTTCTAATATTGATATACCTGCCCTTTTTCAGCAAACAGAGAATCAGGAGGAATTAAATTTAGTTATTACTACGATACCGAAATCGGAAGAAGAACTAAAAATGATTTTTATGGAACACATCTTCAGGATTCAGTTGAAGTGGGCAAGTTCGACGATTTCTGAAATTTCGACTATTGATAAGGATTGGACTAGAAACAACCTCCTTCAACATTTGCTGATGAGATTTCCAGATCACAATTTAATCCTCTTTCAGCCTGTTTTTTTAGTAAAACAGGCTGAGCTTGAGTTGGATATCATCATTGTGACACCCTCGGAAGCATTATGTGTCACGTTCCTTGAAGGACGGAAGGATGCCGTTTTTATTGTAAGATCAGAAAGTTTAATATAATTAAAGTATTAACGTATTAAAGAGTGTTGTCGTTGTCTAGCTCCAGGCGCCATCGGCCCTTAGGTCATAAGCCAATCCGTCAAGAAGGTTAAGGAACAACCTTCATGCCGGCTCGTCTTATGCTTGTCGCCGATAGGCGGGCGCCTTGCGCTTTTCGTTCGAGGTAAGCAGCATTTTTGGATTGAGAAGCATTCTTTATCCGAAAAAAAAGTGTTGAATCCTGTTATAAGCTTGAATAAAACAGGAAATATTGTTCATTCCATTCTGAAGCATGCAGAAGTTGTCCTGCCGATAAAAAAAATAATCCTGTCTAGAAATAGTTACATTGATTACCCAGAGGTTCCATATGATATTGAATTAATCGATATACGGAAGTATGATGAGTGGTTTATGAAAATGAGAAGAACGGCTGCCCCCATTAAACATACTCAAATAATAGCTGCTAAAGCCCTCCTAAATTATTGTTTAACTATCTCATGTAATCGAACAGACTAAAGGTTGATGAATAATATGTTGATGTAAACGGTCTTTTTTTGATCAAAGGGCTTGAAGTTTTATAATTGCGAGGCTCGTTTTGTGATCACCCTAGTTTTTGACAAGGTGAGCGTTGAGTATTTAACTCAGGTAGTGATTTAACATTTCTAAAATAAGTTACATAGACTAGTATAAAGTGCAGCTTTCTAAAGAAGCTGGCTCTGCTCGGGTGGAGAAGCTCTCTTTCTATTTATCCCTCAAGGCTTGCAATTCTAAAGAATATAAAGATTGGAAGGGAATCCAGAAAAAATGAAATAATTATCGATCCTATTCCCAGTAGATGGTCCCGTTATGATGAAATATGAGATTCAGGCATAATTGCTTTGTCCAATAAAACTCTTGACTAGTCGACTGTATGTCCCTGAAATTTTTAATGGGTTGAATAATTTTTCAGAAGCTTTGATATATACCAGCTGGATCTGGACATAATTTTGGAAGGAGATTCAATATCATATAAAGGAAGGATTCTTTCATAAAACGAATTTCTTTGTCTGTATAAAATTAACAACACAAATTTTTTTCGTGATAAATGGTGCTATATTGGCGCCATGCATGTTCTTGTATGTGTTCTCACAAGGAGGAAGACTTCATGCTGAAGATAAGACGTCCATTTGACGCCTATTTAGATGAATTTAATCTCATTACAATCCTAATTCCGAAGCAAAACCATCATTCCTATCACCAGAAATTTTATCTTTTTAAAGAAAAAGAGAAAATTGTTTTAAACATTATAGAACATTTAATAATCGATAAATATGTAAAGTATATTTGCCGATTTAATGAGGATATAGGTTTCGGAAAAACTTATTATATAGAAGATGTCACTGGCATGAAAACAGACCTGCAAATTGGTGCAGTTATTAGGACGGCTTTGTTCGATGAATCCTTTTATTATGCCGGTGATTTAGGTGTAGACTACTCAAGTAAGAGAACAAAATTAACTCTATGGGCACCCACTGCAACAGAAGTGAAGGTTAAGCTTTTTTCTCCTCATACTGGAATGGAAGAAATCCAGCCACTTCACCGTCAGGAAAGGGGAGTTTGGTCAGCAACGCTAGCAGGGGACTATGAACATTACTATTATTCATATTTGATATGTATAAATTTGAAATGGCGAGAAGCTGTGGATCCATATGCGACAGCCGTCTCCTTAAACGGTGAACTGGGAGTCATTATTGACATTGGGAAAACTGAAACGGAAAGAGTCATAACCTCTGAATTGCAAAAACCGACAGACGCGATCATCTATGAGCTTCATATTCGTGATTTCAGCATTCATCCGGACAGCGGTATGGCTTATAAAGGAAAATATTTAGCGTTTACGGAATTAGAATCCACCACCCACCATTCATTTTCCACTGGTTTATCCTATATAAAAGATTTAGGCGTTACCCATATCGAGCTCTTGCCATTTAATGATTTCGAAGGGGTAGATGAAACAAGACCTGATGTGAATTATAATTGGGGTTATAATCCTCTCCATTTTAATGCTCCTGAGGGGAGTTATTCCACATCTCCCTCTGACCCGTATAAAAGAATCTTTGAATTAAAAGAGGCTATTAATGCTATCCATAAACAGGGTTTAAAGGTGATTATGGATGCGGTCTACAATCATGTTTTTATTAGAGAACAATCTTCCTTTGAAAAGATTGTACCTGGCTATTACTTCCGCCATGATACAATTGGCCTTCCGTCAAATGGAACAGGAGTAGGAAATGACATTGCGTCTGAACGGCTGATGGTTCGAAAGTTTATTATAGATTCTGTGAAATATTGGATGAGAAACTTTGATGTCGATGGATTTCGTTTTGACTTAATGGGGATTTTAGATGTTGAAACGATGAATCAAGTACGGCATGAAGTAGATAAATTCAAAAAAGATGCACTAGTGTTCGGAGAGGGATGGGATTTACAAACTCCACTCCCATATCAACAAAAAGCAACTATTGCTAATTCGAAAAAAATGCCGGGTATCGCATTTTTTAATGACATGTTTAGAGATAATATCAAAGGGAGTACTTTTGAACCATATGACAGAGGCTTTGCGCTTGGAAATCATCATAAGACTCATGAGGCTAAGCAGAGTATTGTTGGATCGATTCCCTTTAATCATGAGTTAAAAGGGATGTTCCAGGAACCTTCCCAAACAATTAATTATGTTGAATCACATGATAACCATACATTCTGGGATAAAATGAACATTCCATTAAAGCATGAAGCAGACACAGTGAAAAGGAAATGGCAGAGATTAGCTGCTTCAATGGTTATACTCTCACAAGGCATTCCTTTTTTACACGCAGGACAGGAATTTTTTCGTACAAAGCAAGGAATTGAAAACAGCTATAGAAGCCCTGATCATATAAACCAGCTTGACTGGCATAGAAGAGAAAAATATAACGAGGATGTTGAATATGTGAAAAAGCTAATCAGCTTTAGAAAATCCCATCCTGCTTTGCGCTTGCCTAAAACAGAATTAGTGAAGAAGCACTTAGCTTTTTTGATTGCTCAAGACGGTATTATCTCATACCTGCTTCATAGCTTAGAAGGTATTGACACTTATAAACAGATCCTAGTCGTTCACAACAATCGCCTAAGAGATCCTTTTCCAATAAATCTTCCTGATCAAGAGGAATGGATATTAAAAGCAGCTCCAGCAAGTTTTACAAAGGAGGAAATAAGGGTTTCTGGCAAAATAATAATTGATGACATTGGAACAAATATCCTTTTTAAAATCTAGATTTGTCAGTTTTTCTTGACGAAAAATAGACAGAAACGATAAAATTTAATAAGATGGCTGTTGTTTTTAGGAAAACATCTTTTCTGGTAGCTGTCTTTTTTAGCTTTTACAGAACTATATTTCAATAATTTTGATTCCTTATTTTCCTACAGCAAGCATGCAGATCATACATTAAATGGTATTCATAAACTTGAAGATTTTGCAATTCGTTTATCTTGCTCCAGCGCCCAGCTCGTTTCTTAAGGTGACAGCCCGATCCTCTCAAAAAACAACAGTGGTCTATTGAGGGGATCGCCCAATTGTTTGCCTGAGGCTGCAGTAAGGAGACGATTTTCGTTCTGGTTTCAGAAAATGTATTTTGAATAAAGTTTTAACGTGTTAAAATAGACTTTTGTTGTCTAGCTTCAGCACCCAGGGACTAGTGGACTTCCTTTACCTCCTTGCGATAAGTCAAAGATTCCTTTATCACATACGGCTTAAGTCCAGTCCATACGTCTAAAAGGCGCCCCTGAGCTTTTCGTGCTTAAAATACTTAAGAAATGTTGGGTTGAAATTGAAGGTGAACTGGTTGGAACAACTATTAGGAAGCGATTGGGAGGTTTATCCTGCCGGCGGTTCTACAGGTGACGCATATTTTGCGCAAATAGAGAGTCAGAAGTTGTTTTTAAAAAGGAATAGTTCTCCATTTTTAGCTGTGCTGTCTGCTGAAGGTATTGTGCCTAAGCTTATTTGGACAAAGCGTATGGAAAATGGTGACGTAATTACTGCCCAGCACTGTTTAAACGGACGTGAGCTGAAGCCTGCTGATATGAAGGATGAACATGTAGCTGCATTGTTACATAAAATCCATCATTCTAAAGAACTGCTTGATATGTTAAAGCGTCTGGGCAAACAACCGCTGACACCTAATTCAATTTTGGAAGATTTAAAACAAACCATTATATTTGAACAAATCAATGTTCCAGAGATCAAGCAAGCAATTGTTTATTTGGAAAACCAGCTTGAGCATGTTCAATATGAAGAGAAGGTTGTTTGTCATTGTGATGTGAATCACAATAACTGGCTTCTTTCTGACAGCAATCAATTGTATTTAATTGATTGGGATGGTGCCATGATTGCTGATCCAGCAATCGATATAGGGGTTCTTCTCTATTGGTATATTGACAAAGAAGACTGGGAGCAATGGTTAAACCAATACGGGTTGGAATTTACTGAACACCTTCAACGAAGAATGTATTGGTATGTGATGGCTCAAACCCTTACTTTAATATTGTGGAACAGGACAAGGAATAACCTGAAAGACATGAATATTGGGTTAACCTTTCTGCATGGTCTGTTGAACAATAAATGTTCTTAAGAGAAGGTATCGATTTCATGTATCCATTGCGTTAAATTTTGTTGTGAAGATTGAATATGCTGGTTAAGCCCTGATGAATTCACACCAGATTGGCTGTATTGATATATTTGCTGAAGAATATTCTTCAAGTTTTGATCAATATTGGAATTAGTCATTAAGGATTTAATAACTCTCTCTAATTGTTCGCATTCTGCAATTGTGCCACAGCAATCTGTTTGATGGTCAGATAAAATATCCTTTAAGAGAGCTACTTGATGATGGTAATCGAGCGGCATTTCAACACATCCCTTCAGAGCTTATAACTTTAAGTTGTTCAATCAATAGGAATTTATACAAAATGCCGGGAGCTGTCTTCCGGTATTTTTTTTGAGATCAGTTTAAGTTAATTAAAGTTTTAACGTGTTAAAGTTGTCTATCGATGTCCAGCGCAGGCGGACGTGACGCCTTTGCCGGCCAGGTGCCATCGGCCCTTAGGTCTCAGGGCCAATCCGCCCGAGAGGGTTAAAGAAAAACCTTCCAGCCAGCTCGCCCGAATGCTTGTCGCCGATAGTCGGACGCCTTGCGTTTTTCGTTCGTTGTCCAAATGTATAGAATATCAGCGTAATTTTTTTGGAAATACCTTTTTTAAAATTTAAAAAGTCTTGCAACAAAAGGGTTTTCATGATATCTTTTGAATTTGTATTTGTTGTTTTCAAAAAAGGCATATGCAAACTTTTAAAGACCCCAAGATTATTTTGTTGTAGTGAGAGATACTTAAAAGTAAGAGCAATCTAATAAAATCGAGGTGGTTTCATGCGTTTACGCAATAAACCGTGGGCTGGTGAATATTTAGCTGAAAATCCACAAATTGTTATTCAAGATCCCCAATCTTATAAAGGCAAATGGCATGAAATTTTTGGGAATGATCATCCGATTCATATAGAGGTTGGAACGGGGAAAGGTCAATTCGTAACAGGAATGGGAAGAGCTAATCCTTCCATTAATTATATAGGAATAGAGCTATTTGAAAGTGTAATAGTTCATGCTGTTAAAAAAGTAAAAGAGTCAGAAGCAAACAATGTGAAATTGTTAAATGTAAATGCAAATAATTTAACAGAGTATTTTGCCCCCGCTGAGGTAAGCCGGGTGTACTTGAATTTCTCTGATCCTTGGCCAAAAACAAAGCATGAAAAAAGAAGACTTACGTATAAAACGTTTTTGGATCTCTACAAAGAAATTCTTGTAGAAGAAGGAGAAATTCATTTTAAAACAGATAATCAGGGATTATTTGAGTATTCTTTAAAAAGCTTTTCAGATTATGGGCTAAAGCTGACATACATCAGCCTTGACCTTCACAACAGTGATTTTGAAGGCAACATCATGACAGAATATGAAGAAAAATTCAGCAGCAAAGGCCAACGAATCTACCGCTCTGAAGTTAAATATGAGAAAAAGTAGCTCAAAGCATTTAGCTTGTGAGCTTTTTTATGTGCGATATATCTCACGCTCCTCATTCGGTACCTGGTACCGCTATGCAATTTAGTATCGCTATAACCCGTGTCTTGTTATTATTAAAGACGGGGAGGCGAGATAAATGGAGAGTATAACAATTGGTCAAACAAAGCTTACATGGTTAAAGGGCGGGGTTACTCATTTAGATGGCGGTGCTATGTTTGGGGTAGTTCCGAAGCCGTTATGGTCAAAAAAATACCCTGTAAATGAAAATAATCAGATTGAACTTCGTACTGATCCCATTTTAATAGAAAAAGACGGGAAATACCTTTTAATCGAAACAGGGATTGGCGAAGGAAAATTAACTGAAAAGCAAAGAAGGAATTATGGGGTAACAGAAGAGTCAGAGCTGGAAGCTTCACTTGGAAAATTAGGTTTAACGTCAGATGATATTGATTATGTTTTAATGACGCATCTGCATTTTGATCATGCATGCGGGTTAACGAAACATATTGATGGAGAGGAATATACGTCTGTCTTTAAACATGCAAAAATTATTACTTCAAATGTTGAATGGGAAGAAATGAAACATCCAACTATTCGATCTAGAAATACATACTGGAAAGAAAATTGGGAGGCTGCCAAAAATCAGGTTCATCCATTTGAGAATGACATAGAAGTAATCAACGGCATAAAAATGATCCACACAGGCGGTCACAGTGATGGGCACTGTATTGTTGTGATAGAAGAAGAAAGAGAAACAATTATCCACATGGCGGATTTAATGCCAACTCATGCCCACAAAAATCCACTTTGGGTGTTAGCATTTGATGACTACCCAATGACATCAATTGAGCAAAAACAAAAGTGGTTAGCATTAGCTAAGGAAAAGCAGGCTTGGCTGACTTTTTATCATGACGCAATATATCGGGCATTAAAATGGAATGATGAAGGTGAAGTAATAGAGAGTGTAAAGAGAGAAATATAAAAAGAAAGGGGCTAACTTAATTGTCAGCCTCTTTCCTTTTTTTCACTTATAATGAACAGTAAGCTCCGATTTCATGCTTCAGAGGAAATGCGGGGAATTCAATTTCGAACCCTAACAGATGGAAGAGTTTTTTATGCTGTTTGGATAATTTCAATAATTGTTCCAGTTTTTGCGTCTACTAGTGCTTCGTATTGTTCAAGAGAACCGCCTGCTGTTCTGGTTACCCCCGTCTTATAAACTTTGTAGGTTAAATGATTTTTATAATACTCTTCTGGTACAGTGTAGATCCATGAACCGTCGATTGGCCCTCTTTGTTTAAAAGCCTGTTTTACAATATGCAAAGCCTTTTCTGAAGAAATGTATTGTGCTTCCATTCTGTTTTTTACGAAATATGCAGCAGCAAATCCAATGCTGACTCCTACGAAAAAATTTCTCCAATTCATACATTTGACCTCCATTAAATAACATCTACTGTAGAGTATACAGAAATATGATAAAGAAGTTAAGCTTCATGTGAAGGTATATAGATTGGTCTTTTGTAAAGCCTTTCGTCAAACTTTTTTAGATTTGTCTTTATTAATATCAGAGCACCTGCATTTCTCTCTGCTATCCATTTTTCTATAAACTTGACGGCCTAAGTTTCATATGCTGGAAAGGAAAGAAAGCTTTGGTTAAAATAAAACTGTACATAATAAGAAAAAGTTTAGAAGCAGTTTTAGGAAAACGCTGAATGAAGGGGAGATAAATGTGAATCACGATACTTTAGAGTTATTTCGAACATTGACAGAGCTTCCTGGAGCTCCGGGAAATGAACATGCTATAAGAAAGTTTATGCGCGAGCAGCTGGAGCCTTTTGCAGATGAAATTGTACAAGATAAGCTCGGCGGAATTTTTGGAGTTCGGAAAAATCAATCGGGCGGGCCGACGATCATGGTAGCGGGCCATATGGATGAAGTTGGGTTTATGGTCACAGCGCTTACTGATAGTGGAATGATTCGTTTTCAACCGCTTGGCGGCTGGTGGAGTCAGGTACTATTAGCTCAAAGAGTTCAGATCATGACAGAAAGTGGACCGATAGTCGGTGTAATTAGTTCGATCCCCCCTCATCTGCTTAGTGAACAGCAACGGAAAAAACCGATGGAGATTAAAAATATGATGATTGACATTGGAGCTGATAACCGGGAAAATGCCGAGGAGATTGGTATTAAGCCAGGTCAGCAAATTATTCCGATTTGCCCGTTTACTACGATGGCTAATTCAAAAAAAATTCTTGCGAAAGCCTGGGATAATAGGTATGGATGCGGCTTATCGATTGAGCTGTTAAAAGAGCTGAAAGACGTTGAATTACCAAATACACTTTACTCAGGTGCAACCGTCCAAGAGGAAGTAGGGTTAAGAGGGGCGCAAACAGCTGCAAACATGATTAAACCTGATCTCTTCTTTGCCCTTGATGCAAGCCCTGCAAATGATATGAACGGTGATAAAAAGGAATTTGGCCAGCTGGGAAAAGGAGCTCTAATGCGGATATTTGACAGATCTATGGTCACACACAGAGGAATGCGGGAGTTTGTGCTTGACACAGCGGAAACCAACAAGATTCCTTATCAGTATTTCGTGTCACAGGGAGGTACTGATGCAGGCAGGGTACATACAGCTAATGAAGGGGTCCCTTCCGCCGTCATCGGTATTTGTGCCCGTTACGTCCACACTTCTGCTTCTATCATTCATATTGACGACTATGCCGCAGCAAAGGAATTGATTACGAAGCTTGTTAAATCGTGCGACCAATCGACTGTTCAATCTATCAAAAAGAATGGATAGAAGGAAAGGGGCGGCGCAGCTCCTTCGAGTAGTGTCCGCTTCTATCCCGTTCTAACAAGCAGTAAAGGTGACCGCATTTATAAAACCAGGGTGGTCAAATTCACACCCTGCAGAGGATTAATAAACGAGGCCAAAACCTTAGGGTGTCCAGTGCCTCATTTAGTACATTATGTTCTGGCAACACTCCTGCTATGGAGGGTGCACTTTAAAAAGAGGGATGATTATGAAAATAGCAATCGGCTCACTTAATCCTGTGAAGGTCAATGCTGTAAAAAGGGGATTTGAGAAATTTACATCATTATTATTTGTTGAAACAAATGCAAATTCTAATGTATCCTCGCAGCCTTTCTCTGATGAAGAAACAATGCAAGGCGCTATTAACAGGTCGATAAATGCCTTGGAGAATGAAAAAGCTGATTTAGGGATTGGTTTAGAAGGCGGTGTGGTTGAAACTCCGCATGGCTTTTATCTTTGTAATTGGGGAGCATTAAAGGATCCCGAAAATAAACCCATTGTTGCTGGGGGAGCAAGGCTCCTTCTCCCGGATGAAATCGGCTTGGAAGTAAAAGCCGGCCGTGAGCTTGGTGATGTGATGGATCAATATACAAAAAAACAGCATGTTCGGAAGGAAGAAGGAGCAATTGGCATCTTCTCCAGCGGTTTTGTCAAAAGGACGGATATGTTTACTCATATAGTAAAGCTTCTTGCAGGCCAATATTTATATTATGCAGACGGTGAAATCAAAAGGAAGCTGCATGCAAGTTTGAAAAATCAAAAATAAATAAAGATTTACGCACCTTGGAAGATTATTCTTTTTCCAAGGTGCTTTTACGTGTTTTAATTTATCTTTGAACCCTCTAGGCCCCATTAATAAAACCTCTTCTTTGATCCAAAAGATCCCTTAAATCACAGCTATTAGTTTGCTATTTTGTAGGTAATTTAAAAATCTTAAAATGAAATTTTATTGTAATAATTTTAATATTGCATTTTACTTTGTAGATTTATCAAGAAACCAATATTACAAATAAATCAATTGGGGGTCGATTGCCATTTTTTTTATGGTAATTGTTGTGATTTCAATTTTTACTCATGTTTGAATAAATTCAATCCAAGGGTAACACCAAAGTAAAGCATAACCCGCAAGCAGGGTTAACAAATACCTTTCAATTTTAGAAAGGAGGGTTTCAAATGAGTTCCGAGGATAAACATACTTTCAGTTTTCACAAGCAAAAAAAGGTATACGGAGGCTTGGCTGCAGCTAGTATGGCCATGCTTTTAATACCAAGCGTCAGATCAAAGGTTACGCCAAAAATCTTAAAATGGAAGCTGAAGAAAGAAAAAAATAAAGTAAAAAAAAATGTTAAAAATGAAGGAAAGGATTTAAAAGAACAAGCACAAAAAAAATTTATATACGCCCTTAAGGAAAACTTTCAGGAAAAGCTTAAGTCGAAAGTAAATAATGCTTCCAAAAAGCTTGAAGAAGCAAAAGAAAAAAATGCTGACAATGTACACTCGAAGGCAGAAGACGTAAGTGGAAAAGTCCAAAATGCTTTATTAAACATTCGCGAAAAGCTGAAAAAGTTTAAAAAAGCCGGCGAGGAATTTCAAGAAAAAATCAAGTCTGATCACAAAGACGGCCAAGTAAAAAGCATGAAGGATATAGATGGAGCAAACCAATTAAAAAGTGTTTCTTCTATTAAAAGCTCAACAAACCTGAAGAGACCAAGCAAAATAAAAACAGCAAGTGACATTAAGACAATAAGTTCTATATCAAACTCTTAACTTTTTCAAAAAGAAAGGAGAATGAAAAATGGGTGTTCAAAAAAGTACTGATAGTTCAAGTCTGGCAGAGGTAGTTGACCGTATATTGGATAAAGGTGTCGTAATTGATGTTTTTGCACGAGTTTCACTGGTTGGAATCGAATTAGTCACTGTAGAGGCAAGAGTTGTCATTGCCAGCGTTGATACTTGGCTCCGTTATGCAAATGCAGTGGGTCTGCTTCGAGATGAGGTTGAAGAAGAAGGATTACCTGAACAAGAAAACGAGAGGGATCGAGCATTTAGCATTTAATAGAAGCAGTCAGGGATTATTCCCTGGCTGTACCCCTAATCTTCTGATCCTCTGGCTCAAGCTTACGAGGAATCCATGAAGATAAGTGGACAGCTTCACTTTATAGTCTGGATAACGGAGGACTCCACATATGAGTATTAAGAAAAAAATTGATTCCCTTACTGAATTTTTCAATGAACATATTGCGCCTCCACATAAAATTGCTTCCATTCAGCCTACTGAAGAAGGAAGCATTTGTATCGTTGAGGTCATTGAAGAAAGAGAATATATGAGAAAGTATGCGAAAGATGAAATGGTTGGAGTTTATCATGTATCACTAGATAAGGATAACAATGTAACGGCTTATACTCGCAGAAGCCTGCGTCCAAGAAGTGCAATGACCGAGCATGAGGATTCATAACCCCATCCAATATTCCTTTCAATGGAGGGAAAACCAATGACAGTTTTAAAAGAAGCAGGTCTGGAAAAAGTAAACGATGATATTTTTTATGCAGAGGCATTTGAAGATGTGATCAGAAGAACATCTGGCTATCTGGAAGCTGGTTATCCTATCCATTTCACAGGGCCGTCAGGGGTTGGGAAAACGTCTCTTGCTCTTTACATTGCGAAAAAACGAAAACGGCCTGTTATGTTGATGCATGGGAATCATGAACTATCTAATAAGGATCTGATCGGTTCCTATACTGGCTATTCAAGCAAAAAAGTAATCGATAATTATATCCATTCCGTTTATAAAAAGGATGAAAAAGTATCTGAGACATGGAAAAACGGGCGGCTGCTTGAAGCTGTAAAAAATGGGTACACCCTTGTATACGACGAATTTACAAGGTCGAAGCCATCTACAAACAATTTGTTCTTGTCCATATTGGAGGAGGGAATTCTACCTTTGTATGGAACAAAGCACAGCCAGCCCTTTATAAAAGTACATCCAGAGTTTTCCGTTCTTTTTACTAGCAACCCTGAAGAATATGCAGGAGTTTATCAGACACAGGAAGCCCTTCTAGATCGATTAATTACCATTCCCCTGCAACCTCTGGGACAAAGTGAAGAGGCCGTTATTGTATCCAAAAAAACGGGTATAGATGAAACAGAAGCAAAAAATGTGACTGCTTTTGTTTCCCGTTTGCGTGAATCGTGTAAAAAGAAAGGAAATGAAGGGCCGAGTCTCAGAGCTTCTATTATGATAGCTCTTCTAGCTGCAAAGGCAGACCTTCCTATTAAAGGTGATAACGAAGAATTCCAGCAATTAGTGATGGATATTGTCTGGTACCAAGTTCGAAAAGCTTTTGAAAAAGAAACAGATTCTAAAGTGCAGAATGTGATTTTATCAGAATGTAAGAAAATTTAGCGGGGTGAGGAAGTTGAGTAAATCAGGGATTTATATTTTTTGCGGGATTCAAACGACAATGAAAAAGGATCTCGATTTCGGCAGTATCGATCTAGGAGGAGAAAAAAGAGATACTTTCACGATTCACTATGAAGATGCTGCAATAGTTGCAGCTGAGGTTCCAATGAAGATCTATCATCCTAATAAACAAAACATTATGGCTCATCAAGAGGTTGTTTCATCGGTGATGAAGAAAAATAATACGGTTATTCCTATTAGTTTTGGAAATGTCTTCAATTCAAAAGATGATGTGAAGCATTTGCTGAGAAGCCTTTATCCTCAATTCAGCCAAATCTTTCCGGAAATTAAAGGGAAAATGGAGCTTGGTTTAAAGGTGGTAGCTAAGGATGAATGGATTAATCAAGAACTGTCCAAAAGAACAGATATTCAAAAACAAAGACAAACGGTTAATAATAAATCAGAAAATGCCGGTTATTATGACCGTATTAAACTCGGTGGGATGGCACAGAACTTTTTTGAGATTTTAAAAAAGGATATTCAAAAAGAAGTATATCAGCCTTTAAAGTCATGTGCGGAGGCTTCCAAAAGCAATGAGCCGATTGGTGAGAAAATGCTTCTTAATGCATCCTTTCTTGTAGATAACGAAAAGGAAGAACTCTTTGATGTAAAAGTAAATGAAATTCATGAGCATTGGAAGGGAAAAGTGGATTTCCATTACACAGGTCCTTGGCCAGCCTACAACTTCATTAATATCCAATTGAAAGTAGAAAAAAGCTCATGATTCATAAGCTCTTCACCGCCCCATTAAATTTAGTGGTCAAGGTAGGAGAGAAAATTAAGGAAGAAGCAGATAAGGAGCTCTATGATCTGCCAACTATTCAGCAGAAATTAACTCAGCTGCAGATGATGTATGAGCTGGGTGAGATAAATGAGGCAGCTTATAAAGAAAAAGAAGAAGAGCTGCTTGCAAGATATGAGGCAGCGAAAAGGCTGGAAATGGAACAATTGGAAGAAATGATAAAAGAGGAAAAGGGAGGGCAGTAATATGACTGAACTACTATATTTATATGGAATGATCCAATCGAAGGAAGTTGAGGATGCGCCATTGCCCTCCTTCAAAGGCTTTGATAATGAACATGAAGGAAAGTCCATCCAGATTGGGGAAATTACCGCTGTTGTGAGCAGGCTTGATCCTAATAGCTATTCGGAGGATCAGATTAAACAAAAGGTTAATCAGATGGAGTGGCTTCATGAGAAAGCATTCCATCATCATGAAATACTGATGATGCTAAATAAAAACTATACGTTAATCCCAACGAAATTCTGTACTATTTATTCGAGTTTAGATAGCCTTCAACAGACGATAAAATCTAAAAAAAGCAAAATCATTGAACTCTTACAATCTCTTAAAGGAAAACAAGAATGGAATATGAAAATATATTGCGATGATAACCAGCTGCGCGACTCTTTTCGTAAAAATAATCCGAAAATTGCAGCGAAGCGGGAGGAAATAAGCGAGCTCCCTCCCGGCAGGCAGTATTTTGAAAAAAGGAAGCTCAATCAATTGATAGATAGAGAGCTTGAGATGGAGAAAAACCGAATATGCGAACAGATTCATGAAGAGCTGAAAGCCTTTTGTATAGATAGTTCGATAAAAAAAACATGGGACAAAGATGTTTTAGGCAGAAAAGAGCAAATGTGCTGGAACAGTGTCTATCTTCTGACTGCTGACCATCTGCAAAGCTTCATGGATAAGGTTCGAAAAACGAGCCATTCAATAATTGATGCAGGGTGGAAAATGGAGCCTACTGGTCCATGGCCTGCCTATCATTTTGCGAGCTTGATAGATAATGAGGGATAAAGCATGAATACACGTGAGCAAATTGAAAATAACAATGTTTCCCTTCTCGATATTCTGGATGTCATTTTGGATAAAGGGGTTGTGCTTAGAGGAGATTTAATCATCTCTATTGCTGGAATTGATCTTGTCTACTTGGATTTGCGAGTGTTAATATCTGCGGTTGAAACGCTAGTACAAGCAAATGATGAAAATGGGAAAAATTTATCATCAGTTGAAATGGACCGTGAAAGGGAGGAGCTTGCTTATGCCACAGAGTTTAATAGATGGAAGTAAAGGCTTGCAAAGCAATAATGGCCGCATTAATTTGGACCCGGATCGTGCAGAACAAGGACTAGCACAGCTCGTTCTTACCGTCATTGAACTGCTCAGGCAGCTGGTTGAACGCCACGCGATTAGACGAGTTGACGGGGGAACTTTGACAGAGGAACAGATCGAGCAGCTGGGGGTTGCGCTTGCTAATCTAGAAATCAAAATGGATGAAATGAAGGAGATTTTTGAATTGGATGAAAATGACCTGAATATAGATCTCGGACCGCTGGGAAACCTGATTTAAGTCTTTACCAAAAATAGTATGAAAAAGCGAAATCGGTACTCATAGAGCGAGGAGGGACATTAGTGGAAATTGAACGCTCAACTCAATCGAGCACCATTGTAGATGTCTTGGAAAAAGTTCTTGATAAAGGGGTCGTTATTGCAGGTGATATTAAAATAGGCCTTGCAGATGTAGAACTCTTAACTATTAAAATCCGTTTACTCGTCGCATCAGTAGATAAAGCTAAAGAAATTGGTATGGACTGGTGGGAAAACGATCCTTACTTGAGCTCGAAAGCAATGAGTCAAAACAACAAAATGCTGGAAGAAGAAAATAAAAAACTGAATGATCGTATTCAGCAATTAGAAGAAAAAATGAATTTTAATGTATAAATCATCATAACAAAAACTCGGTAGGAGGAATTTTCAGGTGGCAAAAAATAATGAAATACAAAACAATGACCAATCAAATACAAAGGAGGAGAAGAATATGAACAAAAAACAGCAAAAAGCTCAGGCAAAAGAAGAAAAGGCGAACAAGAAAGCTGAAAACCCTAAAGGAAAAAAAGAGTTTTTTAAAGGAACATTAGCTGGAGGAGCTGTGGGAATTGCAGCTACCTTGCTGCTTGCACCTAAATCTGGCAAAGAGCTTCGTTCATCGATTGGTGAACAAACGTCAACTGCATTAAACAGTTGTAAAGAATTTGGAGATAAATCAAAAGATAAATTTTCATCATTAAAGGAAAAGGGTACTAGCAAAACTCAAGAAATAACAGATAAAATTAAAAATTCTCCTCTGAATATTTTAAAAATGAATAAGCATAGTGAAGAAGAGGCCAAGGACGAAAACCAAGACGAGGCAGTTTCCCAAACAGATGAAGAAGAGGAAAGCCTTCAATCAGAAAGTGAAACCGATCATTACGATGACTCTGAAACAAACAACGATAATGAAACAGATGAAGAAGAGGAGTTAGAGGAATCAGGTTCCGATGATAAAAATCCGGAGAATCAAGATGAAGAGGAAACAAGTAATACCAATAAAAAAAGCAGTAAACGTTCTGGGAAGAAAACTTCTGCTAATGTAAAGAAAGGCTCTGAAAAGACCGCAAATAAAAACTCATCCAATGAAACGGTTGTGAAAAATGAAGATGATACGGTTAAATCATCAAGCTGACTGGGAGAAATATGATGAATTGGAGGGGATAAAATGTCTTTAAATAATGGTGATCCAGTGAAGGACAGTGTGCTCGAAACATTCACTAAGGCCGCTAATAAACATGATTTTTCACTCGACATTACCCTGAATATGAAAGGTGCTCTTATAACTGGGACACTTATATCGGCCCAAGAATATTTTCAGAGCTTAAGTGAAAAGTTTGTTAATGGCAATGACATTTCGGAGCAAATTAGTGAAATGTTTAACCATGCAAGTCAGAATATTCAAGAAAGCGAAAATTTAAACTATATTCATTTGAAAAATACTAGGATCTATTGTGGTGATAATAAACCGACACCCTCCAATAGTGAGTTTCTATGGAGGGGCAGGCTTGATCAAACAGATGGTTTTTTCATCGGTAAAATCGCAGAAGAAAAATGAATGGAATAAACAGATTAAGATTCTAAAAAATGCGGCTGATCAGCCGCATTTTTTAAGCATAAAGAATTCACTATGCTATTTTTAATATTATTTAAGTCTCAAGGACATATGCCAGCACTTTCATCGCTTGGTTAACGGTTTCAACTGTAACATTTGCTTTATTAGATAGTTCCTTCAAGGGATGGTGCAGGTTTTCAGGTCTAATCAGGATAAGCGGCTTATTTAAAGTAATGGCAGCACTTGCATCCATGGCAGTGTTCCATTGCTTATATTTCTCACCAAATAATGCAATCACGACATCGGCTTTGTTCATTAATACGGATGTTCTAAAGTTGTTGATTTGAGAAGCAGCTTCATCTTTATATACCTTGCCAGGCTGCCTGCCAAGTATTTCTTCTCCAATATCATCTGAACGGTCATGATGTTCCATCGGTCCAACAAAAGTAATTGGCAGGTTGAGTGATTTGGCTTTATCCTTTATTTCTTCGCGCCAGTTACTATGTATTTCACCAGCCAAATATACAACAAAGTTCATGCAGATCCCTCCTAAATTAAAGTTAAACGAATAAAAAACAGCAGCTTTCCTTTCTCCTCAATTCTACTATTTATTTTTATAGGATCCAAACAAACTTGGCATTTGAAAAAAGTTTCGGGTAATATAATAAGAGGTCCTTTGTCCTGGTTTCAGGAAATTTAAGTAATTAAAGTATTAACGTATTAAAGTAAGTTATCATTGTTCAGCTCCAGGCGCCATCGGCCCTTAGGTCATAAGCCAATCCGTCAAAAAGGTTAAAGAACAACCTTTCTGCCGGCTCGCCCGAATGCTTGTCGCCGATAAGCGGGCTCCTTGCGCTTTTCTTGTATTGTCAGATTTAAAATATTGTAAGCCCTTAACAAATAGGTTGATTTTGTTATTTCCTTCAATCTCGAGTGCTAACAGCCTGTTGTCATAATCCAATCCGCCAAAAAAGGCATGTGCGGTATTTCCCAAAAGGCTTGTCTAAAGTGCTCCCTAGGTTGGACAAGGTACCCTTTAGCTTTTTGTTCTAGAACATAAAATGGAGGTCCAAATAAATTGAGAAAGTTAATATGCTTTATTATTATATTGTCTTTTACCATTTTATCAGCTTGCGCCATGTCTGAGAATGAGTTTACACCTTTAGCTGTGGAGCAAACAGAATCAGCCTTTAAAAAAGATGCTCATCAGGTAAATCAAGAGACCAAAGTATTTTCTTATTTTTTACCTGATACGTTTAAAGTAGAAACGAAAAAAGATTCAAATGTGTTGTTGAACCAAAAAGGCCAACAATATATTCTGTTCGTAAACTCAAACGAAGAAATGACTAGTAAACGAAGCTATGAGACACTGACCCAGACTAACAAAGAACCTGTTATTGACGAAACAATGGAAGAAGAAAAGAGGTTCGGGTACTTAGTTGTTAAAAAAATTGAAGGCTCTATGTATGAAGTAACGGTAGGGATTGGCGGAGCTAAAATCACAACTGAATCAAAAGCTAACGATGTTCCAGACAACGCCGAACAAATGATGGACATTGCAAAATCGATTCAAATTAAATAATGATGTTTTCGCAGACCTGCAAAGAAATGCGAAAGCTCCTTGACCAGCCTAGGGTGTACACAACACGAGCCCTCGGCTGGTTTCGCGTTTTTGGAGGAAATTCCTTATTGATACCAGTCCAAAATTAACCTCCAATAAAAGAAAAAACATTAAACTGTGGTGGTGTTAGTAAAAGTCACTTCATTTTAGTATGATAGTGATTAAAATATAGATTATGGAAAGGGGGAAACAGCTTGAAGAATTTTTTGCATAAAAAAGGTGTGTCGTTATCACCAAAGGTGTATTTTGTAGATGCGCTAAGCTTTATGGCGCTTGGTTTGTTTTCATCTCTTATTATTGGACTAATTTTTAAAACAATTGGAGAACAACTTCACGTAGATACGTTTGTGGAAATTGGCAAACTTTCGATGGGGTTAATGGGTCCCGCAATCGGGGCAGCTGTCGCATATGGCTTACAGGCTCCGCCTCTGGTTATTTTTTCAAGTTTAATTTGCGGTGCCGCTGGAGCAGCTCTTGGTGGCCCAGCTGGGAGCTATGCAGCTGCTTTAATTGCAACTGAAATCGGAAAAGTTGTTAGCAAACAAACAAAAATTGATATCATTTTGACTCCCTTCGTAACCGTTTTGACAGGTTACTTTGTAGCAAGCTTTATCGGTCCATCGATTGATGCATTTATGAAGGGATTCGGCAGTGTCGTTATGTGGTCAACTGAACAGAGACCGATATTAATGGGTATACTAGTAGCTATTTTAATGGGTCTTGCTTTAACTGCACCTATCTCAAGTGCAGCAATAGCTCTAATGCTTAATCTAGAAGGAATTGCAGCGGGTGCTGCTACAATTGGCTGCTGTGCCCAAATGATTGGATTTGCTGTGAGCAGCTACAGGGAGAACGGAATAGGAGGATTGTTTGCGCAAGGAATAGGAACCTCCATGCTGCAGGTGCCGAATATTGTAAAAAATCCTTTAATTTTAATTCCACCGACTATTGCAGGAGCCTTGCTTGCTCCATTTGGGACTGTGTTATTTCAAATTACAAACAATGCAGCGGGTGCGGGTATGGGTACAAGCGGTTTTGTCGGCCAAATCATGACCATTACTACCCATGGATTCACTGCAGAGGTTTTCTTCCAAATTCTCATCTTGCATTTTATTGGCCCTGCAGCTATTAGTTTGGTATTATCCGAATGGATGAGAAAAAAAGGTTTTATTAAACCTGGCGATATGAAATTAAATATTGGAGGGTGAAAAATTGAAAATTATTGATTCCAGCGAAAATTATAAACAAGTAATCGCTCTGGAAAATGTTATTTTGATGTTTTCAGCTGACTGGTGTCCTGATTGCCGCGCGATTGAACCCATTCTGCCAGAGCTAGAGAAAGAAAATGAAAAACATACATTTTACTACGTTGACCGTGACAAATTTATCGAGCTTTGCCAGGAACTTAATGTTTTTGGAATTCCAAGCTTCATTGCCTTTCACCATGGACAAGAAACCGGCCGTTTTGTGAACAAGGAAAGAAAATCAAAAGAGCAAATCCAAGAGTTTATCAACGGATTAAAATAGCCTGATCCAAAAATGAAAGGAGGTCCAAATAATGAAAATGACGGCACGAAAAATGGCTGCGTTAGTTCAGGAGCATTTAGATCAGCCTTCTTTAGACTTTCATTTTGATAGAGAAAAGGATACTCTCAGAATTGAAGACAAGCAATTAAAAAAAGGTCTTACACTTGAGCTCCCAAAGGTGATTGCTAAATGGGAAGAATCAAAAGAAAAGGCCCTTGATGAAATCACTTACTATATAAGAGAAGCCTTAAAGGCTATGAATGAGCCCCAAGCATTAAGTGAAAAGGAAAAATCGGTGTTTCCGGTCATTCGATCTACCTCTTTTCCTGAAAAATCAAATGAGGGAGTACCGCTTGTTTTTGAAGAGCACACCGCAGAAACACGAATCTATTTTGCGTTAGACCTTGGCACGACCTATCGATTAATTGACCAGCAAATCCTACAAAGAGAAGGATGGACAATTAAAAGGATAAAGGAAACAGCCTCGTTTAATGTAAGATCACTCCCTACAAAATGGAAAGAAGATCAAGTTGCAGGTAATATCTTTTATTTTCTTAATCAGAATGATGGGTATGATGCAAGCAGGATTTTAAATGATTCATTATTAAAATCGTTTGAAGAGAAGGTGACTGGCACGATGGCAGTTGCTGTTCCGCACCAAGATGTCCTAATTATTGCCGACATTCGTAATGAAACAGGGTATGATATACTTGCCCAAATGACGATGAGCTTTTTCGCAAGCGGTCGTGTACCAATAACAGCTTTATCATTCTTATATGAAAATCAAGAACTGGAACCCATTTTTATTATGGGAAAAAATAAGCGCAGTTAAGTGTTGAAAGGGTGAAAGAAATGAATGTGTTTTATAATGAAAAAGGTATTGGAGACACTTTGATTATTACATTAGCTGATTCTGCAAAAGAAATTGATTTCGAACGAAAAGGCGATGTTGCTAGAATTTTTGAAAAAGACTCCAGTAAAACCATTGGATTTAATATTTTTGGTGCATCTACCTATAAAAAGGTGGAAGGGAATGGACCATTAGATTTAACAGAATCATTTGTAGGTTTAATAAATGACATTTTACATAAAAACGGATTCACTGATGAAATTGAAGTCGACCTTTCACCTAAGTTTGTTGTTGGGTATGTAAGTTCAAAGGAAAAACATCCTAATGCAGATAAATTAAGTATTTGTCAAGTGGATGTAAAAACAGAAACACTTCAAATTGTATGCGGGGCTCCTAACGTAGAAGCTGGGCAAAAGGTTGTAGTTGCAAAGGTAGGAGCCGTGATGCCGAGTGGACTAGTTATTAAAGATGCAGATCTAAGGGGCGTAGCTTCAAGCGGTATGATATGCTCTGCAAAAGAATTGAACCTTCCAAACGCACCGAAGGAAAAAGGGATTTTAGTTTTAGAGGACGACTATCAAACAGGTTCTTCTTTTATGTAGATCTTAATTATGATTTAACTATGCAAATCACAGATAGAACTTTTATGATTTGAGGCAGGATGCAATCCTTTTAAAAGTCTGGTTTTACTTTATTTAACTACCTTTTTTCAAAAGAAAAAGTAGTTATAAAAGCGAGAAAAACCTAATTTTTTTCGTTGATATTCGACTCTTCTTTTAGGGGTGCTCCCCAAAAAAGACAATTAAGTTACGAATTTTCTCATAAAATAAGGAAAGTCACTGGTTAGTGGGACTAGTGGCTTTTTTGTATTCATTTTGTTGTCAAGGCTCAAATGCCTAGATGGACATACCCGAGGCCTGAACAAAGTCGCTCTAAGCTTTATTATTTTGCAGTTTCAGCAAGCTGATAAATGTATAGCTTGGTTACGAACTTGGATTTTGCGTTAAGAAATTGGTTATCAAACACCTTTCCAATTACCGATTTATTGTTACAATGAACATATAAGCCTGTTAGACAGGATAAACAACTAGAAGCTGAAAGAGTTGATAAAATGAGTTGGATGTCAAAAATGTTAAATTACTTTTTAAATGAAAAAGAAGAAGAAATAGAAGAGCATGACATTAAGCCAAAACCAAAGCAGGTAAATAGAAACTATGAAAAGATAAGGGGAGAAATGGAAGCAAGAGTAGCCTATCAATATCCAGAGGGTAAGTTTCGTTTTCCTATTATTCCAGATGAAAATACCAGTTCTAATTCCAAAACGGAATCAAAAAGACAAAGAAAACAAGCACCACATTCTCCAGAAAAACAAAAAAGAGACTTTTCTCGGCCTGCAGATATGCGAAAAAAACAAGATTATAAGCTGTCGTCTAAGAAAATTGTGCAAAAAGGGTCAGACCAATTCGAAAAAAACCCATTTAAGCCTACTGAGATTCCTTCACCGATCTATGGGTTTCATTCAAGAGAAGATCAAGAATTACTAGATATCCAAGCTTTAAGAAAAAAACGGGCAATGAATGAATCGAATCGTCTCAATGGTGATCTTCATTTAAATTCAGAGGCAGAGGATCATTATTCTTCCTTTTCAGAAATTCATATGAGGTCTGAAAAAGATGAAAGGATGACACCTTATAATCATGAAGAAGCTAGCTTGGAACCACAAACTAATGGGAAAGAAGAAGCAATTTCTTATGATTCTTCGTCACATCATGGTATGGAAGAAAATACAGAGCAAGAATTGCCAGAAACAGATGATGGCCTCCAGGTGCAAGAAAATGGTGAGTATAACGATGGGGAAACAATCGAACAGGATAATAGAATAAATGAGTTTGAAGATGAAGACGATCTGACAGAAGTTCAACAGGAAGCAGCTTCGGAGGATAAAGTTATATGTAAGCAAGAGTCAAATGTACCCATAGAACAATTGGAAACAAAACAGGTTCAGGATGATAAAAATGAAGAATCGAAAACGATTAATCTAAAAGGAACTCATCCTAGAAGACCAAAAAAATCATCTGGTGTACCATTTAATGTCATGATGCTAAAAAAAGACCGGGAAAAGCTGAGGGAAAGAACAGGCAATTATCAATTTCCACCACTTAATTATTTGCGAGTACCTCCAAATGAGATTGTACATACAGAGGAATGGGTACATCAGCAAAAAGATCTTCTTGACCTTACTCTGAAAAATTTTAATGTAAGGGCAAAAGTGGTTCATGTGACTCAAGGTCCATCTGTTACAAGGCTTGAAGTACAGCCAGAGCCGGGAGTTAAAGTAAACAAAATTACCAATTTATCAGATGATATTAAATTAAGCCTTTCGGCGAAGGATATTAGAATTGAAGCCCCGATTCCTGGTAAAAACACGATAGGAATAGAAGTCCCTAATAAGCAAAGCAAAATGGTGTTTTTGAGAGAAATTATTCGGAGCCAGGCGTTCAGAAATGATTCTTCACCGCTCACAGTAGCATTAGGGCTCGATATAGCAGGCCAGCCTGTTATTACAGATTTAAAGAAAATGCCCCATGGGTTAATTGCAGGAGCAACAGGATCAGGGAAGAGTGTGTGCATTAACACGATGCTGGTTAGTCTTTTATATAAAGCTTCACCCCATGAGGTAAAATTGTTATTAATAGATCCTAAAATGGTCGAGCTTGCACCATACAATCACATTCCTCATCTTGTCAGCCCGGTAATTACTGATGTCAAAGCGGCTACTGCTGCTCTTAAATGGGCTGTGGAGGAAATGGAGCGTCGTTATGAGCTATTTGCCCACACTGGTGTAAGAGATATTGCGAGATATAATGAAATGGTGAAGAAGCATCAAACAGGGGAGCACCTGCCATATTTAGTCGTGGTCATTGATGAGCTGGCTGATCTTATGATGGTTGCACCAAATGATGTCGAAGAAGCAATCTGCCGTATCGCACAAAAAGCAAGAGCGTGCGGCATCCATTTGATCGTCGCTACTCAGCGGCCGTCTGTTGATGTCATTACAGGATTAATTAAAGCGAACATCCCATCTCGAATTGCGTTCTCTGTGTCCTCGCAAGTCGATTCAAGAACGATTATTGATACAGGAGGAGCTGAGAAATTACTCGGGAAGGGAGATATGCTGTTTCTAGAAAACGGCTCTTCTAAGCCAGCAAGAATACAGGGTAATTTTGTTTCAGACGATGAGATTGAACACGTTGTAGATCATGTTAGAAAACAAATGAAGCCTGTCTTCTTATTTGAACAAGAAGAATTGGTGAGAAGGTCTACTGTTCAAACCGAAGGAGATGAGCTTTTCTTGGAAGCATGTGAATTCGTCATAAATCAAAATGGCGCCTCTACATCAAGTCTGCAGCGTCGTTTCCGAATCGGCTACAATAGGGCAGCGAGACTAATGGACTTAATGGAAGAGAATGGAGTTATCTCCGAAGCAAAAGGCAGCAAACCACGAGATATCCTTATCTCGGAAGAAGACCTTGAGAACATTCAGGAAAGCAATGTATATTAGAAAAGCGCAAGGCGTGAGTCCTTCGGCGACAAGCATTCGGGCGAGCCGGCTGGTTCTTTAACCTTCTCGGGCGGATTGGCATGTGAACTAGAGGTGCCAGGTGCTGCGGCTGGACAAGGAAAAGAAGATACGCCTTCCCTTTATAAGTGCTTTTTTAGCAATTTTTTCTACTTGTAATAAAAATTAAGAAAGCTAACGAAAGTCGATAAGAAAGTGGTATGATAGTCAATAAACGTATTATAATGGTAAAGTGAAAATTTTTGTTATAGATTTAAATTTACTATTTGAACCATGAATCTTGAGGCGGAATTGTCCAGCTTCCATGTGTCACAGAGCATGACCTTTTGCCGGCCAGATCCCAGCCATAAGCCAATTAGTCAAAAGGTAAAGAAAAAACTTTTCAGTGGCTCGACTTATACTTGCCTACTATTAGAGGAACGCCTTTTTTCACTACTTAACATGAAATTGAAATTGTTAAAAGCATCTAAGGAGTCTTGAAAGAATGAAAGAGATAGAGCTTAAAATGCAGGGAGAAATTAAGCGATTAACAAACCAGACCTTCAAATTCGATGATCGGGTCGGAGATGGTTGGTTTTCAGCTGTTTATTTTCTTAAAACAAAAGAAATTGTTAGTGATTTTAATCCTGAAAATATTGTTACAATGCAGTTTTTTCAAAAAGAACATGCGGTATTATGCGGTACTGATGAAGTGATTGCACTCCTTAAAACCTTTTCTGATCACCCTGAGGATCTTGAGATCTATTCTTTAAAGGATGGAGATAAGATCAGCCCATTTGAAACAGTTTTAACTGTTACTGGTCCATATCAAAGTTTTGGTTATCTAGAAGGAGTGATTGACGGCATTTTAGCCCGCCGTACTTCTGTCGCCACAAATGTTTATAATGTGGTTAAAGCCGCAGGGCTTTCTGGTAAGCAAAAGCCTGTTATCTTTATGGGGGATCGTGATGATCATTTTACGATGCAGGCTGGTGATGGATATGCAGCCTATATAGGCGGTTCCTCTGCCCAGGCAACACATGCCATGAGTGAATGGTGGGGGAAAAAGGGCATGGGCACAATGCCTCACGCACTTATCCAAATGTTTAATGGAGACGTCGTAGAAGCTGCAAAAGCTTATTATAAAAAATTTCCTGAAGATGATTTAATTGTTCTCGTTGATTATAATAACGACTGCATTACGGATTCTTTAAGTTTAGCAAGAGAATTTAAAGATCAGCTGAAGGGCGTTCGTGTCGATACTTCACGAACGATGATTGATCACTATTTCGTTCGCAACCCCGATGTATTAGGAACCTTTGATCCGCGCGGGGTAAATGCTCAGTTAATTTTTGCGTTAAGAGAAGCCCTTGATAAAGAGGGATTTGAGCATGTGAAAATTGTTGTGAGCGGCGGCTTTAATGAAAGCAGAATCATGGAATTTGAGAAGCAAAGGGTACCTGTTGATATTTACGGAGTAGGAAGCAACCTCCTGAAAATCAGTATAGGTTTTACAGGAGATAATGTATTGCTCAATGGAAAGCCCCAAGCAAAAGCAGGGAGAAGGTATCGGCCAAATCCTAGGCTGGAAAAAGTAGATTAATATGAATAATATTATCAACTTCAAACATCTTCGTCAGGAAAAAGAGAAGCAATTTGAAGCAGGTTTTATACAAATTTACAAAGACTTTCATCATTATTTAATGAAACAGGTTAACATCCGCGAAAAGGTAAGGGCGAAACATTTTTTGAAAGATTTAACGAAAAAGGATGTTTCCTTCAATCTTGAGGATCACATTTTTATTGACTGGTTTGGTTTTGATTATTTGACTGTTCAGGATTTGACTTTATTTCAGCTTTATCTAAAAAGATCTGACATTAAAGCGATGAATCGTTCACATGCCGTTCAGCAAGCTGTCTTGCTTGCCAATGTATTAGAACCATTCAAAATTGCTCAGCTAACCGGCAGTGATATTGTCGTTGAAAAGCTGGATACTAAAGAGTCCGCTCGGTTTAAACGGTCTGTCTTTCCATCAAAGCTTCAAAATCACGATTTTATTTTTGTACGAAATGTACCGATATTTGATTACAATCTTCCGTTGGGTTCTTTCGTACTAATTGAGGATTCAACCATTATAAAAAGGTTAATGTTCCATTATAAAAGCCAGTCTAATATTGGCTGGCGAACTTTTTTGAAAAAATATGCAATACAATACGTAATGAAAGGGAAAACTGTATAAAAAAGTTTTTTCTACAAAAATTAGGAAATTTAAGATTGCAAAAGAGCTAAATTATTTAAGGTGAGATTAGAAGCAATCGGCGAGGCACCGATTGCATTATTTCAGAAAAATTAAGTTCACTAAGAAAAATGGGTAAAGGTGGTTTTACCTAAAAAGAAATCAGCTCTTTCGCTGATTTCATCTAATCCCACCACCGATCTCCCACTTCTAGAAAGCAGGACAGGAATATTACACTATTGACCAATCTTTCAAGCCATGATAATCTTCCAAGGTGCGAAAAATTTAGCTCAGGAAAAATGATTGATTTAATATTCCTACTTTGGATATAGCTTGAGCCTGTTCTAGTAAAATGCCACATTCATTGTGGGGGAGAATTCATTTTAAATAGTACAAAGTACATAAGACTAATTTTTGGAAAATTGCAATTGGTTGCAAAACTAGATGAACGTCATATACTGTCATACAGATAGACGTTTGTTGGAGGTTCTAATATGACTGTTTATCATTTTGTTGGTATAAAAGGGACTGGTATGAGTTCCCTTGCTCAGATCTTGCATGACATGGGATATACCGTGCAAGGATCAGATATCGAAAAAACAATTTTTACTCAAAAAGCATTAGAAGATAGAGGGATACCCATTTTTCCATTTTCAGAGGAGAATATCAAGGATGGTTTAACTGTTATTGCAGGTAATGCTTTCCAGGATACTCATCTCGAAATCGAAGCTGCTATAAAGCTTGGTGTGCCCGTTATTCGTTATCACCGTTTTCTTGGCGATTTCATGGAGAAGTTTACAAGTGTTGCCATTACCGGAGTCCACGGGAAAACGTCGACTACCGGCTTGCTTTCACATGTAATCCAAGGCGCTGAGCCTACTTCCTACTTAATTGGGGACGGAACTGGAAAGGGAGTTCACGACAGCAAATATTTCATTTTTGAAGCTTGTGAATATCGGAGACATTTCCTTTCTTATTTTCCAGACTACGCCATCATGACTAATATTGATTTTGATCATCCTGATTACTTTACGAGCATAGAGGATGTATTTGACGCTTTTCAAAAAATGGCGCTGCAAGTCAATAAAGGAATCATTGCTTGCGGTGATGATGAACATCTGCCGCAAATACATGCGAAAGTTCCTGTCGTTTATTACGGCTTTGGCGAAGAAAACGATTTTCAAGCAAGAAATATTGAAAAAAACACTGAAGGAACGCAATTTGATGTTTTTGTAAGGAATACGTTCTATGCTTCTTTTAAGATCCCAACCTATGGAGATCATAGTATTTTAAATGCCTTATCAGTGATAGCATTATGTCACTATGAAGAGGTAGATGTTGAAGTTATTGGGCAAAGGTTATTAACATTTGAAGGCGTCAAACGCCGCTTTAATGAGAAAAGAGTGGGTGACCAGGTTTTAATTGATGATTATGCCCATCACCCTACTGAAATTAGTGTTACCATTGATGCAGCCAGACAAAAGTATCCTGATAGAGACATTGTGGCCGTTTTTCAGCCGCATACATTTACAAGAACTCAATCCTTCTTAGAGGAATTTGCAAATAGTCTAAAGAAGGCGGATTATGTTTATCTCTGTGATATTTTTGGTTCAGCTAGAGAGAATGCAGGAAAACTATCTATCCATGATTTGCTAAACAAAATTGATCAGGCTGAACTCATAGAAGAAAATGAAACAGAAATCCTCAAAAAACATGAAAATAGTGTCTTGGTTTTTATGGGCGCAGGAGATATTCAAAAATATCAAAAAGCCTATGAGCAAATATTAGCCTAAATCAAAAGGAAGCTCTTCACCATGCTGAAGAGCTTTTTTTAATCAGTTAAGAAGGTTTAAGCTAATTAAAGTATTAACGTGTTAAATTTAGTTATCATTTTCCAGCTCCAGGCGCCATCGGGCCTTAGGTCATAAGCCAATCTGTCAAAAAGGTTAAAGAACAACCTTTCTGCCGGCTCGCCCGAATGCTTGTCGCCGAAGGACTAAAGCCTAGTTTATTTTAGGTTTTCTGGATTCAGGCTTTCTAAAGAAGATATAACAAACCGGCCGTCTTTACGGATTAACACATCATCAAAGTAGATTTCACCTCCACCATATTCAGGCCGCTGAATCATAACCATGTCCCAATGGATGTTAGAATGGTTGCCATTATATGCATCTTCATAGCATTCACCTGGAGTAAAGTGGAAGCTTCCATCTATTTTTTCGTCAAATAAGATGTCTTGCATCGGGTGAAGGATATAAGGGTTTACGCCGATTGCAAATTCTCCGATAAAGCGAGCACCTTCGTCTGTATCAAAAATTTTGTTAATACGATCGGTATCATTAGACTTGGCGTCAATGATTTTTCCATCTTTAAAAGTTAATTTTACGTTGTCAAATGTAAATCCATTGTAGGGGGATGGAGTATTATATGTAATTGTTCCATTAACACTATTTTTCACCGGAGCTGTATACACCTCACCGTCAGGTATATTCATCTGGCCAGAGCATTTTACAGCAGGTATGTCTTTAATCGAAAAAGTTAAATCAGTTCCACCTCCCTTAATCTGAACTTTATCTGTTTTGTTCATCAGTTCTACTAGAGCATCCATGGCATGATCCATTTTTCCATAATCTAAATTACATACATCAAAATAAAAACCTTCAAATTGCTCTGTGCTCATTTTAGCAAGCTGAGCCATTGAGGAATTAGGGTATCTAAGCACAACCCATCTTGTTTTTGGAACGCGAATTTCCCGATGAACCTTTTTACCGACTGTTTTACTTTGCAATTTCAATTGTTCGTCCGGAATATCAGCAAATTCGTTAATATTATCACCTGACCGCAAGCCAATATAGGCATCCATTTTACGCATTACATTTGCTTCAAAATCGGCCATCATCTCATATTGCGCTTCTTTGCCGCCGATCATAAGTTCCCGGTCTATTTGATGATCCTTAAGCAAAACAAATGGATGTCCTCCAGCAGCATAAGCTTCTTTTACAAGGGCTGTCACTAATTCCCTTTGCAGCCCGAAATTTTCGATTAGGACCTTTTCTCCTTTTTGCAAACGAATTGAATAATGAATTAAATTTTTAGCAAGCTTATCTATCCGTGGATCTTTCATATGGTTACCCCCAAATTAGAATGTATTTACGATTTCATTTTACCCTTTAATCCACCAAATTTGACTATTAATAATCATTTCAATAAAATTTAGAAAATAGGGATCGCAAAAGAGGATTAAAGAGAGGCTCTGTAGAAATCCTTTATAGAATGAAGTAAAAATGTTTATAATGGAGCATATCGGGTAAATCATTCTTAAAGACACAGCAGGAGGGTTGGATATGATCGTTGTATTATATTTAAGCGTAGCACTAATTGCAATAGCATTTACAGTACTAGTTGTTTATTTATCAAAAACACTTCATTCTTTAAACGTAACATTGACGAATGTAGCTGGAACCTTAGAAGGTTTGGAAAAACAAATGCAAGGGATCACTATTGAGACTACAGATCTTTTACATAAGACCAATCAGCTAGCAGAAGACATCCAGCATAAATCAGATCGTTTGAATACTGTTGTAGCTGCTGTACAAGACGTTGGAACATCACTGCAGCGATTTAATCAATCAGTACAAAAGGTTTCAACAACTGTTTCTACAAATCTTGAACAAAATCAAGATAAGATTTCTCAGGTTGTTCAATGGGGCAATACCGCCATGGAAATTTGGGAGAAATGGAAAATGAAAAAGCAAAAGCCAGAAACACCTTTAAAAGATCAAATATAAAAAACAAATTTAGGGAGGAATCATAATGAGCAAAGAAAGCATTAACAGCAAAGATTTTTTAATTGGTACTTTAATAGGTGGAATAGTTGGTGCCACAACAGCCTTATTTTTAGCACCTAAGTCAGGGAAAGAGTTAAGAGAAAACATTGGTCAACAAGCAACTGTAGTGAAGGAAAGAACTGGAAAAATCACAAATGATGCGTTAGAGAGAGGTAGTGAATTTGCTAACCTTGCTAAAGAAAAGACTGCTACTATATCTCAATCTGTATCAGAACAATCAAATCAGTTACTAAATAAAGTAAAAGATATACGAAAAGCTTCTAATAATCAAACAAATGATTCGGAAGTTCCTACAGACTCTGCTGCTGATGAGCTGGCAGATGAAGCTTCGAAAAGCTTACTTGAAACAGATCAAGCAACATCTGAAAAGCAGGATCAAGCACCAGAAAATGTAGCGGAAGCAACAGAAGAAGTGAAAGAATTAGAAGAATCTAGACGATAATAAAAGGAAGGGCTGACCCGGTTGGAATATGAAGGTCAGCCTTTGTTATATTGTCAGAAAGTTTAAGTTAATTAACGTATTATCCCGGCAAAGAGAGTAATCATTCCGAGGTTGACTCTAGTCTGACATCTGGCCTCTCACCTTGAAAAAGATACATTCATTTCTGAAGTGATTAACTTTGCTATATATATTAACTAAATTTGCGGTAAAAGCTACTGTAGAAGGAGAGATGCATAAAAATGGAAAAAATTAACGTTAAGTCCATCGAGGATTTTTTAAATGTAATCGACCAGCATACAACTTTTTTACTATTTAAGAATAGTTTAACCTGTCCAATTAGTTCAAGTGCATTTGAAGAATTTTCTTCATTTGCTGAAAGTCAAAATGAAGTTCATGTTTATTATTTAAATGTTCAAAAAAGCAGAGAGCTTTCCAACTATATTGCAAATAACTACCATGTAAAACACGAATCACCTCAAGTACTGTTGTTTAAAGGCAAAGAAGTAATATGGCATACTTCTCATTGGAATATTAAAAAAGAGATACTTAAACAACAAGTTCTTTCATTATAAAAAGAGCCGCGTTCTCCTGTTTTGGAGAGTGCGTCTTTTTCCAATATTGTTAACTATTTCATTCATAATCCATTTTAAAATAACTTCTTTCCCCCACTTGGAGGGCATATTGTTAAGATGATTTTTACAGCAGATCAAAGCTCCCAATACCTCATGCAAATGAAGTCTATTATTAAAAATAACTAACACTTTCCCTATAGTAATAGCATAAAACACTTTACCGCTTAAAAGCGTTTAATAAATAAAGAAATTTTTAATGACAATTGGTGAAAGATTGTATATAATAAACTCTAATTAAAGAAAATGTATCATATTTTCTGCCCGTTATGGAATGAGAAAAGAGATATCGCAATATAAACGGGATTTTTTATAATTAAAAAGGTAGAAAGGATGAGAAAAGATGAGCCATGCAGAGCTTGATGTGCTAAGGGAAAGAGTAGATGAGATTAACTTGGAAATTTTGAAGTTAATTAGTGAACGAGGAAAGTTAGTTCAGGAAATAGGAAAAGCGAAAGAAACGCAAGGTGTTAATCGTTATGATCCTGTCCGTGAAAGAAAAATGCTTGATATTATTAATGAAGTTAATGAGGGACCATTTGAAAATTCCACTCTTCAGCATATATTTAAAGAAATTTTCAAGGCAGGCTTAGAATTGCAGGAAGATGATCACAGCAAAGCATTATTGGTTTCACGTAAGAAAAAGCCAGAGGATACTGTGGTGACAATTAAGGGTGAAACAATTGGTGATGGAGGGCAATCTTTCATCGTCGGCCCATGTGCAGTTGAGAGCTTTGAACAAGTGGCAGCTGTCGCTGAAGCAGCGAAAAAGCAAGGCTTGCGATTACTTCGCGGCGGAGCATTCAAACCGAGAACTAGTCCCTATGATTTCCAAGGCCTTGGGGTAGAAGGATTGAAAATTCTAAAGCAAGTAGCAGATGAATATGATATGGCTGTAATTAGTGAGATCGTTAACCCTGCTGATATTGAAACAGCAGTGGATTACATTGATGTCATTCAAATCGGTGCTCGTAATATGCAAAACTTTGAATTGTTAAAAGCTGCAGGTTCTGTTCGTAAACCAGTGTTGCTAAAACGCGGTTTGGCCGCTACATTACAAGAATTTATGAATGCTGCTGAATACATTATCGCTCAAGGAAACGATCAAATCATCCTTTGTGAGCGTGGAATTCGTACTTACGAAAAAGCAACGCGTAATACGCTTGATATTTCGGCAGTTCCAATTCTTAAACAAGAGACACATTTACCTGTATTCGTAGATGTAACTCACTCAACTGGAAGAAGAGATTTATTATTGCCAACAGCAAAGGCAGCTCTAGCTATCGGGGCTGATGGTGTAATGGCTGAGGTTCATCCTGATCCTGCCGTTGCCTTATCAGATTCTGCACAGCAAATGAATATCGATCAATTTAATGAATGGATAAATGAATTAAGACCTTTAGTTCAAGCGAAAGCATAGACAATGCTTAGAAAGGAAACTCCTCAGGTTGGGGAGTTTCTTTTTTATTTATCATATTTAGGCTGCATTGGGAAACGGACTAGATGTTATAAAGAGGGATTGTAATAGAAAATAATGCTTTTCTTTAAGAATTGGTTTCCTATTAAATAAAAGAATGGTATATTAAGTCTTAAAGTTAGTAAAAAGCTATCAATTTGGTTATTCCATGGTAGTGACTAATGCCGACAAAAAACTGCCGATTGCAAAAGATAACATATACTTATAATTGCTCAAGTATGAACATATAAGGAAAAATACCTTTTTCCTTATTTAAAAACGCTTTAATTTATTGCGGACGCTTTCGCGTTGTAATATGATAATTTACATAAAGTATGAAATCTTGACATTTATCTACATATTGTCGCGCATGATAATACTATAGCCTGAAATAGAAGCAGAGGAACTAAAGGAGTGTAATGAATGAATAATGTAACAATATATGATGTAGCAAGAGAAGCAAATGTCTCAATGGCAACCGTTTCCCGAGTAGTAAATGGAAATCCGAATGTCAAACCAACAACAAGGAAAAAGGTATTAGAAGCGATTGAGCGATTAGGGTATCGTCCCAATGCTGTTGCTAGGGGACTAGCAAGTAAGAAAACAACAACTGTCGGAGTGATTATTCCTGATATTTCAAGTACTTTCTATTCTGAGCTTGCAAGAGGAATTGAAGACATTGCGACAATGTACAAGTACAACATTATCCTAAGTAATTCAGATCAAAACAAAGAAAAAGAATTACATTTATTAAATACAATGTTGGGTAAGCAAGTAGACGGAATTGTTTATATGAGCGGCAACATTATGGAGGAGCATGTCGAAGAATTCAAGAGATCCCCAGTTCCTATCGTCTTAGCCGCATCTATTGAGCTTAGCGGAGAAACTCCTTCTGTCAATATTAATTACCAGCAAGGCGCTTATGATGCTGTTAAAATGCTAATTGATAATGGGCATAAAAGAATTGCCTATGTGACAGGTACGATGGAAGAACCAATCAATAAATTAAAGAAAATTGTAGGCTATAAAAAGGCATTAGAGGATGCTGGGATTGATCTTGATGAAGAATTAATCATTGAGGGAGACTATACGTATGATTCAGGCATTGAAGCATTTGAAAAATTCAACTCTTATACAAATAAGCCGACAGCTGTTTTTGTAGGAACTGATGAGATGGCACTTGGAGTGATTCATGGCGCACAAGATGCTGGTTTATCAATTCCAAATGATTTGGAAGTTATCGGGTTTGATAATACAAGGCTGGCAACAATGGTTCGCCCTCAGCTTACAACTGTCGTTCAGCCAACATATGATATTGGTGCAGTAGCGATGCGTTTGTTGACAAAATTGATGAATAAAGAAGAAGTAGAAAATGGACAGGTTGAACTCCCTCACCGGATTGAAGTAAGACAATCAACAAAATAAAGTGGAATTTACCACCAGTGGGCATTTCCCCCACTGGTGGTAAGTCTATTCTAAGTGACACCTGCTTGGAGTAAAACTTGGTCTATCATTTTTTTTCTATTCTGAATCATTGGTATTATTTTCATTCTCGTTAAAGTAAAATACTATAAGTTTTCGCGCTATTCCTCAACGCTAGTATGCAGAAGAGTTTTACCATTAATTTGTTTTTATATCTGACTTATTTTGCTGAATGATATACATTGCTTTTTCTAATGTTTGAGCATTCTTTTCCTCAATTTCTTTTTTTCTTGGAATGGTTTTATACATATTCTCAGGATCTTTCCATTCTTTCGGTAATGGGACAGGAGAGTGCCTTTGCCATTTATCGATCCATTCTTTCGGTAGTGGAGCAACTGGGTTGATTTTTTTCATTTCCAGCCAAATAAGACTCCATGCTCTTGGAACAACCCTCCAAATATCATAACCTCCTCCGCCAACTGCAATCCACCGCCCATTGCAATATTGATGAGCAATTTCATGAGCGAGTTTTGGAATTTCATGATAGATGTTCATTGTTGCCGATAAATGGGTTAACGGGTCATGATAGTGTGCATCAGCCCCATTTTGTGTAAGGATGACATCTGGTCTGAAATATTCAGCTACCTCTAAAGCAGATCTTTTATATGCCTGGATCCACGATTCATCTTCTGTAAAGGCGTCTAAAGGGATGTTAAAGGAATAACCATACCCCCTGCCGCTGCCGCGCTCTGACACATTGCCTGTCCCGGGAAATAAATACCGACCTGTTTCATGGATAGATAATGTGCATACCTTTGGGTCATCATAAAAGGTCCATTGAACGCCATCACCATGATGAGCATCTGTGTCAATATACAGCACTCTTGCTTTATATTTTTCCTGAATGAATTTTATTGCGACAGCACTGTCATTGTATATACAAAACCCTGATGCTCTCCCGCGAAAACCGTGGTGAAGTCCTCCTCCTAAATTGATAGCATGCTTTGTATTTCCTTGCATCACCTGATCTACTGCGGTTAATGTTCCACCTACTAATAATGCGCTTGCTTCATGCATATTTTCAAACATAGGAGTATCTTCAGTTCCAATCCCGTAATTAAGTCCAGCTTCTTCAGATAGCTGATTTTGGCCGGCAGCTTTCACTGCTTGAATATAAGCTGGATCATGTACTAATGATAATTCTTCATCTGTTGCCGTTCGAGGTTCGATCATATCAGTCTCATCGATTGCTTTCATGGACTTTAATAAATCAAGAGTCAATTCTACTCTTAGTTGGTTGAATGGGTGCTTATTACTGAATTTGTATTTTTGGAAAGCTTTTGAGTAGACAAACGCTGCATCCTTCATGAGGAAATCTCCGGAAAATTAGGCCAAAGTACCTTATAGCCTTCCTTTTTTAAATCAGTAATAAGCCCCATTGGATTCATTGTTTGTACACGAAAAACTAATATTTTTAACTGTTCATTACTATCTGGATAAACGAGCACGCTTGCAATGTTTACTTTCCGTTTTTGAAATACAGCTGTTACCTCTGAAAGAATACCTGCTTTATTTTGTACTTTAACTTCGATCTGAGAGCCTGGCTGATTTGCTCCAGTCAATTGAACGAATGTATGAAGCAAGTCTGTTTCAGTTACAATTCCAACTAATTTTTTATGTTTAATAACAGGTACACATCCAATCCGATGTTCGTAAAAAACCGCTGAAATCTCTTCCACAAAATCCAAAGGGTGACATGTAATAACATCTTTTTTCATAATGGTGCTTACCGGTTTCTTTAATTCATTCATTCTGTCTTTTAATTCAAATATAGAAGGGCTGGCATCTTTAAGATCCCGGTCAGATAGGATACCGGCTAAGAGGCCATCTTTTGAAACGATTGGAAGGTGTCTAATATGTCTGCTGTTCATTGTTTTTATTGCCTCTTCAAGCGTATTCTCTGGAAAAAGTGTGACAACATCCTGTTGCATAATTTGTTCAATGATCATGGCATCTCACCCCTTTATTTTAAGTTCAGATTTTTAGTTGGACCTGAACAAATTCGTCGAATATTTTATCTCCGGTATTTCACGGCAATATGGTTCTTGAGAGTATAAATCATCTATTAAAAAGTTAAAGAACAACCTTTTCCTGAAGGATCAGAATCTTTGCTCGTTTCGTAATCCAATATTGGCTCCAGCAGCAGATTGATAAATTTCTATCTAATAGTCAACTAATACATAAAACGGTTCATAAATCGTAATCGGTCAAACTTTTGAATAGAATCTTGATCCACCCTTTTTCCTATCCTGGCCATTAGACAATTTGCAGGATGAGAGCAGATCTCTGGATCATCGGTTGCATACCATTCCAATCCGCCTGCTTTCATCATTTTTTCCATTACCTTACGATACTCCCAGACATTTAGCCCTGTTCCTTTCAGATCCCAGTGCCAATAATATTCAGTGGTAATAATAATATAATCCTCCATTGCGTCATCCATCATCGAAATTCCCAAAAGGTTCTTTCCTACTGAAAACTCTCTGAATTCCGGGATAACTTCTATTGCTCCCAATTCAATTAAGTTTTCCATATTTCCTTCTGACCATCTTTCTAATGGGTCAGGATAGAGGTATGTAACATATCCGACAACTATATCTTGATTTCTGGCTATTAGGATTCTTCCTTCTGGTAATTTAGCAATATCAACTAGCGCTTTATGCTGCTGCTTAGGTGGACGAAATGCTACTAAATCCTTATGAAATTCATATGAATCTAGTTTTTCAGATGAAATAGGACCCTCAACTAACAGATTGCCTTGTGCTGTTTTTATTTCTTTTGCATGATACGTTTTTTTATGTTCCACAAAGTCACCACCTTAATCATATCTATTCCCATTTCTAGTTGCTTCGGAAAGTTTAAATTTGAGAAAAATATATACGTGTTAGATAAGGATTGTTGTCCAGCTCCAGCACCTAGCCCGCCTGAGGTCACAAGATAATCCACCCAAAAAGGCAAAGACAGCCTTTTCGAGAGGCTTGCCCGAGTGCTTGTCCCAGGCTGTACAAGGCGCTTCCACTTTTCTATGTTGTCCAGATCTAGCGCCCAGCCGACCCGAGTGGATTGTCAGGGCTGATTAAGGCGCCTGTGCTTTTCTTCTATAATTAGATTTTAACATATAAAGCGTTTTCAGCTTGTGTTAACAATCAGTTTTTTTAAAATTGAGAAAAAAAAGCAATTATACTATAATAGAATATGAGAATCTTACATAAGGAGGAGTATGGGTATGAAATTGGAAGCGCTGCCAGTTTCGAAAGGAAACTATAATTTAAACAGCTATGAAGAGGTGTATCAAAGCTTCGATTGGAAAGAAGCTGAGAAAGAATTCTCATGGTCGGAAACAGGCCGAATGAATGCTGCTTATGAAGCGATTGATAAGCATGCCGAATCCTTTCGTAAGAATAAGATTGCTTTATACTATCGGGATCCTGACCGGGATGAAAAGTATACGTTTAAAGAAATGAAGGATTTAACTAACAAAGCAGGAAATGTGTTAAAAAACTATGCAAATGTTGAAAAAGGGGATCGTGTTTTTGTCTTTATGCCAAGAACACCTGAATTATATTTCACGATATTAGGTGCTATTAAATTGGGAGCTATCGTAGGGCCGCTTTTTGAAGCGTTTATGGAAGGAGCAGTGAGAGATCGATTAGACGATAGTGGAGCAAAAGTGATTGTAACAACACCAGAGCTTATGGACCGTGTACCTTTCGATCAGCTGCCAAATCTAAGGCATGTTGTTGTTGTAGGGGAAAATGTGAAGGAAGATGATTTTTACATTGATTTTCTATCTAGGTTTAAAGAAAGCAGTAAAGACCTGGAATTAGAGTGGGTAGACCTGACAGATGGGTTACTACTTCATTATACTTCTGGTTCAACTGGAAAACCAAAGGGAGTTCTCCATGTTCATAATGCCATGATTCAGCATTATCAGACAGCCAATTGGGTTCTAGATCTTAAAGAAGATGATGTATATTGGTGTACAGCTGATCCAGGCTGGGTCACAGGAACAGTTTACGGAATCTTTGGTCCGTGGCTGCATGGAGCATCCAACGTCATTGTAGGAGGAAGATTCAAGCCTGAAAACTGGTACCAAACAATTGAGGATTACGGGGTTACAGTCTGGTATAGTGCTCCAACGGCTTTTAGAATGCTTATGGGGGCGGGAGATGAGTTGGTTAAGAGCTTTGATTTGTCCTCCTTACGCCATGTATTAAGTGTCGGTGAGCCTTTAAACCCTGAGGTTGTCCGGTGGGGGGTAAAAGTGTTTGAAAAGCGGATCCATGATACGTGGTGGATGACAGAAACAGGCGCACAAATCATTTGTAACTATCCTTGTATGGAAATTAAGCCTGGATCTATGGGCAAACCGATCCCTGGTGTGGAAGCTGCAATAGTGGATGATCAAGGAAATGAAGTGCCTCCTTATCGAATGGGTAACTTAGCGATTAAAAAAGGTTGGCCTTCGATGATGTATACGATTTGGAATAATAAAGAAAAGTATGAATCTTATTTCATGCCTGGTGACTGGTATGTATCAGGTGATTCAGCTTATATGGATGACGAGGGATATTTCTGGTTCCAAGGACGGATTGATGATGTTATTATGACATCTGGTGAACGTGTAGGTCCTTTTGAAGTAGAAAGCAAGCTAGTCGAGCATCCTGCCATTGCAGAAGCTGGTGTCATTGGAAAACCGGATCCTGTACGCGGAGAAATTATCAAAGCGTTTATCGCCCTTCGAGATGGTTATGAGCCATCAGAAGAATTGAAAGAAGAAATTCGGCAGTTTGTTAAAAAAGGGTTGGCTGCCCATGCAGCACCACGTGAAATCGACTTTAAAGATAAATTACCGAAAACCCGCAGCGGTAAAATTATGAGACGTGTCTTAAAAGCTTGGGAGCTTGATTTACCGACTGGTGATCTATCAACAATGGAAGATTAATAGAGATAAAGCAAAAACCCGGTCCTATAATGAACCGGGTTTTTGCTTTATCCAACTCTTAATGGGCAGAAGATATTGATGGCTAACTTGGGCTCAGGTGTCCGGAAAAAGGAACACAGACTAAAAGCGTTATGTCCGGGGCAAGGTCTGCGTGTTCACAGTAAGTAGGCCTCATTCATCCTCAGTGGGGGAATGAATGAACTTAGCAAAATTCTCGGGAGTCGTGTCTCAGGCACCTTACTTACAAATCCTGCGCACCGAAACCCCTACTAATGGAAGAATCAATTTATTGTTCATTTTGTTTTTTATCATCAGCTGGCTTATCCTGAGGCTTTGGCTTGTCTTCCTCAGTTTTTTTCTCATCAGGTTTTTTCTCTTTATCTGAAGGGACATTCTTTTTCTCATCAGGTTTTTTTTCTGAATAATCCCCATTTTTGACAATTGCTGATTTTGCTGACTCCTGTCCGGCAACATCGACGGCGACAACATAGTAGGCTGCTGAAGAGCTTCCCACTGAAACTGTCAAGGATTTTGATGCTGGTACACTTGCGATTTTCTTAAAGCTGCTCGAGTGATTAGCAGCGGCATAAACTCTGTACCCAATAACATCGTTATCTCCACTTGCAGACCATGATAGGTTATTTCCGCTAATTGATACTCCATTAACAACAGTAGGAGCAGAACCATTGTCCGAAATTTCTTTTCCTTCTGTTACTACTAGTTTGCCCCAGCTTGTTTGATTCGGAAGCAAGTTTTCTAATTCTGAAACACTGCTAACACCGAGATTCCATAATACTTCTTTCTTCAGCATAACTCCTTCTTGAACAAATTCCGAAGGAGCAGAGGAAGGTACATGATATGCGCTGTTCTTTACAACTACATATTTTCCGCTTGTTAAACTGTCATCAGTTTTCTTAGGAACATATTTTTCATTGAACAAATCAGATGATACGAGCCCGGCTTTTTGACATAGTTCAGATGGCAGATCTCCCGAAAGTGAACAATATGATCGTTCAACAATACCACCTGGCATTTTAAATCGTTCTTTAGGAGCAATCAGATCAGGATTCGTCTCATGAGCTACATTCATTAATTTTGCCCATAGAAGAATATTTCTCTTACTATATGATAATCCTTTGTAACTTTGCTCAATCGGTTTTGGTGTATCATATCCAATCCATGTGCCGAAGGATACGTTTGGGTTACTTGCAACAAACCATGCATCCTTGTAATCCTGTCCAGTTCCTGTTTTACCTGCCCAATCTGCGCTAAAGGCTAAGTACCCTTTTAATGAAGCTGCCGTTCCGCTGGAAATGACATCCCTCATCATATCAATGGATAAATAAGAGGTTTGAGCTGAAAAAACATCTGTTGAGGAGGATTTATGTTCATAAACTACTTCTCCATCACTATTTTCAATCTTTTCAATCATGTAGGCATCCACAAATTTACCGCCATTTGCGAAAGTAGAAAAAGCATTTACATTTTCTTCAACAGTAACGCCTCTTTTCATGGCACCTAAAGCTAAAGAACTAATTGTATAATCAGATTGGGCTAGTGAAGTAAACCCCATCTTATCTAAATAATTGACTGGATTATTCGCTTGAATTTTTAAATAGGTTCTTGCAGCAGGGATATTATAAGAATGCTTTAGTGCTGTTCTTATGCTAGTCAATCCATGGTACCTGCCGCCATAGTTTTTCGGATTCCAGCTGCCAGTCATAGGAGTATCAGCTACTACAGAACCAGGTTGAACAACCCCCATTTCCATCGCAGGGGCGTAAACGGCAAGAGGTTTCATCGTAGAACCATTTGATCTAAGTGAATCTGTTGCATGGTTTACTTGCTTACGATCATGATTTCGCCCGCCTACAAAGCTTAGAATTTTCCCGGTTTTATTTTCAATGAGAACACCGCCCACCTCAACAGGTTCCATCACTTGAACTTCTTCCCCTGTGTCAGGGTCGATTTTTGTTTCTGGCTTCTCACTTCCATAATATTGATATTCCTTTGCTACAGCCTGCATTTTATCGTACATTTTTTTATTGATTGTTGTATGAATACGGTAACCTTTGTGGCGAAGGTTAGCATCTGCTTGTATATAATATTCACGGTAAAGATCTTCATTTTGCTTTAATTCATCTGGTTTATGCCCATCTTTTTCTGCCAGCTGCCGGATAAGAATTTCCCTTGCTCGATCCTCTATCTCATAGGTAAGGAATGGATATTGTTCAGTAGAAGATGGCTTTTTAGTTGTTAAGCTTTTTCGTAAATCAAAAGTGAGCGCTTCATCATATTCCTTTTTTGTGATGAAGCCTTCATCGTACATGTTGGACAAAACGCTTTTCATCCTGCCCACACCTGGTTCAAGATTCTCTTTCACAGTTCCGTTATTTGTAAAAGGAGTATATCCAAATGGTGATTGCGGAAGCCCTGCAATAAATGCCGCCTGAGGTATAGATAAATCCTTAGCATTTACTCCGAAGATGCCCTGGGCAGCACTTTGAACTCCGGCAATATTCCGGCCAGAGCTGTTTCTGCCTAATGTCGAGACATTCATGTATGCTTCCAAAATCTCTTCTTTTTCGAAAAAGTTTTCCAGTCTTAAAGCTAACAGGATCTCTTTTGCTTTTCGATCAAAGGAAACTTCGTTAGTTAAAAGCTGGTTCTTGATTAATTGTTGAGTTAACGTACTTCCGCCCGAACGAACAGAGGAGTTTGTGAATTCTTGGAATAGTGCACGCAAAATAGCCTTAGGAACAACCCCATCATGTTCATAAAAAAACTCATCCTCAGTTGCGATGATGGCATTTTTCAATTGTGGAGAGACGTCCTTGCTAGAAACCTCCTCCCGCTCAATATTGGCGCGTAACTTTCCCAGGTAAACGTTGTCATTAAAATAGATCTCAGATGATTCTTCATAATTATAGATATCATCTTTCATTTCATCATAACTTCGTAATGGTTCATCCTTTACTAAGGAAGCGAAATATCCAGCCCCAATTCCTGCCCCAAATGCAAGACTGACTGCACCTGCAATAATAAATAATAATAATAAATTCCATACTACTTGATATGTAATACGAAGCTTGCTTATTGAGTTCTCATTAAGCTTTATTCGCCGGAAACGCTGTAAAAAAAGTTTTAATTTTTCCATGTAATCCCCCCAAAATCCTATTAATTATACCATATGGAAAACTAATTTTGTATGTAGTTGTCAATATTCGTCGATAATCAAGATTTGACAAAATATATCGATTATGATAAAAAATCAATATCGAATATATTATTATAAGCTATGACTGGAACAAGTAGTAAGAATCTGCCTATTTTAGAGAGCTGATGGTTGGTGGAAATCAGTATATAGATATCTTGCGAATTACATCCATGAGCTTCTTTTATGAAACATGCAAGTAGTAAAAGACGGATGCGACCGTTATCGTGCTTAAGTGGGAATGGCTCTTTTACGCTATTTCAAGTAGGGTGGTACCGCGACAATTTCGTCCCTTCAATTTAATTGAAGGGGCGTTATTTTTTTGTCATTAAATAAAGGAGTGATGAGAAATGTCAGAATTACTAAATGATTTACAGTTCCGCGGCTTAATTCATCAAATGACCGATGAAGCCGGTTTACAAAAAGTGTTAAACGAAGAAAAGATTAAGCTTTATTCAGGTTTTGATCCAACGGCAGACAGTCTTCACATAGGACATTTACTGCCAATATTAACGTTGCGCCGTTTTCAGTTAAATGGCCATCATCCAATTGCCCTTGTCGGAGGAGCAACAGGCTTGATTGGGGACCCAAGTGGTAAAAAGGCAGAGAGAACATTGAATACATCAGAAATTGTAGAAGGGTGGTCAAACCGGATTAAAGATCAGCTGTCCCGTTTTTTGGATTTTAAGGCTTCTGAAAACCGTGCTGTTCTTGCAAACAATTTTGACTGGATTGGGAATATGAATGTAATCCCTTTTCTAAGAGATGTAGGAAAAAGCTTTGGAGTAAATTATATGTTAGCTAAAGAGTCAGTGAGTGCAAGAATTGAGTCTGGAATCTCCTTTACTGAATTCAGTTACATGATTCTCCAGTCATACGATTTCCTGAACCTCTATCAAAAAGAAGGCTGCAAGCTGCAAATAGGCGGCAGTGACCAATGGGGAAATATTACAGCAGGCATGGAGCTTATTCGAAAAACAGAGGAAGAGGCAAAAGCATTTGGTTTAACAATTCCGCTTGTTACGAAAGCAGATGGCACAAAGTTTGGAAAAACAGAAGGCGGAGCAATCTGGCTGGATAGTGAGAAAACTTCGCCATATGAATTCTACCAGTTCTGGATTAATACAGATGACAGAGATGTTATCAAATATTTAAAATACTTTACATTCTTAACTCATGATGAAATTAACAACCTTGAAAGTGAAGTGAAAAATGCGCCGGAAAAACGAAATGCCCAGAAAGCACTCGCTGAAGAAATGACAAAGCTGGTTCATGGTGAATCTGCTTTGGAGCAAGCAATTAATATTTCTAATGCCCTATTTAGCGGGGAAATTCGTTCCCTTACTGCTTCAGAAGTAAAAGTAGGCTTTAAAGATGTTCCATCCTACACAGTAAGTGAAAAGGAAATAAGCTTAGTTGACTTGCTTGTTCAGGCAAAAATATCCCCATCTAAGCGGCAAGCACGAGAGGATATAACAAATGGAGCAGTTTACATTAATGGTGAGCGAAACCAGCACCTAGATTATGTGTTATCAAGCGAGGACCGGATCGAAGAGGAGTTTACAATTATCAGGAGAGGTAAGAAGAAATACTTTCTTATTGAGTACTCAAATTAATTTTTAGTTAGGGTACCAGGGTACCATAGGTACCTGGTACCCTAAAAAAGTAAAAAAATCCCTGCTGTTTATGGCAGGGATTTTTTTGAAGATTAACGAGAGTAGAATTCTACGATTAATGCTTCGTTAATTTCAGCAGGCAGCTCTGAACGCTCAGGTAAACGAGTGTAAGTACCTTCTAATTTGTCAGCATCGAAAGAAACATATTCTGGAACAAAGTTTGTTGCTTCGATTGCTTCTTTGACGATTGAAAGGCTGCGAGACTTTTCACGTAAAGAAACAGCTTGACCAGGCTTTACTTGGTAGGAAGCGATATCCACGCGGCTTCCATCAACAAGAATATGTCCATGGTTTACTAATTGGCGAGCTTGACGGCGAGTACGCGCTAAGCCAAGACGGTAAACGATGTTATCTAAACGTGATTCTAAAAGAACCATGAAGTTTTCACCGTGGATACCAGTCATTTTACTAGCTCTATCAAACATGTTGCGGAACTGACGTTCATTCACACCATACATGTGACGAAGCTTTTGCTTTTCTTGCAACTGCAAACCGTATTCTGAAATTTTCTTGCGTTGACCTGGGCCATGTGGACCTGGAGCGTAAGGACGCTTTTCTAATTCTTTACCTGTACCGCTTAAAGAAATTCCCAAACGACGTGAGAGTTTCCAACTTGGACCTGTATAACGAGCCATAAGAGACTCCTCCTTTGTTTTTATTTAGGTAAAATAAAAACAGATTGAACTCTACAATCATGGACATTTTGTTTTCATGTATCCTCGCTCTAGCAGCTGAGAGTTACACGATACACCTCTAATCTGAAGCTTTTCTTCAGCAGGGAACAAAATGAACTCAAAATTGCTGTATCAATAGGCTGCAATATTTTACACAACGACTATTGTATGATTTATTGTGAATAAAGTCAAGAAAACTTTTACATGATCAAGTTTATTCAGTCTATTTTCTGGTTTTCGTTTGATAAAATTCATCTCATCATGTTTAAAAATTAATCTGTTTATAATAAGAAGTGTTTGGTTTTGATCGAAAATAATAAAGTATTTACTATGGATGGATAAGTTATCTTCGTATTCTCCAAGATATCGATTATTCCACAAATTCACTGTATCCTCGAAATTAACAATCAAACTTGGAGTAATCAGCAAAGCCAAGTCATAATCATATATACTAACAAAATGCACCGAATCGATTTCTTGATCTTAAAGCGTAACTGATCAATACGGGATTGTTAACTTTTATTTCGTTCGTGGTACTACAGGAAGATTTTAAAAGACTTTTTCTTCATAATGATGGAAACGCTTACAAAAAACAGATCTTATAACATATGATAAAGGAGAATTACTTAGGCAAAGGGGAAGAGGATATGACAAAAAAAGAGATCGAAACATTAGTCATTCATAACAGCAATGAACAAAAGGAGTTTATCCAAAGTTTAACTCCACCGCTTTATCAAACCTCTACCTTCTATTTTGATAATGCACAGCAAGGGGAACATCGTTTTGCAGGGAATGAAGCTGGTTTTATTTACTCAAGGCTTTCAAACCCTACGGTTGAATTGTTTGAGGAAAAGATGGCCGTTTTAGAAGGCGGGGAAAAAGGTCTCGCATTTTCATCAGGTATGGGGGCGGTATCAGCAGTCCTATTTTCTTTAGTTAATCAAAAAGATCACATTATTTGTTCGAGAGGTGTTTATGGCTGTACATTTGGGTTTTTACAATTATTGGATGAAAAATTCGGCATCAGTCATTCATTTTGTGATCTGAACAATCAGTCAGCGTTTGAGAAGGCCATTAAGGGAAATACTAAAGTAATCTATATGGAATCACCTATTAACCCAACAATGGAGTTAATCGATCTAGAGATGGTTACTTCCATTGCGAAAAGGAACAAAATTCCAGTTGTCGTTGATAATACGTTTTCATCTCCATATTTACAAAAACCGTTAGATCATGGTTGTAATATTGTTGTACACAGCGCCACTAAATACATTTGCGGTCACGGAGATGTCATTGGCGGTGTAGTCGTCGGGACAGAAGAGTATATTAAGCAATTATCAAAGACGATGAGAAAGGATATAGGAGCGGTAATGTCTCCTTTTGACTCATGGCTTTTACTTAGAGGTATAAAAACGTTGGCTGTTCGAATGGACCGCCATTGTGAAAATGCTGAATATATTGCTCATTCATTGGTTGAACACGCACGTATTGAAAAAGTTTATTATCCAACTCTTCCAGATTTTGAACAGGCAAGCCTTGCACGAAAGCAAATGAAAAAAGGTGGAGGACTTATATCCTTTACAATCAAAGGTGCAAATAAAGCAAAAACGCAGCAGTTCATGAATCAATTAAAATTAATAAAAATTGCTGTCAGCTTAGGGGACCCTGAAACATTAATCCAGCATCCTGCCTCAATGACACACTCTGTTGTAAGTGAAAAAGAAAGGCTGAAAATGGGGATTACAGATACAATGGTAAGGTTATCTGTCGGATTAGAAAACAGGGAAGATATTCTAGAGGATATTTATCAAGCATTAAATCAACAGGTTTAACAAAAATGCCAGGCATACTGCAATGCCTGGCATTTTTGCTTTAACTCGTAATAAAGGAGGTTTCACTTTGCTAATGGCTCATTTCAATCAGCCTATAAAGGACTAAAAAATAAAGGCAATGGGAGTAATTCGCCGTTTGCATAGTCTCAACTCACCTCTAGGGGAGGTGCCTTAACTCCAGATAGATTCCAGTTGCAATAAAGTTTGCAAACATCCTTATAAATAGGTAGTAAGGACATCAACAAATTTCTCTAAATTCTCTTGATCGATTTCATCAAAACGGTTTTTTGAAGGGCTGTCAATATCTAATACCCCGTACAACTGGCCGTCTTTTACAATTGGAACAACGATTTCTGAATTAGATGCCGCATCACACGCGATATGTCCAGGGAACCTGTTGACATCAGCAATTCTTTCTGTTTTTTTATTTGCGGCAGCCGTTCCGCATACTCCCTTGCCGAAAGGAATTCTCACACAAGCTGGCAGACCTTGAAACGGCCCAAGCACAAGCTCATTTCCTTTAGCTAAGTAAAATCCGACCCAGTTAATATCACTTAAAAACTGGTTTAATAATGAGGATGCATTCGCTAAATTTGCAATTGAATCATCTTCTCCTTCGAGTAACGCTTGCAGCTGTTTAATGACTAACTCATAATCTTTTTGTGCAGAACCTGAATAATTTTCGACATGAAACATGATAAACCTCCATGATCAGGGTTGATTTTATTAAAATCGATCCTCAGACCTAAAAACTTGTCGAGAACTTCTTAGAGGAGTTCTTTATAGCCTTATGGAATAAGGCTATAAGACTATTAAAACTTGCCCGATATGTCCCGATTTTTTGGGCCTTTAATGGCAGGCCTGAGGAATATTCAAATAGGAATAACTTTAGGAAGGAGTGATAAAATTGCCGCAAACGTCTGCCTCGTCACCTGCGAAAGAACGAATTATTGATGCCGCTGTGTCACTGTTTAACACTAAAGGGTACAATGGTACATCAGTTAGAGAAATTGCAAACAAAGCAAAAGTCAATGTTGCCCATATTTCCTATTATTTTAATGGAAAAGGAGGGCTTCTTGAGTATTTGGTTTCTCAATATTTTGAAGGCTATCTTACTGTTATGGAACAAGGCTATGCGAAACTTTCTTATCTCCCTCCAAAGGACTGTTTAATACAATTAATTTTAGATATTTTAAATTATCAACACAATAACCGTCAACTTGCAAGGTTTGTTTTAAGAGAAACCACTTTAGACTCTGTTTTAATAAGAGAAGTCATGACCACTTATTTATCAAAAGAAAAATATTTATTTATTGAGATTTTTGAAAAAGGCATGGCCGCAGGAGAATTTCGCAAGCTTCCGTCTGTTCATATGATTGTACAGCTGAAAAGCTTATTGATGATGCCTTATCTCCAACCTCAATATATGGGTGAAGTCCTTTATTTGCAAACACACGAACCATATTTTGTTAAACAGTATTTTTCAGAGTTGTGCTTATGGGTGCAAACAGCATTAATGAATGATTCAAGTTCGCAAATCATTATGACTACTTAACTATTTTTTGGAATTCAGAATAATTCAACCCGACTTCTTTGGCTGAATGCGCATCAGAACCATAACAAAATGGAATGTCAAGTTGTATAGCCCTTTCAACAATCCAAGGTGAAGGATAGATTTCAAGGCAATTTGGTTTGCGTAATCCTGCTGTATTGAAATCTAATTCCATCCCTTGTTTTTTTATGGAAATTAAAATCTCTTCTATTTTTTGTACTTCCCGAAATTCATGGGGAAAGACCCTGTTGAACTTACGAGCAAGTGACATATGGCCAATTCGTTTAGGTTTATACATACCTAGATCTGCCTGGACTGAAGCAAGTATTGTTTGATAATAAAGCTTATAAACATTTTGCACACCTCCGAGATGATCTGCTATAGCCCCAAATGTCTCCTCTGAGTAATCCATACAGTAGTACTGGTCTTTTACTGTTAGAAAGTGAACAGAAAGAATACTATCATCCAAGTAGTGACCGTATTTGTTTAGGAAAGAGGCTATTTCTCCTTCATACCCTGCAATATAATCAACTTCAAGCCCAATATTCACTTTGATTTTATGTGCATATTTCTTTTTGTGATGATTCAATTCTTCTAGATATTCTTCCATTTGATTCAGCTGCATCGAACTATCCTTCTCGGGAGTAGGGTCTTCAAATGAAGCAGGCAGAGGGGCGTGCTCAGCAAATGTTAATTCTGTAAAACCAAGATTAATTGCTGCCTGTAAATAGAGCTCCAATGAATCAGTTGAGCCATGAGGACAAAATGGTGTATGGACATGTCCATCTTTTTTCATTTTTTCATCACCTCGTTAGAATGTGCGAAAATAAGCGATAAATTATGTAAAAAAATTTAAAATATTGGTCAAAAATTGTCGTTAACATGGTATCATAAATACATTGAATTAACATCACTTACATATTAAAATCATTGTTTACATATAAAGTGAAGCTTTCATCAGCCGGGATTTTAAGTAATAGGGGTGCAAGTTTTGGCGTTCGCGACTATTGCTCGCAAGACTGTATCACCTTGGGTCTCTATCCCCGTTGATGATTAGTTAAACCAATTGGGTTTCGGATGTCTAGTGGGGCAAGCCGTCTATTAAAACGGGATAATTCCCTTTACAAGATGATTTTTTGGAAGAACGAGGGGGCTCATTATGGAATTTGTGTTTCTTTTAATCATGGCAGCCCTAATCCTTTTCGGGCTAGGATATTTTTTGAGAAAAAATATTTATAAAAAAATTGACGAATTAGAAGCTCATAAAATTGAACTTATGAACAGATCGATTGTAGAAGAGATGAGCAAAGTTAAAGACTTAAAGATGACAGGCCAAACGGAAGAACTGTTTGAGCGCTGGCGAAGCGACTGGGACGAAATTCTAACCACTCAGCTTCCTAAAGTGGAGGAGCTTCTCTTCGATGCTGAAGAATTTACTGATAAATTTCGTTTCAAAAAAGCGAATCAAGTTCTGGATCATGTTGAAATGATGCTTCAGCAGACGAGTCAAAATATTGATTCTATACTGCAGGAGATTCATAATCTTGTGACTAGTGAGAAGCAAAATCGAGTTGAGATCGAAGAATTGCGGGAAAAATTCAAAAAAGCAAAAAAAATGCTTTTAGCCCACAGTCATGTGTATGGTAAGGCACATGAAAAGCTTGAAGCTATGAATCATGAAATTTTTGAAGCGCTGAAGAGCTTTGATTCAGAAATGGAGGAAGGAAATTATCTAGCTGCCAGAGAAATTCTGGTTGTTCAGCAAGAACAATTAGATGAACTATTGGATAAGCTAGATGAGATTCCAAGACTGTTAAATGAATGCAAAACATTAATCCCAAATCAATTGGACGAGCTAACCAGCGGCTATGATGAGATGATTAATCAAGGATATCAGCTTGATCATATCCAAGTTATTCAAGAAATAGATAAATTGCGTAAAACTGCTGACAACTGCCTTGTGCAAATCGAAAAAACAGAAATTAAAGATATCGGACCGGTCATACATGATTTAAACGAAGCGATTGAAACAATTTATGATTTATTGGAAAAAGAGGTTCTGTCAAGCCAATATGTCCTTGAAACGAAAAACAAAGTAGATTTGCTGATTGAACAATTATCAGAGCAGAAGCGGGAAACAAAGGATGAAACAGAGCTTGTCAAACAGAGCTATCACCTATCTGAAAAAGAAACAGAAAAACAGAGAACGATTGAAATACGAATTTCTGCAATTGAAAAACAATTTTCACAATTGAAGGAGAATCTTCAAACAGATCAAGTGGCCTATACGTTAATCAAAGAAGAGCTTATCGAAATTGAAAAGCAAATTTTAGAAATTCAAAGTGACCATAACAATTATAAAGAAATGCTTGAAACACTTCGTAAGGAAGAGATGGAAGCAAGGCAAAAGCTTACCGTTCTTAAACAAGAGGTGGCAGAGGCAACAAGAATGGTTCATAAGAGTAATGTACCCGGCTTGCCCCACAATTTTTCTGATATTTTTTCAGAAGCAAAGCTATCTATTATAAGAGTTACTGAAAAGCTTGATGAGGTTCCACTAAATATGCTTGCAGTAAATGACGGTCTTGAAGATGCTGTACACATTGTTGGAAAAATGAAAAAATATACTGAAGAAATGGTTGAGCAGGTATATATGATCGAAAGATTAATTCAGTACGGAAATCGGTATCGAAGCAAGTATCCTCAAATTGGGCTTCAACTTAATGAAGCTGAATATTTATTTCGTAAATACGAATACCAAAAGTCACTCGAATTAGTAGCATCTGCTGTTGAGCAAGTAGAGCCCGGTACGAGTGAAAAAATCAAACATCACGTGGATAATGAAATAAACCGTTTAGCTAAATAGAAAAGGCGCTGGGTATATTTCCAGCGTCTGTTTCGTTTGTTCAGAAAGTTTAAGTTGATTAAAGTATTAACGTGTTAAAGTTGGTTATCGATGTTTAGCTCCAGGCGCATTGCGCTTTTCGTTCTTGTTAACGGAAATAATTTCTCTAATTTGCCATGTAAGTTGAAGATTATCACCGAGCCAGTCAAGGACCATTTTGTTTAAAACATCTGCCTTTCGAATTTAAAGACACAACATGCATTAGCTAGAGGTTGCAATGGATATAAGTTTGTGTGGATATTGTATCTAATCCCTCGTTATCCCAGGACTCAATATTTTTATTTTATTCAGCCATATGCTAATATATTATGATGCATGTATGAAAAGGTTTGCGGAGGAATGATGATATGTTTTATTTAGATAATAGTGCGACTACTAAACCATATCCAGAGGTAGTCGATACATTCACTCATGTATCAAAGCATTATTTTGGAAACCCATCTTCCTTACATAAATTAGGGAACGATGCTGAAAATTTATTAGCAGCAGCAAGGCAGCAGCTCTCCAAATTGATACATGTAAAAGAAAATGAAGTGATTTTTACCGCAGGCGGTACAGAGGGAAATAATTTAGCTATTAAAGGGGCTGCATTAGCTTTTCAAGAACGGGGTAAGCATGTTATTACAACAGAAATAGAACACCCTTCCGTATTAGAAGCCTTTCAACAATTAAAAGAATGGTTTGGATTTGAAATAACCTATCTTCCAGTTAATCAATATGGATATGTCATGGCAGAGGCTCTTAAAAAGGTGATTAGAGAAGATACTACTTTAGTTTCTGTCATGCATGTGAATAATGAGGTTGGAACGATTCAGCCTATTAAAGAAATCGGCCAATTATTACAAGCTTATCCAAAAATACTTTTTCATGTAGATGCCGTTCAAAGTATTGGGAAAGTTCCATTATTATTAAAAGAAAATCAAATCGATCTTTGCACATTTTCCGGGCATAAATTTCATGGGTTGAAGGGCACCGGTTTTTTATATGTAAGACAAGGAGTGAAAATCGTGCCGCTTTTTTCTGGGGGTGCTCAGGAAAGTCGATTCCGCTCAGGAACCGAGAATTTGGCGGGTATAGTGTCCATGGCAAAAGCACTTCGGTTAACCTTTGAGAATTATTCTGATTCGTTTGAGAATCTTAATCTTATAAAGAACAATTTAGTCGATCAATTATTTCAGCTTGAGGGAGTTGTTATTAATACTCCACAAGCGGGTTCGGCTCCACATATTGTGAATATTTCAATCCCTGGAATAAAACCAGAAGTCTTGCTTCATTTACTTGAAGAAGAGGAAATATATGTATCCACGACTTCTGCTTGTTCTTCTAAAAAGAAAAAACCGAGTCAAACTCTATTAGCGATGGGTAAAGGAGAAAGAATAGCCGGAAGCTCTATAAGAATAAGTCTTTCTTATGATCATACAGAAGATATGATTGAACCATTTTGCCGTGCTTTAGCGAAATCGATTGGTAAATTAAAAAAAGTGATGAGGTAATTTTTATGTTGTATGACCACATATTAATCCGTTTTGGGGAAATTTCAACAAAAGGAAGAAATCGAAAGCAGTTTATTACGAAATTAAAAAGAAACATCCGTTTTATTTTAAAAGATTTTCAAAACCTAACATACAGCAGTACACGGGACAGGTTTTACATCACATTAAACGGTCAAGATCCTGAGCCGTTAGTTGCTCCACTAAAAAAAGTGTTTGGCATTCAGTCGTTTAGTGTAGCCGCAAAATGTAAAAGTGAAATGAATGAAATTAAAGAAACAGCTCTTCAAGCTGTCCGTTCCCAAAATCCAGAAGGAAAAACGTTTAAGGTCTCCGCAAAAAGGGCTGATAAAACATTTCCTTTAGATTCAACCAAACTAAATTACGAAATTGGCCGTCATATTCTCGTCAATACAAATCATTTAAAAGTAGACGTTCATCATCCTGACATTAATTTAAGAGTCGAAGTAAGGAAAGAGGCCGCTTATCTCACTTTTCATGATCATATCGGAGCTGCAGGTCTGCCTGCAGGAACAAGCGGGAGGGCAATGCTTATGTTATCAGGTGGAATTGACAGCCCTGTTGCAGGCTATCTTTCTTTAAAGAGAGGATTGGAAATTGAGGTTGTCCATTTTTTCAGTCCTCCATATACAAATGAAAGAGCCAAGCAAAAAGTGATCGACCTTACAAAACAATTAACCCCATACTGTGGAACGATCAATCTCCACATTGTACCTTTTACGAAAATTCAAGAATTAATTCAAAAGCAGGTTCCGGAAAATTATACGATGACTTCGACGAGAAGAATGATGTTGCAAATAACAGATATGATTCGGGAAAAACAACAGGCGCTAGCCATTATTACCGGTGAAAGTCTTGGTCAGGTAGCAAGCCAGACACTGGATAGTATGTATGCAATCAATGAAGTGACTTCGACTCCTATTTTGCGTCCGCTTATTACAATGGACAAGCTGGAAATAATTGATATCGCAAAAACCATTGATACATACGGTATTTCCTCAAGGCCTTATGAGGATTGCTGTACCATCTTTACACCTGCTGCACCGAAAACAAAACCAAAAAGGGAGAAAATAAATAGGTTTGAAAGCTTTGTTGATTTTGATTCTCTTTTAAAAGAAGCGGTAGAACAAACAGAAATGATTGAAATAACCGGTCAAATAAGGCCGCAGCATACAGAGATTGAGGATTTACTTTAAAGCTTATCTAGGAAAGTCCGCACCTCTTTTGAATAAAAATTATAAACAAATGGGCTAGATTAAACACCCTATTATTTTTGTATACAATTACCAACTTTTCTTTGAATGAAGCCATGTGATTTTACACAATCTATACTCACAAGGAGGTGAGATCACATGGCACAACAAAGCAGACAAGCTGGTTCTAACCAATTAGTAGTTCCTGGTGCTGCTCAAGCTATCGACCAAATGAAGTATGAAATCGCTACTGAATTTGGTGTTAACTTAGGAGCTGAAACTACTTCCCGCGCTAACGGTTCAGTTGGTGGAGAAATTACTAAACGTTTAGTATCAATGGCTCAATCATCTTTAGGTGGTTCTTACCAACAGTAATAATTAAATAAAAAATGGCTACAAGGGTGGGGCTTCCCCACTCTTTTCTTTTGACTGTTTTCGTATGGTTTGCCTGAGATTGAAACATCCTAATACTCCGAAATGTTTTTCTCCCAAAGTGAGAGGCGGGATGTGAGATAGAGCAACAATCTCTTAGAATTAAGTAAAGGAGTGTCATTATGACAAAAAATACAAATGATACAGAATTTGGAAATGAATTTGGTGACGGTAAAGAACAAAGACAAAAGCTTCAAAAAGCACAAAAACAACAAAGAAAGCGCAGAAATGAACCAAAAAATGCAAAAGAATCAAATGAGCAAAGCTAATGGAAAAAGCTGTTCAACATCGGACAGCTTTTTCTTTTTTTGTCAAGTTAAGAGAGATTAAGTTAATTAAAGTATTAATAGGAAACACGTATATTTAAGGATAACTCTTTTCAAAACCTTTATAATATTTGTATAATTATAAATGTAAATTGACATGGGAGGAGAATGATAGTGAATAAAGAAGAATTAATTGCTCCAGAAGACTATAACTTAGTATCAGAAGTTGAAAAATATTCTGGCAAAGCCAGTTTACTTGCTATACAATGGGAAAATGAACAAGGAGATAAAGAAGAGATTACATATTCAGAATTATTAACGAGAGCGAATAATATTGGAAGCGCTTTAATGAGCAAGGGACTGACAATGGGAGATAAGCTGTTAGTCATGATTCCAAGATTAATTGACGCTTATGCTGTATATTTGGGAGCATTGAAAGCGGGTATTGTTGTTATTCCATGCTCTGAAATGCTGCGTACAAAGGATCTCCAATACCGCGTAACTCACGGAGATGTAAAAGGCCTTGTTGTATATGCACCTTATGCTGACCAATTTAGCGAGATTAAAGAGTATGAAAATCTTGAGAAATTTATTTTAGACGGTCAACTGCAAGGCTGGTATTCTCTTGAAGAAACAGCGGCCAGCTTTAATGGCCAGCTTGAGCTGGCAAATACAAAAAGAGACAGTCAAGCCTTCCTTTCCTATACTTCAGGAACAACCGGAAATCCTAAAGGTGTTGTTCATACACATGGATGGGCTTATGCCCATTTTCAAACTGCTGCTGCAAATTGGCTGAGTATTAATGAAGGAGACAAAGTCTGGGCGACAGCCGGTCCAGGGTGGCAGAAATGGATATGGAGTCCCTTTTTATCTGTATTAGGGAGCGGGGCAACAGGCTTTGTTTACCAAGGAAAGTTTGAACCAACGAAATATTTGCAGCTATTGCAAGATTATCAAATCAATGTCTTATGCTGTACCCCGACAGAATACCGTCTTATGGCAAAAGTAGATGGGCTTGAGCAATACTCGCTTCCGGATTTGCATAGTGCCGTCTCAGCGGGAGAACCATTAAATGGCGAAGTTATCGATACATTTAAAAAATATTTTCAAATAGAAGTTCGTGACGGATATGGCCAAACTGAAAATACGTTGCTAGTCGGTGTGTTAAAAGGAATGGAAATTAAAGCGGGTTCTATGGGAAAGCCGACGCCCGGAAATTCAGTCGAAATCATTAATGATGAAGGACAGATATGCAGCCCAGGGGAAATTGGGGATATTGCCGTTCATGTTAGTACTCCTGCTTTATTTAAGGAATATTACAAGGATCCGGAAAGAACATCCATGCAATTCAGGGCCGACTATTATATTACAGGAGACCGTGCCCGCAAGGATAATGATGGATATTTTTGGTTTGAAGGCAGAAGAGATGACATCATTATAAGCTCTGGATATACAATCGGTCCATTTGAAGTAGAGGATGCTCTAGTTAAACATCCGTATGTAAAAGAATGTGCTGTTATTGGAAGTCCTGATGAAATTAGAGGTTCTATCGTAAAAGCCTATATCGTCCTTCAGGATAGAGTTGACAACGATGACCCGGAATTAATTCCAGCACTCCAACAGCATGTAAAAAAATTGACAGCTCCATATAAATACCCAAGGGAAATCGAATTTGTTGCAGATTTACCAAAAACCACTTCAGGAAAAATCCGCCGTGTGGAATTAAGACAGCTAGAAATGAAAAGGGCAAATGCGTAAACCAAGTGTTTGCTAAAAAATAAAACCAAGCTGAAAAACGAAAGTTGAACATGTTAGGGTGTCCGGTAATTTTGCATGATTGGCGGACATTCACTTTTTTTCTATGCGAATCAAAGAAAGTCAATCACGCCCGAGAATATTTGGTTCATCCCTAGATGAACGGGGAATGAGAGGAATGAAGGAAGCGGAGAGTCCTTTTATACTTTAATCAAAGCAATTTAATCATTTAGAAAAGCGCTTTTTTTGACTTTCAAGAGTGCTATCTACCAAAACCCCCTATATATATGCTAAAATAGCTGAAAAGTTTTGTTGGAGGTATGCAGTTTGGGTACTTTGTGGCATGGTGGCAATATTTATACAATGATAAAAGAAAATGACCGAATAGATGCCATCTTTTCAAAGAACGGAAAAATTATCGAGGTCGGAAAAAAATCATATTTACTGTCAAAATACGAACAACAAATAAACAAGTCAGTGGATCTTAAAGGGAGCACTCTATTACCTGGACTTGTGGATAGCCATATGCATGTGATCGGGCATGGTGAAAAATTACTGCGGTTAGATTTTTCTGAAATGCATAAAGCAGAAGATATTCTAGTTGCTATCCAAAAACGTGTTCCATATCTTCAGCAGGATGAATGGATTATAGGAGAAGGATGGAACGAGAATCAGCTGGAAAATAACAGAATTATACATAAAACAGAATTGGATGAGATTGCACCGAATCATCCTATTTTACTTAAGAGAATTTGCCGCCATGCAATGATTGTTAATTCAAAAGCAATGGAGCTTGCAGGAATTACGAGGGAAACGCCTGATCCAACCGGTGGTGTAATCGTCCGTGATCATTTGGGCGAGTCAACTGGATACTTGCTGGACAAAGCACAAGACTTAATTTATTCAATTACTCCAAGTGTTAGTAAGGCATACTTGGAAAATGCCTTAGAGCTATCAATAGAAGATTGTTATAAAAATGGATTAGTTGGAGTTCATACAGAGGATTTATCCTATTATGGAGATTTAATGAAAACTCTGCAAGCATTTGAAAATGTTATTCAAAAGAAAAAATTTCGTGCCCATCTATTAGTTCACCATCTTGTTGTGGATGAATTCCAAGGAAAGTCGAATTCCAATACAGAATTTATCGAATATGGGGCAATGAAAATATTTGCTGACGGTGCACTTGGAGGCAGAACTGCTTTATTAAGTAAACCATATGAGGATGCTCCTTCGACAACTGGGGTTGCGATCCATTCAGAAGAAATTCTAAAAGATCTTATAAAAAAAGCTAGGGATTACAACATGGAAGCAGCTATTCACACCATTGGGGATTTGGCCTTTGAAAATGTTCTTGATGCAGTTGAAGCGAATCCGCCAAAAAAAGGTCAGCACGACCGATTGATTCATGCCCAAATATTACGTCAAGATTTAATTGAACGAGCTAAAACTTTGCCAATCATATTAGATATTCAACCACGTTTTGTGGCAACCGATTTTCCTTGGGTTATTGAAAGGCTTGGAAAGGAAAGAATGAAAACATGCTACCCATGGAAAACACTTATAGAAAAAGGAATTCATTGCGCTGGAGGCTCAGATGCACCGATTGAACCGATTAACCCGCTGCTCGGAATTCATGCTGCAGTCACTAGAAAAAGTATTCATACACCTGATGAGCCAGGCTACGGTTTAAATGAATGTTTAACAACCTTTCAAGCGGTAGAGCTTTATACAAAGGGAAGTGCTTATGCGATTCATAAAGAGCAAGAAAGAGGAGTAATTGCCCCCGGCTTTGTTGCTGATTTTACTGTTTTTAACCAGGATATCTTTTCTATTGAGGATGATAAATTGATGCAAACAGAAGTAAACTTGACCGTTATTGACGGAGAAATTGTGTATAAAAGAGAGAATAAAATGAAAAAAGCAGCACTAACATGATCCAGTGCTGCTTTTCATTGTTGATTAACAACAGTTGCATGCGAACCAACGTTTCCCTCCTTGCTTGTTACAAAAATGTCCGTTGAACTTTATGCCAGAATGAATTGTCCTTTAATTTAACTGTTTTAATAATTTTTCCTGTCAATTCTAGTTCAACAGACTCCACGTGTTTTATACTCATTGCTTCATTATCCAACCCGATAATTGGATAATCATTTCCATCCTGAACAACTTTTAGCGTTAATTTTCGATTGCTGCTAAGAATAAATGGTGAGCCAAGCGTCCGGTAGCGATTATTATTTAAAGAGGCAAGTTCACTTATTTGCATACATGGTAGGAATGGATCCACGACTGCACCATTAACTGATTTATTGTAAGCGGTACTCCCGGTTGGGGTCGAGATAATCATCCCATCCCCTCTAAATGTTTCAAAATGAAAATCGTCGATAAATACATCGATTACAATAGTTTTTATAATGGATGTTTTGATTGATAGCTCATTTAAGCAATGGAAATGGCTTTTATCATCGACAGTCACATCGATGATTGGATACTTTCTTACTTCTATTTGTTCTTCAGTCATTGCTTGAATAATTTTATCAGGCTCATCTACTTTAAAATCACAATAGAGACTTATTGTCCCTTTTGTTGCAATTCCCACATAAAGACAATCATCCCTAAAGTTTGTTTTCCTCACAGCTTGCAGAAATGCACCGTCTCCGCCAATACTAACAATGATATTTGCTTTTGAATGCTCCTCGACAACTGTAAAATCATATTGTTCAGCAAGCTTCATTAAAGAGGATACTTTTTCAATTAGTTCGTTTTCTTTTTTGTAGAAAAAATAAACATTGCGGCGATCATTCAAGAAAATTCCTCCTTTTTATGGTAAGTTTCTCCACTTTTGCAAGAAGACATGGTAAAATACTCATTGTGTTTAGTTTACCACGATTTTTATCTTAAATGTCATCATCCTAGTAGGAAGTGGCAACAGATGAAACTTTTATTAAAGTGGTTCGTAGAAAAAGAGACAAAGCTTAAATGTTAGTCTGATTCATTAAGGAGGAAAACGATATATGAACGGTAAACGGTGGGGAGCTTTAATAATTGCAGGTGTACTATTTGTTTTTTCAATGATTATCAGCTTTACATCAATGTTTTTTTCTAATACCGAAGCACTGACCAGTTCCTTTACTGAAAGCGGCACGTTTTCTAAAAAGGTTGTTGAAGAGGGTTCGATGAATAATCAAATTGCTGTTTTAGAAGTCAATGGGACTATACAAGATACTGGGGATGTATCTTCTTTTTTTGAAACGGCAGGATATCAACATCAGAAATTTTTGGAAATGATTGATGAAGCGGCAAAAGATGAATCTGTCAAAGGTGTTATTCTCCGTATTAATTCTCCTGGCGGCGGGGTAGTCGAAAGTGCTGAAATACATAAAAAACTTGAAGAGTTAAAAGAAGAGACAAAGAAACCAATTTATGTTTCGATGGGAACCACGGCCGCTTCAGGCGGTTACTATATTGCAACACCGGGAGATAAAATCTTTGCAGCACCAGATACATTAACAGGATCACTAGGCGTAATTATGCAAGGAGTCAATTATGGCGAGTTAGCAGAAAACTTTGGCGTAAAATTCGAAACGATTAAGAGTGGGGAATTCAAAGATATTATGTCTCCAACAAGAGAGATGACTAAAGAAGAAAGAGAAATTCTCCAATCAATGGTTGACAATGCCTACCAAGGTTTTGTTGATGTGATTGCCGAAGGGCGTAATTTATCAGAGGAAGAAGTTAAAAGGATTGCGGATGGCCGAATTTATGATGGCAGACAAGCAAAGGAAATCAATCTGGTCGATGAGCTTGGATATTTAGATGACACGATTGCAGCAATGAAAAAGGATCATGACATAAAAAATGCACAGGTTTTTCAATATGAAACAAGTATGGGCTTTAATTCTCTTCTATCAATGGGTGCAACAAAAATATTTAGTAAAGAATACGAATTGTTGAATATCTATCAGTTATTAAATCAGCCAAATTCTACAAGAATGATGTATTTATATTCTGAATAAAGGGGGGGTTAGATGGATGCAACGTATGAAGAAGTAAATGATCCAAAGAGGCCCGTTGATGAAACTCCAAAAGACCTTATAGAAAAAGCCAATGGAGGCTTTTGGATTCGATTTTGGGCATACCTTCTTGATTTAGCAGTTGTGGCAAGTATCAACTCAATAGTTGTGGTGCCTCTGTTTACACTTGCGGGACTCGAGACAAACGGCTCTTCTATGTTTTCACCGATCTCGATCCTAAAAGCGATGATCTTTTTTCTCTATTTTGTGTTAATGACAAAATATTTGAATCAAACTCTTGGAAAAATGATATTTGGATTAAGGGTTATTTCCTTAAAAGAGAATAATGAAGGCAAACTTCCTTGGAGTACAGTGATTTTCCGTGAATTTATTGGAAGATACGTGTCAAAAACGATTTGGATCGGATATGTAATTGTTGCGTTTACGAATAAAAAACAAGGATTGCATGATATTTTTGCGGATACAACTGTTATTCATGAAAGCCTATTTCAAAGGAAAAATAAAGGATAAGTATTTTTGTAAACCTGCTGAAGTTTCAGCAGGTTTATTTCTTTTTTAGGAAGGAAATAATGGGAACTTGAAAGGAAGTGATTCCTATTTACTGGATAATTGGAATTGTTATCATTCTACTTTTAATGTTTCTCATTCTCTTTATCACAAAAATAACCATCACAATTGATTTAAATCATAGCGGTGATGATGATCATTATAAAATAAAGTTTCAGGCATGGTATGGTATTTTGCGATATACCATAAATATTCCCTTTGTGAAAATCGATGATCAACAGCCTAATCTTATGGTAAAAGAAGAGACAGGTCTTGGCGCTAAGGGCGAAAAATCCCCAAAAAAGAAAGACAATAAGATTACACCTGATGATATCATAGCAAGCATTAAGGATGTAAGGGAAATAACCGAGCATATAATTGGACTTAATAAAATTACAAGGAAGTTTTTAAAGCATGTAAAAGTTATTAAATTTGAATGGCATTCCCTATTAGGAGTTGGCGATGCTGCTTTAACCGGAATGGTAGTAGGAACAGCCTGGACCTTAAAAGGAATGGTCGTCGGATTAGTTTCATCCTATATGAACTTGAAAACAATGCCGGTGATGATGATTGAACCAGATTTTTACCATTTAAGATCTAAAACTACCCTTCAATGTATTATTTCCTTTCGATTCGGGAATGCTATGTTAGCAGGCTTAAGGTTCGTAAAATATTGGAAGGGCGGGAGACCTTGGTTTAAAAACAGTCCTTTTTCATTTCTTAATGAAAAGAAAAACAAGACAGCTTAAAGGAGGCTTTTTTTTATGAGTGAACATCCCATTCAAGGCTTAATGAAAACTGCCATGGAAAATTTAAAGCAAATGATTGATGTGAATACAATAATTGGTGACCCTGTTGAGACGCCAGATGGCAGTGTCATTTTGACAGTATCAAAGGTAGGCTTTGGGTTTGCGGCTGGGGGAAGTGAATTTAGCGGTCAGGGAATGGAAGAAAAACAGAATGTAGGACAACCAGGTACTCCTTCTTCTTCTAAACATAAGCTTCCATTTGGCGGAGGAAGCGGGGGCGGAGTATCTATTACACCTATCGCCTTTTTAATTGTTGGTACGAATGGCGTGAAAATGCTTCATTTAGATGAAAGCACCCATTTGTATGAAAAAATATTAGAGGCAGCGCCAGCCACTGTTGAAAAAATTCAGCATCTCTTTAAAAAAGACGATTCTAATAAAAATGAATCAATAAAAAATAAAAATAATGATTTGGACATCTAATTTGGATGTCCTTTTTTACTCCGTTTTTTATTTTCGCAAATTTTGTTGCTATTGTAACAAAGTCTATTACTCCGTGATTTGAGGTATCTCTTGAGGTAGACTTAAAGCAATTGGCAGTTACCCTTTGCCTTTATAAAAACTTCTTTTATATTAAAAAGGCAATCATCTCTTAGATATAAGCATTCATTTAAAATGCATATCATGATCTGTATAGAAGTTAGATTTTTCCATTATAACTTAGACTTTTTAATTTAAATTTAAAAGATTATGAAAATGAATGGTCTTTCGTTGCAATCCTCTCATAATCTCGTTATATTTACTTTGTACATACTTTTATTAGGGAGGAATCATTCATGGCATCAATTACATTTAAGGGTAATCCTGTAACATTATTGGGGAATGAAGTTTCAGTTGGAGAAACAGCTCCTGATTTCAAAGTTCTTGCAAATGACTTAACTGAAGTAACATTAGCAGACTCAAAAGGAAGTGTTCGGATCATTTCTGTTGTTCCTTCCATTGATACTGGGGTGTGTGATGCACAAACCCGTCGTTTTAACGAGGAAGCAGCAAAGCTTGGCAACGTTAAAGTTTTAACAGTAAGTGTTGACCTGCCATTTGCTCAGAAACGCTGGTGTGCGGCGAACGGAATTGAGAATGTTCAAACCGTCTCTGACCATCGTGACTTATCCTTTGGAGAGGCATATGGGGTTCACATTAAAGAACTTCGTTTGCTGGCAAGAGCGGTTTTTGTAGTAGACTCAAATGATAAGGTAACTTTCGCAGAATATGTTGCAGAAGCTACAAATCATCCAAATTATGAGGGTGCGATCGAAGCTGCAAAAGCAGCTCAATAATTTGATATTCTAGGATAAAGAATGAGGCTCCGTTTATTGAAACGGAGCCTTTCTTATAGGGTTTAAATTAATTAATTAAAGTATTAACGTATTAAAGATAATTGTTGTCAAGGTCATAAACCAATCCGTCAAGAAGGTTATAGAACAAACTTCATGCGAACTCGCCCAAGTGCTTGTCGCCGATAGGCTAGTGCCTTGTGCTTCTCTTTTAAAATTAGAAATTTTTAATTAATTAAATATTAACTAGTTATCGTTGTCCGGCTGCACGTAGCCTCAGTTCAATTATTTGGATTTCTATTCATATAGGTGTAATCTTAAAATATTACTGAAAGGAGTGATGAATTATGAGTATATCAATCCCAGAGGTTACACTAAATGATGGCGTTACTTTGCCAGTTATAGGTTTTGGTACATATAAACTTAATGGTAATGAAGGTGCAGTCGCTATAAATAGTGCAATTGATGCAGGTTATCGACTAATTGATACTGCTTATAATTATGAAAACGAAGGAACTGTAGGTGAAGCCGTTCGACGCAGTTCGATTTCAAGGGGAGAATTAAGAATTACATCCAAATTACCAGGTCGTTATCAAGCGTACGATAAAGCTGTCATTACCATACAAGAATCACTATATCGTGCAAATCTGGACTATTATGATTTATATCTTATCCATTGGCCAAATCCTAAACAAAATAACTATGTAGAAGCTTGGCAAGCATTAATTGACGCTAAAAAATGGGGGCTGATACGTTCTATTGGTGTTTGTAATTTCCTACCAGAACATATAGAGCGGTTAGAAAAAGAAACTGGCACGAAGCCAAGCATAAACCAAATAGAATTACACCCATTTTTCAACCAGGAACAACAAAGAATATGGCATGAAGAGAACAACATTAAAACAGAATCCTGGAGTCCATTAGCTCGAGCAAGTGACATTTTACAAAATGAAACGATTAAAAAGATTGCCGACCATCATAACAAGACGATTTCACAAGTTATTTTACGTTGGCATTATCAACTAGGGGCAATTCCAATTCCTAAATCTTCATCTCCTGAACGACAACTTGAAAATATATCAATTTTTGATTTTTCTCTAAATGAAACAGAAATGAGCACGATTGCAGAATTAACTCGCCCAGATGGCAGAATTAACGATCAAGATCCTGCTGCTTATGAAGAATTTTAACAACTACAGATAAAACATATCGGCGCACCACTTGTATGTATGAGTGATGCGTTTTTTTGCTTCATAAATTAGGCACTATAATATTTGTTGGAGTTCTGTGATATTATTGTAAAATAAAAATACACGCAACATCGTAGAATACCCTAGATGTGTTCAAACTGGTCCTGTAAGCAATGCACATACAAACGTGAATTGCGCGATGTTATGAATCAAACATTATTTCAAAGCTACAATAACAGCGACTAAAATGATAATATAGGATGAAAAGGAGAGGTATGAATGCAAGAAGGTACTCATGTTGAAAGGTTTTTTTCACTAATTAACGAAACAGCAGACTTAATCGCAAGTGAGCTGAAGTATCCTTATATTGAAGCAGTGGCAGAGACAGGGGAAAACCTCTTTCACGGTGAGATTCATGAAGAGGGATTAAGTGAAACGACTATAAAATTACTAAAGAAAAAGTACAGCAGTCTAAATCTGAATCAATTTAAAGCAGAGGAGCTAAGAAAAGCTTTTCAGCTGGCTATTTTAAAAGGTCTAAAGGAAGCGGCTCATCCGAATCACCAAATGACACCAGATGCTGTTGGTTTATTTTTAAGTTATTTAGTAAAAAAATTTTTACATAAAGAAAAAATTCGCCTTTTAGATCCCGCTGTGGGTACAGGGAATTTGCTAACAACCGTCTTAAATGATCTTGAAGGTATAGAGGTTGACAGTTATGGAAGTGATGTTGATGATCTATTATTAAAGCTTGCGCTTGTAACCGCAAATCTCCAGCAGCATCCAGTTCAATTTTATAATCAGGACAGCCTGCAGCCACTTTACGTTGATCCAGTGGATATTACGATTTGCGATATACCAGTTGGTTATTATCCTAACGATGAGGGAGCTAAGAACTATCAATTAAAGGCTGATGAAGGCCACTCATTTGCTCACCACCTTTTTATTGAACAAAGTATAAACTACACACTTCCTGGGGGATATTTATTTTTTATAATCCCAAACCATTTATTTGAATCATCTCAAGCTCCAAAGTTGAATGCTTTCTTAAAGGAAAATGTATATATTCAAGGTTTATTTCAATTGCCAGTAAGCCTGTTTAAAGGTGAACAGCATGCCAAAAGCATCTTTATTTTGCAGAAAAAATCAGAAAACATTTCACCTCCAAAGCAAGCTCTTCTTGTAAATCTTCCTAAGTTTTCAAATAAACAAGCGATGCAATCGGTCATTGCTCAGATTGACGAATGGATCATACAAAATAAAGGATAAAAACTACGGGTATACTACTCGTAGTTTTTATTTTGGTTTCAGAATGTTTAAGTAGATTACAGTATTAACGCGTTAAAGTTAGCCGTGACGTCTTTGCCGGCTAGGCGCCATGCTTGTCGCCGAAGGACTAGCGCCCCTGAGCTTTTCGGTCTTTGAATTCAATTTCTCAGAATTTATAGACTTTTAACTGTAACCGATTGCAGTTTATATATGCACTTGAAAACTTTAGATAGCAGTGTTTAAATGTAAAAGTCAGGTTTTTATAAAGGAATCGTCATTATATTAAATATTATTATATATCCTGCTTTTACCAGCTAAGATAAAGGGAGCGAAAAAATATGTCAAAAATTATTGCGATTAATGCAGGAAGTTCCTCATTAAAATTCCAATTGTTTGATATGCCAAACGAAGATGTTGTCACAAAAGGCTTAGTTGAACGAATTGGTTTAGATAATGCAGTTTTCACCATTACTGATACAAACGGTGAAAAGCAAACGGAAGTAACAGATATTCCTGATCATGCAGTTGCTGTAAAAATCTTATTAGCTAAGCTTACAGATCTAGAAATCATCCAATCATTGGATGAAATAAATGGGATCGGCCACCGCGTTGTTCATGGCGGAGAACAATTTAATGACTCAGTTCTAATATCGGACGAAACACTGGCGGCTATCGAAGAACTATCTGACTTAGCTCCATTACACAACCCAGCCAATGTAGTAGGAATTAAGGCTTTCAAAGAGGTATTGCCTAATGTTCCCGCAGTTGCTGTGTTTGATACAGCTTTCCATCAAACAATGCCTGAACAGTCATTTTTATACAGCTTGCCGTATGAATATTATAAAGAGTATGGAATTCGTAAATATGGTTTCCATGGCACATCACATAAATACGTGTCAGAGCGTGCGGCTGAGCTGTTAGGCCGTCCCATAGAGCAACTGCGTTTAATTTCTTGTCACCTTGGTAATGGGGCAAGTATTGCAGCAATCGAAGGAGGTCATTCAATCGACACTTCGATGGGCTTTACTCCATTAGCAGGTGTAGCCATGGGTACGCGTTCAGGAAATATTGACCCTGCCCTTCTTCCGTTTATTATGGAAAAAACAGGGAAAACAGCTGAAGAGGTATTAGAAATATTAAATAAAAAGAGCGGTTTATTAGGTATTTCTGGTTTATCAAGTGATTTACGGGATATTACACAAGCTGCTGAAGAAGGAAATGAACGTGCCGAAACGGCTCTTGAAGTATTCGCGAATCGGATTCACAAATATATTGGATCGTATGCAGCCCGCATGTCTGGAGTAGATGCGATCATCTTCACAGCCGGAATCGGCGAAAATAGTATTGAAGTTCGCGAAAGAGTCATGCTTGGACTCGAATTCATGGGGGTATACTGGGATCCAGCCCTAAATAAAGTCCGCGGGGAAGAAACATTTATCAGTTATCCGCACTCTCCGGTAAAAGTTATCATTATCCCTACCAATGAAGAGGTTATGATTGCAAGGGATGTTGTGAAGCTGGCTTTGTAATTGGCTCGAAATGTGTACCGGATTTTTATTGGACAACCTTTTATGTTATTTAATTAGCATGAGGAGGTTGTTTTTTATTTTGCTAAGGATTCATGTCATTTAATAAATAGTAACTAATAAACTAGGGATTTTTCCTCTAAGGAATAGGGCAGCCGATGATTTTTACTAATTTAAAGCATTTCATTCCAATATAAGTTAATATTATCTTGTATTAGTATGAAAGGGGGATTATTTTGCTGAAAAATAAAGAAAATTTAATTGCTGTAAGTCTAGTTTTTATGGGATGGATTATTATTGCAGCTGCACTTATTGCCGGGGCAACCTTTGGTAATGAACTTGGTGAGATAAACTGGTTTACCTTTTTATGCTGGTCTCTAGCAGGTATTAGTTTGGGCTTAGTCTTACTAGGTTTAGCAGAAATTGTTGAATTTCTTAATATTATTTCAGATAGAATAAGAGAGGATAAGCCACATTCAAATAGTCAACAAGTTTCTGCAAGTGAAGATGTATCGGAAAAGTAATCAAAACAAATAGAATAAAAAAAGACCTTTCATATTTGTTTGAATACATATGGCTGAAAGGTCTTTTTATAGATTTATTTAAAACAACCCAAGTGCTTTCTTTGTAGCAGGACCAACTACACCATCTACTTTTAATTTCCGGTCCTTTTGGAATTTACGAACCGCTTTATCAGTATTTGAACCATAAATACCATCGATTCCTTTTGTGCTGTATCCTTTGTTAGTGAGCAGGCGTTGCAGCTCCTTCACTTCACTTCCACGGTGTCCTTTTTTTAGCATAGTGCCAGTAGTTACAGCTGGTTTTGAAACCTGTTTATTGCTGCCGTTTACTTTATAACCATTAGAGTATGCTATTGATTGAAAGGACTTGTTGGATGTAGTAATTATGACAGGTGTATTCACTTTTACTTTACTAAAAAGCCATTCTACTTCGTGATCAAACATCCTTATACAGCCATCGCTTACATACTTTCCAATTGAACTTGGATTGTTGTTCCCATGAATAGCATAAGTAGTTCCCCAAGTTCCTCTGGCATTTATGCCGAGCCAGCGATTCCCTAGTGGGTTACGGGGGTCTCCGCCTCGAATTTTCTTCTTGTAATAAGGCCTGTTCACAATTTTATTGACAATCTTGAATCTACCCTCAGGGGTGTAAGAGGGCTTTCTGCCGGTAGCCACTTTGAAAACACTTTTTAGGCTGCTTCCTTCATAGTAGGCTAGTTCATTTTTTGCTTTATTGATAATAATTAATTGTTTCCCTCCAGCAGATGCTTTTGTCATACCAGCACCAAAAAAGAATAAAAAGAACAACGAAATCAATATGAATATTTTCCTCATGGTTTGGCTCCTTATGAAGTTTAGTGTTTTTTCATACATCATATGAGCAATATTTCATCTTGATTTCAATTAATTAAAAAAATTTACAATTATATTAAAGGTTGATTTTGTTAGAGAAATATTTGCATACTTATACGTAACAAATATGTAACTTCCATTAAACAACTTCGAAAATTGCCAATTACTTAAACGAGAAAACACAAAAAAGGGGCTGTCCAATAAGTCGATTTTCGGCTATTGGAGGCCCCTTTTCCATGTTTCAGAATGCTGATATATTAACATTCTTGATTTTCAATTTTTAATGAAGTTGACCTTTTCGGACAGCCCCTTTGAAAATTAACCTAATATAAGTTTAAACTGTGTGAATGTAATTTCCTATAAAAAAGAGACTCTTTTAAAACATACAAAAAAGGAAGAGACAAAGTATCTCCCCCTGCAAAATCGTTAGCTAATATGCTGTTTATGATTGGAAACTGGTGATTTTCCTTCTTTTGGTCTAAGCGGCTTTAGTTTGTTTTTTAAATAATCCTTTAGAATGTCACGCTTCCTCTTTTTCCGTTTGTCTCGATTCTTCATGGAAACACACCATCCTTATTGCTTTTTTCGTTCACTTCCATTATAACTCTTATTGCTGCTTCCATGTGAATTTGATTTTGGAAATTAGTTGTAAATTTGAAGTTGTACAGCTAAATAAAGGAAATACCTCTTTTTCAAGATAATATTCTAAAAGTTTGTAATGGAACTTTATGTCTGGATCCATCCGAAATAGACTTTTAAATTCCAAGTCATCTAAAAAGGTTAACGAACAGCGCACTTGACTGCCAAGGACTGATCCTTGAGCTTTTTCTTAAATCATCCAACAGTGATTTTAAATTTACCTGTATAAGTTCCGCCGCTTTCAAGTGGAAGAATTCCCTTTTTTTTGCTCAGCTCCACCGGATGCCCTATTTCATCTGCTAAGCCTTGCCAAGGTTCGATACATAGAAAGGGTGCCTTATTATAAGGAGTCCAGATTCCGATAAAAGGAAAATCCGGAAATTCAACTTGTACAAACCTTTCATGCCGATTAGAACGGATGGAGATTTTATTTTCTTTCATTTCTTCCAAAATGATAGCATCGTCTTTGAAAAGGCTTTTGGCTAAAGGAAGCGTCTTTGAGGGAGGTGCAATTTTACGTTTGGAATTTTGCCGATAACCATCTTCCAATATATAAGTTTCCAGGTTTTCGATCTCCCCAAATTCTAGATAATAATCTTCAAATGTTTCGCCACTATTCATCGGGCAATTAAAGGCTGGATGTGCTCCGACTGAGAAAAACATTTCTTTATCACCAATATTATGAACAGAGTATATGACAACAACCGAATTGTCCTCGAGTATATAGGTAATAGACAATTCAAACGGAAAAGGGTAATGCTCCAATGTTCCTTTAGTTGAATTCAAAACAAAACGGATACTTTTTTCTGATTTATTGGTTACCTTAAACATCATATCACGAGCAAATCCATGCTGGGTTAAATGGAAGGACTTTAAATCTACAAGATATGTATCGTTTACAAGACGGCCGACAATTGGAAATAAAACAGGCGCATGTCTTCCCCAATAGGCTGGGTCACCCTGCCATATATATTCTGTTCCATCCGATTTTAACATCACACTCGTAAGCTCGGCTCCCCCTTCCTTCATTCTTAAGATAATCGTTTCATTTTCAAGCTCATGGATCATATTTGTCTCTCCTTATATGCACTTATTTTCATTATTTTATCCGATATACATTTATATCTGCAATTAAATGAAGAAGTGAGGGATGAAAATAAGGAAACATTTATAAAATACGCCGGCCTTTAATAAGATTGATTTAAGCCACTGATTTTGTCAGGCAGCTCAGAAATTATTATATGTTATAATGTCATTAACTGGTTATCTGTCAATGAAGAGAGGGTCTGATATGTTGAATGAACGTGATTACTATTATCTTGACTCAATTAAGCTTTGGGAGAAAGAGTTGCAGAATGATTTGCAGACAGATATTGAAAAAAACACTGAAAAATGGCTGAATAAATTAATAAAAGAAATTCCACCTCACTTAAAACCTTCCTTCTTTACTAACCTTGATGATGGTTTCTTTCATTTACATTCTTATATCCAAAATTCCAAATTTCAGCTTGAAGCAAAGGAGCAGTTGTTATTAAAGGCTAGAGTTTTTAATGGTAGCATTCAAGAGCTTGCTGATTTAAAGCAGCTTCCGATTGATCAGCTCCACTACATAGCAGCTTCTTCAATAGCGAAGCATCGCTTATACTCTTTTATTCAAGGAGGAATGACAGGTTCAGGAGGCATGTTATTGTGGGGAATTGATCTGCCATTACTTGTTAGTATTCAATTAAAATCTGTACAATTGACAGCAATGAGCTACGGCTATAATGTGAATGTCCCTCGTGAGATGATGGTTTCTTTGCAAGTTTTTCATGCTGCACTATTACCGAAGAAATTCCAATATGAGAGATGGAAAAAACTTGTAGATGACATGGAGAAAGAAGAAGAGCTCCCATTTTTTTGTAATGAAACTGAAGTATTAACCGATGACCGTATCTTTCATGTCTTCCTTAGCCAGACTGTTAAACTTGTGTTTCTTTCATTACTAAAAAAGAAACTTATTCAGGGAATCCCACTATTAGGGATCTTAACAGGAGCAGGGATAAATTATCGTCAAACAAAGAGAATTACGGAGTTTGCAGAAAAATATTATCAATTTCGGCTGTTAACAGAAAAGGGAGATTTAACAGCTCTTTAAACATCAGGTGATAGATTTGACCATTTTCTATGGCAATAGAGCTTAAATTTATTTAACTGTACATTTTAGAGTATTCTATCGATTTCCAGCTTACAGGCGTAATTGGCCCTTTGGTCATATTTTGCCGGCTCGTTAATACTTGTGAGGGTCGGACTTGCGCTTTTCTTTTCTGAAATTGAACAAGTCTAGTTCATCAATATTTAGGAATGAATTTTTGTAGAGTTGATTGTTTGGTTGATCCGATACCAAATCCATAAATCATTGATGACAGACGCAAGGTCTGCAATTTGGATGTTCAATATGCAAGATGCTTCAAAATTTTCTTCTTCATTTAATTGAGCTTGTTTATTTTCGATTTCTTTTTCAAGCTCTTTAATTCGATCTGGAATTCTCCCTCTAACTTTCTCCCATTTTGTTAATATATTTTCTTGTTCTTCCTTACTAATCTTATCCCAGCTTTTCTGTATAACAGGAACTTCAATTTGTAATCGTTCATCATATTGAAACCATTTCATCGTCCAACACCCTTTATTAGTTGCTCATAAAAACCCTTTATAGGCTATCTTACACGATTTAGTGAATTTTTTGTAAATAGTTATGTTTTTTTATGAAATTTCTATTGAAAAAATGCATCGAAGTTGTTAAAGTGTATACATATAATTGAATTTTTATGAATATGAATTAATTTTTATACAACAGAGAGGGGTTTTCTAATGAGTGAAAATAAAAAGATTGTATTAGCCTATTCAGGAGGTCTAGATACATCTGTTGCGATTAAATGGTTACAAGAAAAAGGATATGAGGTTATTGCTTGTTGTTTAGATGTAGGGGAAGGAAAGGATCTTGCATTTGTTCAGCAAAAAGCCCTGCAAGTTGGTGCGGTCAAATCATTTATGATTGATACAAAAGAAGAATTTGCAAAGGACTTTGCATTGCTTGCCTTACAATCTCATGCTTTATACGAAGGTAAATACCCATTGGTATCTGCTCTTTCACGTCCGCTAATTGCAAAGAAATTGGTTGAGATTGCTGAACAGGAAGGGGCAGTCGCCGTAGCGCATGGGTGTACAGGAAAAGGAAATGACCAAGTTCGTTTTGAAGTTTCCATCAAAGCATTGAATCCAAATTTAGAGGTGATTGCACCGGTGAGAGAATGGAGCTGGTCACGGGAAGAGGAAATTGAATATGCCCAAGCTCATAACATTCCGGTTCCAATTAAACTAGATAGCCCATACTCAATTGATCAAAATTTATGGGGAAGAAGTAATGAGTGCGGGATATTAGAAGACCCGTGGGCTGCACCCCCTGAAGATGCTTATGATCTCACAAACTCTTTAGAGAACAGTCCTGATGAGGCAGATATCGTAGAAATTTCGTTTGAACAAGGTGTGCCGGTTTCATTAAACGGTCAATCTTATCCACTATCTGAATTAATTTTAAAATTAAATGAATTAGCGGGAATGCACGGTGTTGGACGGATTGATCATGTTGAAAATCGTCTTGTTGGTATTAAATCACGTGAAATATATGAATGTCCAGGTGCAATGACTTTAATCAAGGCACATAAAGAATTAGAAGATATTACTCAAGTGAAAGAAGTTGCCCATTTCAAACCGCTTATTGAACAAAAAATTTCCGAAGTGATCTATAACGGTCTTTGGTTTTCTCCGATCAAAAATGCACTTGAAGCATTCCTTAAGGAAACTCAACAGCATGTTACTGGGGTAGTACGAGTTAAGCTGTTTAAAGGGCATGCCATTGTAGAAGGGAGAAAATCACCTTATTCGTTATACGATGAAAAGCTTGCCACTTATACAAAGGAAGATGCATTTGACCATCAAGCAGCGATTGGGTTTACCGAATTGTTTGGACTTCCAACAAAAGTGAACAGCATGGTTAAGAATAAAGAAAAGGTGAGTATATGAAGAAGCTTTGGGGAGGAAGATTTCAAAAAACTCCTGAGAAATGGGTCGATGAGTTTGGAGCATCGATCCATTTTGATCAGGAGCTGGTTTTAGAAGATATTGAAGGCTCATTAGCCCATGTGGCTATGCTTGAAAAGTGTAAGATTATTAGTGAAGAAGAGGCTCAGACAATTAAAGAGGGTCTAAATAAGCTACTCAAAAAAGCAGAGGCGAAGCAATTACCATTTGAAGTGGATTATGAAGATATTCACCTAAACATTGAAAAACTGCTTATTGACGAGATTGGTCCTGTTGGAGGTAAACTTCATACGGGCAGAAGCCGGAATGACCAAGTAGCGACAGACATGCATCTTTATTTAAGAAAGCATGTCGAAGCAATTATCGAAATGATCAATCAATTCCAAAAGACACTAGTTAAAAAAGCGGAAGAAAACGTTAAAACGATCTTACCAGGATATACCCACCTCCAAAGAGCTCAGCCGATTTCGTTTGCTCATCATCTGCTGGCTTATTTTTGGATGCTTGAGAGGGACAAGCAAAGATTTGAGCAATCTTTAGTTAGAATCAATGTATCCCCACTAGGATGCGGAGCACTTGCTGGGACGACTTTTCCAATTGATCGGAATTTTACTGCTGATAAATTAGGATTTGATGCCATTTATGAAAACAGTCTTGACGGGGTAAGCGACCGTGATTTTATTTTAGAGTTTCTAAGTAACAGCTCAATGATGATGATGCATTTATCAAGATTTTGCGAAGAGATTATTCTTTGGTGTTCTCAAGAATTTCAATTTGTTGAATTGGATGATACGTATGCAACAGGAAGCAGCATGATGCCGCAAAAGAAAAATCCTGACATGGCTGAATTAATTCGTGGAAAAACAGGAAGAGTGTATGGAAATCTATTTTCTTTATTAACGGTTATGAAAGGCTTACCGCTTGCCTATAATAAAGACTTTCAAGAAGATAAAGAGGGCATGTTTGACACAGTTCAAACGGTAGAAGGAAGCCTGCAAATCTTTACTGGCATGATTGAAACAATGAGAGTAAAAACAGATAACATGGCAAAAGCGACTAAAGAGGATTTCTCAAATGCAACTGAACTCGCAGATTACCTGGCAACGAAAGGGATGCCGTTCCGGGAGGCTCATGAAGTAGTTGGGAAATTAGTCTACACATGTATTGAAAAAGGAGTTTACCTAAAAGACTTGCAGCTTGAAGAATTCAAAGAAGCTTCCTCTTTGTTTGATGTTTCTGTGTATGAAATTTTAGATCCCGTATATGCAGTCCAAAAACGAATGAGTGAAGGCGGAACAGGTTTTATAAAAGTCAAAGAAGCCATTGAAAAAGCAAAGGGTCTCATCAATAATTAGCTGAATTTTCCAAGCAAAAAATTCCTTGATTTCACAGACACTAGTAGGTAAAGAATCAAGGAGCTGATGAGAATGAAAAAAGAAAAACAAGTGAACCGAAACACTTATTATTTCGACCATGAAGGAGAAAAGGAAACATTTCAGCAAATTTCAAATGCCTATGAAAGCGGCGTGGTTGATGAGCAAAATGAACGTTACATTCCAGAAGAATACAATAGGTAACCATTTTTAAAAATAGCCGCTCCAATTGGGCTTGAGAGCTCAACTTTATAATGCTAATTGACACATAATTAGGAATTCTCCAGGTCAATAAAAAAGCCAGATTCACCTCAATCATGAAGGTGTGTCTGGCTTTTTTTATAATATCAGAATTACGTTTCAAAAAATACAAGAAAATTGTGTCGATTTATGTCGAATAATCGATATAATGAAATTTTCGAAGATAAATCGGTTGTTTTCGAAGATATTATAAAAAGATCGAAGATAAATGAATCATTTTCGAAGATAAACCGATTTCAACTCAATTATCATTGTATTTTTATTAAGATTTCTTTATGTAGAAAAGTGAAAATCAAAAATATATTTCAGATTTAGAAGATATAATGGACATATCGAAGAAAAGTTTAAGCTATCGGTTGCTGATCAAGAAGAAAAGAAATAGCGTTTGTTATTTGTATAAAAAAAGAATCGTTTGAAATGCGGCCAAAATTAAGCGAAACATCTTAATAAAACTAGTCAAAGAGAATAGGAAAAGAAATTAGCCCTCAACCTTTAACCTCTCGCTATTAGAAAGACACGTGTTGCTTTCTAATTAGGTACAGTTTTTTATTCGATTTACATATAATTGAAAAAGCTAATAAACATTATTTTTACTTCACCTATACTAACTTGAAAAAAGTTAAATCACATGGAATGCTTTTGGAAGCTCTTTTGTAGTAAAGTATAGATGAAATCCATTTTACGTTAGATCAGAAGTTTAAATTAGTTAAAGGATTAACGTGTTTAAGTCAGCTATCGATGTCCAGTTCCAGGCGTCATCGGTCTTTTGGTCATTAGCCAATCCGTCCAAGAAGGTAAAGAACAACCTTCCAGTCGGCTCGCCCGATTACTTGCCACCGGAGGATTAAAGACTTGCGCTTTTCATTGTATACCTACTATTCAATCACAGGGAGGAGAAGCTGTGCGTCACGCTCTTATTACGGCTGGTTCAAAAGGATTAGGCCGAAAAGTAACCGAAGCTTTTATAGAAAAAGGTTATCATGTAACAGTTAATTACCGAAATGATCTGGTCGCTGTTGATAATTTGAAAAGGAACTTCAAGCATTTGGAAGACCGCTTATTTTTTGTTCAGGGTGATGTTACTAGGAAAGAGGATTTATATCGAATGGTTGATCAGGCACACGAACGGTTCGGCCGAGTAGATTGCCTTATTAATAATGCAGGGCCATACATATTTGACCGAAAACGTTTGGCTGATTATGAAGATCATGAATGGTATGAAATGATTGAAGGAAATTTGAGTGCTGTTTTTCACTTGTTTAAAAAAGTTATTCCAATCATGCGAAAACAACAATTTGGTCGTATTGTTACATATGGATTTCAAGGGGCAGAAAGCTCTCCTGGTTGGCTCCATCGGGCGGCATTTAGTGCGGCAAAGGTTGGTTTGGTTTCTTTGACGAAATCGATTGCGCTTGAAGAAGCTGAAAACGGAATAACAGCAAATATGATTAGTCCAGGCAACATTGTAGGAGCAATGAAGGAATCAACAATAAAGGACTCCAGAAAAACAAAGGATGCTAATACCCCAATAGGACGTTCGGGGACAGGGGAAGATATAGCCCGAATTATTACATTTCTATGCGAAAATGATTCTGACATGATAACGGGCACAGTCATTGAAGCAACCGGAGGATTGAATGTCATTCATAAACATTTATCATGAATCTTTACCCCGCTCATAATTATTAGCCAAAAACGGCGATTTTTCATCCAAGCTTCAACTTACTCAAGGAGAAGAAGGCAGAATTGCTGTAGTACTTCGAGTCAACGAGCAGTTTATTTTCTAACGAGTAAACCCTAAGAGAGAGAAGAGTAAGGATAGCTCGGTTTCACATACTCATGCTTTTTTTAAAAAAACTCCTATTTCCTGAAAAATGAATTTCTTTCTACAATTTGTTTTCATAAAGTAAAACTAGGAAATACTTTAAAAGTAAAGATTTTCTAGAAGGGGGTACTAAGGGTGAAAATAGGAATTCCTAAAGAATTGAAAAACAATGAGAGCCGGGTAGCAATTACACCTGCGGGAGTTAATCATCTTGTTCATTCAGGTCATGAGGTGTTTATTGAAGCAACAGCTGGTGATGGATCTGGCTTCACAGATGAGGAATATGAAAGAGCTGGAGGAACTATGGTTGCCTCTGCTGAAGAGGCGTGGTCAATGGATATGGTTATGAAGGTAAAAGAGCCTATATCCTCAGAATATCAATATTTCCGAGAAGATTTAATCTTGTTTACTTACCTTCATCTTGCACCTGAGGAGCAATTAACGAAAGCTTTGATGGATAATAAGGTCGTGGGAATTGCTTATGAAACAGTTGAGCTTCCAAACGGTTCCCTCCCATTGCTAACTCCTATGAGTGAAGTGGCAGGAAGGATGGCTTCCCAGGTTGGGGCGCAATTTCTTGAAAAGCCAAAAGGCGGCAAAGGGATTCTTCTCTCAGGAGTGCCTGGAGTAAAAAGAGGGAAAGTAACTATAATCGGCGGTGGAGTTGCTGGTACAAATGCGGCTAAGATTGCAATTGGATTAGGTGCTGATGTGACAATTTTAGATGTTAACCCAGATCGCCTCCGGCAATTGGATGATATTTTTGGTAAAGAGGTTAATCCGCTTATGTCCAATCCTTATAACATTGAGGAGTCAGTTAGAGAATCTGATCTTGTTATTGGTGCAGTTCTTATTCATGGCGCAAAAGCCCCGAAATTAGTAACAGAAGAAATGGTTCAATCGATGACCGATGGCTCGGTTATTGTAGATATTGCAATAGATCAGGGGGGGATTTTCGCAACAACTGACAGAACTACTACTCACGATCAACCAACATATGAAAAACATGGCGTCGTTCATTATGCAGTGGCCAATATGCCTGGTGCAGTCCCGAGAACCTCGACAATGGCACTTACAAATGTAACAGTCCCGTATGCCATCCAAATAGCTAATAAAGGGTATAAAAGAGCTTGCTATGAAAATCCAGCCCTGCTTAAAGGAATTAATACTCTAAAAGGATTTGTCACCTATAAGGCTGTTGCGGAATCTCAAGGTCTAGAATATAAGGATCCAAAAACATTAATTGTCGAATATTAAAGGAAACGGCCCATTCTATGCGGTCGTTTTCTTTATCCTTACTCAAAGATCCCGAAGTTGGAAAGGTGTATTTTATTTTCGGGAAATTGAGTTATTTAAAGTATGATTAACGTATAAAAGCAGCGAACCTTGTCCAGCATTAGGCGCCAAATGGGCAAATAGGTCATAAGCCCAAGGCATGCGCAAAAGTAAAATCTGCTCAATTCACCCAGTATGAGGGAATGATTCGCTCAAAAAATGTTGTATCTGGCTCGTAAAGAGAGTGAATGGCAACAAAACCGATGCTTGGTTGTACAAACTATCTGACGTTCGCTAATCAAAAAAGGCCACCCAGTTTGCGCTAAAATTTAGGTTTAAAGATTATAAATAGAGGAAAAAGGTAAAAAGTGTGTAAAACTATTATAGTAAAAAATTTTTCAAGGGGGAGAAGTATATGCTTGTATCTTATCATGGACATTCAGTCGTAAAAATTGAAACTAAGGGAAAAACCATTCTTATTGATCCTTTCATTAATGGAAATGGACAGACTGACTTAAAAGTGGAGGGCCTGAAAGTTGATGTTATCTTGCTTACTCATGGCCATAATGACCACGTAGGGGACACTGTTACACTTGCTAAAGAAAATGATGCTCTTGTCGTTGCGCCATTTGAGTTAGCTACATATTTAGGCTGGAAGGGTGTAAATGCTCATCCAATGCATATCGGCGGGGCACATGAATTTGATTTTGGTAAATTGAAATTAACACAGGCTTTTCATGGGTCGAGCTATGAAGAAGAAAATCAAACCATTGTTTATACTGGAATGCCGGCCGGTTTGTTACTTGAAATAGAAGGGAAAACGATCTATCATGCTGGTGATACTGGTTTGTTCTCTGATATGAAACTTATTGGTGACCGGCATAAAATTGATTTAGCTTTCTTGCCGATCGGCGATAACTTTACAATGGGTCCAGAGGATGCAGCGGAAGCAGCATGTTATGTAAAAGCCAAATTAGTAGTCCCTATTCATTACAATACGTTCCCAGTAATTGAACAAGATCCACACAAATTTGTGAACATGCTGCCGGATGGGGCAGGGAAAGTTCTGCAAGCAGGGGATAAAATAGAATTATAAATAAGTTATCAAAAAGAGAGAGTGATTCTCTCTTTTTTGTTGTAACTAGACTTCACATTACAAAATAGTGTATCAATTGTCAGGAAAATTCGATGAAATTGGATGAAATGACAAGGGATTTGGACGGAAACCCAGTGAAATTGGTTGAATTGATGAGGAAATGGGAATATAATCACCACTTCGATTATTCTAATATGAGTAATTTTATGCCGTAGCGAACAGCTTTAGTTTTAGGAACCTTGATAAAAAGGTTTTCAAAAAATAGAAGATGACCAAACTATGTATTTTATTATCCTAAATACAAATTAATCCGCTTTTCACCTTCTTTTTCCACAAAACAAGCATATAAATAAAAAAATGGCTTGTACAGAAAGGAAGGATTAGATGAGACGATTCTTTTATCTGGTATGTGTGCTTATTTTGCTTTTATGGGCTATCCCGCAGTTGACGTTTTCTGCTGGTGTTATGGAGATGGTCTTTTCTGGAGCTTGGATGATCTTTGCTTTATTAGCGATCGGCGGGAATTTAACAGGTATCTTATATTATTCAAAGAAGAGAGTTGAAAAATCATCGATCAAACAAAAACAACAACCAAGAAAACGACAAATGCAGATGCTCCGTTGATATAACCTCACTCCACCCTTATAATAAAAATAGTAATCATGACGGGTGTAAAGGGTGAAGTACGCTTGGCGACGAAGCATGAACAAATTATTAATCATATTGACTCATTGCCTGTTGGCGAGAAAATCTCTGTCCGGCAAATAGCTAAAGACATGAATGTCAGTGAAGGAACCGCTTATCGGGCAATTAAGGAAGCCGAGAATAAAGGGTATGTCAGCACGATTGAGCGTGTAGGCACGATTCGAATTGAACGAAAAAACAAAGAAAATTTTGAGAAATTAACATATGCTGAAGTGGTAAGCATCGTTGATGGACAAGTATTGGGCGGGCGTACTGGATTACATAAAACATTAAATAAGATAGTAATCGGAGCTATGAAGCTTGAAGCGATGATGAGATATACTGGTGCAGGAAACCTCCTTATTGTTGGAAATAGGACAAATGCGCATCGGTATGCTCTGGAAGCAGGTGCCGCTGTTCTAATTACAGGTGGATTTGATACGGACGAAACCGTAAAAAAACTCGCTAATGATTTGGAACTGCCAATTATTTCAACCAGCTATGATACGTTTACTGTAGCTACCATGATCAACAGGGCTATTTATGATCAATTGATTAAAAAAGAAATTGTCCTTGTAGAAGATATTTTGACTCCGGCAGATAAAACGGTTTCTCTAAGACCCAGTGATACGGTGGAAATATGGTATGAAAAGAATTTTGAATCTGGTCATGGGAGATTCCCGGTAATCGATCATAATAATAAAATTCAAGGCATGATTACATCTAAGGATATAGTGGGGTTTGATCGAAGTACTCCAATAGAAAAGGCAATGACAAAAAATCCGGTCACTGTCATTGGAAAAACGTCTGTTGCATCTGCAGCACAAATTATGGTTTGGGAAGGAATTGAAGTTCTTCCTGTGGTCGATCAGCAAGCACGACTTGAAGGGATGATAAGCAGGCAGGATGTACTAAAAGCCTTGCAAATGATAAGCAAGCAGCCTCAAGTGGGTGAAAGGCTCGATGATATTGTGACAAATCAATTTGTTGCCAGCGAAGAGGAAATGAGAAAGGAAAATTCCTTTCGTTGTGAAGTGACCCCGCAAATGACAAACCATCTTGGAACGATTTCGTATGGTGTCTTTACAACGCTTGTAACAGAAGCGGCAAATCGCTATTTACGGTCCCAGAAAAAAGGCGAAATTGTTGTTGAAAACTTAACAATTTTCTTTTTAAAACCTGTTCAAATGGAAACAGTGATTGACATTAGACCGAAAATTTTAGAAGTCGGCCGAAAATTTGGGAAAATTGACGTTGATGTTCTAAACGATGGAGTAATAGTAGGAAAAGCAATGTTGATGGTTCAATTAATTGAAAGAAGTTAATCAAAAACGACATCTTCTGTAGATGTCGTTTTTGCATTGCCGGTTCAATTGAAGTGGTAAAGAACTATTTATATTTCAGCCCATAACCTCACGAGATTTTCCAGAGAATGCTCGAAGTCCCTTGCCCTCTCGTTTTCCCTCAGTTCCATAGGCATTTTCCCAAGTGCATAAACCAACCATTCTGCAGGCTTGTTTTATCTTGTCACCGAACGACAAGTGCCCTGGAAATATTCTAAAAAGGATCAAAAGTTTATGTTAAATAAAGTATTAACTTTTAAAGCCAGCTGTCGATGTCCAGCGCAGGCGGCGAGGATGGGAAAGTAGCGGGAGGCATATGGTCCGTCTTGGCCGGCAAGACGCCATCCCAGGTCATCAGCCTATTCGCCCGAGAAGGTTAAAAAACAATCCTCCAGCCGGCTCTCATAGCTTGTCACCAAAGGACTAGCGCCTCCAAGCTTTTCGTTCTCATGATTCTTCTGCTTCTTGAATTGCTAAAGGCAAAAAGTGTTTATACGCCCGATAACCTGCCCAAGCACTCGTTAATCCTACAATTATAAAAACAGCTCCTATAATGAGAGATACATTTGATCGATAAATGAAAAGCTGGTTTATTCCAAAGAAAAAAATAAAGGAACCAAGTGCAATACTGGACTTTGCAGAAAGCCATTGTCTTTCCATTGATTTTTTTGTTCGGTAAAACTTAACCTTATAAAATAAATAAAAAACACCTGAGAAAACAATTAGAACAACAAAAATTGGCATAAAGAAATCCTCCACATCTTCATTACATTCTATTTTAGCTTTTACAAAATAGAAAATCCAGTGGTCTAAATTTATAGATAAGTATCATTTTTGTGTCCATCCTGAAGAGACAAGCCTGATCCTTTAGCTCACAATGGATAGAACCGGAAAACTCGTACATAGACCAGAAAAGTCGGTAAGGAACCGGAAAACTCGTACATAGACTAGAAAAGTCGGTAAGGAACCGGAAAACTCATATATAGACTAGAGAAAGTCTTGGACAAGCCATTTAATAACCTTTTTCATCGTTAAAATTTCTCGCTGTTTTTTCTCTTAGACAGATGAGGTATAATGAATAATTATAAAATGAAGGAGTCTATTTATGAAAGAATTAATTCTAGAAGAAATTATTAAATATGAAACCATTATTTTACACAGACACGTTCGTCCAGATCCTGATGCCTATGGGTCACAATGCGGACTTGCTGAAATGTTGAAAAACTCCTTTCCCTCAAAAAAGATACTTGTTACCGGCGCTTCCGAACCTTCGTTAGAATTCCTTTATGAATTAGATAAAGTTACAGATGATCACTATCAAGGTGCCTTAGTTATTGTTTGTGACACGGCAAATCAAGAACGCATATGTGACAAAAGGTATAACACAGGTTCCAAACTAATTAAGATTGATCATCACCCTAACGAGGATCAGTATGGAGATCTCCTTTGGGTCGATACAACAGCAAGCTCAGTCAGTGAAATGATCTATGAGTTCTACTTGTTTGGCAAGGATAAGGGACTAAAGCTAAATGATAGAGCAGCTCAATTAATTTTTGCAGGAATTGTTGGCGATACTGGCAGGTTCCTTTTTTCAAATACGACGAAAAAAACATTTAAATATGCAAGTGAACTAATCCAATACAACTTTGATCCAACCGAACTTTATAACGAGCTATATAAAACAAGTGTTAATGTGGCAAAGCTGTCTGGATATATGATGGAGAATTTCCAATTATCTCCTTCAGGATCAGCTTCAATGGTGATCACAAAGGATATTTTGGATAAATTTGAAGCAACGCCATCACATGCTTCGCAGCTTGTCGGAATCCTAGGCAATATAGAAGGATTGAAAGCTTGGGTGTTATTCGTGCAAGAAGAAGATCAAATCAGAGTCCGTCTGCGCTCGAAAGGAATTGTTATTAATCAACTTGCGAAAAAATATAATGGCGGAGGCCATCCATTGGCTGCAGGTGCATCGGTTAAAAGTTTAGAAGAAGTAGAGCAAATCCTAAGTGATCTGGAAAAATTGTGTCAGGATGTTTGATGCAGAGGGCAATAATGCCCTCGATTTTCAAGGATATGATCGTTTAATTTAAATGAAAGATAATGGTATTATATGAGGTAGTATTGTCCAGCTCCAGCGCGTATCTCGATTTTTAAGGTACAAAAGCCAAATCTTGAAAAAGACAAGGGCGGCCTTCCCGGGAGGCTCATTTGAGTACTCGCTCTTTGAGTTGGGCAAATCGCCCTGTGCTTTTCGTTCGGACAAGGTCGTTTGAGTATATTGTGTGAGAGTGATAGCATAATAAATTAGAAGGTTTTAATTGCCTGAGGTGAGTGGTAGTAATTAGGATCGGTGCTCTCTAAAGTGACTGGGATGTTCTTCAGGTATAAACCAATAGCCAATTTCTGTCCGGTCTTCAAAAAACGGTAATTGACGGGCTTCCAGTTCCTTTTTTATTAAATATGCTAATTCTTTTGATTCTGCATAAGCTGAATAGCCTTGTAAAATGCGGTCGACTTTCTCTTGAGCCAATCTCCGATTATTAATAACAAACATTTTTTATCCCCTCCATATTAGCATTGGATGTGTGATATTCAAATCGTCACACTTATGAGATAGATTTTTTACTTATCTTTATTCTATATGAAAGAGGGGGAGAAGGCGACAAATTTCAAGAAGATTTAAAAAACTTTTAAATTTTTTATCAAATTAGAAAACTCAAGTTAATTAAAGTATTAACGTGTTAAAGAGTGTAGTCTGTGTCCAGCTCAGCTCCTAGCCCCTCGAGGTCATAAGCCAATTAAACCGAGAAAGTTAAAGTAGAACCTCCAAGACGGTTCACCCGAATGCTTGTCGCCGAAGGACCAGCGCCTTGTGTTTTTTGTTCCACATTTGGTAGCTCCAGTACTGCTTCGAAACAATTCTGTTGTTTCAATACGTTATTTTGCAAAAGATAATTCTAAACCAATAGAAACTGTTGTAGATATCGTCATCTCTACAACCTTTACTTTGTATTCTTTATCATCAATCGGATAAATTTTATTTTCGATCGCCAGCTTAATTAAATTTCGTGTTTTATGCACACTATCAATATCCTTTGCCAGAATATCTGATATATCGTCCTTCACTTGCTCTTTTACCATTCCAGTCATAAAGGGTGTAAATTTGTATTTATCACCGTTTGTTATTCGAACTTCAATATTTTGAACAGTCAGTTTTTTTAAATTTTCTTTGTTGTATTCTAGAAAATCTTCTTCATAAATTTTTTTCTTTTGTTTCAAATCTGCTATTGTATCTTTTTGTTCCTGAATCTGAGAAATTTGCTTTTCCTGCAAAGTGACATACGTAAATAAAAAGAAGCACCAGCTGATTACTGACCCTATCACCACTCCTGCAAAAAAACGCTGCCAGCCAGGCCTCCGGTAATACGGTGGAATTCTCATGATGAAAGATGCTCCTGAGTCAGCCAATGAATAATCAGCCAGCCTGTTTGGGCCCCGCCTAAGGAAGATAGTATTAACAAAAATTGCTTAAACATGTCTCTTGTATTCCCCTCTAAAATTCCTCGTTCAAAGTTGTAAACAGCATCGAAGGTTCCGCCGATCGCAGCAACAAGTGCCCATATTTTTAATCTGTTGGCTAAACTGAAAATATAAGTAAGCGGAGGCTGACCAGACAGATAGGCGCCTATTCCGCCTATCAATGTTCCTCCCAACATAACCCCTAAAGCGATAAAATAACACATAATAAAATTTGGCATGAAAGCAACCTTTGGATCCATAGATAGCACCATCCTCTCTATATGTATTTATATGGACCAAGATGGACAACTATGTTCCGTTTGTCCAATTTCACTTCAACAAATATAATGTATATAGTGAAAAAAATTTTAAGGCTCTTTTCAAAAAAATTGTTGCTTTTTTGAGGGATGATAAGATGGTAGAATAAGGAAATTAATGATTCGTCGATAGCTTCTAGTTCCACATCACCACTTCTCACGTCTGAAGGTAAAAAGCCTCTCGGATTCATAACTTTGCCTGTTATAGCAACAAGTTTACGAAAACTGCCAAAATTAAAGGTGGGAATATGATTGCCTTTCGTTCATTTGCAAGTGCAAAGCGCTTATAGCTTGTTAAGTAGTTCTGTGAAAATCGAAAAGCTTGTTGAACAAGCAAAGCATCAAAAGTTCCGTGCGCTTGCAATTACTGATGTTCATGTTATGTACGGAGCAATCGCTTTTTATAAATTGTGCGAGAAGCATGGAGTGAAGCCGATCATCGGGCTGACAGCTTCAGTTCTAGTCGAAGAAAACCAAGAGCTTTCTTATCCGCTTGTGCTGCTCGCAGAGAATAATGCGGGTTATAGAAATCTACTAAAAATCAGCAGTGCTTTGCAAACAAAATCAAAAGCCGGGATGAAAGAAAGCTGGCTGAAAAGCTACAGGGAAGGGGTAATAGCGGTCTCCCCTGGACATGATGGAGTGATTGAGCAGCTCCTGTTGTCTGGGCTGTATGAAGAGGCCGAAGCTATGCTTTCCCGGTTTGTTTCAATTTATGGAAAGAATTCCTTCTACCTCTCTATTCAAAAGGTTCATAAAGGGATAGAGGAGCAAAATCTTAACAGGGCGATATTAGAACTGTCTGAAAAAACAGGTGTGAAAGCTGTTGCCACAAACAATGTCCATTTTCTTCAGAAAGAAGATGCCTTTGCACATAAATGTCTTTTAGCAGTAAAAGAAGGAAAGAAACTATCAGAAATGATAGAAGAAAAGAGCCTTTTTACTGAAGAACTGTACTTGAAATCCGCAGAAGAAATGGCAGAGTTGTTCGCTGACAATCCTGAGGTACTTGAAAACTCCTTACATATTGCTCAAAGGTGTCATGTAAAGCTTGAGCTGGGAATTACACAACTCCCTACATATCCTGCGCCACAAGGAGAATCTGCTGATGAGTATCTTGAAAGAATTTGCCTAAAAGGGCTGAAGGAGCGATTTCCGCAACCTGATGACAGCTATTACAAAAGATTAACCTATGAGTTAGATATTATTAAAAAAATGCAGTTTAGTGATTATTTTTTAATTGTTTGGGATTTTATGAAGCATGCACACGAACAAGGAATTCTTACAGGTCCTGGGCGGGGATCTGCGGCAGGCTCATTAGTGGCTTACGCTCTTAAAATTACAAATGTAGATCCAATTGAACACAGGCTGTTATTTGAACGCTTTTTAAACCCTGAACGGGTGACCATGCCTGACATCGATATCGATTTTCCGGACAATCGGCGTGATGAAATGATTACTTACGTAACAAAAAAATATGGTGCTATGCATGTAGCACAAATTATTACATTTGGAACTTTAGCAGCAAGAGCAGCATTAAGAGATGTTGGACGAGTAATGGGAATTTCAGCAAAAGAAGCTGATAGGCTTACAAAAATGATTCCATCCCGTGTTGGAATTACCTTGCAGGAGGCACTAAATGAGTCTCCTAAACTAAAGGAGTATATCGCTAAATCAGAGCTTGCCAATAAAATTTTTGAAACGGCATTAAAACTGGAAGGCCTGCCAAGACATACGTCTACACACGCTGCTGGTGTGGTTTTTAGCGAGCAGCCTCTCACAGATGTTATTCCCATTCAGGAGGGCCATGAAGATGTCTATTTAACCCAATATTCAATGGATTACTTGGAGGATTTAGGTCTGTTAAAAATGGACTTTTTAGGCCTCAGGAATCTGACCCTTATTCAAACAATTATTCAAATGATTGAAAAAGAGGAAGGGAAAAGGATTTCGTTTGCAGAAATTTCTTACCGAGACAAGCAGACGTTTAACTTGCTCAGCAGGGGAGATACAACAGGCGTCTTTCAGCTGGAATCCGATGGTATGAGAAGTGTATTAAAAAGGCTGAAGCCTACAACGCTTGAGGACATTGTAGCCGTAAATGCTCTTTATCGTCCCGGCCCAATGGAAAATATTCCACACTTTATTAAAAGGAAACATAAGCAGGAAACTGTCCGCTATCTTCACCCTGATCTTGAACCTATCCTTAGGAATACTTATGGTGTTATTGTCTATCAGGAACAGATTATGGAGATTGCATCTAAAATGGCAGGCTTTACTTTGGGAGAAGCGGATTTACTAAGAAGGGCAGTGGGAAAAAAAATCAAAGAATTACTGGATAAAGAGCGAGATCGATTTGTGACAGGCTGCTTGAAAAAAGGATACAAGGAAAATACCGCCCATAAGCTATATGATTTGATTGTGAAATTTGCAAATTATGGCTTTAATAGAAGCCATTCTGTCGCATATAGTATGATTGGTTTTCAGCTGGCCTATTTAAAAACGCATTTTCCGCTGTATTTCACAGCTGCTTTATTAACAAGTGTTATCGGGAATGACTCCAAAATCGCACACTATTTACGTGAAGCAAAGCAGCAGAACATCGAGATTCTTCCACCTTCTATTAATAAAAGTTCATATCCTTTTATCCCGGAGAAAAAAGGAATCCGCTTTAGCTTAGCTGTCATAAAAAGTGTAGGGGTTTCAGCAGTCAAGGAAATCTTTCATGTTAGAAAACAGCGTCCTTTTCAAGACTTTTTTGATTTTTGCGTCAGAGTGTCACATAAAGCGATAAACCGAAAAACAATCGAAGCTTTAATTATGTCAGGAGCAATGGATGAGTTTAATAAGGATCGGGCTGTATTATTAGCAAGTGTGGATGTAGCCTTAGAACACTCTGAGTTATTTAAAACTGAAGATGATCAACTTGATTTCATGTTTGAAGAAGAAGTGAATATTAAGCCTAAATACATTGAAGTGGAGCCGCTTGATATTATCCAAAAACTGGACTATGAAAAGGAAGTCCTCGGTTTTTATTTTTCAGCTCATCCAATCTCTGCTTACTCTCGAACATTTCAAAAACTAAAAACGGTAAAGCTTGCCGATGCTTACGGGTACTTGCATCTTAAGGTGAAAATAGGAGCAATTATTTCGAAGGTAAGGACAATTCGTACTAAAGCAGGTGCTGTCATGGCCTTTTTAACGATCAGTGATGAAACAAGCGAATTAGAAGCAGTTGCCTTTCCAGATACATTTTCCAAATTAAGCGATAGGTTATATGAAGGAGCAATATTTTGCCTGGAGGGGAAGGTTGAGAATCGAAATAATCAATTACAATTCATTATCCAGGATGGGAAAATAATCGATGAGCTTGAACCAGAAACAACAAATTCCCTTTTCTTAAAAATTGAACCTTTTGCAGAGGAAGAAGGAAATTTAAAAACTGTTAAAGAAATTATACAACTATACAAGGGGCAATCACCTGTCTATTTGTATTATGTCAGCCAAAAGAAAACAATTCAACTACCGGAGGAATATAGTGTTAACCCCACTGATGAATGTATAAGCCTGCTAAGGAAAACACTTGGTGAACAAAATGTAGTGTGTAAATCCTGATTAATATATCATTTTACTACAAGGAAAGTTGTGTTATAGTTTTATAATGACTAAAAGTGGCCAGACCACCAAATTCTATGAAGGAACCTTAAGGAGTGAAAGATGATGTCTTTACGTGAAGAAGCTTTACATATCCATCGAATTAATAAAGGGAAATTGGAATCAAAATCAAAGGTTCCTGTTCGAAATGCTGATGATTTAAGCCTTGCATATTCTCCTGGGGTAGCCGAGCCGTGTAAAGCAATCTACGATGATAGAAACAAAGTATATGACTATACAATGAAAGGAAATATGGTAGCAGTTGTTTCAGACGGTACGGCAGTTCTTGGCCTTGGAAATATAGGTCCTGAAGCTGCCTTGCCTGTGATGGAGGGGAAAGCGGTATTATTCAAAAGCTTTGCTGGAGTAGACGCTTTTCCAATTTGTTTAAATACAACTGATGTAGATAAGATTATAGAAACTGTAAAGCTTCTTGAACCAACTTTTGGAGGAGTAAATCTTGAAGATATCGCGGCTCCCAACTGCTTTGTAGTTGAGGAAAGGCTTAAAAAAGAGACAAACATCCCTATTTTTCATGACGACCAGCACGGAACGGCGATTGTAACAGTTGCTGGTCTTGTGAATGCTCTAAAACTGGTCAACAAGCCAATGGCAAACATAAAAGTAGTCGCAAATGGCGCTGGTGCAGCCGGAATCGCCATTATTAAATTATTATACCGTTATGGTGTAAGAGATATCATAATGTGTGATTCAAAGGGTGCTATTTATGATGGACGCCCATTTGGAATGAATAATGTAAAATCTGAAGTGGCGAAGTTCACGAATCATAAAAGGATTGATGGTTCTCTTTCCGATGTGATCAAAGGTGCAGATGTATTTATCGGAGTGTCAGTCGAAGGAGCTTTAACAAAAGAAATGGTTTCCACGATGAATGATGGGGCAATTATTTTTGCGATGGCTAACCCTGTACCTGAAATCATGCCTGAAGAAGCAAAAGCAGCTGGAGCCAGCGTCATTGGGACAGGCAGATCGGATTTTCCAAATCAGGTAAACAATGTTCTTGCTTTCCCAGGAATTTTTAGAGGTGCACTGGATGTTCGTGCTACTCATATTAATGAGCAGATGAAAATTGCTGCTGTTGAAGCCATTGCATCCTTAATCTCTGAGGAGGAACTCAGAGATGATTACGTAATCCCTGCTCCTTTTGATTCAAGAGTTGCTCCGGCTGTTGCTGCTGCAGTGGCGAAGGCTGCAATGGAAACCGGTGTTGCCCGGATTAAAGTTGATCCCGAAGAAATAGCGGAGAAAACTAGAAGGTTAGCAATCATTGAAGAAAAGTGAGTGAGAGCCTGTGTCCTCTTCTCAGTCTAAAGTGTACGAACAAATATTAAAGCAAATTAGAGAAATTATTGAACACGACGGGCTGAAGGCTGGCGATAAAATTCCTTCAGAACGGGAATTAGCAGAACGCCTGACGGTTGGAAGATCATCGGTTCGCGAGGCTTTCCGTGCACTTGAGCTGCTGGGAATCATCGAAACAAGACGGGGCGAAGGTACATTTATTAAAGATTTTAAGGATCATCATTTGGTCGATCTTCTCGGTACATTTATCCTTCAAGATACCAACGCAAAAGCTGATCTGCTGGAAATGAATGAGCTTTTAGAAAAAAACGCCATTCAACTCATTTTAACGAAAGACAAATGTAAGCAAATAAAGCTATTAAAGAAAAAACTTCACTCTCATGAGTTTGAATATAGAGAATTTATGGCAGAACTATTAACAATTGCTGATAACTATTTGCTATTAAGAGTATGGATCGTATTGAACGAGTATTTGAAAGTTGTCGTTCCAAAGCTTCCGCAAACTGCTCAAAAAAACTTTGATCATTTAACAGATGCGTTGCTTAACAAAAATCAAGAAGAAGCAAACAAGGCTTATATCAATTTGTGTTTAAAAGTCAATATTGATTAGTAAAATAAAATTATTTCCAATTTAAAGCCTAATTCTAAGTACCATTTTTTCATCATTCTAGTAATACTATGTATATTGCAATTATTCTCAGAATGACAAACCTTCATAGATTAGGGAGGTATTATCTTGCTAAAGGACTTATTTTCAAAAAAGAAAAAATATGCGTCGGTTCCGTCAGAACAAGCAAAACACGATGTACCGGAAGGAATTATGACTAAATGTCCTAACTGCAAAAAGATCATGCTCACAAAAGAATTAAATAAAAACCTAAGAGTGTGCATGAGCTGCAGTTATCATTTGCAAATGACAGCTAAAGAGCGGATAAAAAGCTTGTTTGATGAACGTTCTTTTAATGAATTTGACAAGGAAATGCTGTCAGAAAACCCACTTGAGTTTCCAGGTTACTTGGAAAAGCTTGAAAAGGACCGAAAAAAAACGAAAATGAACGAAGCGGTCATTACAGGTCATGGTACAATTGATGGCTTTAAAACAGTGATTGCCGTAATGGACTCAAGCTTTCGAATGGGCAGTATGGGATCAGTAGTAGGTGAGAAAATCACCCGTGCTATTGAACGTGCCGGAGAGATGAAAGTACCATTTATTATTTTTACAGCATCTGGCGGAGCGAGAATGCAAGAGGGAGTTTTAAGCCTCATGCAAATGGCCAAAACAAGCTCAAGTTTAAAGCTGTTCAGTGAACAAAAAGGGTTAATTATATCCGTTATGACCCATCCTACAACAGGAGGCGTATCTGCAAGCTTTGCATCCTTAGGAGATTATAATCTTGCAGAGCCTGGTGCACTAATTGGTTTTGCAGGAAGAAGAATCATTGAACAAACAATCAGAGAAGAGTTACCTGAGGATTTTCAAACAGCTGAATTCCTTTTAAAGCATGGTCAGCTTGACAAGGTTGTAAATCGACATGACTTAAAAGAGGTGTTGACAACGATCCTCGATGTTCACCAGCCGGGAGGTGGAAAGCAGTGGTAGGTGAGTTAGAATTCGAAAAACCAGTCATTGAGCTTAGAAAAAAAATCAGTGAGTTAAAAGAGTTTACAAAGAATGCTGATGTTGATCTTTCTTCTGAAATTCAAAAGCTTGAAGGAAGATTAGAAAAACTGGAAAAAGAAATTTATACGAATATTCAGCCATGGGATAGAGTCCAGATTGCGAGGCATCCAAGCAGGCCGACAACCCTTGATTATATAGAACGATTGTTCACAGATTTTCTCGAAGTGCATGGTGATCGTTATTTCGGAGATGATGCTGCGATCATTGGCGGAATCGCAAAGTTTAATGGCGTCCCAGTGACAGTGGTTGGTCATCAACGAGGAAAAGATACGAAAGAGAATATCCACAGAAATTTTGGGATGCCGCATCCAGAAGGATATCGAAAAGCTCTGCGTTTAATGAAACAAGCTGATAAATTTCAGCGTCCGATTATATGCTTTATCGATACAAAAGGGGCTTATCCCGGAAAAGCTGCTGAAGAAAGAGGACAGAGTGAAGCTATTGCAAAAAACCTTTTTGAAATGGCAGGTCTTACTGTTCCTGTGGTTTGCATTGTTATTGGAGAAGGAGGAAGCGGGGGAGCATTAGGATTAGGTGTAGGGAACCACCTTCACATGCTTGAGAACTCCACTTATTCAGTCATTTCTCCTGAAGGGGCAGCTGCATTGCTTTGGAAAGATGCTTCTTTAGCGAAAAAAGCAGCTGAAACGATGAAAATTACAGCACCTGATTTAAAGCAGTTAGGAGTCATAGATGAAATTGTCCCAGAAGTACGAGGCGGTGCCCATCGTGATGTTGATGGTCAAGCAGTAAAGATTGGCGAGAGACTTCAAGCTTCTTTATCTGAACTAAGTAAGTTGGACAGTACATCATTAGTCCAACATAGATATAACAAATACAAGCAGATCGGGAAAATTTCGTTTGCTGATGATCTTCTTGGGGTAAAATAAATACCATACTGATTTCTTTAAACTTGGGGGCGGGTCAAAAGTATAATTCCCGCTGATGGAAGCTTTAATTTATTGACTGACTCCATATAGTGCCATGATCAAATCATTCTCTCACTTCAAGAAGAATCCTATTCGAAGAAAGAGAGAATGAATTAGGTGCTATACTACTGAGTCAGTCTGCTTTTATTTTATGACTTTAAACAAACGATCGTACACTGTGAAAAAAAGGAAAGGTTTTAGGTTTCGTGAATTTTTGCACAAATGCTCCAAAAAACTTTATTTTATTGTATAATGGGTTTGGTCTAAAGGAATATTTGTTATGACCGGGCTATTTTCTTTCAATATATACATCATGGGATTGATAGGTTCTATTCTAATAGAGTGTTGCTGATATCCAAATGCAATCAGTCATTCGCTGTTTGCTTCAAGGATCACACCTGACATCTTCCTGCAAGAGATATATTCTCGGGAATGATAAGACTTAGCTCAGGTCGATTACCCAAAAAGGGAGTACAAGCCTTTTTATGAGAATCGAATTTGTGATCGCCCCTTTGCTCTGCAAGAAACTTCACTTAATTAAAGCAACAAAGTCTGCGAAAAAGACCTATTTATTACACTTACATACTACCTATTTGAGGTGAGAAGGATGAAACGAATTGGTGTGTTAACAAGCGGCGGAGATTCACCAGGAATGAATGCAGCCGTTCGTGCAGTTGTTCGAAAGGCTATCTACCATAATGTTGAGGTTTATGGAGTTTATGGTGGATATACTGGTTTAATTGCAGGAAATATTGAAAAACTTGAACTTGGTTCAGTTGGTGATATTATTCACCGCGGAGGTACTAAGCTTTATACAGCTCGTTGCCCTGAGTTCAAAACAGTAGAAGGAAGACAAAAAGGAATTAAGCAATTAAAGGAACATGGAATTGAAGGCTTGGTTGTCGTAGGCGGAGACGGTTCATACATGGGTGCAAAAAAGTTAACTGAGCATGGCTTCCCTTGTATAGGAGTTCCCGGAACGATTGATAATGACATCCCAGGAACAGATTTTACAATCGGCTTTGATACTGCTTTAAATACCGTGATTGATGCTATTGATAAAATCCGTGATACGGCTACCTCTCATGAACGTACATATGTTATCGAAGTAATGGGAAGACATGCTGGAGATCTAGCTCTTTGGTCCGGTCTTGCAGGAGGCGCGGAGACGATTTTAATCCCAGAAGCAGATTATGATATGGATGAAATCATCAGTCGTTTAAAAAGAGGACATGAACGCGGTAAAAAACACAGTATCATAATCGTAGCTGAAGGTGTTGGCAGTGGAGTGGAATTTGGGAAAAAAATTGAAGAGGCAACACAGCTCGAAACAAGAGTATCTGTGTTAGGTCATATCCAAAGAGGCGGCTCGCCAACAGCTGCTGATAGAGTGCTTGCAAGTCGTTTAGGTGCTTATGCGGTTGAATTGCTGTTAGAAGGCAAAGGCGGCCGTTGTGTAGGTATTCAGAACAATAAGCTTGTTGACCACGATATTCTAGAAATTTTAGAACAAAAGCATACAGTTGATCAATCGATGTATTTATTATCTAAAGAATTATCGATCTAAAAGGGATCGATTTCATAGTCTCCCAGTCAAAGCGAGCATTGCTTACATGAAATGGTAATCGGTGAATCGATGGTTGCTTCAAGTCTTGGCCTCTTTCCTTTAGGAGGTATCTTATCCATGGAAGTGATATCATATCCTTTGTCTTAGGATTGCCCTAGCTAAAAGGGTCTATCCCAATTCTTAAAGGTACAAGCCATTCCTCTCAATAGGCAATACAAGCCTTTTTGGGAGGCTCGAATTGGGCTTTTCTTTTTAAGTGTCAGAGGAGTTTAAGGTGATTAAAGTGCAGCTGTGTTAAGGTGAGTTGTCATTACAGCTCTGAGTGCCATCGGTCCGAAGGTCGTAAGCCAATTCGTGAAGAAGGTTAAAGAACAACCTTCATGCCGGATCGCCCAAGTGCTTGTCTCCGAAGGAATAAAGCCTTGCGCTTTTCGAAATAGCAACAAATTTTTTGAAAAAGCGTTTTCATAAAGCTAAACTTCCACCAGTGGGGGTTTTTCGTCTGCCAGAATAGGATAAAGAAATTAGGAGGAAAAACGAATGCGTAAAACTAAAATTGTCTGTACTATTGGTCCTGCAAGTGAAAGCGTGGAAAAGCTGACTCAATTGATGGAAGCGGGTATGAATGTAGCAAGGTTAAATTTTTCGCATGGTGATTTTGAAGAACACGGAGCAAGAATTAAAAACATTCGTGAAGCTTCAAAGAAACTTGGTAAAAATGTTGCCATTCTATTAGACACAAAGGGGCCTGAAATCCGTACAAATACAATGGAAAACGGGGCGCTTGAATTAGTTGCCGGCTCGGAAATTATCGTAGCAATGGATGAGGTTGTGGGAACCTCTGAAAAATTCTCGGTTACATATAGCGGGTTAATTGATGATGTTCACAAAGGGTCGACTATTCTTTTGGATGACGGATTAATTGGCTTAGAGGTTATTGAAATTGATAAGTCTAAGAGTGAAATTAAAACAAAAATCTTAAATAGCGGCACATTGAAAAATAAAAAAGGTGTAAATGTTCCTGGAGTTAGTGTGAACCTTCCTGGAATGACAGAAAAAGATGCTAAGGATATTATCTTTGGTATTGAGCAAGGAGTAGATTTTATAGCTGCATCCTTTGTAAGGCGTGCTTCAGATGTCCTTGAAATTCGCGAGCTTTTAGAAGAGTATAAAGCATCTGATATCCAAATTATACCAAAAATTGAAAACCAAGAAGGTGTTGATAACCTCGACGAAATTCTTGAGGTTTCCGATGGCTTAATGGTGGCTCGTGGTGACTTAGGTGTAGAAATTCCTGCTGAAGAGGTTCCACTTGTTCAAAAAGAGCTTATTAAGAAATGTAATGCACTTGGCAAGCCTGTTATTACAGCGACCCAAATGCTGGATAGCATGCAGCGCAATCCTCGTCCTACACGCGCTGAAGCAAGCGATGTAGCAAATGCCATCCTTGATGGTACTGATGCTATTATGCTTTCAGGAGAAACTGCTGCCGGTACTTATCCTGTCGAGGCAGTACAAACAATGCACAATATTGCTTCTCGTGCAGAACAAGCCCTTGATTATAAACAAATTCTCTCTATGCACAGCCAATTAGCCGGAATGTCAATTACAGATGCAATCGGTCAGTCTGTTGCTCATACAGCGATTAATTTAAGTGCATCCGCTATTGTCGCTCCAACTGAAAGTGGCTATACGGCCAAAATGATTTCGAAATATCGACCTAAAGCGCCTATCGTAGCTGTAACTGCATGTGAAGCTGTATCAAGAAAGCTTGCATTAGTATGGGGAGTAGAAGCTGTGAATGGCCAAAAAGCCAACTCAACAGATGAGGTGCTGGAAAGCTCTGTTCAACGTTCACTTGAAAGCGGCCTTGTAAAGCACGGAGATCTTATTATTATTACTGCAGGTGTTCCGATAGGGGAAGCTGGCACTACAAACCTGTTGAAAGTATATGTTGTAGGTGACGTAATTGCAAAAGGCCAAGGTATTGGCCGGAAGTCGGCATTTGGTAAAGTAGTGATTGCCAATACTGCAATAGAAGCTGAGCAAAAAATGACTCAAGGCTCTATTCTAGTATCAAGAAATACAGATCGTGATATGATTCAGGCTCTAGAAAAGGCTTCTGCTCTTATTACAGAAGAAGGCGGCCTAACAAGCCACGCAGCTGTGGTCGGTTTAAGCCTGGGTATCCCAGTGATCGTAGGTGTTGAAGGGGCAACTTCTTTACTTGAAGATGATATGGAGATTACAGTAGACGGGACACGAGGTGCTATTTATAAAGGCCACGCAAGCGTGCTGTAAGAAAGAAAAGCAGGAGGCCTTGAACAGCCTAAGAAATCGGGCATGTTATGAAAGCTAGGCATTCATACACAATCCAATACAGGGTTGCTATTCTTTAAACGTGAACCAAAAGAGAAGGTGCTTTTCCTTCTCTTTTTTTGTCGTTTAACATATACTAATAACAAGACTAATAATGCTAGAGGTGGATTACATGCGTATCCTCTTGTTCATTCTAATTATTGTACCAGCTATCGAAATTGGACTGCTTGTTTTATCTGGGAATACGTTTGGAGTTTTGCCGACTATTTTACTTATCATTTTAACTGGTATTGTAGGAGCTGCATTAGCCAAACAACAGGGATTAGAAACATTAAGAAAGGCACAGGAAAAAATGAGAACAGGTGAGCTTCCTGGAGATTCTGTTATAGATGGCCTTTGTATTTTAATTGGCGGGGTTTTACTGTTAACTCCCGGCTTTGTGACTGATACCATCGGTTTCTTTTTATTAATTCCACCAACAAGAAAATTCGTAAAGCCGTTTATTCAACGCCTTATCAGAAAATGGATCTACAATAACAGAATAACAATTATTCGCTGAAAAACCGCTGTTAAGCGGTTTTTTTTCCTAATATAAAGTTCCAAATATCTGATATGATGCCTGCTTTTACTAAGGCATTAATGATAACCAATACAATGGGACCGGCAAGGAGTCCAAGAAATCCAATCAGTTTAAACCCAACAAACAATGAAATAAGTGTTGCTAAAGGATCAAGCCCAATAGAGGTCGAGAGTACCTTTGGTTCCATTATTTGCCTTTGGACGATGACAATTAGATATAAAATACCAAGTCCAATGGCGAGCTTGATATGACCGCTTAAAGCTAAATAAATGATCCATGGAACAAAGATCAACCCAGTTCCAACGTAAGGTAGTAAATCAACTAAGCCAATAAGTAAGGCAATTGTTAAGGCATACTCTACTCTTAATAGGAGCAGACCGATACAAACAATAAAAGTGGTAATAGAAATCAACGTTACTTGAGCTTTTAAAAAACCAAACAACGCTTTTTTTAATTCTGTGAGTACTGTTTGTCCGCTCACCTTTGCCTTCTTGTTAAGTATTTTTGAAAAAAATCTTTTTAGTTTATACCAATCATTGCTAATAAAAAATGTAGCTAATAATGAAAAAACGATGACAGTGGCAGCATTGGGTATCCAACTGAATATGACAGGAATATTTTCTAAGAAATGTTTAATGAACTCCCCGACACTTGTTGAAATACGCTCACTAATATGTTCAATATTCGATAAGATTGTCTCTTGCTGACCTGCACCAAGGTTTTGAAATAAGCTTGTCATTTGATCATAAAAAGGTATTATTTGGTTTGCAAAAAGAGTTTCAATATAATAAACAAGTGTTTTAAAATGTGTGGGGACGACTGATGCCAAATAGGTTGTCCCACTAACAATTTCGGCTATCAATAAAGTCAGCAATCCAGCTAGGATTGCAACAACTCCGGTTAACACGAGAAAAACAGCTATACTTCGTGGAAGATGGCACTTTTCAAGAAGGTTGACTAATGGGTTTATCATAAAAGAAAGTATTAGCGCAATAATAAAAGGGTAGGTCAGACTTGAAAGAAAATAAACAAGGAGAAAAAGACTGACCACGACAGCTATGATAAATAGTCCTCTTAAAATACGGTATAGGAATTGAAGAGACAAAGCTTTTCCTCCTTTTAACGACAATTTTTAGCTTCTTTATATTCTACTCTCGTAATTTATATTTAGAATGGAAGAATCTCGAAAAGGTCTTTTTATCACGCTCTTTAAGGCAAGTAAAACCACTTTTCAAAAGAGTAGGATAAACATCCCATAAAAATACGGAAAAAAGGAACACACTTAAGAGCACATCTTCCTGATGTTTTCGTCTGGATGATCTTTAGGACCGTTATGGGTTTCTTAGACAGGGACTTACCGGCATTCTTTTGCAGAAGGTTACTAACATATTTTCCGAGCTAAAACACCTCACTGAAAGAAGATTTAGTTTTATGCTATGAAGGTGTGGTTCTGTTCCCACCCAATGGAATCTAACAAATTTGAGAACTTATTAGAAGGGACGTAAAAAGGAATGTTTTCACAAGCTACATTGTTTTTAGTAGTCTTATTAGGTATCGGGCTTATCGCGAAAAACCAGTCGCTTATCGTTGCGGTTGCCGTTTTATTAATTATTAAGGCAGTAGGGCTTGATTCAAAGATTTTTCCTGCTCTTCAGTCAAAAGGAATTAATTGGGGTGTTACTGTTATTACAATTGCCGTACTAGTTCCGATTGCGACTGGAGACATAGGATTTAAACAGCTTGGCGAGGCAATGAGATCTTTTTATGCATGGATTGCCTTAGGGGCAGGAATAGTAGTGGCCCTTATCGCTAAAAATGGTTTAACCTTGCTTTCGGAAGATCCTCATATAACTACTGCATTAGTATTTGGTACTATTTTGGCTGTTGCTTTATTTAATGGAGTTGCAGTAGGACCATTAATCGGAGCAGGAATTGCTTATTTGGCCATGCAAGTAATTAAATATTTTGCGTAATATAACTTTTTAAGTTAACATAAGAATATGGGAAAGAAACAAGACAGAGTAAAAGAAGTATTTTCTCTTAAAATATCATTTTTCTAACAAATTTAATTTAATCCGATCCTTTCCATTCACAAAAATCTGATAATTGTTTATAATGAAAATGGGTTAGTTAATAGCCCCATTCTCAGCATGAAGGTCACAATGTTTCATTCCCTTCTTTGTGACTATTTCATTAACTAAAAATGTAAGCATTTTCTTTTAAATAAGTAAGAAAAATTTAAATGCTTCTTAATTGAGCATGCGCTCAGGTCACCTCAAATTAGTAAAAATAGAAAGGATCTTCTGTACATTCCTTCCTTTTATTCAATTGAAATGATAACCTGTATAGGGGATTACATTACGTAAAGGAGAGAAAATTATGACAACAACACGAGGTCTTGAAGGGGTAGTTGCAACTACATCCTCCGTAAGTTCGATTATTGACGACACACTTACATATGTCGGATATAATATTGATGACTTAGCAGAAAATGCTAGTTTTGAAGAGGTCATCTATTTGCTATGGCATCGTAAACTGCCGACAAAGTCAGAGTTAAAAGAAATTAAAGAACAGTTAGCGGAAAATGCGACTCTTCCAAAAGAAGTGATTGATCATTTTAAATTTATACCTGTTAATAGTGTTCACCCTATGGCGGCAATACGGACAGCTATTTCATTGTTAGGATTGTTCGATGAAGAAGCAGATGTAATGGAAACTGAGGCAAATTATCGAAAAGCGATTCGCCTTCAAGCCAAGCTTCCTTCATTAGTAACAGCATTTGCTCGAATTAGAAAAGGACTAGAGCCCGTTGAACCTAAGGCAGATTTTGGATTCGCGGAAAACTTCCTTTATATGTTAAAAGGGAAAGACCCATCACCAATCGAAGTAGAAGCATTTAACAAAGCGCTTGTTCTGCATGCAGATCATGAATTAAATGCATCAACTTTTACCGCAAGAGTATGTGTGGCAACCTTATCTGACGTCTATTCTGGTGTTACTGCAGCAATCGGTGCTCTCAAGGGTCCATTACATGGGGGCGCTAACGAAGCAGTAATGAAAATGCTATCGGATATTGGGGAAGTTGAAAATGCTGAGGAATATATTAGAGAAAAGCTCGCAAACAAAGAAAAGATCATGGGATTCGGGCACAGAGTGTATCAACAAGGAGATCCTCGTGCAAAACATTTGCGAAAAATGTCAGAAAAATTAACCAACTTAACAAATGAGTCGAAATGGTACGAAATGTCTGTTAAAATTGAAGAGATTGTGACATCAGAAAAACCTCTTCCTCCAAATGTTGATTTCTACTCGGCTTCTGTTTATCACAGCTTAGGTATTGATCATGATTTGTTTACTCCGATCTTTGCTGTGAGCCGTGTATCAGGTTGGCTTGCTCATATCCTCGAACAATATGAGAACAACCGCCTAATCAGACCACGCGCAGATTACACTGGTCCTGACTTGCAGGCTTACGTACCTATAAGCGAACGCGGGTAAAAGCGGGCAGAAGTGAGGTAGGGTGAGGTTAACGATCCTTTATGTTAACCTCTTTCAATTGGGTTTGAAAGAAGGAAAGGGAACTATCTTGTCCGACTTTGCGAATTGGACATGCTAATGATGAATCGGAGTATTAGCAAACTTTATTACATAATTTCAGGAGGTATTTATCGTGACACAAGGAGAAAAAATTTCTGTAAAAGACGGAGTTCTAAACGTTCCAAATCAACCAGTTGTTCCTTATATTGAAGGAGATGGCATCGGTCCTGATATTTGGGCTGCAGCCTCTCGTGTAATAGAAGCAGCTGTAGAAAAAGCTTATAATGGTGAAAAGAAAATTGTGTGGAAAGAAGTATTAGCTGGTGAGAAAGCTTACAACCAAACTGGCGAGTGGCTTCCATCAGAAACATTAGACGTGATCCGTGAATATTTTATTGCCATTAAAGGTCCTTTAACAACACCAGTAGGCGGAGGAATTCGTTCTTTAAATGTAGCACTCCGCCAAGAATTGGATCTGTTCACTTGTTTACGTCCAGTTCGTTATTTTACAGGAGTGCCTTCACCTGTTAAACGTCCTGAAGATACGGATATGGTAATTTTCCGTGAGAATACGGAAGATATTTATGCGGGTATTGAATATGCAGAAGGCTCTGAAGAAGTTCAAAAGCTTATTCAATTCCTGAAAAACGAAATGGGTGTTAACAAAATCAGGTTCCCTGAAACATCAGGAATCGGAATTAAGCCTGTTTCTTCAGAGGGTACAAAGCGTTTAGTAAGAGCTGCGATTAACTATGCAATTGAGCATGGTCGCAAGTCCGTAACTTTAGTTCATAAAGGCAACATCATGAAGTTTACAGAAGGAGCTTTTAAAAACTGGGGCTATGAACTAGCTGAAGAGGAATTCGGCGATAAAGTATTCACATGGGCAGAATATGATAGAATTGTTGAAAATGACGGCAAAGATGCTGCAAACAAAGCTCAATCCGATGCAGAAGCAGCTGGGAAAATCATTGTGAAAGATTCGATTGCAGATATTTTCTTGCAGCAAATCTTGACTCGTCCTCGTGAGTTCGATGTTGTGGCAACAATGAACTTAAACGGAGACTATATTTCAGATGCACTTGCTGCTCAAGTAGGTGGAATCGGTATTGCACCTGGTGCAAACATTAACTATGAAACAGGGCATGCAATTTTTGAAGCAACTCATGGAACAGCTCCTAAATACGCAGGTCTTGATAAAGTAAACCCTTCATCTGTCCTTCTTTCAGGTGTTTTAATGCTTGAACATTTAGGATGGAATGAAGCTGCAGAGCTTGTTATTAAATCTGTAGAAAAAACAATCGAGTCTAAAGTTGTAACTTATGATTTCGCTCGTTTAATGGACGGCGCTACTGAAGTGAGATGTTCTGAATTTGGGGACGAACTAATTAAGAACATGGGGTAATCCGTAATTTAAGGCAAACAAGGGCTGTTTCTAATAAACAGCCCTTTATATGAGTACATATAAGACTAAGGGGATGTAATAAATGGGAAATAGACGTAAAAAGGTTTCAGTTATTGGTGCTGGTTTTACTGGTGCAACAACGGCTTTTCTTTTAGCGCAAAAGGAACTATCTGATGTAGTCATTGTTGATATTCCTCAAATGGAAAACCCAACAAAAGGGAAGGCACTGGATATGCTTGAAGCAAGCCCTGTTCAAGGCTTTGATGCTAATATTACAGGCACATCAAATTATGAAGATACTGCCGAGTCTGATATTGTCGTTATTACAGCGGGAATTGCTAGAAAACCTGGTATGAGCCGTGATGATCTCGTCCAAACGAACGAAAAAATTATGCGCAGTGTTACAAAAGAAATTGTGAAATACTCACCAGATTGTACAATTGTCGTATTAACGAATCCAGTAGATGCGATGACCTATACAGTATTTAAAGAATCAGGATTTCCAAAACATCGTGTAATTGGACAATCAGGTGTACTTGATACAGCTCGATTCCGTACATTTGTTGCACAGGAATTAAATCTTTCAGTTAAAGATGTAACAGGTTTTGTGTTGGGCGGACATGGGGATGATATGGTTCCTTTAGTACGTTACTCTTATGCCGGCGGAATTCCTCTTGAAACATTAATTCCTAAAGACCGCTTAGAAGCTATTGTGGAAAGAACACGCAAAGGCGGCGGCGAGATTGTAAACTTATTAGGTAATGGATCAGCTTATTATGCTCCTGCTGCTTCCCTAGTAGAAATGGCAGAAGCTATCCTTAAAGATCAGCGCCGTGTAATTCCGGCAATCGTATATCTAGAAGGAGAATACGGTTTTGATGGAATTTATTTAGGAGTTCCGACCATTCTTGGTGGAAATGGTTTAGAGCAAATCATTGAATTAGAATTAACAGAAGATGAAAAATCAGCACTTGAAAAATCTGCTGAATCTGTTAAAAATGTCATGAAAGTATTATCTTCTAATTAATTTTAAAACTTTACTGGGGTTCAGGCAGCTGGGCCCCATTACTTATAAATAGATATGTAAGCGATTACAATTAGAGGTGAGCTTTACATGCTATTAGGCAAAAAAAGAAAACTAGGTCGCCAAATTGGGGAAATAACAACAGGCGAGACGTTAACATTAACAGAAAAAATTGAGGATAAGGACTTGCTTCTTTACCTAGGTTTAACCGATGATGCAAATCCTCTTTATATTCAACATAATTATGCCTCACTTACTCCGTATAAAAAGCCAGTAGTCCCGGCAATCATGCTAACAGGAATTATTTGTTCAGCTGTCTCAAAATATTTACCTGGCCCAGGGAGTTATATTTTAGAGCAAAATCTTGCATTTCTAAAACCGATTTTTCATTATACTATGGTTGAATATCAGTTTGAAGTAAAAGAAGTTGATCAAGATCAAAATATTATTATTATTGAACTAGTTGCTCTAAATGAACAGAAAGAGCAGGTCATAAAAGGATCACTCACAGTACAGCCACCATGTCAAATAGAATGCAAAGATGGGGATGCATTAGATAATTTTTAAATATCATCAAAACCTGTTACCTTTTTTGAGGTATCAGGTTTTTTTAGAAAGATAAGAATGATTTTGTACCAAGTTTTCGTGTCTAGCTCCAGCGCCTAGCCTGGCGAGGTCATAAGCCGCAAATAAACACCTTCATTTCATTTGCGTCTTAGCTTGCCCTAGGCTGACCAAGACGCTTGCGCTTTTCTTATTCCGGTACCTGGTACCGGATGGATTTTTTCTGTAAAATTAACAAAACATAAGAAAAAATTGTCGAAGGAAGTTGCATTCGGTAGAATAGAATTATAAAGAAATTAGATCGATTGGTTTTCGAAAGATGATGGTTGGGAAAAAAATTTTCTGGAGGCATATATGAGTAAAAAGATTTTAGTTGTTGATGATGAACAATCTATTGTTACTTTGTTGCAATATAATTTAGAGCAAGCTGGTTACCAGGTAGTAACTGCAATGGATGGAGAAGAAGGGATTGCAAAAGCAATTGAGGAAACACCTGATCTCATGGTGCTGGATTTAATGCTTCCTAATTTGGATGGCATTGATGTATGTAAGCAACTGCGTCAGCGGAAGGTTTTAATTCCTATCCTAATGTTAACTGCTAAAGATGATGAGTTTGATAAAGTGCTCGGACTTGAGCTTGGTGCAGATGACTATATGACAAAGCCTTTCAGTCCAAGAGAGGTTGTCGCTCGTGTGAAGGCTATTTTAAGAAGAACGGTTACTTCATCACAAAATGAATCTGGGGAAGAAATTGATATTTCTGAAAGAATAATTATTGGGGATTTGAAAATTCTTCCTGAACATTATGAAGCCTATTTTGAAAAAGAGCGGTTAGATTTAACACCTAAAGAGTTTGAGCTTTTAGTTTATTTAGCAAAAAACAAAGGCAGGGTATTAACAAGAGATCAGCTTTTGAGTGCTGTTTGGAATTACGACTTTGCAGGTGATACAAGAATTGTTGATGTCCATATCAGCCATTTAAGAGATAAGATAGAGAGAAATACAAAAAAACCTGTTTATATAAAAACGATCCGGGGCTTAGGTTATAAGCTTGAGGAGCCCAAAATGAATGAATAAGTTTCGTTCCCGTTTACTATTTGCACTAATCACACTTATTATTTCCGTTCTAGTAGGTCTTGGATTATTATTAGGACAAATTTTCAATAGTTTTTATATTAATACGTTTAAAGACAGAATGGCAAAAGAGGTAAAACTAATTAGTATTATAATAAAGGACAAGGGGATTCAATCTAAAGAACTTGAGCCTATTTTGGAGGAAGCAAGCGAAACACTAAATTCACATTTAACAGTGATTAACTCAGAAGGGGACATATTACAAAAAGCTGGCAACTTTAAACATAATGATGAAAGATTAATAAATAAAGTTTTGAAGGAATACCCAGATCGAAAAAGAGGCTTTGAAATTGTAGAAGAGGATGAAAAGGTATTCTATTACGGGTTCCCTATTTTAAATGGAAATGAGCACGAGGGTTTTTTACTCGCTAGTTCTCCGGTAGAATCGATTATGAAAACCAACCAGCAAATATGGGGTGTTTTGATAGCGAGTCTTGGGCTTGCACTTGTATTGATCCTGCTACTTGGTGTAAGGATCACGTCGCAATATACAAGGCCAATTGAGTCTGCCACAAAAGTAGCAATAGAACTGGCAAAAGGAAATTATAAAGCAAGGACCTATGAAGACCATTTAGATGAAACTGGGATGCTGAGTCAATCCATAAATATTTTAGCCAGAAATCTTCAGGATATGACAAGAGCGCAAGAAATGCAGCAAGATCGTCTGCAAACATTAATTGAAAATATGGGAAGCGGTTTGATTTTAATAGATGGAAGAGGCTATATAAATTTAATAAACCGCGCTTTTAAAGAAACATTTGGTGTACATGCAGGTGATCTGCTATTTAAAATTTATTATGATGCATTTGAGCATTCTGAAATCATTGAGATTGTAGAAGAAATTTTTATGACAGAGGTAAAAGTAAGAAAACAGCTTCACATTCCATTGGAGATTGAGAGACGGCACTTTGAAATATATGGAGCGCCTATTATTGGGATTAATGACGAATGGAAAGGGATTGTTCTAGTTTTTCATGATATTACGGAGCTGAAAAAATTGGAACAAATGAGAAAAGATTTTGTGGCAAACGTGTCCCATGAGCTAAAAACACCTATTACTTCAATAAAGGGCTTTTCTGAAACATTATTGGATGGGGCAATGGATGATAGGAAAACTTTGGAATCATTTTTATCGATTATTTTAAAAGAAAGTGATCGTCTACAATCTTTAATTCAAGATTTGTTAGATCTTTCAAAAATTGAGCAACAAGGGTTTGAGTTAAATATACATAAACTAGATTTACCTGAATTACTTGAAGAAGTTGTTCTTATGCTTCAACACAAAGCTGACCAAAAAGAAGTAGAGCTTATTTTAAATATCAAAATGAAAGAAGTCATTATCCATGGTGATATCCATCGATTGAAGCAAATTTTTATTAATTTGATAAACAATGGCATCGCTTATACGCCAAAAGGCGGATCAGTTACCATTAGCGTTACTAGTGAAAGTGATGAAGCTAAAATTGAGGTATCAGATACAGGAATAGGGATAAGAGAAGATGAAGTTCCAAGAATCTTTGAACGCTTTTATCGTGTTGACAAAGCGAGAAGTCGTAACTCGGGGGGAACGGGTTTAGGTTTAGCTATTGTTAAACATTTAATTGAAGCACATAAAGGGAAAATTATGGTAAATAGCAGTGTTGGACAAGGCACAACCTTCACTGTTTTACTAAAAAAGTTCTTGAATGAAGATTAGTTTACATTTAATTTACATACACTTTATGCTAGCTTAAAAAAGTGCTGTTAATATAATTAGTGAAAACCCCTTCATCCAAGGAGCCAATCTTTAGGACGAGAACTTCGTGTTCTTGTCCCTTTTTTTGTTGTTTCAGAAGTTAAATTGATTAAAGTATTACCGCATTAAAGTTAATTAGCGTTGTCCAGCTCCGACCGCCATCGGATGGCAGTAAAGGAAGAATCAATGCTCGTTAAGTCCAATTAATGCGAATGAAGAACTTTAATGATAGAAGTTTCACTTTATTTCCAATCATTCTTTTGTTTAGATCAGACAAACTAAAGTTGTTGAAGAATAACTATCTAAGGAGAATGATGAAATGAAAAAAAGTAACCCTTTTCTTTTTGCTGTCATCCCCTTGTTGGTAACAAGTTTTATTACAGGGTGTGCTAATAATGATACAGCCCTTGATACAACGAGAGATGATCAAGCGAAAACCGATCAAATAAAGAAGGTCAATAATGGTTATTTAACTGTTGAAAAAAATGGGTATCATACGGATACACCGAGTAACAATACACGAAATATTGGCTTTCAAATGAATCAAAATCAGCAAAATGGGCAAGTTCCAAACAATTTTTTACAAGGGGATATACAGCAGCGAATTCCAGGTCAACAGGAACCAGAAACACAAATGCCGGCTCCTGATCAAGCACCTGATCAACTACCTGACGGGCAGCCAGACCAAACCCCTGATCAAGGCCAGGGACAATTACCAAACCAACAGCCGGGTCAAGGGCAAGCACCAGAACAGGGTCAAGGGCAGGAGCAGCAACCTAATGAAGGGCAGAACATGGATGCAGCTGAGAAACAAGTGATTGATCTAACGAATGCTGAAAGAAAGAAAAATGGCTTATCTCCCTTATCTGCGGATAATTCTTTAGCAAATGTTGCTCAAAAAAAATCTGATGATATGAAGAAGAATAACTATTTTTCTCATAACAGCCCTACTCATGGATCCCCGTTTGAGATGATGCAAAATCATGGTGAGGATTATCAAACGGCAGGCGAAAATATTGCTCAAGGACAACAAAGTCCTGAAGAAGTTGTAGATGCTTGGATGAAAAGTCAAGGACACCGTGAAAATATTCTAAACGGAGATTTTACTCATATTGGAATTGGATACACACAAGATGGTCATTACTGGACCCAAATGTTTATAGGAAAATAAAGTAAATTGAAACCGGCAAAGCCGGTTTCTTTTTGTTGTCAGGTAAGAATGTTTAAGTTAATTAAAGTATGAACGTGATAAAGAGTGGTATCATTGTCTATCTCCGAGCGCCATTGGCCCTTTGAATGTGCAACTATTTCAATGCCGGGTAAATAAAATAATATGGAAAGCCAAGTAATTAATTTAGAAACCCTCGTAATTGCGTTGTATGGATATCTATTGACTCCTCTCCAAGCGTTATGCCTGCAAGCAGCATTCTTCTCAGATAGTTGTATTTTGTGCCAGTCAGACCACTTCAAAACGCCCTTACCTTCATTTCGATATCACCCTTTCCCTAAGAGCCCATATTTTCCATACGGTCCATACTTTGATAGAATAAAGGAGGATTCAACATTCTTTTGACAGTTTAGGAGGTCTACCCCCGTGACAAAAAAATTAGTACTTATAGATGGAAATAGTATCGCCTATCGTGCTTTTTTTGCATTGCCACTATTAAATAATGACAAAGGTGTACATACAAATGCGATTTATGGATTTACGATGATTTTAATGAAAATTTTGGAAGAAGAACAACCTTCCCATATCCTAGTTGCATTTGATGCAGGAAAAACAACGTTTAGGCATAGTACATACAAAGAATATAAGGGAGGGAGACAAAAAACTCCACCCGAATTATCCGAGCAATTTCCCTTCATTAGAGAGCTCCTGGATGCCTACAATGTTTCAAGGTATGAGCTGGAAAATTATGAAGCAGATGACATCATTGGCACGCTTTCAAAAAAAGCAGAGGCAGATGGTTTTAATGTAAAAGTTATTTCAGGAGACAAGGATCTCACTCAGCTTGCAACTAAAAATGTAACAGTTGATATTACAAAAAAAGGAATTACTGATGTGGATTCATATACTCCCGCCTTTATTAAAGATAAATATGGAATAAACCCTGAGCAGATCATTGACATGAAAGGTTTAATGGGAGATAGTTCAGACAATATTCCCGGAGTTCCGGGTGTCGGGGAAAAAACAGCCATTAAATTACTAAAGGAATATGAAACAGTTGAGGGGCTGATTGAGTCTATTGACAAGGTAAACGGAAAAAAATTAAAAGAAAAATTAGAAGAAAACAAAGATCTGGCGATTATGAGTAAGGAGCTGGCAACAATCAACTGTGAGGCTCCAATTGAAATAGACCTTCCTGATATTGAATACAACGGCTATGAAGTGAAAAGTGTTGCAGGTGTGTTCAAAGAATTAGGATTTAATTCTCTTCTTGATAAAATAGGTGAGGAGCCTGATGAAGAGCTGCAGACCTTTGAAAATATTACCTATGAAATTGCGGAAGAAATTACGAATGATATGCTGGCTGAAGAATCTGCACTTGTCGTTGAAATGCCTGATAGCAGTTATCATAGCGGTGAAATAATTGGACTCGCAATCGTTAATGAAAATGGGAACTATTATGTTCCAACCGAGCTTGCTTTTGGCTCAGAAAAGTTTAAAGAGTGGGCAGCAAATGAAACTAAGAAAAAGATTGTTTTTGATGGAAAGAAGTCAATTGTTTCTCTTAGATGGCAAGATGTTTGTTTAGAAGGGGTGGAGTTTGATGTCTTAATTGCCTCTTATATTATTAATCCTTCTGCTTCGTTTGACGATGTAGCAAGCGCAGCAAAAGCACAACAGGTTACTCTCGTGCAAACAGATGAAGCAGTTTATGGAAAAGGTGCTAAGCAGAAGATTCCAGGTGTAGAGGGCCTAAGCGAGCATTTAGTACGAAAAGGAATAGCATTATCTCAATTGAAGGATAAACTTGATAAAGAATTAGAAAAAAATGAACAGCGAGAGCTGTTTTATGAATTAGAAATGCCCTTGGCGGTGATTTTAGCAGATATGGAAGCGACAGGTGTAAAGGTTGATCTGCAAAAATTAAAGGATATGGGGCAAAGCCTTGCTGAGCAGCTGACAAAGCTGGAAGAAAAGATCCATGAGCTCGCTGGTGAGAAGTTTAATATTAACTCACCTAAGCAGCTAGGTGTCATTTTATTTGATAGATTAGGTTTGCCTGTCATCAAGAAAACCAAAACAGGCTATTCAACTTCTGCCGATGTATTGGAAAAACTGGCTGAAAAACATGAGATTGTAGAACAAATCCTGCACTACCGTCAGCTTGGGAAGCTCCAATCTACTTATATTGAAGGGCTTTTAAAAGTTATTCATCAGGATACAAATAAAGTTCACACGCGTTTCCAACAGGCACTCACTCAAACTGGCCGCTTAAGCTCAACAGACCCGAATTTGCAAAATATACCGATCCGGCTTGAAGAAGGCAGAAAAATTCGCCAAGCTTTTATTCCTTCAAAAGAAGATTGGGTCATATTCGCAGCAGATTATTCGCAAATTGAACTTAGAGTTCTAGCTCATATTGCTGAGGATAAAAATCTGATGGAAGCATTCAAAAATGATATGGATGTTCATACAAAAACGGCGATGGATGTCTTTGGTGTCAAAAAAGAAGAAGTTACTTCCAATATGAGAAGGCAGGCGAAAGCCGTTAATTTCGGTATTGTATATGGGATAAGTGATTATGGCTTATCTCAAAGTCTTGGTATTACCCGCAGTGAAGCAGGTGAGTTTATTAAACGATATCTTGAAAGCTTTGAGGGTGTAAAAGAATATATGGAAGATATTGTTCAGGAAGCGAAGCAGAATGGTTTTGTAAAAACACTTCTGCATCGCCGCAGATACATTCCTGAGATTACGAGCAGAAACTTTAATCTTCGAAGCTTTGCTGAAAGAACAGCGATGAACACACCTATACAAGGAAGTGCTGCAGACATCATCAAAAAAGCTATGATAGACATGGCAGAACAATTGGAAAAACAGAAATTAAAATCGAAATTATTACTCCAAGTCCATGATGAATTAATTTTTGAAGCACCGAAGGATGAAATTGAAAAACTGGAAAAGCTTGTACCAGAAGTAATGGAGAATGCAGTAAAATTAAACGTCCCACTTAAAGTGGACTATTCTTATGGACCTTCATGGTATGATGCGAAATAAAGTTAAATTTCCGTCAGTAGATGGTTCTTCTCTATACTCAAGGTTAATCGAAGGCCCATAAGTTGGGACACAGAAGAAGAAGCTTTTAGTCTGTGTCCTTTTTTTCGGAAAAGTTTGCGAAAACAGCCAAAGATAAAGGATGTGTATTCGATGCCAGAGCTGCCAGAAGTGGAAACAGTCAGAAAAACTCTTGTTGAACTTGTAAAAGATAAAGTGATTGCAAATGTATTTGTACATTGGCCCAAAATAATTAAACATCCTTTGGAAATAGAGCAGTTCCAGGATGCACTAGTTGGCCAAAGAATTTTAGATGTTGGACGCCGAGGAAAGTTCTTGAAATTTTATTTAGATAATTTTGTGCTTGTTTCTCATTTAAGAATGGAAGGCCGGTATGGCTTCTTTGGCGAGTCTGAGCCGGTAGAAAAACATACCCATGTCATTTTTCAATTCACCGATGGAACAGAACTTCGATATAAGGATGTCCGTAAGTTTGGGACGATGCATCTGTATAAAAAGGGAGAAGAAGACACTGTACTCCCTTTATCACAACTTGGACCAGAGCCCTTTGATCCAGAATTTACGTTAGACTTCTTGAAAATGAAGCTGTCGAGAACAAATCGAATGATAAAAACGGCTCTTTTAGATCAAAAGGTGATGGTTGGGCTTGGCAATATATATGTCGATGAAGCTCTATTCCGTGCAGGCATTCACCCTGAAAGGCCTGCTAATCAATTATCTTGCCAAGAATTAGAGCTGTTGCATCAAGAGATTATTTTTACTTTAAAAGAAGCTGTCAATCAAGGCGGGAGCACGATTCGTTCCTATATAAATTCCCAAGGGCAAATTGGGATGTTTCAGCTGCAGCTTTTCGTGTACGGACGAACAAATGAACCATGTAAAAATTGCGGTTCCATTTTAACAAAGACCGTGGTTGGCGGAAGAGGAACTCATTATTGTTCCACTTGCCAAAAATAATGTAAAGCTTCTAACCAGTGCCGGTTTTATCATCTCGTACTTATTGGTAGTTAAACCAATTGGACCTTTAAGGACATACTGCTCGTTTAAGAGTGGGATTAAATTGGATATTTACCCTGTGCAATAACATCTTTTGGGCACCCCTCATATAATGGGTTAGCAACCTAGAAGAGAAAGGGGCAGGGGAATGATTCAAACGATCTCACTAGTATTATTAGCGTTTGCGGTAAGTCTCGACAGCTTTTCAGCTGGATTAACATACGGGTTGAGAAAACTTCGCCTTCCGTTTAAGTCAATCTTTATTATTGCATGCTGTTCAGCGGTTACAATGCTCCTGGCAATGGTCTTTGGCAACCTATTAACATTGCTGTTACCACCTTCCATCACAGATAAAATTGGAGGTTTTATTTTAATTCTCATCGGCTCTTGGGTTTTATATCAGTTTTTCAAGCCGCCCCAAGAAACAGTTGATAATGAGGAAAAAACAATTGTTAAGCTGGAAATAAAGTCTATAGGTATTGTTATTAATATCTTAAGAAAACCGACTGCTGCAGACATTGATAATTCAGGTGTTATAAACGGCATTGAAGCTCTGCTTTTAGGGTTAGCGCTATCATTAGATGCTTTCGGAGCGGGGATTGGAGCAGCCATGCTCGGTTATTCCCCATGGATCATGAGTATAACCGTAGCATTCATGAGTTCTGTCTTTGTCTTAATAGGCATCCAATCTGGAAGGTGGCTATCGAAATTTATGTGGATTGATAAGTTTTCCTGTTTGCCCGGAATTTTGCTGATTATGATAGGAATATGGAAATTATAGATAGGAGGCCCTTTTCATGACACTTGTCATTGGATTGACTGGTGGAATAGCTAGTGGAAAAAGTACTGTATCTGCCATGTTTCAAAAACTAGAGATACCAGTTATTGATGCTGACCTCATTTCCAGAGAAGTCGTGGAGATTGGCAAACCTGCATATGAACAAATTATCTCATCTTTCGGCGATGGTATCATACAAAGAGATGGATCTATTAATCGAGAATTACTAGGTTCAATTATTTTTAAAGACGAAAACAAAAGACTGCAATTAAACCAAATTGTTCATCCTGCTGTCAGAGAGGAAATGCTAAGGCAAAAGGGAGCGGCGATAAAGAATAAAGAAGCAGCTGTTGTTCTTGACATCCCTCTTTTGTTTGAAAGCAAACTCACCTCTTTTGCAGATGTCATCCTTTTGGTATATGTTGATGAAGCTATCCAATTGAAAAGGTTAATGAACCGGAATCATTTATCAAAGGAGGATGCCCTGCTGCGAATTAAGTCGCAAATGCCTTTAAAGGAAAAGGTACCGCTTGCCGACGCAGTTATCGATAACAACGGGACAATCAGCTCGTCTGAAAAGCAGCTAAAAGAACAATTAATAAAATGGAATGTGCTGTAAATGCTATTTTTCTTAAAGAAAGATAGCATTTTTTATTTTATTTGCAGAAAAAGACGGATTAAGGATTCCGTTTTAAAGGTAATGTGATATACTAATTATATAATAATGAAAATAAGTATGACACATAGTTTGAAAGGGGATCTATAATGAAGGCTAATATTGCAATTAATGGTTTTGGACGGATAGGAAGAATGGTTTTTAGAAAAGCAATTACCGAGGATAATCTAAATATCGTTGCGATAAATGCCAGCTACCCAGCTGAAACGTTAGCACATTTAATAAAGTATGACACAAATCATGGGAAGTTTGATGGTGAGGTAATTGCAGAGGAACAGCACCTCATTGTAAACGGAAGGAAAATAAAATTGCTTAATAATCGCGAACCAAGGCTTCTGCCTTGGCTAGAATTCGATATAGATATTGTTATTGAGGCAACTGGGAAATTTAATTCTCGTGATAAAGCGATTGCACATATTGAAGCAGGCGCAAAAAAAGTTATTTTAACAGCCCCGGGGAAAAATGAGGATGTCACAATTGTAATGGGTGTGAACGAGGAAGTTCTTAATCTTGAAGAGCATATGATTATTTCAAATGCCTCATGTACGACAAACTGTCTAGCTCCTGTTGTAAAAGTATTAGACGAGCAATTCGGTATAGAAAATGGACTGATGACAACGGTTCATGCTTACACGAATGACCAGAAAAATATTGATAATCCACACAAAGATCTACGGCGTGCCAGAGCTTGCGCTCAATCCATAATTCCTACTACTACTGGTGCAGCCAAAGCATTATCATTAGTTTTACCTCACTTAAGAGGAAAACTGCATGGTATGGCTCTTAGAGTTCCAACTCCAAACGTGTCGCTGGTGGATTTGGTGGTAGACGTTAAGAGGGAAGTAACAGTAGAAGAGGTGAATCATGCGTTTATGCTAGCAGCAAACAGCTCCATGTATGGCATCATTGAATATACGACAGAGCCTTTAGTATCTATTGACTTTAATACAAATCCCCATTCGGCGATTATAGATGGATTGTCTACAATGGTGATAGAAGGGTCAAAGATAAAAGTGCTTGCTTGGTATGATAATGAGTGGGGTTATTCCTGCAGAGTAGTCGATTTAGCAAAGCATGTAGCTGCTAAGATGGAAAGGCTGTCTGCGGTATAATTACGCAGGTACCAGGTACTCGCGGTTCCAGGAACCGCGAGTACCTGGTACCTTTTTTTATGATAATAAAAAAGTGTATTGCAAAATAATCTTAAACAAAGTATACTATTTTTCGTGAACTTCTTATTGGCACGGTAATGCAACTACTTAAAGGGTTAGGACCTCTTTGGACTAACTTTCCCCCGTGGTAGTCAACCATACCATGATGCAAAGAGTTCATTCGTTGAATATTTTGTAAAAGGGGGATCCATGAATGGAAACTATGGGACGTCACGTAATCTCTGAATTATGGGGATGTGATTTTGATAAGTTGAATAACATGGAGTTTATTGAAAAAACATTTGTTAATGCTGCGTTAAAATCAGGTGCTGAAGTGCGAGAGGTCGCTTTTCATAAATTTGCACCTCAAGGAGTTAGCGGGGTTGTTATCATCTCTGAATCTCATCTAACAATTCACAGTTTTCCTGAGCATGGCTATGCAAGTATTGATGTTTATACCTGCGGGGATTTAAATCCGAATATCGCAGCTGACCACATTGCTGAATCACTGGGAGCTCAAACACGTGAGAATATTGAAATCCCGCGCGGAATGGGGCCAGTTCATGTTAAACAAGCACAAGTAAAAGCACTTTAATAGATTGTAATATAACAAAGAGGTGTGAAGTTGATTCACACCTCTTTTGATTTCTGTGAAAATTAAGTATGATAGTAAATAGGATTAACTAAATAATCGGGAGCTTAGTGAAAAGGAGAGAAAAAATAGAATGGGTCTTTTACAAAATATTCAGCGTTTTTTTTCGACACATACGGAAACTTCAGAAAATCATCCAATAAGTGAATTGCGCAGCCATTATTATAAGGTAACAAATAAAAAAGCGATTGAAACCGTTCAAGAAGTTTTAAAGAGGACAGAAGGGTTTGAAGTAACCTCTGTGTCAGAAGAACGTGGGGAAATCAGCGTTAATGTTTTAAAGCCTAAAAAAGCATTGCTTATTGTAACGATAATTTCAGTAAGACCATTGGAAACAGCCGTTGATTTTTCTGTTTCAACAGATACCCCTTTGCCGACAGACTTTGGATATAGCAGAAAGTTAATTTCAACCGTTTACAATAAGTTAGACCGCGAGATGACCTTTGTCGGAACTGGTATTCATTCAAGCTAGCGGCTTGTTCGTTTTTTTTCTTTTCTATATGATAAAGGTATATCAACCTCGTGAAGAAACCTTAATGGAGTTGGTGTTATGAAATGCCCAACATGTCAAAATAATGGGACAAGAGTATTAGACTCTCGTCCTGTTGATGAAGGCAGAGCTATTCGCAGAAGGCGCGAATGTGAGGATTGCCAATACCGTTTTACGACTTTTGAAAAAGTAGAAGAGATTCCGCTCATTGTTGTTAAAAAGGAAGGGACCAGGGAAGAATTCAGTCGTGAAAAGATGTTAAGAGGGCTGATTAAAGCATGTGAAAAGCGTCCTGTAGCTTTAAAGCAATTAGAGGAAATTTCACACGATATTGAAAAGGAGCTCCGTAATCAAGGAGTTTCTGAGGTGAAAAGCGATTTAGTCGGTGAAATGGTTATGGATCGGTTAGCAAAAGTTGATGAAGTTGCCTATGTTAGATTCGCCTCGGTTTATCGTCAATTTAAAGATATTAACGTATTTATAGATGAATTAAAAGATTTGATAAATAAGGAACGGTAGTTTTTTCGTGAGAATTTTTATTATGGAACATTGAGGCTTGGAAGGTTGTAGAAGAATGGAATCACATTGGAATGAGCTTTTACCTGTCGATCGCTATATTGTTAGAAGTCAAGGAGTGCTTCAGGAGTTTGATCGCAAAATTTTAACCCTTTTATATCAGCCGCTGGTTGGATCAAAATGCTTTAGCTTGTATATGACCTTGTGGGGGGAGCTGGAACAGGATCGGCTCTGGGGAAACGAAACGACTCACAGCGGATTAATGGTCCTCATGCAATCTAACTTAAATGAAATTTTTAAAGAACGCCTAAAGCTTGAAGGAATGGGGTTACTTAAGACATTTGTAAAGCAGAACGGGGATGAAAAATTATATGTCTATGAATTAGCCCCTCCATTAAGACCTGATGTGTTTTTTAATGATGGTTTTTTAAATATATATTTATATAATCGGGTAGGAAAAACAAAATTCCAGCAACTAAAGAATTTCTTCTCTGACTTGACTGTTTCGCCAGATGTAAAAGAGGTGACGAGGGAATTTCACGAAGTGTTTAAATCCATACAGCCTTCAGAAATTATCCCTTCCAACGAGGCGAAGGACGATTTCGAAGTTCAGGATGGCAAAGAGTTTGTAAAGGATGATAGAAGGGAATCGGTTTTTTTAAAAGAAGATGTCTTTAATTTTCAATTATTCTTTTCAGGTCTTTCAGAGTCAATAATTCCAACGTCTTCTATTAAACCCAATATAAAAGAAACGATCAAAAAGCTTTCTTTCCTCTATGGGATAGATGCAATCCAAATGAAAAGTCTTGTCATGGATGCTTTAGAGGAAAATGATACAATTAATGAGGAGACGCTTCGTAAATCAGCACGGGACTGGTATCAGTTTGAGCATGGTTTAAAACTCCCAGACTTGGCGGATAAAGTCCAGCCGTTAAGGGAAAGAACAATTAATCGTACTGAAGGGTTAACTCAGGAAGAAGAGATGATTTATCAGCTGGAGACCATCTCTCCAAGAAAGTTTCTTCAAGACATTTCCGGCGGTGCTGAAGCTTCAATTGCAGACCTGCAGATTATTGAAGAGGTTATGTTTAAACAAAAATTGCACCCTGGAGTTGTGAATGTTCTCATTTATTATGTTTTCTTGAAAACAGATATGAAACTGACAAAGAGTTATGTTCAAAAAATTGCCGGACACTGGGCAAGAAAACAAATAAAAACGGTTCAGCAAGCTATGAATTTAGCTAAACAAGAACATAGACAGTATTTATCGTGGGCAGAAAACAAAACAAAGAACGGTCAGAACAGAAAGTCAATTCGAACAGAAAAACTTCCTGACTGGCTTAAACACGAAAAAGAAGAAAATAATCAAGAAAAGACTGAGATAAATCATGACGAATTTGAAAGAGAAAGAAAAAAACTTGCAGAAGAACTGAAACGATATGAAGAAATGAAAAATAAGAAGAAAAAAGGATAATAAGTAGGTGATTCTTTGTGGAATCCATAAACAAAGCACTTGGAAATGTGACAAAGCGCCAGGACTTTAAAGCTCGGTATGAAAAAGAAAAAAGACAAGTTTTACAAGATCCTGATGTGAGAGAATTTATTAAAGAACATACTCCATATATCACTCAAGAATTGATAGACAGGAATTTGATTAAACTTTATGAATTTGTTTCACAAAGTAAGCGGTGTGAAAGCTGTCAAAGCTTAAGTGATTGTAAAAATCTTATTAAAGGCTACTACCCATCTCTTTTATTTGATGGGAAAAATATCGATTTACTTTATGATATTTGCCCATCAAAACAAAAAGACGACGAGTTACGTAAACACCGGTCCTTAATAAAAAGTATTTATGTTCCAAAAGAAATCCTTGATGTCAAGTTAACAGATATCGAAATCGATGAACCAAGCAGGTTTGACATCATCCGTCACATCCAAGAATTGGTTAAGAAGTATGGGGATGAAGATCAACCTAAAGCATTGTTTATACATGGATCTTTTGGAGTTGGAAAAACTTATATTCTCGGTGCAATTGCCAATGAACTGGCTGATATTGATGTTTCTTCAATGCTTGTTTATGTACCTGAGTTTTTAAGAGAAATGAAAAACTCAATCAATGATCAATCGATAGACAAGAAACTGGATGCCGTAAAAAAGGTCCCAGTTCTTATGCTTGATGATATCGGTGCAGAATCAATGTCAAGCTGGATAAGAGATGAAGTGTTAGGAACGATTCTGCAACATCGGATGCTGGAAAACCTGCCGACTTTCTTTACTTCCAACTTTAATTTCGATCAATTGCTTCATCACTTGACATATTCACAGCGGGGAGAAGCGGAGGAAGTAAAAGCGCGGCGTATTTTAGAAAGAATAAAATACCTTGCTAAGCCTGTGGAATTAAAAGGACAAAACAGGAGGGCTTAGGATGCTTTGATGAAATTAAACTCTTAATTTTTAACATAATTATTAAGCCTTCTAACTCAAAAATTAGAAAAATGACTCTAAGACGGGTCATTTTTTATTTTTTTATAAGAATAATTGAACCTGGGAGATTAAGTGAACCCGTTTTAACGGATTATTCCATTTGAAGCGTAATGAATTTAGTTATCCTTACTTCTAAATTTGTCCACCCCCCCATATACATAGAAGCAGATGTTGCAAGGGGGGACTAATGTGGTTGAAATCACTTTTAATTGCGAACAGGATCTGGAATGTTTATATAGATTTCTCCAACAGCATAGGAAAGGGAATACTTTTCATTTAGAGCTGATTGAGAGCTGCGGGGTGAGAGTGTCTTCTGCTAAACAGGCTGATAGCTTTATAAGTACACTTACAGCTTTGCTAATGGAATATTGGTTAACGTATAAAGAGGATGGGTATTTAATAGCTATTATAGAAAAACAGTTTTTCTTTACTGATAAAGATGAGAAGCAGGAGCTGTTACATATTGCTCACTCCTTGATGGAGGGTGAGCGGACGGAAATTCCTAAGGTTGAAGAATTGGGGCCGCGTCAAGAGCTGCTGCAAAAAGCTTTTGAACTCTTATTAAAACCGGGCTTAAGCTTTACATTTGATTCTTTTTCAACGTTTCGTTTGCAAGCTTATTTTCACAGACTTCGCGAGTATGTCGAAATCGCGATTGAGGAGTATAAGCTGGAGCAGGAATATCAAAACTTTATTCAAAGTCTGCGTGAATATGTGATTCAGCATGAATCAAAAATAACCACTTTATATATAGACCATGATGAGCATTTTTTTGTGTTTGATGATCAATTAAATTTACTTTCACAAAAAAAATTAAAATCATTTATTGATAGAACGTTTATTTATCAACATCCAATGTATATTGATTCAGGACTCCTTGCTCCATTAGTATCTATTGCTCCTGAGCATATATACTTGTATACAGACGATAATGACAACGGTATGATACAAACTATTCAGAATATCTTTCAAGAAAGGTTAAGAGTTTTTTCCAGAGACTCTTTCCAGCTAAAAAGAATAAAATGAAACGTTCATTAACGGAGGCAGGGCACAGGATGTGCCAATGAAGACGCTGGGACAGAGTAGCCTTTGTTCATTATGCTCCACCTTAAGGATGAATAAATGGCGTTAGTAGTACGTATTCCTTTTATCTGACAGCCTATGGGCAAATGATTCCCTACCATCCTCATTTTTCAAAGAGATTGAGAAAGGGTGCTCTGCAGCAAATTAGAGTTGGATAAATGTGATGTGAAAAATGATTTGATTTCTCCTTCTAAACGATTTATAATACGATTAAATATTAAATAATATATTGTTATGATGAGGACATGAGCATGTTAAAATCAGTTTTTAGAGAGGGAGGCCGCCGGCTGAAAGCTTCCTAACAGGATGAATATGACTTACCGCCTCTAAACTTCGGTTGTGAAAAGCGTTTTGCCCAGTAATGGCTGACGGGTATTCCCGTTATAGATTTTTTAAGAGCCATATTTCAGTTTGAGCTGTTTTTTTATGAAATATGGAAAAAGGGTGGAACCGCGTGATAGTAGAGTGTTTACAAACCTCGTCCCTTTCCAGGGGCGGGGTTTTTTATATTTTCATAAATTATTAAAGGAGTGAACAAGGATGTCTGACGTTGTAAAATTAAAATTTCCAGACGGAGCTGTAAAGGAGTTTTCAAAAGGCACGACAACAGAAGAGGTTGCGGCATCCATTAGTCCAGGATTAAGGAAAAAATCGATCGCTGGTAAAGTTAACGGCTCGCAAATAGATCTGCGTACACCAATTGAACAGGGTGGGGAAATTGAAATTATTACCCAAGATTCAGGAGATGCCTTAGAAATCTTAAGGCATAGTACTGCACATTTAATGGCACAGGCAATTAAGCGTTTGTATGGCAAAGATGTGAAATTGGGAGTAGGGCCGGTTATCGAGGGCGGTTTTTATTATGACATTGATATGGAAGAATCCCTTTCCTCAGAAGATCTTCCAGCTATCGAAAAAGAAATGAAAAAGATTGTAAATGAAAATTTTGAGATTAGTCGTGAGGAAGTTAGCCGGGATGTAGCACAGAAACGATTTGAGGAAATTGGGGATCATTTAAAGCTGGAACTGTTAGAAGCAATTCCTGCTGACGAAGCTGTTTCGTTTTATAAGCAAGGAGAGTTTTTTGATCTATGCCGAGGAATCCATGTTCCTTCAACAGGTAAAATTAAAGAATTTAAATTATTAAGTATTGCCGGGGCATATTGGCGTGGTGATAGTAATAATAAAATGCTTCAACGTATTTATGGAACTGCGTTTTTCAAAAAGGCTGATCTTGACGAACACCTAAGGCTATTAGAAGAAGCAAAAGAACGTGATCATCGTAAACTGGGAAAAGAATTAAATCTATTTACAAGTTCACAAAAAGTAGGGCAGGGATTACCTCTGTGGCTTCCTAAAGGGGCAACAATCCGCCGGATCATCGAACGCTATATTGTTGATAAGGAAGTCAGTCTTGGCTATCAGCACGTATATACTCCTGCAATGGGAAGTGTAGAGCTTTATAAAACATCAGGTCACTGGGATCACTACCAGGATGATATGTTCCCTGTCATGTCCATGGATAATGAGGATCTGGTTTTAAGACCGATGAACTGCCCGCACCACATGATGATTTACAAAAATGGAATCCATAGCTACCGTGAACTTCCGATTCGAATCGCTGAGCTTGGTTTGCAGCATCGCTATGAAATGTCTGGTGCTTTATCCGGACTTCAGCGTGTTCGGGGAATGACACTAAATGATGCACATATTTTTGTAAGGCCGGATCAAATTAAAGATGAATTTATCCGCGTTGTCCGGTTAATTGAAGAGGTATACAAGGACTTCGGCTTTGAAGAATATTCATTTCGTTTGTCTTATCGTGACCCAGAGGATAAAGAAAAATATTTCGATGATAATGCAATGTGGGAAAAAGCTCAAAGTATGTTAAAAGCTGCAATGGATGAGCTTAATCTAGATTACTATGAAGCAGAAGGAGAAGCTGCATTTTACGGTCCGAAGCTTGATGTTCAAGTTAGGACTGCTTTAGGTAAGGATGAGACACTTTCAACTGTTCAATTAGATTTCTTACTGCCTGAGCGCTTCGATTTATCTTACGTAGGGGAAGATGGCAAACAGCATCGGCCGGTTGTAATCCATCGCGGGGTTGTTTCTACAATGGAAAGGTTTGTTGCTTTCCTTATCGAAGAGTATAAAGGGGCATTCCCAACATGGCTTGCACCCGTACAAGTTCAAGTTATTCCTGTTTCTCCAGCAGTACATCTTGATTATGCTAAAAAAGTACAAGAGCAGCTGCAAAGGGAAGGTCTGCGGGTTGAATTAGATAGCCGGGATGAGAAAATCGGCTATAAAATTCGTGAAGCACAAATGCAAAAGATTCCTTATATGCTTGTGGTAGGAGATAATGAAATCAAGGATGAAGCTGTGAATGTTCGAAAATACGGTGAGCAGAAATCTGAAACAGTACCATTTAACCAGTTCCTGCAAAACGTGAAAGCAGAAAGTAAAAAGTAATTAGAACAGCCCAAGGCGCGAGTCTTTTGGCGAAAAGTATTCGGGCGAGCCTGCTGGGAGGTTGTTCATTATTCTTCTTGAACAGACTTGTTTATGACCTAAGTACCGATGGCGCCTGGCCGGTAAAGATGTTACGGCCTTATGCCTGCCGGCAATTGGACGTCCTGTCAGCATGCACTGGCCAATAAGGAAAATCGGAAGTGCCTTGACTTGCCTAGGGCGAGAACAAAATGAGTCTGTTAAATGGGAGTTGGATTCTTTTTATTATAAAAAAACAGTTGCTTCCTATTTGAATATTTGCTAAAATTATTCCTGTTGCAATAATATGTGTATGCTTGACACATTTTTAAGAAAAATGATATACTACTCTAAGTAAAGAAATGAATAGTGATTTACTATATTTCAAAGAAGAAGCACCCGCTTCTCACCTGATTGACGCTGTAAGCTGTTGACAGGTATTACGATAAGTCTTTTTAAAATTGTGAAATCGTAGTGTGGGTGTTTTGTGCGCCCACACTTTTTTATTGTTTGAAAAACCTGTAGGCTAAACGTCAGGCAAGTGCAGCATCTTCGAAATGGAAAAAAACGCTATTCAGTGAATAAACCTTGGAGGTGGCTAATTATTAGCAAACAAGACATGTTAGTAAACGAGGGTATTCGTGCTCGTGAAGTACGTCTTATCGGTCAAAACGGTGATCAACTTGGAATTAAATCTCGTCAAGAGGCTCTAGAAATTGCAACGCGCGCAAACCAGGATTTAGTTATGGTAGCTCCTAATGCGAAACCGCCGGTTTGCCGTATCATGGATTATGGTAAATTCCGTTTTGAACAGCAAAAGAAAGACAAAGAAGCTCGTAAAAATCAAAAAATTATTAATCTGAAAGAAGTTCGATTAAGTCCTACGATTGATGAACATGATTTTAATACGAAACTTCGGAATGCCATTAAGTTCTTAGAAAAAGGCGATAAAGTGAAAGCTTCAATCCGCTTCAAAGGACGGGCAATTACACATAAAGAGATTGGTCAACGCGTACTAGATCGTTTCTCTGCAGCTTGTGCTGAAGTAAGTACAATTGAAAGTCATCCAAGAATGGATGGCAGAAGCATGTTCTTAATTTTAGCACCGAAAAACGAAAAGTAAGAAAGAGGAGGAAACACCTATGCCTAAAATGAAAACTCATCGCGGCGCTGCAAAGCGTTTCAAAAAGACTGGTTCTGGTAAATTAAAACGTTCACATGCATATACTAGCCATTTATTTGCGAACAAATCTACAAAGCAAAAACGTAAGCTTCGCAAAGGCACATTAGTAAGCAAAGGTGACTTCAAACGCATTCGTCACTTATTAGATAATCTTAAGTAATTAACGAGCAGTATATAGGAGGGAATTTGATATGCCAAGAGTTAAAGGCGGTACAGTTACACGCAAACGTCGTAAAAAGGTTATAAAATTAGCTAAAGGTTATTTCGGTTCAAAACATACATTATACAAAGTTGCTAATCAGCAAGTAATGAAATCATACAACTATGCTTTCCGTGATCGTCGTCAGAAAAAACGCGACTTCCGTAAGCTTTGGATTACTCGTATTAATGCGGCTGCACGTATTAACGGTCTTTCTTACAGCCGTTTAATGCACGGTTTAAAGCTTGCCGGCATCGAAGTAAACCGAAAAATGCTTGCTGATCTTGCCGTTTCAGATGAAAAAGCATTTAATCAATTAGCAGACGCTGCAAAAGCTCAGCTTAACAAGTAATGAAAAATGGAGATGCCTCTGGCTAACTGGTTTCCTCAGTCGAAGCTGCATTTGTGAAACAATGCAGCTTATGAGGGGGCTTGTTATTGACGGAGACCATCTCTTTTTTAGTTTACATATTTTCTCATAACCATTATTCCTACAAAGAAAAGCGGAGACTATTACCACCCTAGGACTAGCCCAAAACTGACCTCAACTATTGTCTTTGGTGCAATGATTCCTGTTCTCGGTGCAACTACATTAATACAACAGTAAATGAAATCGATTTTCTTTATTAATATAGTTTGGCAAAAGTCAATAGTTTCTTATAAAGAGTCTTTAGTTTACAGAAAACAGGGAAAATACTGGTGTAGATTATAAACTTTGATACTAGCTCATTAAAATAATCTATTTTTAAAATAAGTTGGTGAACAAAATGTTGTGGTTGTGGATATTTTACATACTGATCAATTCAGCAGGCTTCCTTCTAATGGCCGCTGATAAACGAAAAGCAATGAAAAAGCAGTGGAGAATAAAGGAGCAGACTATTTGGATCACAGCTATAATTGGAGGCGCAATAGGATGTACTGCCGGAATGTTTTTATTCCGGCACAAAACGAAGCATACCTCATTTCGATTAGGCTTGCCAATAATAGCGTTACCGCATTTATATATTATTATTAATAGTTTATCTTCTGTTTAAGCATCCGCCCACTGCATTATAAGAAAAATGCTGTTTCAAAAACTTGCTGCATTCTCGTTCAAAGTCTATCCATTTAATGAGTCGAGGGTCCTCCCAATAGTCAGATGTGAGTCGCTTGACACTGTCTGTCTTTATTTAGAGGTCTCTTGTATTAAAAAAGCCCTTAATAAGAAAAGCAGCAAGTGAATTTTTCCCTGCTGCTTGTTCTCCTATTACTTTTTTTTCGTTAAGAATTCTTTAATAGGACTTTTCCAGTCAATTTTTGAATGGGGATAGTGCTGTTTGATGCTTTCCTCAATAAATTGAAAATCAGATAGAGAAAGTCCTTGTAATTTGTTTGGGGTGTTTGTCCCTATAAAAATGGAGACGACCTCAAATGAATTCTCTTCACGTCCTAAATATTTTTCTCCTTCAAACAAAACACCCTTAAATGTCAAGAAAAAGTTTTTTCGGACATTTTCTTTGTCATCCAATAAATAGTAGTTCTTCTGCTCGCATGCCAATTCTAATTTTCTTTTTGGATTGAGTAAATACTTTACAAGAGAATAAACAAGAAAAATAAAAAGTGCAACTATCAATAGCCTTAAGAGTAAGACCATCGCCTTAGCCTCCCTTGGACGTGTAATACTGTTCTATACGGTTCTTAATTAAAAAGGTTTCAACTTTTTTTGAATTTGGTATAATTTTTTTAAGTGTATATTTTAAGGGAGATGAAAACATGAATTTAACGCGGCTTTTTGACATGCAAGAAACTTTAGATCGAAAAATAGAAGAACAACATCATCTGGGGAATGAAGAGCTTATTGAAAAAAAGACACTAGCCTTGCTGGTAGAGCTTGGAGAACTGGCAAACGAAACAAGGTGCTTTAAATTCTGGAGTTTAAAGCCTGCATCTGACCCTTCAGTCATTCTTGAAGAATATGTGGATGGCATACATTTTATTTTATCTCTTGGTATAGAATTGAAGCTTCAAAACCATGTTAAAGTAGAGAGACTGATAATAGATACTGCTTTAACAGAACAATTTTTAGCTGTATACACAGCTATTGATCAGTTCAAACAAGATTACTCCAAATTAAGATATTTAATCCTTTTCAATGAATACATAAACTTGGGAGAACAGTTAGGTTTTACTACAGAACAAATAGAGGAAGCCTATATGAAAAAAAATCAAGTAAACCATGAGCGTCAAGAACAGGGGTATTAAACCTCAGGTTTAATTTTGTGAAGCCACCTGAGGTTTGTATATTTGAAGACAATTTAGAAGGGGGTTAAAAGATGAAGAACCTAGATGAAACATTGACAATGTTAAAAGATTTAACTGATGCAAAAGGAATTCCGGGAAATGAACGAGAAGCTCGCGAAGTGATGAAAAAATACATAGCTCCGTTTGCAGATGAAGTGGCAACCGATGGGCTTGGAAGCCTTATTGCAAAAAAAGTTGGACTAGATAATGGCCCAAAAATTATGGTTGCAGGCCATCTTGATGAAGTAGGTTTTATGGTAACTCAAATTGATGATAAAGGGTTTATTCGTTTTCAAACAGTTGGCGGCTGGTGGTCACAGGTTATGCTGGCTCAGCGAGTAACAATTGTAACGAAAAAAGGAGATGTTACGGGTGTTATTGGTTCAAAGCCTCCTCATATCCTTTCTCCTGAAGCTCGCAAAAAGCCAGTCGATATTAAAGACATGTTCGTCGATATCGGAGCATCAAGTAAAGAAGAAGTGCTCGCCTGGGGTGTAAAACCTGGGGACCAAATCGTTCCTTACTTTGAATTTACTGTATTAAATAATGAAAAAATGCTTCTTGCTAAAGCATGGGATAACAGAATTGGCTGTGCAATTGCGATAGATGTATTAAAACGTTTGAGAAATGCTAACCATCCTAACGTTGTATACGGAGTTGGTACTGTTCAGGAAGAGGTTGGTCTGCGTGGGGCAAAAACATCAGCACATTCAATCAAGCCTGATATTGCATTTGCTGTTGATGTTGGTGTCGCTGGTGATACCCCTGGTGTATCTGAGAAAGAAGCTCAAGGGAAAATGGGAGACGGCCCGCAAATTATCCTCTATGATGCTTCGATGGTTTCCCATAAAGGATTACGGGATCTCGTAACAGATACTGCGGACGAACTTCGTATCCCTTATCAATTTGATTCCATTGCAGGTGGAGGAACAGATTCAGGTGCCATTCATCTAACAGCAAACGGTGTGCCGGCGCTCTCTATTACAATTGCGACTAGATACATCCACTCCCATGCAGCAATGCTTCATCGTGATGATTATGAAAATGCAGTAAAGCTAATTGCAGAAGTTATCAAACGACTTGATCGTGAAACTGTAGAAAAAATTACGTTTGATTAATAACGAAAAGCGGAAGCGCCTTGTTCAGCCCCGACAAGCACAAGCCAAGCCTTCCGAAAAGGCTGTTCTTGCCTTTTTGGGAGGATTGGCTTGTGACCTCGAGGGGCTAGGCGCTGGAGCTAGACAAGACGAAAAGCGGAAGCGCCTTGTTCAGCCCCGACCCGTAATTCTGGTAGGGCGCTGAGCTGGCAACGAAGCTCCTTAAACTTGATCATATAAGCTAAATAAAAGAGGGTGCTGGCAAAAGTTCCTTTGGAGCACCCTCTTAAATGAATAATTAGCTTTTTAACCCTTTTTCAAGAGTATCAAGCATTTCTTGCCTGTCTGCTTCCTCAGCATTCTTCCAAATAACCTCAAACAAAACTCCTAGTCCAGGCAGCATTTTTTCTTCACCGCTCTGAATAGCGTCCACAATGGTTTCCTGCAGCTGATTTTGGTTGTTCCCAGATACATTCGCTATAACAGCATTTCTTAAATTTAAGTCCATTTTGACACACTCCTTATAAAATCTTCTACCACACCTAGCATTTACCTTATGCAGGTTTATTATGTATCATTTGTAAGATATAATATAAAAAGTAAGAAAACATCTAACGAATTTTTTCGAGGGCTTATTCGCCATTTTATTTAAAGGAGCATGAGTATTGAAAAGAATCGAAAGTATTAAAAATCCGAAAGTAAAAGAATGGCGAAAGTTACATAAAAGGAAAGACAGGGATCTAACAGGGACTTTTTTTATTGAAGGATTTCACCTTGTTGAAGAAGGTTTAAAGGATAAGGAAATGGTAAATGAAATTATCATTACTGAGGAAGTATCTATTCCCCAACATTGGAAGCTTGATGGAATCAATTTGACTTTCGTAACCACAGAAATTATGAAGGTGATTAGTGAAACAGAAACACCGCAAGGGATTGCAGCTGTATGTAAGCAAAAATTAGCTGTTCATCCTTTAAATTGGTCTAAAACGTTAATGATTGATGCCATACAAGACCCAGGAAACCTTGGAACATTGATAAGAACCGCCGATGCAGCGGGAATTGATGGAGTGCTGCTGGGGGATGGCACGGTTGATGTGTATAATGGAAAAACAATTAGGGCTAGCCAAGGCTCCATATTCCATATTCCGATCATGAAAGGAGCTATTGGAAAATGGCTGCCGTCTTTTTCAGAACGAAAAGTCCCTGTATATGGTACAGCACTTGAAGGCGGTGAACCTTTTAATAAGATAAAATCTTCTAAAGATTTTGCTTTAATCGTTGGAAATGAAGGCAGCGGCGTCCAGCAAGATTTGTTAAAGAATACAGCAGCTAACCTGTACATCCCCATTTATGGTGAAGCAGAATCTTTAAATGTCGCCATCGCTGCAGGAATACTTTTATACCATTTACGTGAATAATGTTGCATCAATGAAATAATTTCATTATAATTAAAATCAAATTAAATAGTGGAAAGAACGTTGAAAGAGAAGAGTAGTTTACAAAAACGCCATTTATAGGGAGAAAATGCCATAGACTGAAAGCATTTTTATGGTAGAGGTAAATGAATTCACCTCTTGAGTTGGCACCGGGACCGCTTTTTTAGCGTAAAGGTGTGTCGGTGGAAAGCCGTTATCTGAATGAAGTTAAAATTTATTAGTTTGATAAATGATTCAAGGGTGGTACCGCGAAGCCTCGCCCCTTTCTTAGGGGAGGGGCTTTTTTATCGTTTTAGAAAGTTTATGATGATGAAAGTGTTAACGTAATAAAGTTAGCTATCGATGTCCAGCGCAGGCGGCCAGGACGTCCTTGCCTGCCAGGCGCCATCGGCCCTTAGTAAGCCAATCCACCCGAGAGGGTTAATGAACAGCCGGCTAGCCCGAATGCTTGTCGCCGAAGGACTAGCGCCCCTGAGCTTTTCTAATTTGGCATCGTTCGAACATTTTATTTTATTGCATTACCTGAGGCTGGAAGTAAGACTAAAAGCAATCAGCGAATCACCGATTGCCTTTATGCAGGGTTTCTTATATGTTACCAGGAACAATCTCTTAGAAAAAAGCCTAAGGCTCATCGATATAAAAGGAGGATTATCATGCAGGATCAATTAAAACAGCTACAAAAAGAAGCATTGCAGCAGATTGAGGAAGTCAATAGTTTAAAAGGCTTGAATGACATCCGTGTTGCTTACTTAGGGAAAAAAGGTCCGATTACAGAAGTACTTCGTGGTATGGGGAAACTTTCAGCAGAAGAACGCCCGAAAATGGGTGCTCTTGCAAATGAAGTGAGAGAAGCGATTGCTTCGAATATTGCGAGTAAACAGGAGTCCCTTGAAAGAGCAGAGGTAGAAAAGAAATTAGCAGCAGAAACGATTGATGTTACGTTACCGGGCAGGCCAATTCGAGTAGGTAATCCCCATCCAATTACAGCTGTCATTGAGGAAATTGAAGACCTGTTTATTGGAATGGGCTACACAGTAGAGGTTGGTCCAGAGGTTGAGACAGATTATTATAATTTTGAAGCTTTAAACCTGCCAAAAGAACATCCAGCAAGAGATATGCAGGACTCATTTTATATTACAGAGGAATTGCTATTAAGAACACAAACTTCACCAGTTCAGGCTAGAACTCTTGAAAAATTTAAAGGAAAGGGCCCTGTTAAGATTATTTGCCCTGGAAAAGTATACAGACGTGATAATGACGATGCAACCCACTCCCATCAATTCACCCAAATTGAAGGATTAGTAGTCGGTGAAAAAGTGAGTATGAGTGATTTAAAAGGCACTCTAGAAGTATTTGCAAGAAAGCTTTTCGGTGAAGACCGAGAAATCCGCTTGCGTCCTAGTTTTTTCCCATTCACTGAACCTTCAGTTGAAGTAGATGTATCTTGTTTCTCATGTGGGGGTTCTGGTTGCAGAATTTGTAAACAAACAGGCTGGATAGAAATTTTGGGTGCTGGAATGGTTCATCCGAATGTTTTAGAGATGTCTGGCTTTGATTCAGAAAAATATCAAGGATTCGCATTCGGTATGGGTCCTGAGCGTATTGCTATGTTGAAATACGGTATTGATGATATTCGTCATTTTTACACAAATGATTTACGATTCTTATCGCAATTTAAAAAAGCTTAAGGGAGGTATAGCAAATGTTTGTTTCTTATAATTGGTTACGACAATATGTAGATTTATCAGGAGTGACACCTGAAGAGCTAGCGGAGAAAATTACACGCACAGGTATTGAAGTGGAAGCTGTAGAACAGTTAAATCAAGGGATAAGCGGTGTAGTTATTGGCCATGTGCTTGAAAAAGAACAGCATCCAAATGCAGACAAATTGAATAAATGCTTAGTTGATTTAGGAAAAGGAAATCCTGTTCAAATTATTTGTGGAGCGCCAAATGTTGATCAAGGTCAAAAAGTAGCTGTTGCAACGGTAGGTGCCGTCTTGCCTGGGAACTTCAAAATTAAAAAAGCGAAGCTGCGCGGAGAAGAATCAAATGGGATGATTTGTTCTCTGCAGGAGCTTGGTGTTGAAGGTAAGCTGGTAGCAAAGGAATATTCAGAAGGTATATTTGTTTTCCCTAGAGATGCACAAACAGGAACTGATGCTCTAGAAGAGCTTCAGTTAAATGATACTGTATTAGAATTAGGGTTAACACCGAATCGTTCAGATTGTTTAAGTATGCTCGGAGTCGCATATGAAGTGGCAGCTATTTTAGAGAAGGAAGTGAAATTACCTGAGCTTTCTTATGAAGAAACAGCTGAGAAAGCTTCAGACTATATTTCCGTAAAAGTAGAAGCAGTAAAAGAAAATCCGGTTTATATTGCGAAGGTTATCAAAAATGTAGCCATTGGCCCTTCTCCTTTATGGATGCAGACGAGATTAATGGCAGCTGGTATAAGACCCCATAACAATGTCGTCGACATTACTAATTTTGTGTTACTAGAATATGGGCAGCCTCTCCATGCTTTTGACTATGACCGATTTGGTTCAAAAGAAATTGTTGTCCGCCTGGCAAATGAGGAGGAAACAATTGTTACTCTCGATGATCAAAAGCGTACGCTAAAGGATGATCATTTAGTTATTACAAATGGAAGAGAACCTGTCGCTATAGCCGGAGTAATGGGCGGCGAAAATTCAGAGGTTCAGAAAGACACAACAACTGTCCTTCTAGAATCAGCTTATTTTGATGGAAAGTCGATCCGCAGAGCTTCTAAGGATCACGGATTACGCAGTGAAGCAAGCACCCGATTCGAAAAAGGAGTAGATCCAGATCGGGTAAAAGCTGCAGCTGAACGAGCTGTACATCTAATGGAGCTGTATGCCGGCGGTGAAGTACTCCAAGGCACTGTGGAATTTGACCAGTTACAAGTAAAGCCTGTGACAATTCAAATTACAGCTCAAAAGATTAATCAAGTACTTGGTATGCATATAAGTTCAGAAAACATCACTTCGATTTTTAAACGCCTTGGTTTTGAAGTGGAGGCAGCTGAGAATCAATTTACAGTCACTGTACCTTCCCGGCGGGGAGATATCACAATTGAAGAGGATCTTGTTGAGGAGGTAGCCCGTTTATACGGTTACGACAATATTCCGTCTACCCTGCCAACCTCAGAAGCTCATCCCGGAAAGCTTTCAGTTTACCAGGAAAAGAGACGGAAAGTTCGCCGGTATTTAGAAGGCAGCGGATTATATCAAGCTATTACTTACTCCTTGACAAGTAAAGAGAAAGCTTCAATGCTAGCGCTAGAATCAAGTGAATTAACAAAGCTTTCACTGCCAATGAGTGAGGAAAGAAGTATTTTACGATTAAGTATCCTTCCTCAGCTTCTCGAGGCCGTTAAATACAATCTTGCAAGGCAAATGGATCAAGTCAGCTTGTATGAAATCGGGTCTGTATTCCTTTCGAAGGGTGAAGGAAACCAGCCTGCTGAAAAAGAGCGTCTTGCAGGTGCGATCACAGGACTTTGGCACATTCATCCTTGGCAGGGAGAGAAAAAACCAGTTGATTTCTATGTTATGAAAGGCTTATTAGATGGGTTGTTTGATCAATTAGGTTTACTCGAGCAAATTCAATATAAACAAGTGAAGCGTGAAGCCATGCATCCGGGAAGAACAGCGGAATTATACTTTGCAGATAAGCTTGTTGGCTTTGTTGGGCAATTGCACCCTTCGGTTCAAAAAGAATTAGATTTAACGGAAACCTATGTATTTGAATTGGCATTAGAAGACCTGCTCACTCTGGATACGGAGCCTGTATACTACCAGCCGATCCCGCGCTATCCGTCTATTTCCCGGGATATTGCACTTGTTGTTGATGAACAGGTTGTGGCAGGTGATTTAAGAAAAGTCATTTTTGAAACAGGCGGTCATTTATTAAAGGATGTTCAAATTTTTGACTTATATAAAGGCGATCGTTTAGAAGCAGGTAAAAAATCACTCGCATTCTCACTGAAATACTTTGATCCTGAAAAAACGTTAACAGATGAAGAAGTAACGAAAGCACATGAGAAAGTATTAGAGAAGGTCCAAGAAAAGTTTGGAGCTTCCTTAAGAGGTTAAATGTTGATTAATAAAAGCTTGTAGAGGTGATCTAAAATGTACCCTATAGAGTAGACATTAAAAAAAAGTCTACCTATAGGGTACTTTTTTGTATAATTAAGAAAAACATGGGGAATGGAGAAAGTTAT
>NZ_JACXAI010000069.1 GCF_014773385.1 Metabacillus arenae | reverse complement strand
TGTCTTTCAAAGGATCTTCTGCTAGAGACTGTCACGTCCTGTGACAAACGCAGAAGCCAGCACATCCTGTGCTAGTCTAGTTTTGAGAGAACATTCCTCAAAAAACACTTGATTTTTTTACACGATCAAGTATAATAATTTTTGTCACTATGTCTGGTGATGATGGCGAAGAGGTCACACCCGTTCCCATGCCGAACACGGAAGTTAAGCTCTTCAGCGCCAATGGTAGTGAGGGGCTTCCCCTTGTGAGAGTAGGACGTCGCCAGGCATTTCCATTATTCCGCAGTAGCTCAGTGGTAGAGCTATCGGCTGTTAACCGATCGGTCGCAGGTTCGAATCCTGCCTGCGGAGCCTTTATAACTTGGAGAGCTGTCCGAGTGGCCGAAGGAGCACGATTGGAAATCGTGTAGGCGGATAACCCCGTCTCAAGGGTTCAAATCCCTTGCTCTCCGCCATTTTTAAATCGGACTTATATATAACTTAAACGGCCCGTTGGTCAAGCGGTTAAGACACCGCCCTTTCACGGCGGTAACACGGGTTCGAATCCCGTACGGGTCACCAAGTAATTCGCGATGTTCTGTCGCAACACATGCAATTGCACATTCAGTACTAGGAGGATTAGCTCAGCTGGGAGAGCATCTGCCTTACAAGCAGAGGGTCGGCGGTTCGATCCCGTCATCCTCCACCATTAAATCTTATATTTGTTTTTATCGCGGGGTGGAGCAGTCTGGTAGCTCGTCGGGCTCATAACCCGAAGGTCGCAGGTTCAAATCCTGTCCCCGCAACCAAATGGTCCGGTAGTTCAGTTGGTTAGAATGCCTGCCTGTCACGCAGGAGGTCGCGGGTTCGAGTCCCGTCCGGACCGCCATTTTATTATAGGTTATATACATTCTTGGCTCAGTAGCTCAGTTGGTAGAGCAAAGGACTGAAAATCCTTGTGTCGGCGGTTCGATTCCGTCCTGAGCCACCATTTAAGACTTAATTAAATAAAGATAAATTATGCCGGTGTAGCTCAATTGGTAGAGCACGACCGAATAAGCTTCGAAGCTTATGCTTCAGCACACAAGCCGAGCTGCTTCTTGCAAAAGCTTTCTGAAGCTTGGGTGACAGTATGAACTTCTTAATATAATATATTTTCTTACTATATATGCCGGTGTAGCTCAATTGGTAGAGCAACTGACTTGTAATCAGTAGGTTGGGGGTTCAAGTCCTCTTGCCGGCACCAGTAGTCTTATGGAGGGGTAGCGAAGTGGCTAAACGCGGCGGACTGTAAATCCGCTCCTTCGGGTTCGGCAGTTCGAATCTGCCCCCCTCCACCATTTATATAGGGGCATAGTTTAACGGTAGAACAGAGGTCTCCAAAACCTCCGGTGTGGGTTCGATTCCTACTGCCCCTGCCACTTTAACTATGGCGGTTGTGGCGAAGTGGTTAACGCACCAGATTGTGGCTCTGGCACTCGTGGGTTCGATTCCCATCAATCGCCCCATATTCAATTAAAAATTCATTAATGGGCTATAGCCAAGCGGTAAGGCAACGGACTTTGACTCCGTCATGCGTTGGTTCGAATCCAGCTAGCCCAGCCATTTTTTATTTAAGAAACTTTTCATAAGCTGATGCATAGGTTATAATCATAAATGTTTGCGGAAGTAGTTCAGTGGTAGAACATCACCTTGCCAAGGTGGGGGTCGCGGGTTCGAATCCCGTCTTCCGCTCCATTTATATAGAGGCGGCATAGCCAAGTGGTAAGGCAGAGGTCTGCAAAACCTTTATCCCCGGTTCAAATCCGGGTGTCGCCTCCATTATTTTTTTATTACTTACTTACACACTTACTGCCTTAGCCGGGGTGGCGGAACTGGCAGACGCACAGGACTTAAAATCCTGCGGTAGGTGACTACCGTACCGGTTCGATTCCGGTCCTCGGCACCATCAACACATTATGCCAGTGTGGCGGAATTGGCAGACGCGCACGACTCAAAATCGTGTTCCTTCGGGAGTGTCGGTTCGACCCCGACCACTGGTATTACAAAATGACTGTATAAACACAGTGAACTCAACGGTTTGACCTTATTGGTTGAACCGTTTTTTGTGTTGTCCTTGCATATGATTTTCACGACAAAAACCATGTTCAATAAATCGTATGTAAAGGGTGAACAAAATCATGAGACGTTCAAACCAATTGTCCAAATTTGAACTAAACAAAGTCCACAACTCACAAGAGCTGTTAACATTTGAAGAAGCTCTTGAGCTTTTCCTCAAAGACTGTTCAATTCGTAACCTCCGTGACCATACTCTCAAATACTATTCAAACGAACTTCAATCATTCCTCAAACTTGTTGGGAAACAGTTGAGACCAAATGACGTGACTCCAGTCCACATAAAGGAGCAAGTCATTCTCCAGATGAAAGAACAAGGTCTCAAAACTGTATCCATAAACACGAGATTGCGAGCGATACGTTCCTTTTTCAACTTCCTTTATCAAAACAAGCACATTTCGAACAACCCAATGGAGTCCGTAAAACTCCTCAAAGATCGTAAACATATCGTTGACACGTTCACAAGAGACGAACTGAAGCTCTTATTGAAGCAACCAGACCTCCACACATTCACTGGAGTACGTGATTATACCATGCTGTTGCTATTGCTTGAAACTGGAGTCAGAGCAAATGAACTTGTCAACATTCACATTTCAGACATTCAAGAGAAGTCAATTAGGATAAGACACTCAAAGACCTATATGGAGAGATTGGTTCCAATTCAACGCAAAATGAAAGACCATCTGAAGAAATGGTTGTCAATCAGAGGTCAATGTGATCATGACTATTTGTTCATTTCAATAGAAGTTCAACCAATTGCAAAGAGACGATTCAACAACGTGTTTCACAGTACGGAAACAAGATTGGAGTCAATGCAAAGTGTCACAAGTTTAGGCACACATTTGCAAGAATGTCTGTTGAGAATGGAGCAAATGTTTTTGAGCTTCAGAGAATTATGGGTCATGCAACAATGGAAATGACAAAGACATACGTCAATTTGTTCTCCAATGAAGTTAATGAGAGTCACAAAAAGTTCAGTCCGTTGAGGAACTTGTTATGAACAACTGGAACGAATGGTTTGCTTTAATTATGGAAGCAAAAGAACTTGGAATGACACCAGAGGAAGTAATGGAAGTATTAGAGCGAATCAAACAAGAAAATAAACAGTAAATCAAAAAAAAAAGGAAGTTCCAACCGTGTCGGCAAACACGGGTGATAACCTCCCAAACGAGAAAAGATTGAGACCCTTCTCTCATTTGAGTTTATCACATGGAGCTTTCCCTTTTCAATCATGGAGGGAATAGCTTGTTTATTACAACGGAAAAAATAAGAGAGTTTGAGTCGTTCAAATCTCTGGACGAATTAAACAAACAAATTGATTTTGTCATTGAGAACATTGAATTGAAACAGAATGAGAGAGACGTTCTTCTTTTATTGTCACGTTATTCAGTCAAATTTCTTGGAGTAAGCTTCCTCAAGGTTGGAACTATAGCTGACCAGCTCTTATTGAGCGTCAGAACCGTTCAGAGAGCTTTGAAAAGACTCCAAGAACTACAAGTTATTAAACGTCTAAAGCGCTTCAGAGTGAAGTCTGGAGGGTTCTCAAGCTCCCTTACAATTATTATGAGTCATGTTGATTTGGCACAACGTAAGGACGAGGAGAAACCATCTGGGACAAGGTTTGAAAGTGAATCTGAAGCAACAGAAACTATTTCACAATTAATCTCAAATTCTTTAAAAGATAATTACGTTCATGAAACAGATCGTTCTTACATAGAAGGAACAGTTGACTCGTGGTTTATAACATTGACAGCTCCATTCTTTAATAACAAGTTCACCAAAAAATTATGGAAGAAAGCTCAACAGTGTTTTGAATGGTATAGCTCCCTTTCTTATTATATTGACGAGGAGACTGTTACACGAGCGTTCAGAGTGTCTGTTTATGCTTATAAGGTGAGGAAGATAAAAGACTTCACAGCCTATTTCTTTTCGACCCTTAGAAACATGGTTCAAGATATTGAAAGTGAACTGTCAGCTCAGGTTAGACGACAGGCTGTTACTAGTGGAGCTGTAGTTTTTTATGACTGGTTGAATGAATAATTAGTCATTTCCTCAATTTTTAAAGTAATATAGAATATATAGGAGTGGGGGAGAAGAAAGTATGATCACAAAAACAAAATTGTCGGAGTCTGTTGGCTGGTCTGAAAGTAATGGTAGAAGATGGATTAAAGCATTTAAGGACTACATACCTAGTATTAAAAAGGGAAGTTCTATATATTACAACGACAGTTCGACTGCTGTATTAAAGGTTATAAAAGAATTAAGTGAGAGCGGTCTAACACAAAAAGAGATCTTAAAAATTTTCAAAGAACAAGGAGTCCCAACGAATATCGAAGAAATAACTTCAAGTGTTTCAAATTCAATTGATATTCCAAGAGCAAGGGACATAATTATTCCTTTTCTTACAATTATAAGTGACGGTAAGGCTTTTACTTCTAGTTATATTTCCGAAGAATTGACCAAATACTTTAATTTAACCGAAGAACAAAGGAATCGCCCATATAATAATAGTAAAGATTCTATTTTTATCACAAGAATTAGGCAAGCACGGTTTAGTTTAAAAAACTCTAGTTACATTGAAGAAATCAGTCAATCCACATTTCAAATTACGAACAAAGGTTTAGAGCTTCTAAATGACAATCATAAGGAGATTCAAGAAGAGATTGAGGAAATGGAAGAAGTTATAGACCCATTTGAAGTAATTGAAGAAAAGTTCGACGATATTAAAAAAGAATTAGCAGATTCCCTCATTCAACAAATAAAAAAAGTTCACTGGAGAAAATTCGAACATTTAATCGTAGAACTTCTAATGGCGATGGACTACGGAGATGGAGAAGTAACAGGTAAATCAAGTGATGGGGGAATTGACGGAATTATTAAACAGGATAAGCTCGGACTAGAAAATATTTATCTTCAAGCAAAAAGGTGGGAGAATACTGTTGGAAGAGAACAAATTCAAAGTTTCTCTGGTGCCCTCGACGATTTAGGAGCTACAAAAGGTGTGTTTATTACAACTTCTAATTTTACAAAACACGCAATTCAGTACGCTGAAAGACTGCAAAGTAAGAAGATTGTTTTAATTGATGGTGAAACGCTAGCAAAACTCATGATTCAATACAATATTGGTGTATCTGTTAAGGCGACGTTTGTTGTTAAGAAAATTGATTTCACATATTTTAATGAAGAATAATTGGAATATAACAGAGACCCTTTGAAGGTCTCTTTTCTTTTTAGTTCTGGGAACCTAAAGTATCAAAGGAGTTTAAAAAAATTTTTTTTAACAACCGAGTTTCTGAATCATATTGTACATTTTTTCAACAAGAGGTGCAGGTGTATGTTTATTGCAAAATAAAAGTACAGAGTTCTGCAGTGAATTAGTGCAGAACCTAACTGCATAAAAAAAAGCTTGCCAGCTCCTAAAATAACCTCTACTGTTTTGATTGACAAGATCTTAACAGTTAGGGGAATTGAAAGGATGCTAGCAATGCCAGAAGTAAATTATATCAAACATTTACGAGAAAACGAAGATTTATCAATAAACGAAATCGCTAGAAAGACCGGTAAGAATTGGAGGACCGTAAAGAAATACGCAGATGGGGGAAAAAGATACTCATTATATTCCTAGTAAAATCGAAGCAATTGAAAATAAAACAAATATAAAAATTGAAAAAGTCCCTAATGCTAACCATTCTTTAGATAACGAACCATTTAATACTTTAATGTCCATTTCAGCCTTAGAAAAGGTAATGAAAAGATTAGACGATTTTTTAAAATTATAACCCTTCTTCAAAAAAAGACCGCATATCTGGTAAGGTAAGCGTCTTTTTTTGAGGAAAAAAATTGAGTTGCAAACCTGAGTTGAACAAGGACTTTATATTAACTATAAAGAAGAATATGAGTATATTGAAATAGGAGAGTGCATTTAAAAGTGATTAAAGCTGCTTTATTTGATTTAGATGGAACTTTATTAAATAGAGATGAGTCAGTAAAAATGTTTATTGACAGGCAATATGACAGATTAAATAAACTAGTAGGTCATATTCCAAAAGAGAAGTATGTGACAAGATTTATAGAATTGGATAACCGTGGGTATGTTTGGAAAGATAAAGTGTATCAACAATTAGTTGATGAATTTAATATCGCTGGAATCACTTGGGAAAGCTTACTTCAAGATTACTTAGAACAATTTAAGAATAATTGTGTCCCTTTTCCGAATTTCATCAGTATGTTAAAAGGGTTAAAAAGTAAGTCCATTAAATTAGGAGTAATAACGAATGGAAAAGGACAGTTCCAAATGGATAATATAAAGGCGTTAGGTATTGAAAAGTATTTTGAAACTATAATTGTTTCTGAATGGGAAGGTATAAAAAAACCTGATCCTCAAATTTTTAAAAAAGCTTTAGAGCAATTAAATGTCTCACCGTATGAAAGTATGTACGTTGGAGATCATCCAGAAAACGATGTAAAAGCTGCTCGAAATGTAGGAATGAAAGGAATTTGGAAAAAAGACTCACAATGGGGCAATGTTGAAACGGACTTCATGATTGATGATTTGGCAGAGCTACCTTTAATTATAGAAAGAGTAAGTAGTATTTAATCTTGTTAAAAGGGTTCAAAAGTTCGAACCTGATTCAATAGCCTTTGATCTTCAGCAATTGGGCGCAAGAGTTTAATAACGAGTTGCTAAGGTAACTCTTTTTCTTTGGTCTTATTATAAAAGGGGAGAAATATTAGTGGAAAAAAACTTTGATACAGCACATCGTTTTAGTAGTCATAATAGGAAAGATTTAGAAAAGGATAGCATATGTGGATGTTTTTATTGTATGAAAATATTTAATCCCAATGAAATTGATGAATGGTGGGATAACGATGATACAGGAGTTTGCCCTTATTGTGGAATTGATTCTGTTATAGGGGAGAGTTCTGGATTTCCCATCACAGAACGGTTTCTAAAAGGAATGCATAAGGTGTGGTTTTAGTATTAAAGGAGATTAAAAATGCGAGAATTAATACAATCATTCTTAGAGGATGAAATTTCTGATCAGGAATTTTATGATGGAATTATTGATTTTATATATTCCTACAATATTAGATGTGGAGAATATGAATGTAATCGCTTTGTCATTAAAAAGATGGACCATTTAAACTTTATTATCTTTGATGAATATGTAATTGATGCAAAAAGGGAAATACATAATTCAGTTTTAATACATAAGAATAAATTAATAAACCTGGTCAATGAATATGCAAAAAGGCAAGGGATTATATTAAGAAATTCTTATTAAACAATCGGGCGCATTTCTGGAGCAAGAAATGCGCTTTTCTTAATAAATTGGGCCAGGTTGTTAAGGAACATTTTTTAATTTTAAGGTGTCACGAAAAGGTGACACCCTCATTATTTATACATTTTTCATCATATTATTTAAAATATCATAAACCAACGGGAAAGTAATGAAACCATCATCTTCTAGAAAATGACCACCCTTTTCAACAGGATAAAATGATGTATCCAATTGTTTTGATAAATTTCGACTTAATTGAAAAGGTACAATATAGTCATCTTTTGCAGAAATAACAGCACGTGAATTAGTTGCAGAAATTATTTTTTTATCATCCACTTTTTTAGCTGTAAAAGGATTTAGTGAAGGTAAGGATGATAATGGTTCTGAAAAGCCAGAAACAAGAATAAAGCCTCCAAAGCTTTGTAACGGATCTAATTGATCTAGATAGTTCAATAGTGTGATAGACCCTAAACTATGTGTTACAAAATAAGTATTTTTATCTAAATTCTTTATTTTATTAGCTAATGTTTCCAACCATTCTTCTTTCTTGGGGTCAGACGAATTTGGCATGTGAAGAACCAAAACTTGATTATTATCTGCTATTAATTTTTCTTTTAACCATTGGAACCAATGATTAGTTGGTGAAGCTCCGTATCCATGGATAATATATACTTGTTTTCCCATTGCTACTCTCCCTTTCTTTTTATAGATACAAAAACAGTATATTACTGATCTAAAGTTATCAAGACTAAATTTAAAATAACATAGATAAAATAAGGGGCCATACATATTATATATGTCTAATATGTATGGCCCCTTTATTTAACAAACGCACCCGTTTCTTTAATTTACAAATGCGTGGTCCAACTCCACCGTCTTTAGACGGTATAAGCTTTTAGCCCTCTCTATATGTGTCCATACTTGAAGTGTGAGGTGA
>NZ_JACXAI010000068.1 GCF_014773385.1 Metabacillus arenae | reverse complement strand
GACATAACCCTTCAGTTTCAGAGACCTAAAACTGCCTGACCTTTACCGAAATTGTGTGACCACATTTCATTTGAATCAGGAACATTTCGCACCCATTAAAGCGCCCTTTTCTTGAAGACTCGATATCAAGATAATATTAAAGGCATAGGGATCCCTTTTTGTTACAAAAGACTAGGTAGAAAAGTGAATAATGTAGCAATACCTAAACTAATACAAAAATCAGTTTTCCATGTCGTTTTAGCAAATGGGCTCCACTTCACTTTTCCTAACAATGAAAATATTCTTGCGATGATAAACATAATTAAAAATACTCCAATCCAAGCTACGAGGATCGGCATTGTATAAGTTATATAAGTAGGACCCATATTGTCATCACCTTTAATTTCAATTAATTCAAGCTAAATATCCGATAAAACCGAACCAAAATAAATAAAACTCATAGTTAAAAATACAAATCCAAATGTCGTTATAGCTTTAGGTAATTTACCATAAAAATAAATTAATGCTAATCCTATTAAGATATGAATGATAGCAAAAAGAATAATACTCACTTGCTTTACCTCAATATAATTAAGAGATATTGAACCAATCATAAATACGATATTGGAATTCTGAAAACCAAATATTGAAATAAGTCATTTTATCGAAGTAGAGTAATATACCAATTATTATCATGATTACTCCACCTATTTTCATTAATGTTTGTGAATGCTTTAAAATATTTTTTTTTTTGCTAATAAAAAAAGCCATGATAATAAAAGGTACACAAAACCCGAGAGAATATGCTGTTACATTCACAAATGTCTCGGATGGATTAGGGTTCATAAAGTTTGCATACATTATAGAGCTAAAAATCGGTCCAATACAGGGAGTCCAACCGGCTGAAAAACCCAATCCAATAATTAAAGAATTTAAATAACCTACATTTTTCTTTTTTTGGTGAATACGAGTATCTTTAAGCATGAATTTAGGTTGAATAATTTCTAACATAAAAAGCCCCATTAATACGATAAAAATAGCCCCTAACATTCTAATAAGGTCTTGATAATTCATAAAAAGTGAACCGATCCCACTAAATGAAAAACCTAATATGTAGTAAATAGTCGAGAAGCCAATTGAAAAAAATACAGAATGCAGCAAAATATTCTTTTTATCGAAATTGGTTTTTTCACCTTTTAATTCGTTCAGAGACATACCAGTTATGTATGAAACAAATGATGGATATAACGGCAAACAACAAGGGTACAAAGGCTAATAATCCACCCAAAAAAGCTAAGATAAAAGTTACATTTTCCATTTAATCCCTCCTATTACACTATACATCACTAAAGTAAGTTAGGATGAATAAAAAATGAACGTTTAACAAAATTTTCAAGGAAAACTTTGGCTTTTTCAACTATTTTCCCTTTTGTTTATTTCAAATTCAGCATTTAACTCAATTTTTGCTACAAAAAAAGACGTTTACCTTATTACGGATAAGCGCCCTTTTCTGGAGCAACTCTATTGACATTAAACGTTTCTTGATTTTTGTTTTTTTTCATAGTAACCCCTCAATATACGAATCGTTTCCGTACCCCTTATAATCACATAAAACACCGTCCAGTTAACCTAGACGGTGTTTTTAACAGTTGTTTAAATTTGAATATTCACTCATAATTAAAGTTTTTTAAAGTAATCATCAACATTAACTTCAGTAATTTTACTAACGGCTGGTGGTCCTGATAATGTTGGTAATAACTCGAAATTAGGTACTATAACTTTATATAATTCTTCGTATAAGTCAATTAACTTATTACCATAATTTATAGCCTTATTATAAACATCTTGAAGGCTTATTACTGTATCTAATCGTAAATAATCAATTGCCCTAAATTCTTCACCGTTAATAAAATTTATGTCCACAAGGTATGCATTTTTGAAGCTATCTACGGTCTCATTCATTTTTGTTACAATGTGACAGACTACTTCATCAGGATTTGTTGCATCTGTAGCATAATTAGTAACTTGTAGAGATTTATTTTCCTTTTTTAAATCTATTGTTGAATTTCCTATATTCACATTGAATTTCTCAACTTTTTCTCTTAACTCGTCAAACACTATAGTATTATTATGTTTCATTTGATTAGCTAACGTTCTAAAAGATTTAAAAAGGATATTATTATACCACCAAAAAGTTACTCTATTTTGAAGCTTCATCAACAGGCTGCTTGGAAATATTGATTACAATTCTTCCCCGTTTGAGGTAATCACTTTTTGGTACCAAGCAAATGAGTCTTTTTTAGAACGGTTCAACGTTCCGTTTCCTTCATCATCTTGGTCAACATAGATGAAGCCGTAGCGTTTTGACATTTCAGATGTTGACATGCTGACAAGGTCAATAGGCCCCCAAGCAGTATAACCCATAAGATGAACGCCATCCTTAACAGCTTCCTTCATTTGCTCAATATGCTTTTTCAAGTAATCAATACGGTACGTATCATGGATTGAACCATCTTCCTCGACTTTATCATAAGCACCAAGACCATTTTCTACTATAAATAATGGTTTGCCGTAACGGTTATGGAAATCACGTAGAGTGACACGCAGTCCTTTAGGGTCGATTTGCCAGCCCCAGTCGGAAGTTTCAAGGTATTCATTTTTCACTGCTCCCTCAATCATGTTACCTGCCACTTGTTCACGCTCTCCCTGTGTTGTGACAGATATGGACATATAGTAGCTGAATGAGATGAAGTCAACTGGATATTGTTTTAGAATCTCGTCATCACCAATTTCCTTATTAATTGAAACATTATTTTCAGCAAAGTAACGGTACATAAATGCAGGGTATTCACCGTTTACATGGACATCCGTAAAGAATAAGTTCAAATCGTTTTGACGTTGTGCTTCAAGGATATCATCTGGATGATTTGTTACTGGATATGTTTGCATACGGGCAAGCATACAGCCGACTTGAGATTCAGGAATGATTTCATGTGCCAATTTTGTAGCAAGGGCACTTGCTACAAATTGGTGATGTGCTGCTTGGTAAGCGATTTGGTCCTTCGTTTTTTCTGGCAGTTGACCAACCAAGATACCGCCGCCTGTGTATGGACTATGTGTGATAACATTGATTTCATTAAAAGTCAGCCAGTATTTCACTTTGTTTTTGTAGCGCTTAAATACTGTTTCTGCATATTTCGTATAAAAGCCGATTAATTCGCGGCTGTACCAGCCATTGTATTTTCTAGTAAGAGCAAGCGGAGTTTCGTAATGTGACAGCGTCACCAGCGGCTCAATGTCGTATTTTTTTAGTTCATCAAAGACATTGTCGTAAAACTGCAGACCTGCCTCATTCGGCTCTGCGTCATCACCATTTGGGAAAATACGTGCCCAGTTAATAGAAAGACGGAATACTTTAAATCCAAGCTCTGCAAATAGGGCAATATCTTCCTTATAACGGTGATAAAAGTCAATGCCATCTCGCTTTGGATAACGGTCATTTATTTTTTCGGCAAGTACATCTTCAATATACTCGGCTGTAACGTCCATCGCAAATCCCAAGCCACGTTTTTCTTTTGGAATCCACGGAACCATATCTGCAGTTGAAAGACCTTTTCCATCAAGATTATAAGCACCCTCTACTTGGTTTGCGGCCGTTGCGCCGCCCCATAAAAATCCTGGTTGAAATCCTGTTATTGCTTTACTCAAATTCTCCACTTCCTTTTCTGAAATTTGGAATGTTTGGAGAGCACTGCTCTGCACTCTCCAAAACGGTTACTTTATAAGTGTTAATACCTGTTCCCCTTCAAAAATTGGACCTGATTGATTAATGGCTAAGACGTCAAGGTACTCAGACGTATTTGTCACAATCATCATCGTAACTGTTTGTAAATTTTCTTTTCGAATTGCTTCACGATCAAATTCAATCAGTGTCTGCCCCACTTCAATGCGGTCACCTTCCTTGACGAGACCTTTGAAATGCTTCCCTTTTAATGAGACTGTATCAATACCGACATGAATCAAAATTTCTTCGCCATTGTCCCCTTTGATACCGACTGCATGCTGTGAATCCGGGAGCACCATAATTGAACCTGAAACAGGAGCAACTACCCGATTTTCATCTGGCTCAATGGCAATACCTTTCCCCATAATTTCTTGTGCAAAAGTTGGATCTGATACTTCTGCTAAAGGTACAATTGTTCCTTTTAATGGAGATTGGACAATGACTTGCTTACCAGTTGCTGCTGGTTTTTTCTCCACTGTTTTGTCAGCTGCTTGTGCATCATTTTCAGCTGCCGGTTTTGCTGCTCCAGCCCCATCCTCTGGAAGATCTTCAAATCCGAGGATAAGAACCATGATAAACGGAAGCATAATACTAAGGGCAAAGAAGATAATAGCAACAATTAAGCTACCCATCGCACCACTTGGATCTGCAAATGCAGGAATGGTGAAAATGCCGAGCAGACCGCTCATCGTAAATGTTTTAAAACCATACCATCCTGCAAAAGCTCCAAGAATACCACTTGAAATCATCGCGTAAATAAGCGGTTTTTTCAACTTCATATTAACCCCATACATCGCAGGTTCAGTAATACCGACAATCGCTGAAATACCAGCTGAAACAGCCAGCTGTTTCAATTGTTTATTTTTCGTACGTACCGCTACACCAAAGGCAGCTCCACCTTGCGCCAAATTACTAATAAACATCATAGGTGAAATGATATTATCGTAGCCAAATTGTGATAAGTTCTGGATCGCGATTGGAACGAAGGCATAATGCATGCCTGTCATGATAATGATTGGCATTAAACCAGCCATTAATAGTCCTCCAACAGGACCAGCATGTTCAAATAACCAAGCAAAAATGCCTGAAAGCATGTTCCCGATGTTTGTTCCAAGCGGACCTATCAGCCAAAATGTCAATGGCATGACAATGAGCAAAGCAATCATCGGTGAAAACATCAATGAAACAGCAGATGGGACAAACTTTTTCACAAATTCATATACATACTTGAGCAGGATGACGCTCAGGATAATTGGAATGACACTTGAAGCATAATTGATAATCGGAATATTGATAATACCCAAGCCAAATAGGTCAAACCCTTGTACTTGTCCTCCTGCTGCCAACTCATTATAGGCGTTAATAAAGGTTGGATACATGAGTGTACCGGCAACAGTAAGTGCTAAATATTCATTCGTACGAATTTTCCTTGCTGATGATACCGCTAGGAAGAATGGCATGAAATAAAAGACGCTATCACCAATCGCATTCAAGACCTGGTATGTGTCTCCTTCAGTTGTAAGCCAACCTAATGTTACAAATAAGGCGATAAAACCTTTTAAAAGACCAGCACCTGCAAGGGCAGGTAAAATAGGTGTGAATATACCTGAGATAAAATCCATAACCAGCGAGACAACCCCTTGTTTCTCGCCTTTCCTTTCACTTCCTGATGATCCGCCAACAAGCGGCTCAACTTCAGCAAACACATCTGCAACTTTATTTCCAATAATGACTTGGAATTGATCCCCTGAAAACTGCGCTCCCATGACACCATTGATTTTTTTAATGTCCTCTACTTGCACTTTCTCTTTATCATTCACATTGAATCGCAGACGGGTAACACAATGCCAAGCCTGATTCACGTTTTCTCGGCCGCCGATTTTCTCAACCACCTGTTTTGCTGTTTCTTTATGTGAAGCCATTTTAACTCCCCCTTTTTTCTATTGACTGGGTCCAAACCTTTAAGCACATTTTAAATTCTTAAACATTTTCACGAAATAAATTTCCTTCATTGCTACTAATCCTTTCTTTTTTTGCAAAAAAAATACCCAAACAGAGACAAGTGTTTTGCACTTGGTCCGTTTAGGTAATGCCTGATTAACATCAGTAACAATCCACAAGGATGCTATTCATTTTTTTGGCGGTTCGTCACACGCCAGACATGCAATGTCAAATACAGTTTTTCATTCACAGTGAGCGTCCAGCCATATTTTTGCTTCAGTAGCGCCGAGACCTTTTCGACTGCTTGGTATGCTTTTTCATACTTTGTTTTGACAACTTCCAAAAGCGTCATATCCATTTCTTCTCCATCAGCAGAGTCTTGCTTGAACTGACGAATAAAGAAATAACGCAAATGAGTAATAAAGCGAGTATAGTTTAACGATTCTTCATCAAGCTTAAGTTGAAAATGGTATTGTACAATTTCAATGATGCGGTTGATCACTTCCGTCATTTTCAGTGTCTCATCGATTTTCGTCTTTTTTGCCTGCTGTCCGTTGACGAAGTGATAGGTTAAAAAGGTTTCCTCGCTTTTAGGGAGCAGCACATCAAGACGGTCAAAAACAAGACGAATAGCATCTTGAGCCGCCATATATTCTTTCGGGTACAAATTTTTAACTTCCCAGCGATTCGTATCCCCGTAATCAATATGTTCATTGGCTCGCTTGACCGCAAAATTCAAATGGTCGGCAAGCGTTAAATAAATATTATTATTAAAAGTAGTACCGAGTTGAGCTTCCGCATTCTTAATAATTTCCACAGAAACATCCAAAACCTCAGAATCCATTTCATCCAACACTTGCATTAATGGTTTTCGGGCAGTTGACTGCTCGGCTACAAACTTGCGGCGAATGTTAGACTCATCAATCGGATCACCCTTTTTCTTTTGGTAACCGATCCCTGTCCCCATTACAATCCACTCAAGCCCAGAGGAATCTTCAACTAAAGCCACGTTATTATTATAAGCTTTAATGTATTTCACAGGACTTTCCTCCATATCCTAAAACACAAAAATGCCATCTTAAAAATACGAAAGTGTATTTTTAACACGGTAATGCCTGATCGAATCAGTAACAATCCATTTATAATTAAGTAAGAATAATATACCACGATATGAAAACGATGTCAAATGGTAAGATGTGAACAAACATAGTCCATTTCTCTATATACATCTGTCCTTTTGCCCTAAAAAGGTTCCTATTGCAACAGAAGATATTTAGTTGCTTAATATTTTCTGTATGGAATTTTGGAAAGCATTTTTCGTAAAGGGAGGTAATACATCTTGATTGAAAAGTAAAACTTTTTTCCACATCTGCTATTACTTCTTCATTTAAACTGCCCTCTTTATCATAATGATAAGTATTTCAAAATTCCCTATTTTTTATCAATCACTTATTCAAGAATCTGGCCCTTATATGTAGTATGATTTTTGACCGTATTCATCGTTAATAGCGATACAAAAACAGCATATTTTCTATCTTTGTTTTCTTATTATATTGAGTAAGTAATTATAGTTTTCAACGTAAACAACGATAGGACTTTACTTGGAGGGGTGGGTATGATAGGCTTGCATGCCTGATGAAACAACGGCTTCAGCCTTTCAAGACCAATCATGCCCACAGAGGCTCCAAGTCAAGTCCTTAAACGCCTTTCTATGGTTACATGTAAACAATGATAAAAGGTGCACCATATCAAGGATTTGAAACGGATACTATATATAAGCGCCCGATTGTTGAATAGTATGCCTGGCGTTTTTTAAACAACTTTATTGTTACTATTAACAGCATCAACTTTATAAATGTTGTCATAAATAGTATTTATAGAAATTCAATACTTAAGTCAAATTATGAAACTAAAAAAACACCGACATTAAGGGAGTTTTTTAGTTTTAAATGCTCCATTATTTTTCTTTCCAAAAATCCTCTAATTCTGATTCAGAAAACCAAGTTTCAGGGTGTTCTACTATGTCATACTGAGCTTTTCTTCTTGTTCCAACGGCTGTTCCAAACCACCATTGTTTTCGTATAAATCTTTTTTCTTTAATTGTTCTATTACCTGGTCTCTATATGGTATATCAAAACTTATTTTAAACCTTACTTTTTTGTGAGGATCATATTTAACGTTGCTTTTTATAGCGTTATCACTCTCATTTCTCCATGCGTGTTTTAATAATCTAAAATAATCGTGGTATTCTTCTCTTCCGATTTCATTTATTTTTGTAAAATGAGATATTAATTCCTCCATCTGCGCTTTAGTAGCTATGCTATATGTCCGCGCGATATGATGGAAACTATGGCAAAATCTGCAGATCAATTCCAATCCTTTTAATTCGCAAATTCCATTTTCAATGTCATAAGATTCAATTTCATGAACATGAAGTTGTTTCCGTTCACTTTCGACTGGTTTGTAACCACATATAGAGCATTTAAAATCATATTTAGATAAGATCTCAAGCCTTATTTTCTTTAGCCACAAATTTTGTGAGATATTTTTCCTTACCGTTTTTCCATGAAAAAGCCCAGGCTTCACATCTATTTTTAGTTTTAGATTTTCATATTTTTCTAATCTATCTTTATAGGTTTTCGAATCGTACCAATACAAAAGCCTACTGGCTTTCTCTTTTGCAGATCCACTTTTAGGAACACCTATCCATGAACAGTATTTTTCTAATTCTGCTTTTCTACCTTTTTTTGTTAAAGATTCCATATTTTCATTTTTAAGTTTTTCTAATAAGAATTTTTCATTGTCAGTCATTCTTTTCACTCCTCCAATGTCGCTTTTTTTGTCAAATATGAGAATTACGCAATCCTTATTAAAGAATTGTGCTCGTTTGTGGAATATTAGAAAATACGAAAAAGCTGTAAAAATGGCATCTCAGTTATTTTACTAAAGCACCCTTTGAACAATATCACTTTATTTTAGTTTTAAAACACCCTTAAACGACCACCTGCTAAAGCAGGTGGATTTTGACATAAATGTCGACGACTAAAGTCGTTAACTAAGACTGAAGTCATCTGAAAGACCTTAAGC
>NZ_JACXAI010000067.1 GCF_014773385.1 Metabacillus arenae | reverse complement strand
GCGACAACCTCTATCTGAATTAAATCATTAGACCTTGTGAATAGGTTTAATAATTTAAAACCAGAAAAAATCTGGTTAATAATAATATACGAGGGCGCATTTCCGGAACAAAATTCTTCATGAAGTAGGCTCTTATGTGGAAAAAAGAAGCGTATTCTACTACACTAGGAAATGGGTCTATCAGGAATAATTTTAAATAAACTTTTTCAAGGGATTGGGTATCCCGGTTATCCGATCCTGTTTATTCGGTTTATGAACCCTCCCTTTGCATCGTAGCGCAGGGTTCCAAGGCAGTTATGCTGGGGCAAGAGGTGTACCAGTATAATCCAAGCAGCTATTTAACCGCCTCGCTACATTTGCCGATTTCGGGACAAGTGATAGAAGCTTCGAGAGAAACACCGTATTTAAGTCTGCAGATTCTATTCGATATGAATCAGATGCTTGATGTCATTCAGGTGTCTGGGAAGACCTTACGAGCAAGAGGGGAGGCCAGTCGAGGATTGAAAGTAAGCAGGATGAATGATACGCTCATGGATGCAGTGTTACGGCTTGTGAAACTGGTCGAAGTGCCGGAGGATATCCCATTGCTTGTGCCTTCTACCATTCGGGAGGTCATTTATCGGATACTTCAAAACGATTGCAACACGTCTTTGATACAATTTGCAGCCACCGGAAGCCATGCACAACGAATCGCAAGGGTCGTCGAGATGCTTAACCGCGACTTTGCTCAGCCCCTTCGTGTAGACGAATTGGCAGCAGAGGCTCGAATGAGCTCCTCGTCTTTGTATCATTATTTTAAAGAAGTCACTGGGATGAGTCCGATTCAGTTTCAAAAGCATCTTCGATTGCAAGAGGCACGCCGCCTGCTCTTTTCTGGATCGATCGATGCGGCGGAAGCTGCGATTCAGGTTGGATACGAGAGCCCATCGCACTTTAGTCGGGAGTATGCGCGGATGTTTGGGCTGCCACCAGTCCGGGACGTTCACCGTTTACGCAGCTTCCTTATTGACGAAATAACGGGAGATTCTTAATTATATTCTTATTTTTATTCGTTACAACTTGTGTTGAATGGTTTGTGTATGTCATGAAAAAGGTAGTTTACTTTAATAGTTTTGAATATCTTCTGGACGTTTATTTCATATACAGTGGCTTATCTCTTGATTTATGTATATTATCGAATTTGATCAAACGAAACATTATCTAAACTAAAAATCCAGTCTGACTCTTATAGGAGTAGGGTACCAAGAAGCCGGCTACACCTCTTAATATGGTGAAAACCGGCTTTTTTAGGAGATTTTCTCCCTATTATTACACATCAGGAGATTCTTCAGAGTTGGATTTGAGCCTTTCAAAAAATAGGGGGCTTGAACAATTAGAAAAGTAGGTATTCTTCTGATTGGATTATCTTTATTATCGTTATCTATTATTTTAGTTGTATCGGAAGTTATTGTAGCTATATATCATATCAGTCAATGCTATGTTAATGGTTTAGATTATATTTAGTTAAAATTGATTTAAAGGGCCAGTTTGTTGAATATCGTATTGACAGTAATGATCTGCCTGGTTGAGCTAAGCTTTAGCGGGTTCGTAGGTTACAAGGAGGGAACCATCCGTAAGTGTTTTGACGTCCACGAGATGGAAGTCTTTCTGCTCCTTAAGATTGTCAAACAAATGCTCGCCTACGTTGACCACCACCGGGTGCACGAGTATCTGATATTCGTCAATAAGATTTGCGTTTGCAAGGGATCGTACGAGCGTTGGACTACCGAAAATAACCATATCGCCACCGTTAGCATTTTTTAGGTCCTTAATTTGCTCTTCTATATTACTGCCGGTCAATTGTTTTGGAGCTTCAAATTCTCCCCATTTTAGCTCGTCGAGTGGGCGGTCGCCGGTTACAACTAGTTTGTGGGCGTTGTTTATCTTTTCACCCAGGCGTGAACCTACATCGCTGACGTTTGGCCAGTCATTAATAGACGGCCACTTTCTAGAGAGGTCTTCGTAGGTTACGCGGCCAAGCAAAATGGTATCAGCTGTATCGAACGTATTTAATAGATACCCAGAACCCTCCTCCATGGTGGCTTCAGTTGTCCAGACCATGAAGTTGGTTTTGTCCTCGCGTGGGTCGCCAGTGACAACTCCATTAAAAGTACTGTGAATGAATAGAATGATTTTACGCATTAACTATCGTCCTTTCTCTTTAGGTTTTAGAATTGTATAAACTCATAATATTATCATTACGCATGTTACGTTTCTTATATTTTGCTATCTTAATATTTTTATACCTATCACAGCCCTTGTTGGTTCAATATGATTTACTTAACAAACTGGCGCTTTTCTGAAATAAGGAAAGTGTCTTTCTTCATGAAAAGAGCTATTTAATGGAGCAAAGCATATTGAGCTAATGACCCTTTAATTAAAGAAGAAATACCTATACAGAAATATAAAAAACTTTAGCATATCTACTTTATGAAACTTTTCATATTTTTACTCGTATAGGAATAAAAGATGTAACGGAAGGAGTGTTTGCATGTCAGACCCATTTTTTATGGAAGATCCTATGTTTCAAATCGTCCCTATTTTTATTGGAATTATTTTTGTGATAGTGATCGGCAGTATTTTATTTTCAGTTTCCAAAGGGATTGATCAGTGGCACAAAAATGAGCAGTCTCCGAAACTAAGAGTGCCAGCTAAAGTTAAATCAAAACGAGCAGATATCTCCAGAAGGGCAAATGTGCATCATCAACAAGACAACCATCACCATCATTCTTCAAGCACTCATACAAGATATTTTGTTACTTTCGAGTTCGAAAGTGGTGATCGTTCGGAGTTCCATGTTTCGGGTAAAGAGTATGGTCTACTTTCTGAAGATGACATTGGTATATTAAACTTTCAAGGGACTCGATATTTAGGCTACGAGAGGAAAAAAGTGAAGAAAGAGAATACTTAAGCAGAACGACGCAAAAAAACTCTTCTTAGTTATCCTGCTTTTACGTGAGGAATAGAAAAAGGGTAAGTAAAAGTAGTGTTTTCCTTTGCTTAAATTACTAATCGAACTTCACAATAAATAACGATATTTCATAATTTCAGTAATATAAGGATCTTAGTAATTAAAAAAAGGGCGCTTATCTGTGGTAAGGTAAGGGTATTTTTTTTGAAAAAAAAGATTGAGTTAGGTTTCTTATTTTAAAATAATTGGTATTGAGACATCGGGCAAAAATACGGAAAAAGACCAAGAGTTAAAAAGGGGGAGAATTGTTTGTGGATGGTATTTGGTTAAAATTATTTCTAGTGTTAGCCATTTATGTACTATTGCTCTTTTTATTTGATAAAGTTATGAGGAAGTTGCTTAAAGTTGAAAAAAAGAAATTTTTTTCATATAACTATTTGAATGATAAACATAAAAAAATAGATTGGACAATTAGGCTTATTTTTATTGTGCTTCTATTTATCGGTAATTTTATTAACGTCACGCGCGACCCTTTAGAGAGCATTTGGTTTTTGGAAACTCATGTCCTTTTATTTGTATTTATAATTGCGTCTGAAACGACTAGAGCAATTATGGAGAAAAGATTTGCGGAAAATAAAAATGATTATATTTTTACGACTCTTCAATTAGTGTTTATGTCAATATCATTTCTTTCACTGTTTACTACTAATTTTTTTGGGTGGTTTAGATAACAAAAATTTTCAACAATCTGGAATTGAAGGATTATATCAAAGAGTCGAATGATAGAGTAACGTCTCGTAGGGCTCTCTCTTAGTAAATAGCACTTGAATTAGTAAGGATAATAGTTGTTATAAGCTCGGTAAAAAGGAGTAAGAATTTACCGTATCAGTTCGGCTAACGAAAGCCTACCGAGGGGGTGGGAATTTCAAAAAGAGAGGGAGTATATCAACACACGTTTAAGGGAATTAGATGAAGTAGTGTCTGGATTGAGAAAGCATAATCACAAGTGGCAGCAGCAATAGAAGAGAAAAGGGAGCCAAAATAACTAACATGAAGGTTGCTGTAAGCAGAGAAACTAGAACTTCTAAAGACACAGAGAAGCAATTAGATATTGCATTAAAGGTGTGGAAGAGACACACTGCGGCAATATGAGGACCTGAGATTAGAGACAAAACAGAAAAAGAGAACTGACCAAAACGTGAAAAATATCTATGAGCTTACACTCCTATTTACTCAAAAATAGCAAATACATACAATTTATCTAAAAATAGGAACTTAACATTATTATCCAAAATGATTCTATTTAACTAATATATCCTATGATATTATGAAATTGTCGAGAAATTTAAATTGGTTGTATTTCTTCTATGTTATGAGCTACTAAGATATGAAAATTCCTATCTTTGAAGACTCTTTTTAAGAATGAAATTTTCCATTATAGTTTTCACTTCCTTCGGTATCACCATCAATTTTATTGGGATAATCAAAAACGATTTAAGAAAATTATCCTATTAGGCATAAAATATCATATTACAAATTTAGTATCTTTTGGTAACTAGATTATTTTCCATAATTCATTGATTTTTACTCCTTATTTCTTACTTTCATTTATTTTTTTCAATATGTTTATGATTTCCTCATTTTGTTCAGTAATTTTTTTTGCTTTTCCATCTATAGTGAAGAGGGAAACAACAATCACTATTATCAAACCAATAATTAAAAAGCCCAATAGTAATCCTCCTTTCATTTCTATCTCATTGTTAATCATTATATAGGAGATGAATTGTATTGAAATCAAACTTTATCTATATTTTAGTGGCTATTGCAATAGTAACATTTTTTCTAATTCAACAATCTGAGAATAATACATCTCATGAGAGTATGGAGAATAGCACCCATTCTAGCAATACTCCAATTCATTTTATTGATTTTTATAATCTATATTATGCACTTTTATCAAAAGAACTTATAGGAAACCCACCAGAAAAGGATAAGATTAAAGATATCTTATCGAAAGTTAAAATTGGTGATTTAATTCGAGATAATGACACTACAAACTTAGTTAATATTTGGTACTATGTTGAAATTTCTAAACAGTATGATCATGATTTGAAATTCCAAAAAGAAATAATTAATTATTTAAAAGATTATCAATTAAATGAGGGCCCTTTTGTACTTGATCTTAATGATAAAAGGAAAATTGATACTCAGAATCCTAATGATAATATGTCAATAATACTCCCTACTGTCATGACTATAGATATCTTCAAATCTTTTAAAGAACCAATTCCTAAAATAGATTCAATAAATACCTGGTTATTAAACACTCTAAAAGAAAATAGTAATATTACGGAAAATACAGAAGAACAAGAAGGCAGTTATCTCTATATGCTATTAGACTTAGCTGAAAAGCTAGGTCTCGAAGAAAAGATTAACTTTAATGACTATATTAAAAATTACAATTCGAATTTTGAAAATAATGCAAATTTATCCCTAGAGAGAATTGATACTTTTTTCAATCTTAATGAATTAAAGAATATAGAAAGCTATCAAAATATATTTAATGATAAAACTGCCTATGAATATATAAGGTCACTTCAATTAGAAAACGGTTCATTTAAATTCGAAGGTTCTGAACCTGACATCTTGGCTACATATTTATCTATTAAAAATATAAATAGACTTAATAAAGAAGTTCCCAGCAAAGATAATACAAATGGATATTTAGAAGAGGTAATTGAAGATAGTTTGCCAAATCAAAATGAAAGGAGTATAGAATATTAATAAGGCTTGCAGTCTTCTTTTATATAAAATTTTGTTGGAGGGATATTAAAATTATGAAAATTTTCATTAAAAATTCATTTGTCCTTTCGATAGTAAGCGCTGGAGTTCTCTTAATTCATACGACAAATGTAGCTGAAGCCAATAGTAACGTTGTAAAAACGAATGAAATAAAGGTAGAAAATCAAACAATTGAAGTAGAAACAATTAATGATAATGGAGTTGAAATACAAGTTATTAAGACTGATGTTAAGGAGGCAGATAAGGAGAAGATTGCTAAGGCAATAGAAGAAAAGTATACACCAGATGAGAAAGTTTCTTATGATAAAAAGACCTCACTTTATAAAGTAGAATCCGAGGATATTGCTTCTACAGCATCTTGTCTTTTCACCGACACAACCGGTCCTGTATATGGTTATGATCGGGATGGTAGAACGACAAATAAAGTAACTACTTGTAGAAACCATAATGACTTTATAGGGACACGTACTGTTGGAACAAATAGAGGAGGTGCTATTGAAAGTCATTTCTTTGGCTCAGGAAATGCAGATAAAATATATCTTCTTGCATCGTATAGTTGGAGTGGGATAGGAATTACAAGTATCAGTTTCCCACCAAGTGTAGGATTTGGCAAAGTTGGTTCAACTGTTAACTGGAAATCGTCCTCTATAACAGGTACTTGGTTAGGAAAAACAATACATGAAGAGGTTAGTGCAACTGCATTTGGAAATATAAGCTATATGGACATAACCTCTAAAGCAGAAATTTACAAAGGCAGTTATATTTATAGGCCGTCCAAATTAATTAGACATTACTAATATTTAGTAAATGTAAAAAAGTTAGTAGACATTTATAACCGGACTTCTTTCTTAGAGTAAAGAAAGCTGGCTTATTATATGATATGTCTGTTGCTTAAATAAGAATTATGAATGCTAAAAATATTAATAATAGTAATTTTAATAAAAGAGCTCCTAAATCAGGAAGCTTTTTTTATATATTGGCAAAAAGTAAATATATATTCATAATAATTATAAAAATACTTTGGGACGAGATAGTCTCCAGAGTATTTTTTATTTAACCTTTCATTTTTGTTTTTACAAGGTTGCTAAAATTAGAGTATCTTGTATATCTTATCCCAACATATAAATGAAATTTTTCTTGTAAAAAGCAGAAGGAACCAATAGATTATTAATATGTATATATGAAAGCCAAGGAGTGATGGAATATGATCCAAGCGTTGCTTATTTTTTTATTACAAATTATATACGTCCCTGTGTTGACCATCCGAACTATCCTTTTGGTAAAAAATCAAACAAAATCAGCAGCGGGTGTAGGATTATTAGAAGGCGGTATTTATATTGTAAGCTTAGGCATCGTTTTTCAAGATTTATCTAATGTATGGAACATCACTGCTTATGTCATTGGATTTAGTATAGGCTTATTACTAGGCGGCTATATCGAGCGAAAACTAGCAATTGGATATGTTACTTATAATGTGAGTTTACTTGAAAAATGCGAAGAATTGGTAAGCGCTTTGCGATCATCGGGGTTTGGAGTTACTGTATTTGAAGGAGAAGGTATTGACTCCATACGTTATCGCTTGGATATAGTAGCAAAACGTTCGCGGGAGAGAGAGCTCTTAGAAATTATAAATAGAAATACACCAAAGGCATTTATGGTTTCCTATGAACTTCGTTCATTTAAAGGCGGTTATTTAACAAAGGCCATGAAAAAGCGCAAAGGTGTTAAATAGTATTTCTTGTGGGAATTGAAATTAAAATGGAAAAAGTTTACGAAATTCAACGAATTAAACAAGTAATTCAAGAGATAGAGTGTGGAGAAAATAACTAAACTGATTTTAAATAAATATTGTTTAAAAACTATTAATAGCAACAAATATAGGTGTTTTTCTTCAATAATTTAGTATCAACCCTTTATGTGAAATATTCAGACAAAGAAATTTCTCCTTCAGCAAACAGGGCCAGATTGAGGAGCAACATCTTTGAAGAAAACAGAATATAAATGAGATTCAAATGGACTTAAACTATCTTTAGAATAATTGAAGAATAGAATTATGCAATAAGGCATTGGAGAAATGTATGAGGTGTTTTGGTTATAATCTTATTTTTGGCATAGGCTAAAACGAATAAAGATAAGCAATAATAGTAATTAATTTGCTCCTGATGTAGAAGATAATGCTAATGTTTGTACCCCAAAAATTAGATTTTCACTCTAACTTTTGGGATACATTAATAGTTAGGACATGTATTTACTTTTGGTTTTTGATAAATTTATTGTATTATTCTTTATTAAATGAACTAATAAGGCGATTAAAGGCAAAGTTGTTCCAATGAGTATAGTTACTTCACTATTAAATTTATAGTAAGAATAAGTTATTTAACTCCAATCGGTGAATGGGGAAGTAATTTAACGAATGTTCGTTTGAAGTGATCCAGAGCTTACTTGGTCACGAGAAGAGTGAAACTACAAAAATATATGCTAAGTGGAAAGCTGAGACAAGATTTCTATAGCAAATACTTTTAAATGAATAATTGATCGTTTTGACATGAAAAGGTGCGTTCTCAATTTAGAGTGCCTTTTCATTTTTTTATGGAGTAAAGGATTGAGTATACTCATATATTTGGAAATAGTTAAAATTGATTTAAAGGGCCCGTTT
>NZ_JACXAI010000066.1 GCF_014773385.1 Metabacillus arenae | reverse complement strand
TGGTGCGAAATGTTCCTGACTCAAATGAAATGTGGTCACACAATTTCGGTAAAGGTCAGGCAGTTTTAGATATCTAAAACTGAAGGGTTATATCGAAAAGTCGAATGATGAGGTAACGCTCTGAAAGGCTTCCCCTGCGTCGAATAGCACGCCTTTTAGTAAGGAAAAGCATGTTATAAGCTCGGCTAATAGGCTCGAGAATTTACCGTACCAGTTCGGCTGACGAAACCCTACCCGATGGGGTGGTGTAAATCATGGTGCTTGGGTTGAACAAATAAGGTGAGAATGCAACGTAATAGGACAGTAAACCTTTTTGCTGACGAACCTCTGAATGTACGGGTCTAGACTGGCAATACATAGAAATGTGTATTTCACTAAATGTGAGTTTAGCTGTGGATGAGTAAGAATCAACAATATAAAAGTCCATCTTGTGTTTCAGGCACATGCAATGCTAACAGGCTCATAGGAGGCTCCTAAGTTTGTTTCATTTAGGGTCATTATATTTAAATAAGATGTTGCATAAAACGCCACTTTTTTATACAGCTGCCAGGCTTCTTCAGAAGCCAAAAACGTTGATAAATCAAAGATGTATAAAATTATGCTAATTAATAAAAAACGACTAAGAGCCAAACCTTTGATACACAAGGGTTTGACTCTTTGGCTAACTTATTTTGTTATGTAAACTAATTTTTATACAATATTCATTTGATCCTTTGAGATCTTCTTCAACTAAAGGGTCAGGATAGTTAATAATACAAGTCCTTACCTTAACGATTTTTGACTAAAGAATAATAACTGAAGGGAATGAAATAATAAAAATAATAAGCAGTATAAAAGGGTTGATTACTTTGATAAATAAAATCTTATTATGGATAGTATTAATCGCTCCATGGTTCACATTATTTTTAGTTAAGAAGGAAAATATTAAACGATTTATGCCTGCAGCAATTTTTGCCTCCTATTTAATGATTATTTATAACGTGGTTGCCGATAATCAAAAACATTGGGTAATTAATGAGACGCTTATTCCGTGCTTAAAACCCTTATTTGTTTCTGGTGTATTTGGTGCTTTTCCGATAATAACTTTTTGGGTTTTCCATTATACTTACGGAAAGTTTTGGAAGTATCTTGTTACTAACATCATCATAGATTTCATGTTTGCAGTATTTCCTATACATTATCTCTTTCAAGAAGTATTACGAATCTATAAGCTAGTTAACATAACTATATGGGGACGTTTTATCCTATTTGTCTTTTTTTCCATAGTGATTTATGGTTATTATAAGTGGCAAGAGGATATGTTCCATTCAAAAAGAACTTAATATTTACCCCCATATGGATGACGTTAGTTTAAGATTCAAAACAAAAATCACCTTTTTTGTAACTGCTACCGGGTGGTTCATTTATTTCCTTACTTTTTTAAAGCAGACAAGTCCATATCTTGAATAGGTCAGCAATGGTAGGAGGTTATTGATTAATTACCAAGATTTTAGAAAAAATAACCTCTGATATGGTGATGATTAAGTTATCTCTTATAAAAGGAACGAAATAATGATTACTCCAAAGAAGCTGCAAAAAAATAGATGATGTATATAAGGCTTTAGTTAAGGCTGATCAAAAAGATCATGATATTTGGTTTTAATATGTGTTTTTATCCTGGCAATGGTGGTTTTGTGTCATAATTTCCGATCATTCCTTGGATTTTATGGTGGAAATATAGAAAAAAGGAGTCTACGGACCGTTTAAAATGTACCCTATAGAGTAGACATTAAAAAAAAGTCTACCTATAGGGTACTTTTTTGTATAATTAAGAAAAACATGGGGAATGGAGAAAGTTA
>NZ_JACXAI010000065.1 GCF_014773385.1 Metabacillus arenae | reverse complement strand
TTAAGGTCTTTCAGATGACTTCAGTTTTAGTTAACGACTTTAGTCGTCGACATTTATGTCAAAATCCACCTGCTTTAGCAGGTGGTCGTTTAAGTACATTTCTTCACAATCCCACCTTTTTTAGATCTTTTATTATAAGTTACGCTCTACATAAAAATCAGCCACCTGATAGCAGCTGATTCCTTTATTTTTCATGGTTTTCAATTATATGACCAAAACAATATTAAAAATTTCATTTATTACAGGAATGCTGTCATGATAGCGACATAAGAAAAAGGCTTCCCTTTTATATAAGGAAAGCCCCCGGTAACTTAAGTGTATTTCTTCACATATTATTCAGTTTTAACAGCTCTCTTATTAAGTTGAATTGCATGTACATCATCTCTCGGGATATTCTCACTCAAATAGTGACCGAGAGAAGTCCACTACTTCGTTTCTCCATCATAAAAACAGCCTAATCTGGTGATTTTTATGATGGAACTGGATGCTCATACTGAACATCAATCTTACCGTTTTCTAAAATAGTTGCTGCTACTTTAATCTCGTCTCTTCTTAGCAACAACAGAATTATACAGTACAGTCAAATGTCTCTTTAATTTGATTCTGATTAATCCGATTAACAGTTGTTAGTATAGCAATTTCAATTAAAATCTTGCATTAAGTCATCAATCACTTCCTTTACAGTTCTAATCTCTTTAATTGGGGTAATTCCTGTGCCGACAGTAATATAGCCATCCACTTTGTTACCCTCAAGCATACCGATACGTATACCACCTGCTCCTCCCATTACTTTTGCTATATCTTCACGACTGGCACCATTTTCATCCATTTCTACTAGCTTTTTCGATAATTTAGTAGGTAAAGACCGATAGTAAGCTGGTAATGTACGGAACATTAGTAAATCTTCTGCTGTAGCATCAACAATCATTTGTTTCACGTTTTCTGCTGCTGGATTTTCTTTTGTTGGAATAAAGACACTACCAGCAAACACACCTTCAGCGCCTAAAGCAAATGCTGCACGTACACCTCTGACATCCCCAATCCCCCCAGCTGCCATAACAGGAATATTTATAGCATCGACAATCATTGTAATAATCGAAAATGTCCCAATCACTCGTTCTGGAACGGTACCACCTTCATCAAATCCAGTTGCTACATAAACATCCACACCAAATTCTTCAGCGGCTTTTGCATTATCAATAGTAGGGGTACCTGGTCTAAAAACAATCTTAATATTGTTTTCTTTCAGTGGCTTAAAAATTTTCTCATCTAATATACCATTTATAAGGACAACTGGAACCTTTTCCTCTATAACTACTTCTAGAATTGGCCATGTGTAAGTTAAATCACCACTTACAATTAAGGTCGTACCAAATGGTTTATTCGTTAAAGCCTTTGTTTTTTGTATTTCAGTTCTCATTCTTTCGGCAGTTACTTCGGGGGAACTAGTTACATCAGCCTGACCGGCATTCGGTCCTAGAAATCCTAATCCACCTGCATTACTTACTGCTGCAACAAATTCTGCATTTGTGATCCAAGACATTGGTCCCTGAATAATCGGTTTTTCTATATTTAATATTTCGCATATTCTATTATTCATTATTAAATCCTCCTGGGCCTTTATAAAATGAAATTTGAAAAATAAAAAACTTTTCTATCTTCTTGATATGTCTAAATTTAACTTGGTTATAAAGTTTCACCATTTAATGGTGGTCTCACTTATTTAGTGCTGTTACTTAACAGATAAACCGCCATCAACTATATGATCAGCACCTGTTATATAAGAAGCATCGTCACTTGCTAAAAATAATGCCATATTAGCTATTTCTTCGGAAACCCCTAATCTTTTTATTGGAATTTCTTGCGCTCTTTCTTCAATTTGTTTTTCACTCAATGTATTTGAAACAATATTAGTTAGTATCGGTCCTGGTTGAATTAAATTAATTCGAATTTGATCAGGGGCAAACTCTACTGCAGCTGCACGAGTTAAAGATTTAATGGCACCTTTACTTGCTGTATAAGCATTGAAGCCACCAGCTGAATGGCGCTCACTTGCCATTGAACCAATATTTACAATTGAACCACCCCTGTTTTCTTTCATATAAGGTACAATTGTTTTAATTCCTACAAACTGACTCCATGCATTGATATTTTGTGCTAAAGTCCAATATTCAACTGTAGTTTCATTAAAAGGCTTAATAGCTGCAATTCCTGCATTATTAACTAAAATATCAACTTTCCCATAAAGTTCGATGCTTGTCTTTACAACCTTTTCCCAGTCCTCCTCTGATGACACGTCTTGCTTCAAAGCAGTAGCACTTCCTGGGTATTTCTCATTTATACGTTCCACAACAGCTTGTACACTTTCATACTGAATGTCCGTTGCAATAACCTTTGCTCCTTCTTTAGCAAATAAATATGCTTCTGCCTCCCCTTGACCGGCACCAGCCCCTGTAATAATTGCTACTTTATTATCTAATCTTCCCATTTCCCTTTTCCTCCTAAATTCCATTAAAATTTTATTAAAAACTTCATCCTATTGATTGAACGATTTCTTCTATTATTTCTTGGCATGTTAGAATTTGCTTAATACCTCCAGCCGACTCAGATACACTTACGGTACCATTTACAAGGTCTCCGTCTAGCATCCCTATTTTGAATCCTTCTCCATAATATTTATATGCTTCCTGAGGTTTGCCTTGATTGATTAATTCTAGAGCCTTTTTACCAGCTTCTGTCGGTATCGTTCTCAAATGTCCCGCACCTGATTTAAATTCAATAAACTCCTCGCTCTTTACATTAACAATTGCCTTTTTTGTTTCTATACTTGCCGGATTTTCGAAAGTCGCAATAAATCTAGTACCCATGTATACACCTTCTGCTCCCATGGAAAAAGCAGCTTTCGCTCCACGACCATCTATAATCCCTCCAGCAGCAATTACGGGGATTTTTACAAGTGATGTTACTTGTGGTACAAGAGAAAGAGTACTAATTTTAAAATCACTCATATGGCCACCAGCTTCATAACCCGTAACAATAAGTGCATCTACACCTGTTTTTTCTGCTTCTACAAGTTTTTCTACAGTAGGACTTAAATCTCTGTAAATGACATTGATGTTATGTTCTTTAAGTCGTTTCAGTTCACGTTCTACGACCCCATGTCCAATTGCTATAACATTCTTTACATTCTCTTTAACCAATACTTCAAAAACAGCATTAGTAAATGGATCTTCTGAAGCATCACCCATTGGAAAAATATAATTGACTGCAAATGGTTTGTTCGTTAATTCTTTCACTTTACGAATTTCTTTTGTTAATCGGTCTGCCATATCTTCTGCGCTACTCGCTTTTTCTTTTTGACCTGCATTTGGCCCCAATACACCCATTCCACCTGCATTTGATACTGCTGCAACAAACTCTGCTGAAGTGACCCATGTCATTGCAGCTGAAATAACGGGATATTTTATACCTAGTAGATTTGTAATTCGGTTACTTTTCATGTTGTTAAATTCTCCTTCTGTTGTCTGGTTTAATTTTTGTTATTCTTTATAGCTATTCTCAGGGTAAGGTAGCTCTAAGTTTCCTCGGAGTGTGTTAGCTTCATATTCCTTTTTGAATATGCCTTTTTCTTGTAATATTGGGACAACTAACTTAATAAAGTCCTCAAATCCCGCTGGGTAATCTTGTCTAATTAGTAAGATATCCATTACCCCTGCTCTATACCAATGTTCTATTTTCTCTGCCACATGCTCCGCCGATCCCAACAATTGAGGCCTTGGTAGTCTATGACCAATAGGCATTAATGACTCTATTTCTCTCAATTTTTCTAGTGCTTCTTTTTCTGTTTTACCAACTATTGGGCTATGAGAAGGCATTATCAGTAGGTCATTTGGTGAACGCCCTTGATTTTCCACTCTTCTTTTCAGCTCAACAGTAAATCCCTTTAGATAATCAAAATTATCTCCAGGCACCATGATGACTTCAGCATGCCTAGCAGCTACATCCATAAAAGCTGAAGATGTCCCAGCTTGAGAGATTACTGGTCTACCTTGTCTAGAACGACTAATATTTAAAGGTCCATCTACTGAAAAGTAATTGCCTGTATAATTTAATGAATGCATTTTACTTGGGTCAAAAAATACTCCACTTTTTTTATCACGTATAAATGCATCATCTTCATACGAATCCCAAAGACCTTCAACAATTACCAAAAATTCTTCTTTTAGTGGATAAAGGTCAGATTTACTTAAATGAGTACGGCTATAATTTGCTAAACCCCCAGGATTAGAAGTGATAGCATTCCATCCGGCTCGACCATTACTAATCTTATCCAGCGAAGCTATCTGTCTTGCAACTGTAAATGGATCAGCATATGAAGTAGCTATTGTAGCAGTTAATCCTATAGAATGAGTTACCATACTCAATGCAGACAAAATAGATATCCCTTCAAACATGCTAAGATAATGTGGTATCATGCCCGGTCCAATATGACTGACGTCAGCTAAAAAAATCGTATCAAACTTCGCATTCTCAAGCTGGATTGCTTTTTCAACATAGAAATCAATCTTTTCGCTGGCGTTTGCAGGTATATCAGGATGCCGCCATCCAAAATAGCTCCAACCAACTCCGTCGATGATACCACCAAGTTTAAGTTTTCTTTCAATCACTACTGAATTCTCCTTTTTACATACCGCGTTCTTTAATTTCCCTGCATTAACCCTAGTTCCTTTGCCAATAATTCATGTCCTCTTTTTCGACTTTCTTGATCTGGATAAAAATCAGCAATAATAATTTCATTAACTAAACTCGCCTTCGCAATCTGAGTAAGTTGGACAGCGACGTTTACTACACTACCAATAATAAAGCGTTCTTTATTTCTTTCCTTGGCTCTTTCTTCTTCTAGAGTATATTTGTGATTTTTGGCTTCCTCTGTTGTAGGAAATGTAAGGTTTTTTGAACCTGTACTCATCCGTGCCCAAAGTAATTCTACTGGTCCTGCAATATACTTAGCCTCTTCTTCAGTTTCGGCTGTGATAACAATAGTCGCCAACATACTTTTCGGTTCACTTAAATATGACGAAGGTTTAAAGTTAGAATTGTAAGTTCTTAACATCGGAACAGCTAATTGTGGTGCCAGATGTGCAGCAAATACAAATCCTAAGCCTTTTTCGAGTGCAAACTGTAATCCACCTTCGCTAGAACCTAACATATACATATCAGGTACCATCGTCTTGTCCCCAGGGGGATTTATGTTACTAAAAGGATGAGTAATTTTGAAGTTACGGTCAAAAAAGGAAAGCAAGTTGTCTAACTGCTCGGGAAAATCATTTACTCCTAATAATTCTTTGGACCTCAGCAAAGCCCACATAGTCCAGCCATCAGTTCCAGAGGCCCTACCTATACCAAGATCAACTCGACCTGGATATAATCCTTCTAAAAGAGTGAAGTTCTCCACCACTTTCAAAGGACTGTGATTTGGTAACATTACCCCACCAGAACCTACACGAATGTTTTTGGTATGTGCAGCTGCATGCATACTTAACATATCAGGTGAGGTACTCATCAAAGTAGGTGTATTGTGGTGCTCAGTGAACCAATACCTGGTGAATCCTAAACGGTCCGCTAATTGAATCATTTCTGTTGTATTTTGAAGGCTTTTTCTAGCATTATTTTCTTTATAAATATGAATAAAGTCTAAAATCGATAATTTTAGTCCTGAATTTTCTATATTCACTGATCTAAACCTCCTTTCTATGTTACAATTAGTTAGCTTGCTAACTATAAAACCAAAAAATAATGATGATATTAGTCTTTCGATAATTAACTAGTAATTATTTGCTTTGGTTTATATGACAATCATAAAGTCATGATGAGTAGTTGAAAAGAGGGCAATATAAATGGATATAGTACATATTTTTGTACTAATAGACAGGAGTGAAACATTTTGAAGGTTTGTAAAGATGGTTTTCAAAGAGAGTTTATAGATGAAAAAGAAGATATGTACGCAATAGCATTTACTCAGAATGTCTTATCTGGCCGATGGAAGTATTTTATTCTTTGGTACTTAAAAGGAACTACACGCCGTTATTCCGACATCAAGAATTTTCTAGGGGATCTATCACAAGGTTCCCTCACTAAGCAACTAAGAGAATTAGAAAACGATGGTGTCATTACACGTGAAGTCTTTCCTGTAGTTCCTCCTAAAGTAGAGTATTCACTTACAGAAAAAGGCATGAAATTAATTCCTGTTCTAGATATGATGGAGGGTTTTGGTAAAGAGTATGGTGAACAGGCAAAAAGTACAAACGATTAATTGGGTTTTGACCCCTAAATTGACTTAATATACACTCGAAGTTATAGTTAGGTCACTAATAATTTTAGACGGGGAGTTATATATGTTAAATGATGACATAAGAGAGCTTTTAGACAAAATTTCGTCACAGACAAGAAGAAATTACAATCATTTACTACATGATCTTAACTTGCATGTTGGACAAGATAACCTTTTATGTAAACTATGGAGAGAAGATGGCTTAACTCAAGTTGAACTTTGTAACAAATTAAATTGTGAGGCTCCCACAGTTACTAATATGGTTAAAGCTCTTGAGAAGAAAGGACTAATTATACGAAGAAAAGATTGCACCGATAAAAGAATTACCAGGATATTTCTTACCGACGCCGGCAGAAACCTTGAAGCCCCTGTAAATGAAAAATGGAGAAATCAACAAGATAGGCTATTATCAGATATTACTTTGGACGAGAGAATGCTTTTAAGAAGGTTGCTAAAGCAAATGGAGGCAAATCTTTTCTAATCAAAGTATTATACTTCTAATTGCTTCCCTCATCATGTTACTCACTAATCCAACTCAAATGTAAAAAGGCAATACCTTATATGGTATTGCCTTTTTACATAATCCATATTATCTTCTACTATTCTCACTATCGTTGCTACTACTATTTATGGAAGTATAATCACAAAACATTAGATAATTTACTAAATAGTCTAAATTAGCAGACGGCAATCTACTTGTCTCAAACTAACCCTTTAACAAAAAAGACGAGTCTAACAATGGTTAAACCTCCTCCATGTCAGCAAGCATTTATATTCAATGCTAGAGTTTATTACTTGATGGCTAATACATTTTAAACATGTTATTAATATTTCCAACGTCTGGGTATAGGCGATGCCATATACTAAGTACAAAAAAATGTACTAAGTCAATATTTATTGCCTACTTCAACAAGAAGAGAAATGGTTTTATTCTAGTATATGTAACAAAAATACTCAATACGTTTTTAATATCTAATGAATATATGTTTAAGTTTGATAAACCATATTATTGTGTAACTTTATGCAGATTAATTCTTTTATAACAAATTCTTTTGGAGGAACAAAAATGAGATTTGGAATTATAGGTGCGGGACCAATTGGGTCAATTATTTCTAAAAAATTAGTTAAGAATGGGCATAATGTCAAAATTGCAGATGCACGAGGAATTGAACGTTTAGAAGGAAAAGAGTTTGATGGAACACCCGTTCATGTAGAGGATGCAATTACAAATATTGAAGTTCTTATTATTTCTCTCCCTCTAAAAGCACTTCCAAGTATTAAGAACATTATCGATCAAGTCGGGGAGGAAGTGATCATTGTAGATACTTCAAATTATTACCCTTATAGAGACGGCAAAATTGAAGAAATCGAGAACGGGATGGTTGAAAGTGTTTGGGTTTCCAATCAATTAGTCCGACCTATCATTAAAGCTTTCAACAACATATTAGCCTATACTTTAGAAAATGAAGGAACATCCGAAGAAACTATTGGACGAATTGCGATGGCAGTTGCTGGTAATGACCAAACACAAAAACAAGTAGTCATGGACGTAGTAAACGAGCTAGGCTTCGACGCAGTAGATAGTGGTTCTTTAAGTGACTCTTGGAGACAACAGCCAGGAACTCCCGCATACTGCACAGAGCTAACAAAAGATGAACTCACGAAAGCGTTGAAAAAGGCAAATAAAGAAAACGCACCATTACTACGGGACAAGGTGATGGAAAGATTTGCAGAACTCCTTGCAGAAAAAAAGGAAGTTGAATTTTCACATAGGGATATTGTGAATTTAAATAGAGAAATATACAATTCATAAAAACAAAAGGTGCACTCAGTTAGGGCGCACCTTTTTGAATATCCTCCATATATCCCCATAAAGTTGTGAAGAAATATGTGCCTCCTACCTTTTGTGAATTCTTTCACTTAAAGTAACCTGCCCTGATAGTAGCATAAGAAAAGCCTCCACCTTAGAGAATATGGAGTTTTTAGTGCGAGTGTTTGATGTTTTTATACATTTTTATAATAATCAGAGTATGCAACTTTTAAATTATTTCGTAATTCTTTATTTTCTTCCTCAAGTTTTTTTATTCTTCGTCTCAAGGAATCTATTACTGCGTCTTTATTATTATCATTTAAATCGAATTTTGCTTGCTGTTTGTTATAGGCAAGGGGAGTGGTTGATCTTAAGGTACTGATTTGTTCTCTTATGTCCTTATTATTGTATAATGTTGCCTTACTGACTCCTGCCTCAATCGCAACGCTATTAAAGTTTATAGCATTGTTTGACTTCATTAGCTTTTTAATAGCTTGTTTAACCTTTTCGGTTGTCAATGCTTTCCTCTTTGAATGGATCTCTTTAAGATGCTCTTTTCGGTCATATCTAGGCATTAAAAACACCTTGCTTTCGTTTTACTCTATCCAATCGACCGAACACAATATTACCTGATTTAATAGTATTGTAAATGTTTAATAATCTGTCTAGGTTTTTTTTGTTCTTTTGTGCAATTTCATCTCTACCATATTCTTTCGCAACAGAAATCATTCTCTTTGTAGATTCAATATGAATATCATACTTGGCTATATCCATTTCAGAAAGACCAACCGCTAAGTCTTTACAAGGGCTACCACCATTACATGTCAAACAAGGAGGTTCTTCCGCATAGGGACAATCACCTTCTAGTCGAGCTCTACAAGAACCATATGGGTTATCTATTGCTGTTAGTTTGTGATCTCTCCATAGCCACTCCAATACATCTTCAGGAACTTCTTCAGACTCTTTTACATTGACCATCGTTCCATCCAAGTCAAAACTAAACACGCCTTGATTTATCGCATTCTCGAACGCTTCTCTTTTTGTTCCGTCTAATAAGCGTGCATATCTCATTGTCATTTCAGGAGAAGCATGAGCCATAAGCTCCTGTACTGTCAAAATATCAGTTCCGTTATTTAACAATTTAATGGCGTACGTGTGTCTAAATTGATGATTTGTAAAATGAAACAACTTCCCACTTTCATCAACAATATTCACCTTTACAGCTAATGCGTTAAGTTGTTCAGCGACCCAATGCTGATAGTAGGGCTTTCCTTTCCTTGCACCCACATAACGAACAAAAATATAGCGTTTTGGATTATTATCATTGTTGCTTTTTTGTTTAGACCTATCAATTAGAACAGCGATTATATTGGCCAAGTGATCATCAATGGGTATTGAGTGACCCTTAACATATGTTTTTTCAATATCGGTTACAATTTGATATTTGTCATTTAATTTAACTAAACAATCATGTGTTAATCCCAGGGTATCCGATATTCTTAGTCCTGTCTTAAATGCAATCCATGTAATCGGCTGAACATCTGGGTGAAGGTCACTGATATTGTTAAATAATTGCTCCAATACAAATTCAGGAATATAATCTACTTGATCATATGCTTTTTTTCTTTCGGTAGGTTTATCTTCGGGATAAATTAATGATGATACACTTTTTTCAGGTGCAAAGTCATACTCATACATTTGACAATCCCTTAAAAATTTTGAAACACAATTGAGTGCTTCTTTCTTGTACTTTTCAGGATTTGCTCTTTTATGGGTGAAGTTTTTAGTATAATTATTTAGGTATTCAATGTACTGAAGAATATGATTCCGATTTAGCTTGTGAAAATCATTCCAATCCGATTCTAATGAGGTAATAAGATTGATAAATCCTGGTATATATCGGGAATATAACTGTGCTGCAGCTGTTGTAAAATTATGTCCACTTAAAAGCCTTTGTTTAGTGTAACGTTTAAATCCATCTTTCAAATGTGGATTCTTAATGGATGAAAAATAAATATAATAGTTTGCTTTTGATTCATTATATCGAATACCAAAATCCCGATATAAGTTCCTCATGTCCCATCTATCTTTCTCCCATTCAATTCGATCATCAAGATAAGTTATTAAGGCCTTTAATATTAGGTTAAAAAAGGCTGCGGTTTGAGTTTTAGTTTCGTAAGTAAATCCATTATCCTTGTTAGTATTTATTTTGTGAGTCCTTACGCCAATAGATTGTAAGTAGTTGATCCATTTTATATTTGTCTTAATTGGATCCAACTCCAACAGTGATTCAACCTTCGGATAGGTTTTATTAATAAAATCAGTAAAACGTCTTAGACATGTAGACTGATGTCCAAACGCAGTGTTTAATCTCCACTCATCATTAAATATCTTTTTATAAAAGATATATTTAACTTCAGTTGATAAACTACTACACATAAAAGCATCTATCTCGTCATCAAGCGTGGATAGATGTTTTTTGTATTCAAGAAGCATATTAATATACATGTTCAAACTTAAAGAAAGGCTATGATAT
>NZ_JACXAI010000064.1 GCF_014773385.1 Metabacillus arenae | reverse complement strand
AAAGCTTCAGATCGTATATGAGAATTCCCGAGCGTATATGTGTTCCAGATCGTATATGCGGATCCCGGCTAATATCACAAAATTCTGGACAATTAATACCTGCTGCCAGCTCATAAATCGTTCCTCCGGCTCATATATCCATCATCCGGACAGTAAATTCTCGGAATGAGACAATAAATCTTCCGATATGGACAGTAAATTTTGAGTTTTGGACAGTAACCTTAGATTTCGGATCATATTTGAGAGTTCTGGATCGAATAAGAGTGTTTCAGACAGTATATGAAAGCTTCAGATCGTATATGAGAATTCCCGAGCGTATATGTGTTCCAGATCGTATATGCGGATCCCGGCTAATATCACAAAATTCTGGACAATTAACCCCAGCTATCAGCTCATAAATCGTTCCTCCGGCTCATATATCCATCATCCGGACAGTAAATTCTCGGAATGAGACAATAAATCTTCCGATATGGACAGTAAATTTTGAGTTTTGGACAGTAACCTTAGATTTCGGATCATATTTGAGAGTTCTGGATCGAATAAGAGTGTTTCAGACAGTATATGAAAGCTTCAGATCGTATATGAGAATTCCCGAGCGTATATGTGTTCCAGATCGTATATGCGGATCCCGGCTAATATCACAAAATTCTGGACAATTAACACCTGCTGCCAGCTCATAAATCGTTCCTCCGGCTCATATATCCGATATTCGGATTAATGCCCATCGACTATCCGATGTATATGAAAAAAAGTGATCCGATAAAATTCATCGGATCACTTTTATTATTAAATTTTCACACCAATCGGCTCGATTCCCCATATCTGGTCTGCATATTCTTGTATCGTCCGGTCACTTGAGAAATATCCTGAATGGGCAATATTGATGATTGCTTTTTCGATCCACTTTGTTTGATCCAAATAGGCTCGGTTCACATGCTCCTGTGATTCCACGTATGATGCAAAGTCGCGCAAAACAAAGTATTGATCATTTTGGACAATTAGCGAATCGGCAATTGGTTCAAATTCATCCGCTGTTTCTGGGAAAAATCCATTTGTTAACTGATTAACCACAGTTCTGATTCGCCCGTCATGGTGATAATACTCTGTTGAGTTATACCCGCCGTTTTCATAATAATTTAACACCTCATCAGCTTTTAAACCAAAGGTGAACATATTTTCGATACCGATCGCTTCCATGATTTCAATATTAGCTCCATCTAATGTGCCAATTGTTAAAGCACCATTCATCATAAATTTCATATTTCCGGTACCTGAAGCTTCTTTACTAGCGGTAGAGATTTGTTCACTGACATCTGTTGCTGGGAAAATAAGCTCTGCCAATGAAACCCGATAATTTTCTACGAACACGACTTTTAATACTTTGGAAATCTGAGGATCCTGGTTGACTTTGTCAGCCACCGAATTGATCAGCTTGATAATTTTTTTGGCGTAATAATATCCTGGTGAAGCTTTTGCTCCAAATATGAATGTTCTTGGATGGATAGTAAAAGTAGAGTCTTCCTTTAATCGATTGTACAAGTACATAATGTGCAACACGTTCAGCAACTGACGTTTATATGCATGCAATCTTTTCACTTGTACATCGAATATGGAATCACCATCTATCTTTATCCCTGACTGCTCGAATACCTTTTGAGCTAAAATTTCTTTTCGATGCTTCTTTATTACAGAGAATTTTTCCTTTAAAGAAGGATCATAGGCTTGCCTTTTCAATTCAATTAATTGTTCGGGTTTTTTTATCCATTCGATGCCAATTACTTCTGAAACAAGTGATGTTAATTCTGGATTAGCCTTTAATAACCAGCGGCGATGAGTAATGCCGTTTGTTTTATTGTTAAATTTTTGAGGAAATACTTCGAAATACAATTTCATTTCTCTTTGTTTTAATATTTCTGAATGTATTTTGGCCACACCGTTCACACTATGGCTGCCTACAATCGCAAGGTGAGCCATTTTGACAACATCATGGGCAATAATCGCCATGTGCTCAATTCTTTGCCAATCTCCTGGATACTTCTCCCACAGCTCTCTGCAAAAGCGCTCATTAATTTCCTCTACAATCAGATAAATTCTTGGCAGTAAAGGTTTAAATATATGAACTGGCCATTTTTCTAATGCTTCTGAAAGAGTCGTGTGATTTGTATAAGAAATGGTTTGTGTTGTAATCTCCCAAGCTTCATCCCATCCCATTCCTTCTTCGTCTAAAAGAATTCTCATTAATTCAGGGATTGCCAAAACCGGATGGGTATCATTTACATGAATGGCCACTCTTTTATGAAAATCTGCTAAACTACCATTTCTTTTTCGATAAGAATTCACAATGCTCTGCAGACTGGAGGAAACTAAAAAATATTGCTGCTTTAATCTAAGTATTTTGCCTTCATCATGAGTGTCATCTGGATATAAAAATTCAGAAACAGCTTCCGTTTCACGCTTGTATTTCAATACATCATAGCTGTGGTAATGAGGGGAAGGCTCTGCATTCCACAGCCTCAACGTATTGACCGTTTTCGTTTTATAGCCAATCACCGGCATGTCATAAGGGACAGCAGTAATTACTTCAGCATCCACATGACGGAATACATAGTGATTTTCTTTCTGAAGAAACTCAACTTTTCCCCAAAAAGACACCTCAACAGCTTGATCAGGTTTTCGAACCTCCCAAACATTTCCGTGTCTAAGCCATTGCTCAGGAAGCTCTACTTGATAGCCATCAACAATTTTTTGATCAAACAGGCCGTGCTTGTAGCGAATTCCCAAGCCATGACCTGGTAAATTTAAAGATGCCAGAGAATCAAGGAAACATGCAGCCAAACGGCCTAAACCTCCATTACCTAATCCTGCATCAGATTCTGCTTCTTCAATTTGCCTGAGCTCAATTCCGAGCTCATTTAAACCTTCTTCTACGACCTCTCGAATGCCAAGATTTAATAAATTTTGGCCTAAAAGCCTGCCAAGCAAAAATTCAATCGATAAGTAGTAAACTTGCTTATTGTTCTCAGCTCGATTCGATTCATTTGTAGAAATCCAATTTGAGCTAATATATTCACGTACCATATTCCCTAACGTATGATATTGATCTCTCTTTGTTGAGTCATTAAATGTTTTCCCGTACATCATTTCTAACTTTTGCAAAAACATACTTTTAAATTCTTCTTTGTTAGAGAACATGACTCCCACTCCTAGCTACAAGTTCAGCATAAAGCTGATTATACTTAAAAGCTGATTGTGCCCATGAGTAATCCTGGCTCATTGCTGTTTTCACAATCTGGTTCCATATTTTTTTATCCTCATACAAATGAAGTGCTCTTCTAATCGTAAACATCATGTCATGGGCATTGAAATTCGTAAATGAGAACCCATTGCCTTCTCTTGTATCTTCTCGGTAGGAATGAACAGTATCATTCAACCCACCCGTCTCCCTTACAATCGGAAGTGAACCATACCTTAAGGCTATTAATTGACCTAAACCGCATGGCTCGAATTTTGAAGGCATTAAAAACAAATCAGATCCTGCATATATTCTGTGGGCTAAAGGTTCATCAAACCCAATATATGCTTTTACATTCTTAGAATATAACCATTCCATATGACGGAAGTAATCTTCAAATTCCTTTTCACCTGTTCCTAGGACAATTAACTGGAATGACTCGGTTTCTAATAATTCTTGCAGCGTCCTCTTTACTAAATCAAGCCCTTTTTGTTTTGTTAATCTTGTTACCATTGCAATAAGAGGTGTATCACTTTCTTCAGGGAGACCAAACATTTTTTGTAATTCTAGTTTATTCTCTAATTTTTTATCTATAGATGTTTCACTGAAAGGCGTTTTAAGATAAGGACTTGTTTTCGGATCGTAAAGCTCATCATCGATACCATTTAAAATCCCTGCTAAGGAAGCTGATTTAAAACGCAGCAGACCATCTAATCTCTCTCCATAGTAAGGGGTCTGAATCTCATCTTTATAAGTTGGACTTACCGTTGTAATGGCATCCGATGAAACAATGGCTGCCTTCATAAAATTAACAAATCCATGAAATTCAAGCTTTTCGGAATGGAAGTGCTCATCCTCTAAACCTAACAGGTTATGTAAAATATCCCGAGGGAAAATACCTTGAAATTGCAGATTATGAATAGTAAAGATGGTATGAATATTTGCATAGAAGGCTTGACTATTGTATTCCTCTTTTAACAGGTAGCTTATCATTCCCGTATGCCAATCATGACTATGAATGATATCAGGCCTAAGGTCAATTATTTTTAATGAGTCTAATATTGCTCTACAGAAAAAAGAAAAACGTTCACCATCATCATAATGTCCATATAAAGAATCTCTTTTAAAATAATATTCATGGTCTATAAAGAAATAGGTAATTCCATCAACTACAAGTTTTTCAATTCCACAATATTGCTTTCTCCACCCTACAGAAACCGTTAATTCATCTACTTTTTCCATTTTTTCTAAATATCGGTCAGGAATAAGTCCATATTTTGGCATCATCACATATACATCTGTGCCCAGTCTTTTCAGTTCCTTAGGCAGGGCTCCTGCTACGTCTGCTAGTCCGCCTGACTTAATAAACGGGACACATTCTGATACAGCAAATAATACTTTCACGAATTCATCAGCGCTCCTTGGATTGTACCTTTTATCAACACATTAGGCTGTGTGGGTGTACCTTTTAATTCTATTCCATCCCCCACTTTAACATCTTTATCGAGAATGACATTTTCTAAAACACAGTCTTCTCCGATTTGTGACTTTTGCATAATAATACTGTTTTTGATGACTGTTCCCTTCCCTATACGGACGCCTCTGAAAATAACACTATTCTCTACATGTCCCTCAATAACACTGCCGTTTGCAACTATCGAATTTTTTACACTGCTGCTCTTTAAGTACTTCGTAGGCGGCTCATCCTTAACTTTTGTGTAAATTGGATGACCTTTTAAAAACAATTGCTTCCATATGTCAGGCTGCAAAATCTCTAAACTATGTTTAAAATAGCTCTCTACTGAATCAATGACTGATACATAGCCTTTATGTTCATAATGGCAAATTGTTAAACTATTATTCTCATTGGTTATGGTTTCTTGAAGGGTTTTGCTTCCTGATTGCTGATAACCTCCAATCAATTCCATTAACAGCTTTCGAGACATAATATAAGTTTGCAAAGACTTTCTCTCACTGATTACTTCTGTAATATCACAATTCATTTGAATGTGGTATTTTAATACTTCTTCAAATTGGATATTACTAACGGTATAACTATTTGTTATCACCGCATATTCCTGACTGCTTCTTAAAAAATAATCGAGGTGGTCTGAGAATTGACGAAATGATCCAAATTCGTCGTACTCATCATGTAAGTGGGGAGAAGGAAAGAAAAACAACCCATCTCTTTTTCTATTTAAATCCCATTCTTTCCCTGAACCTAGATGGTCCATTAAGGAGCGGTATTGATATTTAGGAAATATAGCGACACTTTCAACGCCTGAATTAACCATATTGGATAAGGTAAAATCAATCAATCGATACCTTCCTGCAAAAGGAATAGCTGCCATTGAACGGTTTATGATGAGATCTCTAATTTCCTGTTTATATGTGGTTGCATCAATAATTCCTAACAATCGATTTCTCAAAGTTGTTACCACCTCTCAAAGTTTGATATATTTTTTAAGCGTTTACAGTTTTTTCGACTAATTCCTCTGTTACAAGGATAACCTCATTCAATTCTTTATCAGATTGAATCAAAACTCCATCAGGGATCGTGACATTTCCAGGTACAATAACGTTCTCTAAATAAACGTTTTCACCTATTGCAGCCTCAGGCATAATGACTGAATTTTTCACAACTGAATTCTTGCCTATTGTTACTCCTTGAAACAACACTGAGTGATAAACATCACCATAGATTTCACAGCCTTCATTAACATGAGAATCTTTTATCACAGCTTCTTCCGAAATGAATTGCGGCGGATGATTTGGATTAACAGAATAAATTCTCCAATTGTAATCGAAAAGATTTAATTGAGAATCTTCCTCTAGTAAATCCATGTTGGCTTCCCACAAGCTTTTAACTGTTCCAACATCCTTCCAATAGCCTTTAAATGGATAGGCGATCATTTTCTTTTTCTCATCAAGGAGCAGTGGGATGACATCCTTCCCGAAATCATGACTGGAATATGGATTACGTTCATCCATCTCCAAATATTCCTTTAAAATGGACCAATTAAATATATAAATACCCATTGATGCTAGGTTGCTCTTCGGTTTGGACGGTTTTTCATCGAATTCCACTATTTCCATTTTGTCATTCGTATTCATTATTCCAAAGCGACTGGCTTCTTCCCACGGTACTTCAATCACTGATATGGAAACATCCGCTTCTTTTTCAATGTGATAATCGAGCATTTGGGAATAATCCATTTTGTAAATATGATCTCCTGACAGGATTAACACATATTCAGGGTCGTATTGTTTTAAATAATTCATATTTTCATAAATGGCACTTGCTGTTCCTTTATACCATTTCACTTCTGAGGATTCCGAGTATGGAGGTAGAACAGTTACGCCACCATTTTTCCGGTCAAGATCCCAAGCGCTGCCAATCCCAATATAAGAGTTGAGAATAAGCGGCTGATATTGTGTCAGAACTCCAACTGTATCAATGCCTGAATTTGTGCAATTACTCAAGGTAAAATCAATAATTCGATATTTTCCCCCAAATGGAACTGCCGGCTTTGCCAGATTTTTTGTTAAAGAGCTCAAACGGCTGCCCTTTCCTCCTGCTAAAAGCATTGCGACGCACTTTTTTTTCATTTTTGTACTCTCCTTCTCTTTTTAACAGCTCTTAGTATTGAAATTCCGTAAGGAGGAATGGTCATGGAAATATGGAACGGCCTCCCATGGTATTCTTCACTAACTGCGTTAAGATCTTTATTATTGATTTGACCTGAACCTCCAAATGCCGCATCATCGCTATTCAATATTTCTTTGTACTTCGTATCAATCGGCACCCCAATTTTATAATCATGGTAGACCTGCGGCGTAAAATTACAGACGACAACCAAGTTATCATTTCCTGTGCTTTTTCGAATAAATGAAAAAATACTTTGTTCAGAATTATTTACATCAATCCATTCGAACCCATCTGGAGAATGATCCAGCTCAAACAAAGGCTTTTGTTTTTTATAAAGAGCAATTAGTTCCTTTGTATATACCCCGGCTTTTAAATGCAGATCATAGTCTTCTAAAAACCAGTCCAGCTGTTCTAAATCCTTCCACTCATCAAATTGGGCGAATTCACTGCCCATGTATAGCAGCTTCTTTCCAGGATGAGCAGCCATAAAACCTAAGAGCAGACGGAATTGGGCAAATTTCTGCCAGTAATCGCCAGGCATTTTATTCAATAAAGATTTTTTACCATGCACCACTTCATCGTGCGAGAAAGGTAAAATGAAATTTTCACTAAAGGCATAGAAGATGGAGAACGATACTTTATTGTGAAGATGTTTTCGATTCTCAGGACTCGCCTCCATATAGGTTAAAATGTCATTCATCCAGCCCATATTCCACTTATAATTAAAGCCCAGGCCGCCTTTATCAGTTGGTGTGGTGACCAGAGGCCAATCAGTGGAATCCTCTGCAATCATTAACACTGTCTCATCAGCAGCAAATACTGTTTCATTTAATTTTTTTAGAAATTCAATCGCTCCATGATTTTGATGAAACTCGTTTGAATTTGGCCAATAAAGCATATTGGCAACTGCATCAACTCGAAAACCATCTATATGATAATGCTCCAACCAAAACAGGGCATTTGAGATGAGGAAGCTTTGAACCTCTTTCTTGCCTAAATCAAAATTAGCTGTTCCCCAAATCCAATTTTCACGGTCATGCTCTTTTTCATACTCAAACGTAGGCAGACCATCAAACATATACAGTCCATGAGCATCCTTACAAAAATGTCCAGGCACCCAATCCATAATGACCCCAATATCATGCTGATGGCACTGATCAATAAAATTCATAAGGTCATGTGGTGTTCCATATCTGCTTGTTGCGGAGAAGTAGCCGGTCCCTTGATACCCCCACGACCGATCATAAGGATGTTCTATGACTGGCAATAGCTCAATATGAGTAAAACCATGCTCCTTGACATAAGGAATAAGCTCTCCAGCCAGTTCTCGATATGTAAAAAGACTTCCATCTTCTTTCAGCTTCCATGAACCTAAGTGCATTTCATAAATAAACATAGGTTTTTCATAGACTGGCTTTTGCCGCTTTTTCTTCTGCCACTTTTGGTCATCCCAATCATATCCATCCAAATCATAAATGATAGAAGCGGTTTGAGGACGAGTTTCTGAATAGAAAGCATAAGGATCTGCTTTATATATTTTTTCGCCACTAGGGGAAATAATTTCATATTTATAAAGCTCTCCCTCTTTGACCGTAGGAATAAATCCCATCCAAATCCCCTGATTATTTATCTTGTTCAGATGGTGGTTCGAACCATCCCACTCATTGAATTCTCCAGCTACCCTAACCTCTATAGCATGGGGAGCCCAAACGCAAAACTCTGTACCGCAAATCCCTCCCCTCTCTTTTACATGTGCACCGAATAATTGAAAGCTCTTAAACAAATTTCCTTCGTGAAACAAGTGAATGTCAAAATCTGTAGGACTGATTGTCGTCAAAAACAGCACCTCTTTTCATTCTATGAATCATTTTCTCAAAAATACTTTTATTAAAATAAGAAAAATCCTTCATAATATTCATTATTCAAACTATATTTGAAAATTCCTTTGTTGAAAACACTACTTTTGTTGACATGAAACTACAAAAATTTTTCATGAAATGAAAATCATTATACTTTTAAAATAACTTGAAATTTTTATGCAAAAATATACTCTCAAAAAAAAGGGGAATAAAGGAGAATTGAGTAGTTTTAGGCTTCTCATAGGCTTATTTTCTAAAATTAATCAAAAGTAATAGATCGGGAAAGAGCAAAAAGCACTAAATTCTTTTCCGACCACGTTATTCCAACAAAACATCTAATTCGACAAAATGAAAGTTTTTGTCGAATTATTTTCAAAAAAAGAAACAGAATATACAGCGTTTGAAGACAACTCTTCATCTGTTTGTATATTTATGATTTAAATAAAAGCTCTTTTTTTGGCAATGAATGTCATCATAGAGCGAATTGTGGAGGTAAGCGATGTTCGATGAGTTGGGACAAAACCATGAATAGAAAGTGATTAAATGACTATAGATTAATTTCGCTTTATCGGGAGAAAAAACCTTTAGAAAATGGTGAATAGGCTTTGTGCCAGGGTTTTGCTCTAGTCCGAAGGATTATTTCCAGTAGAATCAATAAATCTCTACTGTATCAAAAGGGTATCTTTAATTGGGACCTAGTTTGATCGTCCGAAACAAATTCACCCTCGAGTTGCTGCAACATTAATAGGACCCTCCCCCGTACGACTGTTTATTATAAAAATATTCAATATCCCTAGATTTTCTTTACATTCCTCTGAATGAAATAAACGTCGTTCTGATTACCAGCAATAAATAATATCTTTTTATCAATTTCGTTTTATATACTTATAATTCCTTCTCTTATTCAATTATCTGGTCACAATGTGAAAAGACGCATTTTAATTCAAGAATGGCGTCCGATTGCGGAAGATAGTTATGTAAAGGTATAGGCTCTACAGATGGTCTAGAAAAGCATCCAGTTACGAAATAAATCTATTATTGGCAAACCCCTAATGGATTACCGTCTGGGTCATAAAAAGTAAAAAACTTAGTAGTTCCTTCTCCACCAATAGGATTTATTTTGACGTCCTGTTCAAGTAATATTTTGTGGGTCTCTTCAATATCTCGAGGAATAAAATTATAATATTTACCTACACCAAAATTATTATCAGGAAACTTCATTCGTTGATGATTTAATGTCTTAACAAGACATACTACCGTTTGAGACTGATCAGCTATCTTCATAACAGCTGCTTCTTCTTCAATATAAATAACCGTAAAGCCAAGTTTTTCTTCATACCATTTTGCTGATAAATTAGGGTCTTTCACCGGAATAAATACTCCTTCCATACCCTTCAATAGTGGTTTGGCCATACCTTTTAGCTCCTTTATAGTAAATTTATATATATATTTACAATTCGCTTCCATTATATAGAATCCTTTATTTACAATATTCTTACATTAACCTACTAGTTACTTTAGTACAATTCTTGGTCAATCTCCCCTATACAACGTTACTAATTATCCATTTTTGTTGAAAGCGAGTTACTCAACACTGGAACAAAGCTTTATTACTTTAAATGGAATTTATTTTGCGAACTAGAGCAGCTACCCTGTCACTAAACCGAATAGGATGCAAAAGTGTGAGTAAGAGCTAGTTTATTTGGATGGGTGAAACTATAATCCAAAGGAATAGGCTAGTATCAATGAAAAAAGTTAAATAAATGGATCAAACGGTTCGAAAACGATATTTATTGAAAACAAACACATTAACAGGAAAGAAAATTCTTTTAACAGAAAGAAAAAGAATAGAATCGGACAATAAAATCATCAATTGGGATAATAAATTTGACGGTGCAGACAGTAAGCGGGGTCTACTTGACAATAAAAATGTTGAGTGGTTAATAATGACGAGGAATAAGAGATTTACTTACAAAGAAAAGCGCAAGGAGCTGGTCCTTCAAACGACATCATTAGACGAACTGGAAGGCTATTTTTTCACCTTTATAAGAATTTGGGGGCATTTACCTGCTCGGGCTCGATAACGATCACATACTTTAAAACTTTAAACGTTATCATGTTATTAATTTATCCATCGCTACAAAATAAAAAACCGCTGCATCTGCAACGATTTTTGGAAATGACCCGTACGGGATTCGAACCCGTGTTACCGCCGTGAAAGGGCGGTGTCTTAACCGCTTGACCAACGGGCCCTATATGTATAAAATAATGGCGGAGAAGGAGGGATTTGAACCCTCGCGCCGCTTACGCGACCTACACCCTTAGCAGGGGCGCCTCTTCAGCCACTTGAGTACTTCTCCAAATGGCTCCGCAGGCAAGATTCGAACTTGCGACCGATCGGTTAACAGCCGATAGCTCTACCACTGAGCTACTGCGGAATAAAATAAATCACCATTTCAAGTGAAAATGGTGGGCCTGAATGGACTCGAACCATCGACCTCACGCTTATCAGGCGTGCGCTCTAACCAGCTGAGCTACAGGCCCATATTTGGAGCGGGTGATGGGAATCGAACCCACGACATCAGCTTGGAAGGCTGAGGTTTTACCACTAAACTACACCCGCAATATGGAATGGGGCGATTGATGGGAATCGAACCCACGAGTGCCAGAGCCACAATCTGGTGCGTTAACCACTTCGCCACAACCGCCACATTATATGATTGTTTATAAATCAAAGGTGGCTCAGGACGGAATCGAACCGCCGACACAAGGATTTTCAGTCCTTTGCTCTACCAACTGAGCTACTGAGCCGAGAATGTATATAAGTTATAATAAATGATAGTGCTCGCTTGCCATCGCCCAAATCTCAAAAAGAGATTTTTCAAGCAGCAGCTCGATTTATGCGCTGAAGCATTGCTTCAAATCTTATTCTAAAGTGCTCTACCAACTGGCTACCGAGCCAGGAATTATAATAAAATGGCGGTCCGGACGGGACTCGAACCCGCGACCTCCTGCGTGACAGGCAGGCATTCTAACCAACTGAACTACCGGACCATTTGGTTGCGGGGACAGGATTTGAACCTGCGACCTTCGGGTTATGAGCCCGACGAGCTACCAGACTGCTCCACCCCGCGATAATATAAAGATTTCATTTTTCAATCTCAAATTTAAATCTGACCATTCCATTTAGGAATAAGCTGCAAAAAAATATGGCGGAGGAAGAGGGATTCGAACCCCCGCGGGCTTTGACACCCCTGTCGGTTTTCAAGACCGATCCCTTCAGCCAGACTTGGGTATTCCTCCGAATAAAATGGTGGACCTTGTAGGACTCGAACCTACGACCGGACGGTTATGAGCCGTCTGCTCTAACCAGCTGAGCTAAAGGTCCTTTTTGGTAGCGGCGGAGGGAATCGAACCCACGACCTCACGGGTATGAACCGTACGCTCTAGCCAGCTGAGCTACGCCGCCAAAAAAACCATTGTTTATAAAGCTATTGGTGGAGCCTAGCGGGATCGAACCGCTGACCTCCTGCGTGCAAGGCAGGCGCTCTCCCAGCTGAGCTAAGGCCCCATAAAGAATGATGGTCGGGAAGACAGGATTCGAACCTGCGGCCCCTTGGTCCCAAACCAAGTGCTCTACCAAGCTGAGCTACTTCCCGTTAAGATATCTGAAGTCGAATGTGAGAGGTCAGTGATTATAGTTACCCTTTAAAGTAATCTTTTGTCTCACTTCTGAATTCTCATATATTGGAATGGCGCGCCCGAGAGGAGTCGAACCCCTAACCTTTTGATCCGTAGTCAAACGCTCTATCCAA
>NZ_JACXAI010000063.1 GCF_014773385.1 Metabacillus arenae | reverse complement strand
ATCAACAGCAGGCAGCATAAAGGTAAAAATTGTAATTAAAAATCAAATTCTGCAAGTCTTTATTTCTTTAGAATAAGGAATTATGAAATTGATTCACATTTCTTTCTATTTTTCGTCTTGTTATGTAGAAGGATCATTTTATCCCACATTTAACGGGCAGCCAACCATGAAGCAAAGTGGGGGATAAAGAAAACCCCACTGTTGGAAGATTCGTTTTATCTGCATAGAATTAGAAGGTGTTCATATTGAAGCAACTTATTTATAATAAAAGATTTTTTGTATTGATTATTAGTATTGCCCTGCTTGGCAGTTTACTAGGATATTATTTCTTGAGAAATAATGATTCTCTTGGTGATTTCTATCAAAACAGCTCGTTAAATGCCTTTCTTTCAAATGTTGAAGAGCTTTTTCAAGTACATAGGGAAAATGAGATTATCAAGGAGAAGCTCGCTAGTTCAGAGCAAATTTCCGCCAATGTTAAACTGGTAGAGAAGGAAAATCGAGAACTTAGCAATTTAAACCAAGCATTACAAGACTATGAACAATTTAAACCGGAGGCTTCTACCGTTATCGGAAGAAATGATAGGATCGAAGGCAAATGGTATGAATCAATCATAATAAACAAAGGATCAAATGATGGAATAAAAGAGGGTCTCCCAGTTATGACAGCCGAAGGATTAGTAGGAAGAGTATCCAATGCAGAGGAAAACATTGCTCAAGTAAGATTATTGACCTCAGCAGAAAGGACCAGCTTAGTCTCAACAAATATTAAAGGAAAAGAAGAAGCCTTTGGGTTAATCCAAGACTTTGATAAAGAAAATCAGGCTCTTTTACTTCAGAAGTTAAAAAATAACGTAGATATCACCACAGGAGAAGAAGTGGTTACCTCTCCTTCGAGTGAAGTGTTTCCACCTGGAATACCGATAGGGGAAGTAATGGAGGTAGAATCCGATCCATACGGTTTAACAAAAACGGCAAGAGTAAAACCAAAAGCTAACTTCTATGATATGGAGTTTGTTATTGTTTTGACAGAAACGGAGTAAGTAATATTATTGGAGGGTTACAGTTATTTCTAATATATTTTCCTTAACTAGGAAATGGGGAAATAAACACCAATTCTAAACAAACCGGCAGTAGATAGATGTACGACAATTGCTGCCATTAATTCCCGCTAATTTTAAATTGTTTCAATTAGGAGATTCTTTAACGTAAGGATTTCCCTGTTTTTGACTTCATACTTGCGAGTTTGTATACATAGTTTACTTTTGTAGGTATACAAGATAGTTGTTTTGGCAATTTTCATGAGTTTTTCAATGTTTGTTAATAATTTGGTCATATTTATTGGGTATTATAGTAACAACGAAAGAGAAACTGGAGGATATTGGATAGATTCTTAGATAGCTGATTTTAAAGGAAGCTTATGATTAAAAATATCCTGAAGTTAAAAAAATATTTATAAGAGGAGAAGATAGAATGGGATATTACGATGAATTTGATCAAAATGAAACGAATCGGACATATAGAAGGAAATCAAAAGGAACCTTTAAAACTGTGCTTTCCTCGATCATAAGCGGAGTAGTAGGGGGAGCGCTTGTTCTTGGATTTACTACCTACCAGGATATGAACGAGCCGCAGCAAGCTAATGTAAGAGAAGAGCCGGCATCAGAAGCACTAAGTTCTGACAGCAATGTAAAAACAACGGAAGTATCGAGTAAAGGAAACATTGCAGATATTGCCGAAAGACTATCTCCTACAATTGTAGGAATTACAAACCTTCAGCAAACTTCAAATCCTTTTGGCAGAGGAGAATCTGGTGATACTGCAGAAGCTGGAACAGGAACAGGAGTCATATTTAAAAAATCAGGAAATGAAGCTTTCATCGTTACGAATAACCACGTAATTGAGGGATCACAGCAAATTGAAGTGACACTGTCCAATGGTGAAAAAGTAAAAGCTGAAATTGTTGGTGCTGATGCCTTAACAGATATGGCGGTATTGAAAATAAGTGCCGAGAATGTAACAACTGTGGCAAGCTTTGGAGATTCATCTGAGCTACGGGCAGGAGAGAATGTGATTGCAATTGGAAATCCTTTAGGCTTGGAATTTTCTAGAACCGTAACAGAAGGAATCATTAGCGGAACAAATAGAGAAATTACCATTCAAACCTCTGAAGGAGAATGGGCATTAAGTGTTCTTCAAACAGATGCTGCAATAAACCCGGGAAACAGCGGAGGCCCATTAATTAATATGAGTGGTGAAGTAATTGGCATTAACAGCTTGAAGATAAGCCAGGACGGTGTGGAAGGATTGGGTTTCTCGATCCCAAGTAATGATGTTCTTTCTATAGTGGAGCAATTAATGGAAAATGGCAAAGTAGAACGTCCTTTCTTAGGAGTAGGACTTATTGATTTAAGCGAGGTCCCAGGTTATTTTGTTAGAGATAACTTAAAGCTCCCTGAAGAAGTAACCAAAGGAGTAGTCGTTGGTAACCTTGCAGGCGGCTCACCTGCTGATAGGGCAGGTCTGCAAGAGAAGGATGTTATTGTTGCTTTAAATGACAATGAAATTGAAAATTCTAGTGACTTAAGGAAGTATCTATACACCAAAACAAAAGTTGGCGACGAAATAAAGGTGAAATTTTATCGGGATGGAAAAGAACAAACAGTGACGCTAAAACTTACTGAAAAAGATGTTACAGGAGCATAATATCGATGAAGAAAGCGGCCCAAACTCCATGTTTGGACCGCTTTTATGTGTATTTTTTGCAAATAAATAACCGAATTAATTGAAATTTTACCTGTCAAAAAAGGGCAGGATAACCTGCCCTTTTATAGTGTCAATCCAGTCCAACGCCAATAAGTATAATAAAAAACAATTATAATCAATAAATAGACAACAGAGAGAACTTTACTCAAATTTCTAAGGTCTTGAGCTTGAAAGCTTCGTTTTTCATCAAAATAAATAAGTAATGCCTTTGAACTAACCGGAAAGGTTAAGCAATAATTCATACCAACCATTAATAAAAATACAATGGATACAACATTGAGATTTTCTGCTAAAGCCAGGGATAATAGAGGTGGCGCAAGAATGACCGCTCTCATAGTATGGGATGTAATGTATAGGTGAGAGCTTAAACTTATGACGGTTAATAGTAGTAAAGTAACAAACTCTGAATTGAATAAAAAACCTTTTGTAAAAGCCAAAATGAAGTCTATAATCCACTCGGCAGCCCCGGAATCAATCAGTGCTTCACCTAGAGTGATGGCTGCACCTACAAAAAGGATTAGATTCCACGAAACAGCCTGCAGACCATCTTTCCATGACATTGTTCCAATCCCTGGAAGCACTAAAAGAAAAGCGCCAATCACAGTTACAGTAGCTATGTCTAAGCCGTGTACATGTTCAGTCGTCCATAATAAAACCATCAACCCTAAAACAATTAAAGTCATTTTTTCTTTAACAGAAAATTCGTTATTAACTTGGCTTTTTCGAAACATCTCCTTCAATGAGATCTTTCTGGCCTCTTTATCGAGAAACAATTTTAAGATTACAGCGCAGGAGCTTAAGCTTGCAACGAAAGTAAATGGAATTCCCCAAAGCATCCATTTGAGAAAGGTGATTTTTTCAAAACCTAAAGATTGTAAATAGTCATTTGCTACTAAATGAGAGCTCGCTCCAATTAAGGTTGAGCTGGTCGCAATAAGAATAATCGTCGGAATTAATAGAGATAACCCTGTTATCACTTTTTCATTATTAATCTCCTTAGACAAGTTTCGAAAAATAGGCAGCAATACGGAAGCCCGTCCAGAGGTTGATGGGATAAATAATGTAAGAAGCTGAATAATGAAAGCTAATAGAAAAAATAATCCTTTAATAGAATTAGCCTTTGATGTTAGAAAAAAAGTGGCTCTGCCGGCAAGCCCTGTCGTTTGCATCGCAGCTCCAACGATAAAAGCTCCAATCATTAACCAAATTACGTCAGATGACAAAGATGAATAAAGCATTTCTTGACTGGCAGCCCCTGTGACTGTTAGAACTAAAATGGATCCTATTGCGACAAACGATGGAGGGAGTGAGGTAGCTGCCCAACAATAAGTTGCTGCTATAAATGTTATAAGGGACAGTCTCCCATCAATTGCTAGCTCTGATGGAAAAATAAGCAGGAAAAGGAAAAAAGCTGATAGGATATAATACCTTCCTTTATTTGAAGCAATCCATGAAAAAAACTGAAGTTTTGAATCTTTTTGTTCAACTTTTCTTTTTTCTTGCCGGGACCATTCAACATTCATGAAACTTTCCCGCCATTAGTGAATGGAAACGGAACACTTGCTGCAAGCTCTAGTCCTACTAATACGGTTCTCATAGAAGCTTCTGTGCATTCCATAACCCAGTCTTCTGTTTTTTCCATCGCTTGCTCCAAACTTGAAGGCGATTGCAAAATACTTGTAAAGACATCAATCCCGTGATGGTAATTGATACTGGCCCCTTTTCCAATTGTTCCTGCAATAGCAATAACTGGTTTGCCATAAGCTTTTGCTTTTGAAGCTACCTCAGCTGGAATTTTCCCTCTGGGTGTTTGAAAGTCAATACTTCCTTCAGCTGTAAAAACTAAATCGGTTTCTTGTAAATATTCATCAATATCCATGTATTTCATAATGACATCATATCTTGAGTGGAGAGTCGCTCCGATTAATCCATGCAGCCCTGCTCCAAGGCCTCCAGATGCTCCGCCGCCTGGCATTTTTCTCACACAACAGCCAACTGCTTCTTTAATCAATGCAGCATAATGCTCAAGACCTGATTCTAATTCAAAAATTTGTCTTTCAGTAGCGCCTTTTTGTGGTCCAAAGACTCTTGCAACTCCATTAGATCCACAAAGAACATTATGCCAATTGCATGCGACATCAATAGGAATGTTGCCCAGCCTTTCATCTCGAGCAGATATATCGATAGATGATATTTTTTTCAAGACAGCAGCACCTTTTTTTGCATCAATTCTCAGTAGATTTTTATCAAAAAAGCGAACACCTAGAGCCTCGGCCATTCCAATACCGCCATCATTAATTCCTGAGTCCCCGCAGCCTAATAAAATGCGCTCAGCTCCCATGTCAAGTGCAGCTTTTATGAGTTCGCCGACACCAAAAGAAGTTGTTTTTACAGGATTTCTTTGAGCTCTGGGAACAAGCTTTAGTCCGGCAGCTGCCGCCATTTCGATGACAGCTGTTCTTTCAGTTGAATGGCCTAGAAAACCAATTGATGCTGCTACTTTTTGATTAATCGGACCGGTTACAACTACATCATGTAAAGAGCCATTTGTCCACTTCACCATCGCTTCAGTAAATCCTTCCCCGCCGTCCACCAATGGGACAGAGACAATATCCGCGTGAGGTAATACATTTAGAATTCCTTTTTTCATACAGTTGGCAACTTGCTGTGCACCTAAGCTTTCTTTAAATCCTGAGGGAACAAGCAAAATTTTCATAATCCCTTCACTCCTTTATCTTTATACTGAAAAGAATAAATGATCAATTATAAGGAGCCATTAAAAGAAGATTAGAAAATCGTTAGAAACTAAGGAGGAAGTTTTAATGAAAAATCATACAATTGGGCTATATTTTGGAGATGGGAGGTCAGAGGGAGATTAGATGAAATCAGCGAGGAAGCTGATTTCAAATGAACCTTTAACATTCTGAATGAAGGCAATCGGTGTCGACCCGATTGCTTCGATTCTGACCTCTCCTTTCTCACCCCTAGGCATGGGAGGTTAGAGGGGGGCTAGAGGAAATCGGCTAATTTTTTTTATCTATGCTCTTTAAATGGTTTTTTGGCATAAAAAAAAGCATTGGTTTTAGACCAATGCCTCTAATCTTCCTATTATTAATTATCAAAATCTACTTTTACTACTTTTCCATTTTCAGCGTTAATGTCAACATCTGCTTTTTCATTCTTGTCAGAATCTATTTCGATTTCATAAACATAGAAACCGTCATCTTCATCAAGTTCAACTTCGTTTACAGTACCAGGTACTTTTTTCAGAGCTATCTTTACTGCTTCTTCAGAGGACACCTTGACATTAGAGGATTGGACTTGTTCCTCATTATCATCTTCATCTCTGTCATCATCGTCATTGTTATCTCTGTCATCCTCTTCAAACTTCACAATCTCGCCATTTTCTTTAAGAATATCGAGGCTGAATTCCTTTCCATCCTTATGAACCTCAATTTCGTATTTTGCTGCCCGGTCATCTTTTTCTGTTTCTAATTCACTAATTGTACCGCCATTTGTTTTATTCAAGGCAATTTCTTTTGCTTTTTCAACGGTTACCTCAGCACTTGGAGGCTTACCTTCTTGTTTAGGTAATGAGTTGTTATTCGTATAAGCATGAGCACCCAATGCAAATCCGCCGGCTAGTACTGTTCCTGTAATGACTGTTGCTAATACTTTCATTATGTCTTCCTCCTTGTAATTTTTATTACACCCTTATTGTAGGTACCGTAAATTAAAAGAAAAGGAAGAGAAGATTAGAAAATGATGAGAAATATAAAAAAAAATACTCATTTACAGAAGTGTACATATTTTACTTTTTTTGAGGGGATTATCTCGTGTGCCCCGGTCTATGAGCGAAATCCCTATTTCTATGCGCGATTGGTTTGTGTCTATGCGCGAAACTTGAGATTCAATGAGCGAAAACCCGTACTCTATGAGCGATCTCCGGCCAAAGAGCGAAATCCCCACTTCTATGATCGATTGGCTAATGTCTATGCGCGAAATTTGAGATACAATGAGCGAAAACCCGCACTCTTTGAGCGATCTCCGGCCAAAGAGCGAAATCCCCACTTCTATGATCGATTGGCTAATGTCTATGCGCGAAACTTGAGATACAATGAGCGAAAACCCGTACTCTATGAGAGATCTCCGGCCAAAGAGCGAAATCCCCACTTCTATGCGTGATTCTCCGTTCCAATGAACGAAATTTGAGTTACAAATAAGGAAGATTTTAATGGAGTTTTATGGGTTGGACAGCGAACCCTGCTGTAATTAAAAATTACCAGAATTAAAGGCATAAAAAAGAATGCTCTAATTAGGAGCATTCTATTTATTCATCATCGTCATCATCATCTTTTGTTTCCTTCTCAGTTCCATCAATCTCCCCTGTAAAAGCGTTAATAAATATAATGGCTTCTTCTTTATCTGTTTCCATTTCAACCTCATATACAAGAACTCCGTCATCATCGTTAAGTTCTATATCAGTAACGGTTCCGTTCATTTTTTTTAATGCAATATTTTTTGCCTCTTTCTCGGAAATCTGGGTTTTAGGTTCCGCCTGTTCTTCTGTTTTTGTTATTTCCTTTTTATTTTCAACTTTTCTTGTACGTGCATTTATTTCAATTATAGATTGAGTCTTTTCATTTTCAACAGTGACAGAATATAATTGTTTCTCCTTATTAAATTCCGTTGATTTTACAGTGCCATCCTTTGAAGCCATTTTTTCAGCTTCTTCTTTTGTAAGCAGATTTTCCTCTGGTTTGGATTCTGCAGGGTCTTTTTTCTCTACTTGATTCAATTGTTGGATTTCGCCTGTATTGGCATCTGCCAGAACCACATAGGTCCCGTTTTTTCCCTTGACAATCACTTTATAATGTTTACTGCCTTTGGCATTAGTAAGCTCCGAAGAAAGAAGTTCTCCAGGGTACTTTTCTTTAACTATCTTATTTATTTTCTCTTCCGTAAGAAGGGAATGGTTGTTTCCAATGACAAACTGTCTTGTTCCAAAAATGATTACTAGGACCAGGGCGGCAATTCCTATCATCCACAAAGCTTTTTTTCTCAAAGTAATTCCCCCTTTCCTATAATTTCACACAATTTGGTTAAAGGATATTAAGAAGAAAATTAAAATTTGATGAGAATTTAGTCCTGCAAGCTTCTAGGTAAATCTATCGTAACGGTAGTACCGACCCCTTCTTTACTTACTATTTCCATTTGTCCATGATGGGCGTGAATGATTCGTTTGGCAATCGAAAGACCTAAACCAGAGCCCCCAGTTTCACGGCTGCGCGCCTTGTCAACTCTGAAAAAACGGTCGTATACTTTATCAAGATCTTCCTTAGGTATTCCGATGCCGTAGTCCGTTACAGAAATTGTTGCGCTATTTGAGCTTGCAGACAGGCTGATTTTGATTTCTTTTTCACTGTATTTAATCGCGTTATCTAAAAGGATAAAGAGAATCTGCTTTAATTTAAGAGGGTCTCCCATAATAGTTAACTCTTGTTGATCAGATTGAACCATGATTTTCCGCTGGTAGGCGTTTTGTAGGTTTTTTGCGGCATCTTTTGATAAAGAAATGAGATCGACTTGCTCATACTGTAGATCAAGCTGAGTTTCATCTTTTGCTAAAAGAAGCATTTGCTTTGTTAGATCTTTCATTCTTAATGACTCGGAATGAATAGCCTCTACAGCTTCTTCCAATACTTCAGGTTTTTTATTTCCCCATCTTTTAAGCATTTGGGCATAGCTTTCAATAACGGTTAACGGTGTTTTCAATTCATGGGAAGCATCAGAAACAAATTGCTCCTGCTTTTTGTAGTTGGTTTCAAGCAATTCAATCATGTGATTAAACGTTGTCGCCAATTTGTTCAATTCATCATTTGTTTTGCTCTCGATGGAGATTCTCTTGAAGGTCCCGCGATTTTGAATCTCTTCCATTGTTTTAATCATGGAGCCTATCGGATTAACAATGAGATTACTTAATATTCTTCCTCCAATAAAAGAAGGGATTAAGATGACAAGTGTAGCTGCAATTAGTACGACCCTTAATATTCTCATTGTATTTTGAATGGAGGATTGTTCTTCTGTTAACACAAGAGAAACAACCTCTCCGTTTGTCCAGATAATTGGATGCTGGGCAACAGTATATATAGTGCCATTGCTTTGCTTTACTTCAGTATGTTGGTTTTCTCGATATTTTATATCCAGTTTCTCTAGTTTTTCATCCTTGGTATAAGAATGGATTTTTTGATCCTCTTTTGAAATAATACGTATCATCGAGTTTGCAGGAAGATAAGCGTTTAATAATTGTTTGATATCTACATTAGCTTTTGAAAAGTTTATCCCTTCTATAATGTTATCCATTTGTGTTTCCATCCGCTCAAGCGCATTGTCCGTCATATTCTTCTGAAATAAAAAATAAATACTGCCATTTGTGATGAGAAGAATAATCAGCATCCAAACGGTTGAAAAAAGAGTAATACGGTTTTTTATGTTCATAAACTACTCCTTCATCGTGTATCCTACTCCACGAATCGTATGAATGTATGGAGATGAGAAGGAAGAATCGATTTTTTTTCGTAAATATCGAATATAGACATCTACAATATTCGTATCCCCGTAATAATCGAATCCCCATACTTTTGATAAAATTTGTTCTCTGTTCAATACTTGATTTTTATGTTGAAGGAGATAGACTAACAAGTCAAATTCTCTTGGTGTTAGTTCGATGGGCTGTGAATCTCTTAATACTTCCCGCGTTTTTTCATTAACGGTTAATTCCCCTAAAAAATGAAGCTCGTCATCTTGCTTATCTGCATAAAATTGGTTCATCCGTAAGCACGCCCGTATTCTGGCAAGCAGCTCCTCAATTTCAAAAGGTTTAGTCATATAATCGTTTGCCCCTAAATCTAGTCCGCTTACTTTATCAGGCAATGAGTCGCGTGCGGTTAATAGAATGATAGGAGTATAATTTCCTAAAGCTCGGATTCTTCTCAATACTTCCATACCGCTGAGTCCGGGAAGCATTACATCAAGTAATACCAAGTCCCATTTTGTTGATTTAAATTTCTCCAAACCCTCTGTGCCAGTCCAGGCAGCATCTGTTTCATACCCTTCATGTTCTAATTCCAATTGAATAAGCCGGGCAATTTTTTTTTCATCTTCAATAATTAGTATTTTCTCTGAACTCATTTTGTTCCTCCGTTCATTATTAACCTATCTTAATCATAGTATTTACTCATTAAATTTTCTATTGTTGAAGAGAAAAAACCATGTACGTTCAAGTATCCTTCTTTCGGATTGTCTTTATTTTTAATAGTAATGTAAAACTTCTTTACAGAAAAATAAAAAATTTACAATTCAGATGATGCCGCTCTATTAAATTATCTAACAAATCTAGTAATAAAGTCTTTTTTGAGCTAATTACCCCCTATTTATTGCCGTAAAAAATGAAGAAACGTGACATTGAAAGCAGTAAAATTGACCTAAATCTAATAAATTCGACAAAATTTACAATTTCTTTATACGTGATTGATATTTGAAAATTAGAATGGAGTTGAAAGAAAAAGAAGGGGTGGTATTAATGACTATCAAGATGGATCGTAAAAAATTTCTCACCTATTTAGGCACTGGCACAGTAGCTTTGGCTGCTGCAAGTACAGGAATTGATGGAGTAATGGATCGTGTCCAAGGAAAAGAATTTCATCATTCTAAGAAAAAGAAACCTAAAAAAGGCCCTTTAAAATTTCAACCGATCGAACCGACTGATAAAGATGATCTAGTCCTGCCAAAAGGATATAAATACGATGTTGTAGCAGCGTATGGAGACAAGATTAATCTAGATGGTGATACTTTCGGTTTTAATAATGATTTTACTTTATTTTTTCAAATGGAAGACGATAAAAACCGCGGACTTTTATGGGTTAATCATGAGTATGTAGATGATAAATTTGTTTTTGGTAAACAAATAGATGGTGATTATTCAAAGCAGCAAATCAAAACAATCCTTTACAATCAAGGCGGGTCCATTATTGAGGTATACAAGGAAAAGGGAACCTGGAAATTGGATACTAGCTCAAAATACGCTAGACGTGTAACAGGGTTGACACCTATTGCTTTAACTGGCCCGGCAAGAGGTTCTAATGCCGTCAATGGAGCGAAGCGCGTTCAAGGTACATTTGCAAACTGCTCTGGCGGAAAAACATTATGGAACACACTGTTAACATGTGAAGAAAATTATGAAACTACTTCTGAAGCAGCTAAGCTCGATCCTACTCATTATGGATGGGTTGTCGAGGTGGATCCGTTTGATGACTCGTTTAAAGTCCGAAAGCATACTTATCTCGGCCGTTTTAACCACGAAAATACGTGCATGGGGCTTGCGAAAGACGGACGAGTAGTCGTGTATATGGGAGACGATAAAAAAGATGCATGTGTCTATAAATTTATAAGTAAAGGAAAGTATGACAAATATGCAGGCAAAGGGAACTCCAAATTATTAGAAGAGGGAACACTTTATGTAGCTAATTTTTCTGAAGGAGAATGGCTTCCGTTAACGGTTGATGCAGTCCGTGAAGCAGCAGGGGATGATAAGGAACTATTAGCAAAGTTCCAATCTCAGGGGGACATTCTTGTAAATTGCCATGAAGCAGCTCTTCTAATCGGGGGAACACCTACGGATCGTCCAGAGGATGTTGAAATCAGCCCGTTCGATTCTACGATTTTTATTGCGCATACAAATAATGATAATCATGGAAATATACATGGGCATATTACTCGCTTTTATGAAAAGGATGAAGACCACGGCTCATTGGAATTCCAATTTGCGATTTTTGCCGCAGGCGGAATTCAAAGCGGATTTAGTGCACCTGATAACCTAACATTTGATGAGGATGGAAATCTTTGGACAGTGACTGATATTTCATCAAGCAAATTAAATCAAAAAGTTTGGGAGCCATTTGGCAATAATGGAATGTTTGTTATTCCGACTGATGGTAAGGATGAGGGCAATGCATATCAGTTTGCTTCAGCACCAGTAGAAGCAGAATTAACAGGACCTTCCTTTACACCAGATGAATCAGCTCTATTCCTGTCAATACAACACCCTGGTGAAGAATCAGAAAGCTTGTCTTCCCCTTCAAGCATGTGGCCTCATCGTCCTGGTGATCATATGCCAAGACCTGCGGTTGTCGTGATTACGGGGTTTAAAAAATAGGTACATTTCCAAGGGATAAGGGACTATTAAATTAAGGCAATCGGCAAATTGCCGATTGCTTCAATTCTCCTATCTAAAGAAAAACATGATTCACGAAGTGAAAGATTTTGTTACACTTTAAAACTAAGCTTGCGATATAATGCCAAAATATAATTTTAGAGAAGGTGGTGATCATATGCCATTTAATATTGGAATACCAGGATTAATTCTAATTTTAGTCATTGCACTTATTGTCTTTGGACCTTCAAAGCTTCCGGAGATAGGGAGAGCCGTTGGTAACACGTTAAAAGAATTTAAAAATGCAACAAAAGATTTAATGTCATCAGACAAGAACGATAATTCAGAAAAGATCGATAATTCACAAAATAAATCATAACAGGAAAGAGGCAAAGACCTCTTTCTTCTTTATTATAAAGTGAGAAAGTTTAAGTACGATAACGTTTTAAGGGTAGAGGTGGTGAGCCTGAATAAGAAATCGGCTTTTTCATCGATTTCATCAATTCCCACCTTAGGACATTAACATTTAGAAAGAGGTGAAAGCATGGATAAAGAAATGGATTTAGTGGGACATCTATCTGAGCTGCGGACAAGAATTATGATAGTAGGAGGATGCTTCCTGTGTTTTTTCATTATAAGCTTTTTGTTTGTTGAGGAAATTTATCATTTCTTAGTGAAGGACCTGGAAACAGCGCTGGCTTTACTTGGACCAACAGATATATTGTGGGTCTACTTCAAGATAGCCGCTGTCTGTTCCTTAGCTTTTACAGTTCCTGTTGCTGCCTATCAAATATGGCGGTTTGTTTTGCCGGCTTTAGGGGAGAAAGAGAGAAAAGCTACATTTACACTTATTCCTTGTTTATTTCTTCTTTTTCTTATTGGAATAGGTTTTGGATATTTAATAATCTTTCCAACTGTTTTACATTTCTTACAAGGTTTATCAGATGGACAATTTCAAATGTTTTATACAACTGAGAAATATTTCTCCTTCTTGTTCCAAATGACAGTCCCTTTCGGGTTATTATTTGAAATGCCAGTTATTGTTCTTTTTCTTACAGCTTTAGGGATCATTAACCCAAGAACTATTAAAAAATCTAGAAAAATAAGCTATTTTGTATTAACTGTTATATCAGTCCTTTTAACTCCGCCTGATTTAATTTCTGATATTCTTGTATTAGTCACATTAGTTATGCTATTTGAACTAAGTATTACGCTTTCAACGATTGTTTATCGGAAAAAGCTAGCCAAAGAAGAAATGGCTCAATCGTCTGTTAGTTAACTAATGTAGGAACGGAAAGCTTAGAATGATTGGAATTGCCTCGGGCAAACACTAAAAGACCCCAGAAGCCCTAGATAACGAGGAAACCATGTTAATAAAAATCTTTTTAAAAATACAGAGCGATTCGTCAAACGAATAACGGGTTTACTTGTGAGGTGCAAAACGGCAAATCACAAACCTAATCACATAGCAAAACTCATAAATTTTACAACACAATAAAAAAGGCTTAGAGATGCAAATAAAATGTACCCTTTGTAAAGGACATTTAAAAAAAGCCTAGGCAGCTTTAAGAAGATGATCTCTGTATTGAACAGGGGTCATCTTTTTTAAATTC
>NZ_JACXAI010000062.1 GCF_014773385.1 Metabacillus arenae | reverse complement strand
TGTAAGATGAAGAAGGAGAGAGTTTGAGCAGGTACCAATCTAGCTATCTTATTGTCAGAATTCTGTGTGTTTCACAAACAATGGTGGAGAGACAATAGTTTAGATTGTTTTGAATAATAGTACAATTCAATTATTTATATAGTAATCATAGTTAAAACCTATGATAAAATATATCTAACCCCAAATTACTGTAAACAGACCTATACAATCAAAAAACAGGATGAATCTAGATGTTATTAAAAAGTCAGGAGGGTCTTAAAATGGAGTTAAGACAACTTGAATATTTTCGTTCGGTATGCGAAGAACTTCACTTCACAAGGGCTGCAGAAAAAGTCGGAATTTCCCAACCTTCTTTAAGCCAACAAATTCGTTTATTAGAACATGAGATTGGAACACCTTTATTTGATCGAATTGGTAAAAAGACGACTCCTACAGAATCAGGAAGATTACTTCTGAAGTATACCAGGAATATATTTCATGAATTAGAACAAGCACAAACTGCTATAAAGGAATTAAATGGGCTCCAAAGAGGTAATATTTCTATCGGAACATTGTTGACAGTAGAAAATTATCTAATTCCACCAGCATTACTTAATTTTCATCGTCTATACCCTGCTATTAAAATATCCGTGCTAGGATTACGCACGGGAGACCTTATAAAGAGTTTGTTAGAAAATAAGTTGGATTTAGGTATTGTTTTTTTACCGTTGAAAAATAATGAATTAGATTCGATTTCTTTATACAGGGAGGAGATGGCCTTCGCGGTACCCATTGGGCATCCATTAGAGGAGCAAGATGGGATATCTTTAGAAGCATTGTGGTCAACACCTTCCATTTTACCTCCAGAAAACTTCTTTGTAAGACAACTTATCAATAAATATTGTAACGATTTGGGATTTCTGCCCCAGCCAATCTTTGAAATAACAACCATGGAATCTTTAGTTAACATAGTAGCAAAAGGAGCAGGAGTGACCATATTGCCTAAGCCTTATTTAGAGACCCTTAACAATGATAATATAAGGGTCATTCCAATTTTAAATTCTAATCTTGCTCGGGAAGTGGGGGTGGTCTATAGAAAAGATAAATATTTAAGTGCTGCTACACGAATGTTTATTGACCAGTTAAAGGCCACCGCGGAAATTTACAGAAATAATAAAAATATTGATTAAAGATTACATTATTTTTATAAAAATATGGCTTTTGGTCGGCAACACTAGGAAGTTTTTCTCCCACTAGGTGAATCCAACCAAATGGTACCAATTTTATTTGCCGTGGGTTCAACCGAGATACATGTAAAAACGGGTGAAATAATTACTTTTATTTCCAAATTACACGATATTAAAAATAGCATTAAAGAAACACGAATTGTAAAATTCAACCTAAAAAAGTCGAATTTCTGTACACTAAGGAGCCGACTTTTTAGATTGGATTTAGTCAGGTGAAGTTAGGTACGACTATAATGTTCTAAAAAACGAAGAGCCAATGACATTAATGGTTCTTCGTTTTTTTGTATGCTTATGTTTTAGTTAGAACCAAGCTTTGGAAAGTAAGTGTACTCCTTCATGAATTCCATTCTCATCTATACCGGCAAAACCAAGAAGCACTTGAGAATTTGCTTGAGAAAGTGGTCGCTTATAAAATGATGACACTGGATACACTAAAACTCCCTTCTCTTTAGCAGAAGCGATAAGATCTTTCTCTGTCATGTTATTCTTGGGTTCTAAGAGCACGTGTAAACCAGAACCTGAACCAATTATTCGGACCCGATCATTCATGTTAGCTTTAATTGATGTAAGTAAAGTGTTATGCCTTTTCTTATAAATATTTCTTACTTTGTTCAAATGCCTTGACCATTGGCCACTTTCCATAAAGAGCCTTAGAGTATGTTGATGTAATCTTGAAACAGTTTGCTTATAACCAATAAAGTTTTCATTGTACTTTACTAACAACTTTGTTGGAAGTACCATATAGCTCAAACGCAAAGATGGAATTAGTGACTTGGCAAAAGTACCCATGTATACAACATTTCCATACAGATCAAGGCTTTGAAGCGATGGAATGGGCTTTCCTTCGTATCGAAATTCACTATCATAATCATCCTCGATGACATATCCACCCTTCTCCTTCGCCCATTCTATCAATTCTAAGCGCCTTGATATTGGCATTATGATTCCCAAAGGGAATTGATGGGAAGGAGTGACGTAAGCAACTTTCGCTTCGCTCTCTGTTAATTCAGCAACATTAATTCCATTTTCATCAAGATGAATGGGCTCAACTGTTCTTCCATAGTCCTTAAATATAAGGCGTACTCGGTCATAACCGGGTTCTTCTACACCATAAACTAGTTCTTTACCAATCATTTTACATAGCATGCTTAATAAGTATTGTGTACCTGCTCCAATTACAATTTGATCTTCAGAACATTTAACACCTCTAGATTGATAAAGGTATCTAGCAATGTGTTTTCGAAGTTCAAATTCTCCTTGTGGATCTCCATACAATAACAGCTGGTCTTGTTCGGCACCGAGCCCTTTCATGGTCAATTGACGCCATAACTTAAATGGAAAATGAGTTAAATCTACATCCCCATACTTAAAATCGTATTCAATCTTTGGTGGTTGATCTTCCTGATGATCAAATTCCTTATTTATAGTTTTATCCATATCTTCGTTATCAGAATCTATAAGGAAGAGTTCATTTTTTATCTCTACAACAAATAATCCTTTTCTTTCTTCACTTCTAATATAACCTTCAGCAACAAGTTGTTGGTAAGCAGCATCAACCGTGTTACGACTCACGTTTAAATAATCTGCCAAATTTCTTTGAGAAGGTAACTTGCTGTGAGGGGGAATATTTTTTCTTTGTATTTCTTTTCTAAGATACTCATAAAGCTGGATATAAATGGGCTCTTTTTTTCCAACATCTAAGGTTGGCGTTATTTCTAACATATTTACCCTCCTTATAATCTGGCACTTAAAAATGTTTGTAAACTGGCACTTTTAATCATGCCAGTTGCTTTATTATAATAAGTTTACATTTGGGTGATCACAAAAGCAAAGGAGTGTGTTCTAATGTACATCCCATCGCACTTTAAAATTGGAGATGATGAAATGATTTATGACATCATTCAAGAGTATGGATTTGCGACTTTTTTCTCACAACATGAGGGTGAACCTTTCGCAACTCATATTCCCTTAATGATTGATGAAGATAAGGAATACTTATATGGTCACTTCGCCCGAGCAAATCCTCAATGGAAGGACATTCACAATCAAAATGTTCTTGCAATCTTTCATGGCCCTCATTGTTATATCTCTTCCTCTTGGTATGAGTCAAATCGAGCCGTACCTACTTGGAACTATTTAGCAGTCCATGTATATGGGAAAGTTGAAATTGTTGAGGATGATAAATTAAAAGAATCTTTAAGTGATTTAGTAAAAAAATATGAAGCACCTGACAGTTCTTATAAATTAGACGAAGTCGATGCAAGATATCTGGAAGGTATGACAAAAGGCGTTGTGGGTTTTAAAATCAAGATTAATAAAATTGAGGGAAAAGCGAAATTGAGTCAGAACCATTCAATAGAACGGAGAGAGCTTGTTATTCAAGAACTAGAGAAATTTGAAAGTGAAGATGAGCGAAAAATTGCATCTTATATGAAAGATTATTTGCGATAAGACCTACTTAAGAAAAAATAAGTTTCTTATTAAAGTAACGGGTCTTTACTTTCATATGGTCTTTGAAACGATCTTCCAGAAACGAAAACGGTGCTGGTAAGTTGAAGTAGAGATAAAAAAGGATAAAGGAGATACCATTATGCTAAAAGAAACATTTCATATTGCTGTGCCAACTGCATTTTTTGAAGACGAATCTGTAAATATTCAGGGGACAATAGATCATATTAGAGATTTGTATAAACAAGGAGTAAAGTCTGTTCTTGTCTCTGGATCTACTGGTGAGCAGCATAGTCTGAACCTTAAAGAGAAAATTGAAATAATAAACAGTTTAGTATTGGAAGAAGAACTTATTAATAATATGGAAATTTTATTTGGGGTTTCATCTATTAGACAGAAAGAGGCAGAAGAACTGGCTAAAAAGATTCGGACTACAAAAATATCAGGTATTTTGCTTGGGTATCCACCATATGTTCTACCGACACAAGAAGAGGCATTAGTTTATACAAAAACCATTATTAATCTTAGTAATAAGCCTACTATCTTATATAACAATCCAAAAAGAACTGGATTTAATTTATCAGTAAACAGTATTATTCAGTTAAGTAAGATAGAATTAGTAGTTGGATTAAAAGAAGCTGGCAATAAAGAAAAAGTTGGACTCCTAAAAAACAATATTAACAGAAGCAACTTTCATTTTTATGCTGGTGGAGAAGTGGAATTAGAGGAAAAAGTATTAGAGGGGTTTGATCGTCTTTCTTCAATCGCTGGAAATATTTCACCCATGGAAATCAGTCAATGGTTTAATAAAATGCTTACGAAAAAAAATATTACTCAACAAGAAAGAGTAAAGATCGAAACCATCATTCAACAAGTTTATCAAGGGTCACCTTTAGTATACCTAAAGAAGAGTATTAATCAAAAGAGAATTCCAATGGGAATTTGCAGGAGTCCAATTGGAAATATTTAATTAGATAGATCATTATTTTCTTATCTGGTTAACCTTATAATACGAAGCGTCCTTTTGTATTGAGCTATTAGTAGGTGAAGAAAGACTTCATTTATTAGTTTTTAAGATTAAAATAAATGTAGGATGATAAGTGCAGGAGGACCTATTATGAAAGTTAATCAAAGAACAACTTTTATTGACGAAAAAGAAGTTCAATACACACATATTGTAAATGGGAGTACAGTGGTTTGTTTTATGTTTTCTGGAGCGGGTTACACATATGAGAAGCCATTATTTTATTATTCAACAATGACAATGCTTCAAAATCCGTATGATGTTGTCCATATCCATTATTCTTACGGACAGGATTTATTCAAACTTCCATTAGAAGATATAACAAAAATCATCCTTTATGATGTAAATCCCATCATTAACGAGGTGCTAAAAAATAATCAATATCAAGAAATTGCATTTTTAGGGAAATCACTTGGTACAATTCCAATTATCAATAGACTTATGAAAAGCGATATATATATAAATTCCAAAATGATTTTGCTTACACCATTACTAAAGTTCGACTCAATTTTTGAAACGTTATTAATGATCAACCATCCATCCCTTATTGTGATAGGGGAAAAAGATACTCATTATATTCCTAGTAAAATCGAAGCAATTGAAAATAAAACAAATATAAAAATTCACTAGTGTTGCATTAATTAATTTTCACTATTAAGAATACTCAAAATGTTCAATTTTATTATTTTGTGCAAAGAAAAAGTCCTTTATAATGGATAAGTCAGGTGGTAACCCGTCCAAATCCACTAAAAAGGACCAACTCATGGACAAGATTACACGAAAAACTTCATTTGGACAATGGTTTTTACCTATAAATTTTCAATTACTTGAAGGTCCAGTACCAGCGTTCGTGTAACCAGGGGCAAAGTAAATCTTTTTTATCTGTAAATTCCTATCTCCCAAGGCTTTTTTTATATGTCAAATTCCGATAAACTTTTTATGATACGTAAAATAAGGAGGAGCAGCAAGTGAAGAACGATTGGGAGTTAGAGGAACTGATAGAACACTTTACAGTCATTCCAGAAGAAATGCGTTTAATTGGGAACAAATATGGTGGAACACGACTTGGATTCGCTGTTTCTCTTAAGTTTTTTCAATACCAAGGCCGTTTCCCGAAAGGAAAACAGGAAATAAGTGCAGAGATAATTCAGTATGTTGCAAAGCAAGTAGGAGTACCTGTAGATTCCTTTCAAGAATATGATTGGGATGGACGCACAATTAAATATCATCGTGCACAGATACGTGACTATATGGGGTTTCGAGAAAGTACCTCTGAAGATATGGAACAAATAAAGTCGTGGCTACAAGCAAATATTTTACCACAAGAACTACAAATTGACCGAATAAGAGAAAATGTCCTACATCACCTCAGACAATTACACCTTATCCCTCCAACTCATGAACAACTCGAGCGAAATATTAAATCAGCCATTCATCAATATGAAGAACATATATCACAATCTATTTTCATAAAACTCTCTAATCTCTCTAAATCTAAATTGGACGCATTTATACATACTTGGTCTCATGAGGAACAAATAGAAGAGAATCAAACTATTCTTAGCTTTCGTGAACTTGTGTCTGATCCAGGGAGGATTGGGTTAGATAGTTTATTACAGGAAATAGCAAAGCTACAAACCGTAAGAGATATACAACTCCTACCAGATTTATTCTTAGGAGTTCCACCAAAGATGATTCGAACTTACAGGCAACGCGCTATCTCTGAAGACATTAGAGAATTGCGTAGGCATCCTGATTACATACGTTACACGTTATTAGCAGCTTTCTTTTGGTGTAGAGGTAGAGAAATTACCGACAATTTAGTTGAACTCATAATTCAAATCGTTCACCGTATCGGGGCTCGTGCAGAACGAAAAGTTGAAAAAGAATTTTTACGTGATTTTCGTAAAGTAAATGGAAAAACAAACGTATTGTTTCGCTTAGCTGAAAAGGCAGTGGAACAACCAGATGGAATTGTACGAGATGTATTATTTCCAGTTGTAGGAGAAGATACATTGAAAGATATCGTGAAAGAAATGAAGCATACAGGACCAGCGTATAAACAAAAAGTACATACCGTTATGAGATCCTCTTACAGTACTCATTACAGGAGAATGGTTCCTGCCCTATTAGATATCCTAGAGTTTCGTTCAAACAATGATGTGCATCGTCCAGCTATTGATGCAATTGATTTACTAACACAATATAAGTCTACCAAGCAGTATTCATACAATGAAACAGATTATATTCCGATAGAGGGAATTGTAAAGCAAGGATGGATTGATACTGTTATCGATAAAGAAAGTAATCGTGTGAACCGAGTGAATTATGAAATTTGTGTCCTGCAAGCCCTACGAGATCGACTACGTTGTAAAGAGATATGGGTAGTAGGTGCGGACCGGTATAGAAACCCGGAGGAAGACTTACCAAAAGACTTTGAACAAAACAGAGAAAAGCATTATCAAGCTCTTCGGAAGCCACTTGAAGCACAAACACTTATCCAAGAACTGAAACAGACTATGCATACATCTCTGGAGAAATTAGATAAAAGTGTAAAAAGCGACTCCAAAGTGCGTATTTTGAGCAAGGGAAATGGCTGGATATCAGTATCACCTTTACAGGCACAAGCTGAACCCGTTAACCTCAATCTCATTAAAGCAGAGGTTATGAAACGTTGGCCAATGACCAATTTATTAGATGTTTTAAAAGAGGCAGATTTACGTGTTCAGTTAACAGATATGTTCCAAACGTTAGGAAACCGAGAAATTCTAGATAAGGAGACACTTCAACGAAGGCTTATACTCTGTTTATATGGACTAGGGACTAATACTGGATTAAAGCGAATTGCTGCTGGAGACCATGGAGAAAATTATAAGAGTTTACTCTATGTGAGACGTAAATTTATTCATAAGGAGAACTTACGTCAAGCCATTTCAAAGGTAACTAATGCAATTTTAGATACTCGGGTAACGGAAATATGGGAGAAGGCACGACCGCATGTGCATCTGATAGCAAAAAGTTTGGTGCTTGGGATCAGAACTTGCTAACGGAATGGCATATTCGATACAGGGGACGCGGAGTTATGATTTACTGGCATTTGGAAAAGAAATCTACTTGCATCTATTCCCAACTCAAATCTTGTTCTTCTTCAGAAGTAGCTTCTATGATTGAAGGATTGCTTCGACATTGTACAAACATGGAAGTGGAAAAGAACTACGTGGATACGCACGGACAAAGTGAAGTAGCCTTCGCTTTTTGTCATTTGTTAGGTTTTCAACTCATGCCAAGATTTAAAGCCATTCATGCGCAGAAATTATACCGTCCAGATACCGGAATGCAAGAATCTTACCCTAATTTACAGCCCGTCTTAACTCGACCAATTAACTGGAATTTAATTGAACAGCAGTACGATCAAATGATAAAGTATGCCACAGCCTTACGATTGGGTACAGCTGAAACAGAGGCCGTTCTCAAACGCTTTACTCGCAATAGTGGGCATCCGACGTATCGAGCACTTAGTGAACTTGGAAAAGCATTAAAAACCATATTTCTTTGTGAGTACCTATCCTCAGAAGAAATCCGGAGAGAAATTCAGGAAGGATTAAATGTGGTTGAAAACTGGAACTCTGCTAATAGCTTTATTTTTTATGGGAAAGGGGGAGAAATTCAAACGAATCGCATGGAGGATCAGGAAGTGGCTATACTTGCCCTTCACCTTATCCAAAACTGTTTAGTATTCATTAACACGTTAATGATTCAAGAAGTACTCTTGGAAAAAAGCAAATCTTTGTTGCAAAAACTAGTACCGGAGGACTTTAGAGCTTTAACCCCTCTTATCTATGCACATGTGAATCCGTATGGGATATTCAAGTTAAATATGCAGGAGCGCTTAATGATCTAGAGATCTTCTTAAAAATTTCTCATATTAATGAAAGAAACTTCCTCATTGTGGTAGGAAGTTTCTTTCATTTTAGTAATCCTTACTCTATAAATAATCATACCTCTCTTTTAAATCTATAAATTCTTAGTGCAAGATTGTGAAGTTTTTTGGAAAATATTTTCTGAATTCCTGCCAAACTGCGATTTTTCTACTTCCATAAAAATGAGATACTGGAGGTTATTATGTGCAAAAAGACTATAATTTTAAATATAGAGTGAGGAAACGCTTACAAGCAATTTCTCAAAAAATAAAATCATAATTTCTAAAAAGAGGTGCTTATTATGTTGAATGGCGAAAAGAAAATTGCAAGACCTTTAAGATGGGCAATGGTAGGTGGAGGCCGATTAAGCCAAGTTGGATATAAACATAGAACTGGTGCACTAAGAGATAATACAGCCTTTACCTTAGTTGCAGGGGCTTTTGATATTGATGCAGAAAGAGGGAAAGAATTTGGAGTAAATATCGGAGTTGATGAAAATCGCTGCTATCCTGACTACAAAACAATGTTTGCTGAAGAGGTAAAGCGGGAAGATGGTATTGAGGTTGTCTCCATCGCAACTCCTAACGGAACTCACTATGAAATTTGTAAGGCGGCATTAGAAGCTGGTTTGCATGTTATCTGTGAAAAACCTTTATTTTTCACTTTTGAAGAAGGTGAAGAGATTAAGGCTCTGGCAGAGAGAAAAGGAAAAATTGTTGGTGTAACATACGGTTTTTCTGGAAATCAAATGCTGCTTCAAATGCGGGCGATGATCGAGCAAGGAAAAATTGGTGACATTCGTGTGGTTGAGTTGCAGTATACGCATGGCTTTAATGCAAATGATGCAGCAGATAAAATAAGTGATGCGCAAAAATGGCGCGTTGACCCTAAGGTTGCAGGACCAAGCTTTGTGTTAGGTGATCTTTCTACACATACTTACTATATGTCCCAACTAATTATGCCGCACATGAAAATTAAGAAATTATTATGTGACCGTCAAAGCTTTATTGGAAGCCGTGCTCCTTTAGAAGACAATGCTTTTGTTCTTATGCATTATGAAAACGGTGCGGTAGGAAGACTTTGGACATCCTCCATCAATGCAGGATGTATGGATGGTCATAGAATTCGCATTGTAGGATCTAAAGGAAGCTTAGAATGGTGGGATAACAAAGGCGGTGAGCTCAGATATGAAGTGCAAGGCGAACCTACCCAAACTTTAATTCGTGCAATGCCTTACTTAGATGATAGCTGTAATGCTGATGAGCGTTTAGGAGCACTGCATGTAGAAGGGTTGTCTGACTCTTGGGCAAATATCTATCTCAAATTTGCCATTGCAATTGATGCTAAAAACCGAAATGATGAAGAAACATTAAAAAATCTAGTTTATCCTGGTATTGATGCTGGCTTGGATGGTATTCGCTGGATTGAAAATTGTGTTCGTTCTGCGGATAACGGATCAGCTTGGGAAGAGTTTGAGCATGATAAAGCTTTAGTGTAAAGCTCTTTTGTATTCCCTACTATTGATTCAGGTATTGAGAGCGTGCGCTGGATAGAAGACTGTGTTAGAACGGTACCGTTTGGATAGACTTTAACTAAAAATTTAAAACTCATCTATGTACAATTTTTTTCATAATTGTTCTAGATGGGTTTTAAAAGTATCATTCAATCAAAACTCTTAACGAAAGATTGATAAACGTCCAGTCAATTACTATAATTGACTAAATACTTACACATCACAGAAAAAGAGGCGAGTTTATGGTACAGAGTTTTGTTAAAAAAGAATTCACACCAACTTTTGAAAATGGCAGACTTCCCAAACTGCTTTATGTTTGCAAAGCTGAAGCTGATCATACCAAATTACCGTGTGTTATGCATGTTCATAAGGACCGTCTAGAAATTTTGTATATCAGACATGGGAGAGGAATTCATACTATTGGAGGGCGACAGTATCACACCAAACAAGGTGACGTTCTTATTTATAACAGTGGTGTTATCCATGACGAGCGTACCAATCCAGATGCAGAAATGAGTGTGTACAGCTGTGGAGTAAGCAACTTAAAGCTAGAGGGAATACGGGAAAATTGTCTATTGCCTGACGGTGCAAGTCCGGTTTTATATAGCAACGCCTTTAGTCAGGATATTAAAAATTTATTTCGAATGATGTACACCCAAATTTGTGCGGAAAATACTGGGGCTGAGGAAGTCTGCCATCATCTTCTACAATCTCTCATTATTATGCTTGTAAAGCAAATTGATAGAAGGATAGATACAGAGGAACATAAGGAAGTTATTGTGGGAGAACGCATTAAAAAGTATATTGATGATCATTATTCGGAGGTTCATACGTTGGAAAGTATAAGTGAGGCATTGAATATTAGCTTGTCTTACTTGTGTCATATTTTTAAGGAAACTACTGGATATGCTCCCATGCAATACATTATGCGACGTAGAATTGGAGAGGCCCAGTCTATACTGATTAATACCCAGTATAGTGCCACCGAAATCGCATCAATGGTAGGATATGATAACTCCAATTATTTTAACACTATTTTTACTAGAATCGTTGGCATGTCTCCCATCAAATATCGAAAGCGCTGGGTAGATGGAAATTCTAATGCAAATAGATAAAAATGATAAGAGAACTGTTTTTAGCACCATTTTTAAAACCCTAAATATCGATTCACAAAAGTAGCTGAAGGATATAGAGCGAAAGCTTATCGGTACGTTAGAAGAATTGAAAGCGCCCTTATAAAATGCTAAGAAGTAGGGAGTATCACACATTGATAAAATTGAAAGCACTTTCAAATAAGGGTGGACAGCTATGACAGCATTGATAGGATTTATGGGTAGTAATTAATCCTAGGATATTTAGTAGGAAATACAAGCCCCAAACTATGTATTTACTCTATAGCACAGGTCATGTCTATATTTTTGATCTACAATTTCATGGAGTATCAACATGAAGATTGCAATCATTTAGTTACTTATTCTAAAGAGCAAGGAGGAGAAATTAATTTGAATAAATCGATAAACCAAAAGTCGTTTTTAAGCACTATTATTATCATCTCGACATTGGGGGGATTGCTCTTCGGATACGATACTGGTGTTATTAACGGTGCATTACCTTTTATGTCTGAATCGCTTGGCCTTAACTCATTTACTGAAGGTCTTGTGGCAAGTTCACTTCTTTTGGGGGCTGCACTTGGTGCAGTGTTCGGTGGACGACTATCGGATTATAACGGCCGCCGCAAAAACATCCTGTATCTTGCCTTGTTATTCTTTATTTCTACAATTGGATGTACTCTCTCGCCAAACGTTACGGTTATGGTTATCTTTCGTTTCCTATTAGGACTTGCTGTAGGAGGAGCATCAGTAACAGTTCCTACTTACTTAGCAGAGATCTCACCTGCTGAAAGAAGAGGAAGAATGGTTACCCAGAACGAATTGATGATTGTTACCGGCCAACTATCGGCCTTTGTGATCAATGCTATATTGGGCAACGTAATGTCTGGTGATGAGCATGTTTGGCGATACATGTTAGCTATTGCAGCACTTCCGGCAGTTTTCCTTTTTCTTGGCATGATTAAAGTGCCAGAAAGCCCACGTTGGCTTGTATTAAAAGGAAGGAATGAGGATGCCCTTAATGTCCTTCGACAGGTACGTGAGGAGAAGCAAGCTAAATTAGAATTAAATGAAATCAAGGAGAATTTTGCTAAACCATCTGGGATGAAGAAAGCATCTTTGAAGGATTTAGCTGTGCCATGGGTGCGCCGCATCGTATTAATTGGGATTGGAATTGCTGTTGTACAGCAGATTACGGGTGTCAATTCGATTATGTACTATGGTACTGAAATTCTCAGGGATGCTGGCTTCCAAACAGAGGCCGCACTAATCGCTAATATAGCAAACGGATTAATCTCAGTTATAGCTGTTTGCGTTGGCATCTGGCTCCTTGGTAAAGTTCAACGTCGACCAATGTTACTAATTGGACTGATTGGAACAACGACGTCACTTCTGCTTATTGGGGTATTCTCCAATGTGCTTGAAGGGTCTGCAGCGCTTCCATATGTTGTGCTTAGCTTGACAGTCACGTTTTTAGCATTCATGCAGGGGGCAGTTGCACCAGTAACATGGCTGATGCTTGCGGAAATATTTCCATTGCAGTTACGAGGTCTCGGTATGGGTATCGGTGTGTTTTGCCTTTGGATAGTAAATTTCTTCATTGGTTTGTCTTTCCCTATACTACTCGAAAAGATTGGCTTGTCCACAACTTTCTTTGTCTTCACAGCTATGGGACTTTTGTCCATTACATTTGTGAAAAAATATTTGCCGGAAACTAAAGACCGTACACTGGAGGAGCTGGAACATTACTTCCGTACCTATGATGGTCGAGATGCCCAGACGGATTTAAATCAGGTTACCGTTCAAACCAAATGAATTTAATCATGGAGCACTTTATTATAACTTTAAACATGGAGGGTTTAATATGAAACTTTGTTTTAACCAAGCTACAACACTGGAAAATTCTAATCTAGCCAAGGATCTGGAGTATTGCGATAAACACGGATACGACTATATTGAAATCCGCACGATGGATAAATTGCCTGAATATTTAAAGGAGAAGTCCCTCAATGAACTGGTTGAGTTCTTCAATACTCATCACATTAAGCCATTGGCATTCAACGCTTTAGTGTTTTTCAATAATCGTGACGAAGCCGGATACAAGGAAATCATCGATGAGTTCAAAGAGATGATGGAAACAGCCAAGAAACTAGGCGTGAAGTATGTTGTGGCAGTGCCTCTAGTAACGGAACAGAAGATATTGAAAGGAGATATCAAAAACAGTTGTGTAGAGGTGCTAAAAGAGCTGTCAGATATCGCAGATCCGTATGGGGTGAAAATTGCAGTTGAATTTGTCGGACATCCACAATGCACAGTCAACACATTCGGCCAGGCTTACGATATTGTTGAAACCGTTAATCGTGAGAATGTTGGATTAGTACTTGATTGTTTTCACTTCCACGCAATGGGGTCAGATTTGGAAGATCTGAAAAAAGCTGATGGGTCCAAAATCTTTATTTTACATATCGACGATACAGAAGATTTTCCTATCGGCTTCCTGAGAGATGAAGATCGGGTATGGCCTGGACTTGGAGGAATTGATTTAGACAGCATTTTATCGACATTGAAGAAAATTGGATTCTCAGACGTTGTCTCCGTTGAATTATTCCGTCCGGAGTATTATGAACTGGATGCTGAAGAAGCGATCAAAACAGCAAAAGAAACAACACTTAAAGTGGTATCGAAGTATTACGATTTACAGACAGTATAAAAAGGTAGAAAGAATTGTTGTGAAATAAATAAAAACTGGAGAGAAAAAGAAGCAAGATTCTCTATAATCATTAGTTTTTGATACCAGTAGTACAGAAAAAAACAGCTCCCATGTAAGGAAGCCACTGAAAAACTTACGTTTTTTATTTTTGTATTCTCAATTCAATACAAAAAGGCAATTTGCCGTCTCGTTTTTTGACGGTAAATTGCCTTTTTCCTTTACTTTTTCTTATTTTTTTCACTAAGGAGTTTTAGTATTCGCTTGAGATTAACTGCAAATATCGCTGTGGCTCCTTGAATTTCCATGCCAAATAGACCCGCAGATGATGCCGTTTCAAACCCGTGTCTATGTTTTAACTCACTATTTTTTGCTTCAATTTTATAACGAGAGCGTGCAAGTTCTTTGAACTCTTCACTGTTTTGAAATTCTTCTTGTTCCTTATGCTCAGTGGATTTTATTGAAACAGAATACGTTTTGCTTTTTGCCCCTTCTTTATAACAGCCATCACGGAAAGGACATACTTTACATGTTTTAATATCAAAATAATACGTATCTTTTTGATTTTTATCCTGACCTTTCTTCCCTGTTCGTGCTTTACGTACTGCCATGTGACCTGCTTTACAAATATACATACCTGCATCTTTATTAAACTCAAATTCATCCTCTTTCGCACGTCCACCTTGTGTAATCTGAGGATTCAGTTTAGATACTAGTTGAAATTCTTCTTTTTTTGCATACTGGATATTTTCTTTTTCTGAATAAGCTGTATCACCAATGATTCTATCTATTGTCATTCCTGCTTCGTTACTTTTTTCAACTAATTCTTTTAAGTATTTTCCATCACTTTTCTCCCCAGTAGTAACAATCGCAGCTGTAATAATTCGCTCATCACTCATAGCTATATGTGTTTTAAATCCAAAGAAAGAAGAATCAGCTGTTTTGTGTCCTACACGTGCATCTGGGTCATTCGAATAGCTTAGTTGTTCTGCATAATCCTCTACAACTTCTTTTAGTACATTTAATTTTTCTTTGACAGCAGGAATCTCGGCAAATTGTGGTTCGGTTTCAACAACAGTAATGACTCGACGACAATAATCCAATTCATCATTTACTTCGTTAGAAGTCGTTTTTGGCGGAAACTTTTCTTTCATTGATTCATCTATTTGATATACTGCTTTTCGGACATTTTTTGATTTCTCTTGTAAAAACTCTTTCGGTGATTTTTGGTTATAACGTGCTTTTGTATGTGTTGCATCCACGATAATGGTTTTACTTTTAATAATCTCTTTTTCTAGAGCAATCTCAACGGTTTTGCCAATAAGCATATCTAATAAACCCACATCTTTTAGACGGAGTTTTCGGAATTTAGTTAAAGAGCTCGGGTCAATAACTGAATCCTCTGGAGCCATTTCGAGAAAATATTTAAATGACAACTTGTAGTCTAGATAACTCGTATAATGAGTGTAACAAAAATATGTAACAATATTATTCGTAACAATATTTATAACGAATGGTTTTTGATACAATATTTGATAGAGGAGAGGATAAACATGAAGTTTGGCTATATGCGTGTTTCTACATTTGATCAAAATTTGGATCGCCAAAAGAAACAACTTGAAGAATTTGGATGTGATCGCATTTTCTTTGAAAAAGTAACCGGTACGAAACGAGAGCGACCAGAGTTGAATCGTATGTTGGAATTTTTGCGGACGAACGATACGGTTGTTGTGACGGATCTAACTCGTCTATCCCGTTCGACAAAAGACCTGATTGAAATTACAGAACTTATCTCACAAAAGGGAGCGCATTTAAAAAGTTTAAAGGAATCCTGGCTTGATACAACTACAGCACATGGGAAAATGTTGTTTACTATCTTTGCGGGTATTGCTCAATTCGAGAGAGATTTAACTTCTGAACGGACAAAAGAAGGGATTATGGCTGCAAGGAAACGAGGAAAATATCCTGGAAGACCGAAAACCGATGCCGAAAAGGTTAAGTATGCCTTGTATCTTATGGATCAAGGGTTGAGTCGTACGGATGCTGCCGAGAAGGCTGGTATTTCTCGCATGACTTTGTATCGTAAGATGCAAAAGAACAATGAAATCGAGTAGCATCCATCGGACAAAGGAATTCTTTCGATTATTTCTAAGATTAACTTTGCCCCTGGTTGCGCGAACGCTGGTACTGGGCCTTGAAGAACAGGTGAAAACGAAGAAATTAGATTACTATACGAAAAAATTAACCACAGAGTCATTCCTAAAGTTACTACTTTTTGCGCAGCTACAAGAAGTCGAAAGTCTACATGCGCTGGGCGATTGTCTTTTCGATGACCAACTTCAAAAAGGGATTGACCTTGAATCTATCAGTATTTCTCAGTTGTCACGGCGAATAAATGGT
>NZ_JACXAI010000061.1 GCF_014773385.1 Metabacillus arenae | reverse complement strand
AGAACGATCAAAAACTTAATGAATAAAAAGGGAGCCATTTCCTTTTAGAAACAGCTCCGGTTTTTTTACATCTCCACTTTTTGGGGTCTTGACCAAAACCGCCCGGTCTTTTTTGTCTAGCGAGTGTCCGATCGCTTGTACTCTATGCCATGGACTCCATTATAATATTCTGGATACATTTGTTCACCACATTTCTCTCATGCGAACATTGGAGGAGTGTTGGATCTCCATCATCCATTAAGTCAAAATCTCTTACTACATTTAATGGGATCTAATACGTTTCAAAATGTTTGTCTTCATATACGAAAAATACCACAGTATCATAGGTCTCTGGTAAGGTGAAATTATATACTTATCTTTTTAAAAAGCCATATTACCGCTTAAAAGTAGTAATATGGCTTTATTTTGTTTAAGCATGTGTTTTCGGTAAGTATATTCAAGCATAAGCTTTCATTCATGAAAACATATGCTTGAAGTCACAATAAAAGACAAAATAAAAACCACCAACTATGTATTGGTGGAGACGGAGGGAGTCGAACCCTCGTCCAGAAATATCGCCACTTAAGCGTCTACGAGCGTAGTCGATATATTCGGAGTTCGCTGACCATTATGCCTATCAACGGGCGTCCTGGCAGCTAGTCTGATTGTTCTCTTCCTTCATCCTCAGACGGTGGAATCAGGCGTAGCCCACTAAGAGTGAGTCCCTTACCCTACCACATGGGCGATGGAGGGAGGAACCGCTTATAGACTGTTGTTAGGCAGCTAAAGCGAGGTTATTGTTAGATTTGCCAGTTATTATTGGCGTTGACGTTATTTACGAGGACGATCCCCTCGGCTCGCAACTCAAGCTCGAACTATCCCTGTCGAATCCGTAACGTCCCCGTGTGTAAGGTATTCCGCTAACATAAAGGAATACGGGAAGTTGTCGCTTAGTCACTTCACTATATGAAGTTGTTTGCCTTTCGACAATTACTATTATAACAAATACAGCTCATAATGCAATTGTAAGTTTTTGTAAGATCTATTTTTTCGGCTTTTCTTTAATAGAGTATATGATAACGACTGCTATAATAAAAAGCACGGCACCTATTCCAAAATAAATCGTATCCATACCTGAGGATTCATCCTTATATTAATAATCTTTTTGACGGGCTCGGAATGCTCGTTCAATTTCACGATTTGCTTCTTTTTTCTTCAAGTCTTCACGCTTGTCATATTTCTTTTTCCCTTTTCCTAGACCGATTAAAACCTTTGCATAGCCATTTTTCAAATACATTTTCAATGGAACTAAGGCATATCCCTCTTCTTTCGTCAGCCCGATCAGCTTATTAATTTCACGGCGGTGCATGAGCAGCTTGCGTGTTCTCAGCGGTTCATGGTTATAACGATTGCCTTGTTCATACGGACTTATGTGCATATTGTGAAGCATGACTTCGCCTTTTTCTACCCTGGCAAATGCATCCTTTAAATTCGCCCGGCCATTTCGGATCGACTTTATTTCTGTTCCTTGGAGGACAATTCCTGTTTCATACGTTTCCTCAATAAAGTATTCGTGATTGGCTTTTTTATTTTGAGCAAGTACCTTTCCAATTCCTTTAGGCATTAGAATTCCCCCCTTCTGTCTGTTTTCTCCTATGCGACAGTAGATAATATTTTAGCAAAAATGACGGTTTTTAACAATAAATATGATGACAGCACAAGCAAAATAGACGAAGGAAGCCTTTTCGGCTTCCTTTTTTAAAAGATAGAAAATTTAAGTGAATTAAAGTATTAACGTGATAAAGAGTGGTGTTGTTGTCCAGTTTTCGCTATGAGGTTAGAGAATGGCCAGCCAACCTTGTCTTTTACTTAACGCCCTATCCATTTCTTTTAACGCTTTTTCTTCTTCCGCTTGGCTTTTGGTGCATTTTGAAAGGATCGTTTTTTCTTCTTCTTTTTTGGCGGGCGTGTTGACCATTCGTCATCTATTGTCCCGCTGCGTTCTTTTGGTGCTCCTGCATTTTTCTTGCGTCCGCCTCTTGTGCTAATGATTTTTGGTTGTTCTTTTGCAAGACGACGGCGGGTTCCTTTCATTCCTACAATTTCAAAATCAATTGCCCTTTCGTCTTTATCAACATTTACAACTCGTACTGTAATTTCATCACCGATTCGATAAACATTTCCTGTCCGCTCACCAATCATGGCGTAATGCCGCTCATCATATCGATAATAATCATCCGTCATATAGCTGACATGAATGAGTCCTTCAATTGTATTTGGAAGTTCAACAAACATCCCAAAATTCGTTACTGAGCTGACGATGCCATCGTATTCTTCCCCAACTTTGTCGAGCATATATTCTGTCTTTTTTAAGTCATCTGTTTCACGTTCCGCATCAACAGCACGGCGTTCCATGTTAGAAGATTTCTCAGCAATAAAATCCATGCGTTCTGCCCATTTATTCTGGGTTTTCTCATCTACTTTTCCTTCAATTAAGTATGTCCGGATCAGCCTGTGAACAATTAAATCAGGATATCTGCGGATTGGTGAAGTAAAGTGAGTATAAAAATCTGTCGATAATCCAAAATGGCCTAAGCTTTCAGGGTCGTATTTTGCCTGTTTCATGGAACGGAGCATGACTGTGGATACGACCATTTCTTCTGGTTCTCCCTGAACCTGCTCAATAATTTCCTGGAGAGCACGGGGATGAACTTCATTTCCTTTACCTTTAATGACATATCCGAAGTTTGTCACAAATTCCATAAAGCGCTGTAATTTTTCTGCTTTTGGTTCTTCATGTATCCGATAAATAAATGGAACATTCATCCAATGAAAATGTTCAGCAACCGTTTCATTAGCCAGCAGCATGAATTCTTCAATTAACCGTTCTGCAACAGATCGTTCACGCAGAACCACTTCCTGGGGCTTGCCTTCTTCATCGACAATAACCTTTGCTTCTTTAAAATCAAAATCGATTGCCCCGCGCCTCATCCGTTTGTTTCGGAGCACTTCTGCCAGCTCTTCCATCCGTTCAAACATGGGGACGAGTCGTTCATATCTTTCTCTGACCTCTTCCTCTTTATCAACAAGGATTTTGTTCACATCAGAGTATGTCATTCTTTCTGTTGTTTTAATCACACTTTGGAAAATTTCGTGATGCACAACATCCCCGTTTGGGTCTACTTCCATTTCACAGGATAAAGTGAAACGGTTTACTTTAGGATTTAAAGAACAAATCCCATTTGATAAACGATGAGGAATCATCGGGATAACCCTGTCTACTAAATATACGCTAGTAGCTCTTTCAAGGGCTTCCTTATCAATCGGAGAGTTCTCTTTCACATAATGAGTTACATCCGCTATATGGACACCCAATTTGTAATTTCCATTTTCAAGCTTCGTAACAGTGACAGCATCATCAAGATCCTTTGCATCTGCTCCATCAATCGTGACGATCGTTTGATCCCTTAAATCTCTGCGATCTTTAATGTCCTCTTCATTAATGCTGTCTGGTACACTGTTAGCTTGCTCCATCACCTCAGCTGGAAACTCCTGAGGAAGGCCATGTTTATGAATAATCGAAAGAATATCAACTCCCGGATCGTTTTTATGTCCGAGAATCTGAATGACCTCTCCTTCGGCACTCATCCGTCCTTCAGGATAGCTCGTAAGCCGGACAACCACTTTATGGCCTTCAACCGCACCACCCGATTCATTTTTCGGGATAAAAATATCATTAGTGAATTTTTTATCATCTGGAATAACAAAGCCAAAGTTTTTGCTTTCTGTATATGTACCTACAACTTCTTTAACTCCGCGCTCTAAAATCCGAATGATCGTTCCTTCTTTTCGAGACCCGGTCGATTGAGAGCTCAATCTAACCATTACAATGTCGCCATGCATTGCATCGTTTAATTCATTAGGCGGAATAAAGACATCATCAAGTAAAGAATCCTCTGGAATAACAAAGGCAAATCCCTTTGCATGTCCTGTTACTTTTCCTTTAATAAGGTTCATTCGTTCCGGCAGGCCGTAACGATTGCTTCTAGTCCGGACAATGAGTCCTCTTTCTTCCATGTGGACAAGCTCTTTTACTAGATTTTTAAAATCTGCTGCTTCTTGTATGTCAAGTGCCTCTTCTAATTCTTGCACTGTTAGAGGCTTGTAAGCTTCGTCCTTCATAAAAGAAAGAAGACGCTCAGAATATTTTTTTGTCTCATCTGACATTGAGGGAACCCTCCTATTTTAACCTACCAATCAAGGTTTTCTAAAAATTCATATACATCCTGATGAAGCTGCTCTCTTTCCTTATCAAGGGTGATGACATGGCCTGATTCCTCATACCACTTAATCTTTTTCTCATCAGATTCAACTTCATTATGAATAATATTTGCACTTTCCGTGTTGATCATGTGGTCGTGTCTGCCTTGTACAACAAATGTCGGGGCATAAATCATACTAACATTGCTGCGGACATCCGCAATTAGCTCCTGCAGATCCTTTATCGTATTCATAGGTGTCTTTTCAAACTCTTTCATTTCTGCTTCAATTTGTTCCTCATCTTTACCTTCAAATTTTTTATAATTTCTGGCGTAGTCTAAAACACCTTTATACATGACTTCTTCACTTTTTATGTACATAGGGGCACACATTGGGATAATACCCTTTACAGGAACAGTGTAACCTAATTTCAAGGAAAAAACTCCTCCCAGCGATAAACCGCTGACAGCTATTTTTTCATAACCCAATTCTTTTAAATGATTATAGCCATCCATAACGTCCTTCCACCAGTCTTCAGGGCCTGTATGGACAAGTTCTTCCGGCGGTACTCCATGACCTTTATATTGCGGGGCATGACATGTATACTCTCTTTCGTTTAAGTATCTGCCCAGCATTCTAACATCTGCTGTGTTACCAGTGAATCCATGTAATAGTAAAACGGCCTTTTCGCCGCCTTCCCATGTAAATGGTTTAGGCGTTACTATTTTCATTTTCATCTAACTCCTTCTAGCTTATCCATGATCTAATCTAGTTTTTGTCTTTTATCGCAAATCTATTTAAATAAATGTATCACTAATCCTTTTTTCATAACAATAAAAATGGTTTTCCTTCCCGTGAAAACTCATTTCACCGACCTTTACATAACCGTTTCTTACAAGTAATTTTTGAGCCTTTTCATTTAATGAATAGGTGTCTATCTTCATAAAGCGTGCACCCTTTGAGGCAGCTTCCTTTTCAGTGAATTCTATCAGCTCTGACGCCATTCCGCTTTTTCTTGCTTCAGGATCGACAACAAGCCTGTGAAAAGTAAACGATAGTGCAAACTTGCTTGTCCACTGAATCCCGTCGTATTCTTTTGGAAAGTTTTGATCCATCGTTATAGAACCAATTACATCATCATTCTCTTGTTTTACATACAGAGTACCATTTCGAAGATCAGTTCGAAATTGGTCCATCTTTGGATAGGTCTCATCCCATTGGTCATTTCCTTCTGATTTCATAATGGCAACTGTCTTCATCACCATTTCGTTTATTCTTTTTAAATCTTGTTCTGCTGCTTGACGAATCATTATAGGCACCTCCTGAAAACGCTTCATAAAAAAAAGGCCTGATATTTCAGACCTTTACAGCTTCATCATTATAGTCCTGCGTAAGACACCGCAATCGTTAAAATAAAGAATAGCACCGACAGAATAATCGTAGCTCGATGTAAAACTAAGTCCATCCCGCGGGCTTTTTGCTTTCCGAACAGCTGCTCGGCTCCACCAGAAATGGCCCCTGATAAACCAGCACTTTTTCCTGATTGAAGTAAAACGACTGTAATAAGAGCGATTGATACAATCACAAGTAAAACGACGAGTAATGTATGCATGCGATGACACCTCCTGAAAAAACGTCCATTGCCAATAGCTTAAATGTACCATAAGACAAAGAAAATGTCACTATTCCTTTGATAAATGATGTCTTATAGACAGATAAGCGAAAGTGTTCTCATATCTGTAAATCAATATAAACTACTTCAGGTAAATTCTTTGTAATCATAAAAAACCTCCTATTATGGTGTATTCCACACTAAATAGGAGGTTAGAAGCAATAAACTGTAAGACTAAGTTGATGTCTTTGTATGACTCAACACAAGTCCTCTCCTTGACCAGATTATTTCTTCAAGTTATAAAAAGACTTAGCACCGTCATACACAGCCAATACACCTAATTCGTCTTCGATGCGAAGTAATTGGTTGTATTTTGCGATGCGGTCTGTACGGCTCATAGAACCTGTTTTGATTTGGCCAGCGTTTGTGGCTACTGCGATGTCAGCGATTGTGGCATCTTCTGTTTCACCAGAGCGGTGAGAAACAACAGCTGTGTAGCCAGCGCGTTTAGCCATTTCGATTGCTTCGAATGTTTCAGTAAGCGTACCGATTTGGTTAACTTTGATTAGGATAGAATTTCCTACGCCTTGTTCGATACCTTGAGCAAGTTTTTTCGTATTTGTTACGAATAGGTCGTCTCCAACCAATTGAACTTTTCCGCCGATGCGCTCAGTTAATAGCTTGTGGCCTTCCCAGTCATTTTCATCTAGACCGTCTTCGATTGACAGGATTGGGAATTCATTTACAAGCTGCTCATAGAAGTCAACCATTTCAGCTGAAGTTAAGCCTGTACGGCCTTCACCAGCTAAGTCATATTTGCTTGTTTCTTTGTTGAAGAATTCAGAAGAAGCAACGTCCATTCCAAGAACAATGTCTTTACCTGGCTCATAGCCTGCTTTTTGAATCGCTTCAACAATTACTTCTAGTGCTTCACGGTTAGATCCTAAGTTAGGAGCAAATCCGCCTTCGTCACCTACAGCTGTGTTTAAGCCTTTGCCTTTTAATACAGCTTTTAATGCGTGGAATACTTCAGCACCCATGCGGATTGCTTCTTTGAATGTCGGCGCTCCGACAGGCAGGATCATAAATTCTTGGAAGTCTACGTTGTTATCAGCATGAGAACCGCCATTGATGATGTTCATCATTGGGGTTGGCAATTGCTTCGCATTGAATCCGCCAAGGTAACGGTATAATGGAAGGCCAACAAAGTCTGCTGCTGCATGAGCTACTGCCATAGATACACCAAGGATCGCATTTGCACCTAATTTTCCTTTGTTTTCAGTTCCATCTAATTCGATCATTAGCTTATCGATTCCAGCTTGGTCAGTTACATCCATTCCAACGATTTCTGGAGCGATGACTTCATTTACGTTTTCAACAGCTTTTAATACACCTTTACCTAAATAACGCTCTTTGTCACCGTCACGTAATTCAACTGCTTCATGTTCACCAGTTGAAGCTCCGCTTGGAACTAATGCGCGTCCAAATGCACCTGTTTCAGTAAAAACTTCCACTTCTACAGTTGGGTTACCGCGAGAATCTAAAATTTCACGAGCATAAACATCAATAATGTATGGCATAAGTTTTCTCTCCTTTAATTTTAAAATTATTTTTGAATTAATGATTTTCCAGTCATTTCTTTAGGTTGGGCTACTTTTAGTAAATCAAGCATAGTTGGTGCCAAATCACCGAGCTTGCCGCCTTCAATTAATGACAGTCCTTCTTTCGTTAAAATCATCGGAACCGGGTTTGTTGTGTGAGCAGTATGAGGCGTCCCTTCTTCTGTCACTAACACATCTGCGTTTCCATGATCTGCGGTAATAATGGCTGTCCCACCTTTAGCAAGAATGGCATCTACAACTTTCCCTAAACACTCATCAACAGCTTCGATCGCTTTAATCGTCGGCTCTAACATACCTGAGTGTCCCACCATATCAGGGTTTGCAAAGTTTAACAGGATGGCGTCATGCTTGTCGGCTTCGATCTCTTGCAATAGTGCCGCAGTTACTTCATAAGCACTCATTTCAGGTTTTAAATCATAGGTTGCTACCTTTGGAGAATCAATCAAAATGCGTTCTTCTCCAGGAAATTCTTGTTCACGGCCGCCGCTCATAAAGAATGTAACGTGCGGGTATTTTTCTGTTTCTGCAATTCTTAGCTGCTTCAAACCGTTTTGTGATAACACTTCACCGAGCGTATTATCTAAATTCACTGGTTTGAAAGCTACATAGCCATCTACTGTTTCACTAAAATGGGTCAAGCAAACGAAATGCAAGTTTTTCGGGTGCTGAAGGCCTCTGTCAAAGCCTCTAAAATCCTCATTAGTGAACGTATTGGAAATTTGAATAGCACGGTCTGGACGGAAGTTGTAAAAAATAACGGCATCATTGTCTTGTATTGTCGCAACTGGTAAGCCGTCTTCCTTCGTGATAACAGACGGAATGACGAATTCATCATAGATCCCATTTTCATAGGAATCATCAATGACTTCAAAAGGATCCTTGTAATCAGGGCCCTCGCCATAAGCCATTGCTCGATAGGCTTTTTCTACACGATCCCAGCGCTTGTCACGGTCCATTGAATAGTAGCGGCCTGAAATGGTTGCAATTTCTCCAACGCCGATTTCAGAAATTTGCTGCTGCAATTCCTCAAGATAAACCTTAGCCGTTTGCGGCCCTACATCACGTCCATCCAAAAAGCCGTGAATATAGACGTTTTGAATGCCTTCTTTTTTTGCAAGCTTTAACAAAGCATATAAATGATGGATATGGCTGTGAACTCCCCCATCTGATAATAAACCAAACAGGTGAAGATTGGTACCATTCTTTTTCACATGATCCATTGCAGAAAGGAATGTTTCATTTTGTGCAAACTCCCCTTCACGAATCGCCACATTTACTCTAGTCAAGCTTTGATACACGATGCGGCCGGCACCGATATTTAAATGGCCGACCTCGGAGTTACCCATTTGCCCGTTAGGAAGCCCGACCGCTTCTCCTGAAGCAGTTAAGGTTGTATGGGGATACTGACTCCAGTATCGGTCGAAATTTCGCTTATTCGCCTGTGCGACCGCATTCCCGTCTGTTTGGTTTCGCAACGCAAAACCATCTAGGATGATAAGTGCAACTGGCTTCTTAGTCATTTTGACCTGCCTCCAATAATTGAAGGAAGGACTGAGGCTCAAGGCTTGCGCCGCCAACTAGAGCGCCATCAATGTCAGGCTGCGCCATATATTCCTTAATATTGGCAGGTTTTACGCTTCCACCGTACTGAATTCGAACGGAATCAGCAACTTCTTGAGAAAATTGATCTGCAATTACACCGCGAATGTGTGCACATACTTCATTAGCATCTTCAGAAGTAGAAGATTTTCCAGTACCGATTGCCCAGATTGGCTCATAAGCAATGACCGTTTGTTTGACTTGGTCTGCTGTTAAACCTTCTAGTGCTTTCTGTACTTGCTCACCAACCAGATTGTTTGTTTTCCCTGCTTCACGTTCTTCAAGAGTCTCACCGCAGCAAACAATTGGTGTTAATCCGTGTTTAAAAGCAGCTAATGTCTTCTTATTGACAGTTTCATCTGTTTCAGCAAACATTTCACGACGTTCAGAGTGTCCTAAGATGACATATTCCACATTTAAGTCTTTTAGGGCAACAGGGCTAACCTCTCCTGTAAATGCACCACTTTCTTCAAAATGCATGTTTTGAGCCCCGATTTTCACATCAGTATCCGCTGTGATTTCAACTAAGCGATCAAGGAAAAGCGCTGGAGCACAAACAACAGCGTCCATTTTTTCAGGAGAAGGAACAAGACTTTTCACTTCTTCGACAAAGCTTTTTGCTTCTGACATCACTTTATTCATTTTCCAGTTTCCTGCAATGATTGGTTTTCTCATCATCATCACACATCCTTTCCTTTACTTATCATTTAAAGCTGTAACACCTGGAAGCTCTTTCCCTTCCATGAATTCAAGTGAAGCTCCGCCTCCAGTTGAAATGTGACTCATTTTTTTCGCTAAGCCAAACTTTTCAACCGCAGCTGCTGAATCTCCGCCGCCAATTACACTGTAAGTATCTGCTGCTTCTGCTAATGCTTCTGCAACAGCTTTTGTTCCGTTTGCAAAAGATTCAAGCTCGAATACCCCCATCGGGCCGTTCCATATAACGAGCTTTGATTTTTTGATAACATCCGCATAAGTTTCACGTGATTTTGGTCCGGTATCCAACCCTTCCCAGTCACTTGGGATATTTTCTACGGAAACAACTTGGGTATTGGCATCATTCGAAAAGTCGTCTGCTACAACAACATCAACTGGCATGTAGAAATTGACACCCTTTTCTTTTGCTTTTTCTATAAAGGTTTTAGCAAGCTCAATTTTATCTTCCTCTAAGAGGGATTTCCCTACCTCATGGCCTTGAGCTTTAATAAACGTATAAGCTAAACCCCCGCCAATAATGAGATTGTCTACTTTATCTAATAGGTTATCAATAACACCGATTTTGTCTTTTACTTTTGCTCCGCCAATGATCGCTGTAAATGGGCGGTCAGGATCAGACAACGCTTTCCCTAATACTTCAAGCTCCTTTTCCATCAAGAAGCCAGCCACTGCAGGAAGATGCTCAGCAATTCCAGCAGTAGAAGCATGAGCACGGTGAGCTGCACCAAATGCATCGTTAACATAAACGTCTGCAAGCTCTGCGAAATTCTTTGCAAGTTCTGCATCATTTTTCTCTTCCCCAGGATAAAAGCGAACGTTTTCTAATAAGAGCACGTCCCCTTCTCCTAGTTTCTTCACTTCTGCTTTTACAGCTTCACCATAGGCTTCATCTGTTTTCACAACTTTTTTGCCTAACAGCTCTTGAAGACGCTCTGCAACAGCATTTAAGCGAAGGTCTTCTACAACTTGTCCTTTAGGACGACCTAAGTGACTAGCTAAAAGAACTTTTGCCCCTTGCTCTACTAAATATTGAATAGTAGGAAGTGCTGCACGGATACGAGTGTCATCTGTTACATTCCCATCTTTCATTGGCACGTTAAAATCAACGCGACAGAAGACCACTTTTCCTTTTACCTCAATGTCCTTCACTGACTTTTTGTGCATTAAAAGGTCCTCCTTATTTTATGTAAATTAACAAAGAAAAAAGAGGAAGGGGGATGCTCCCCTTTCCCCTTTTTCGCTTTCATTATAGCGTTAACCCGCAAAATGTCCAAGTAAAGTTTCTATTTCAATGTCTTTACATGGTTTTTAATCGAATTAAAGGCCTTGTTTTGCAATGTATGCAGCAAGGTCTACTACACGGTGAGAATAACCGCTCTCGTTATCATACCAAGAAATTACTTTTACCATGCTGTCTTCCATAACCATTGTAGATAAAGCATCAATTGTAGATGAATTTGCGTTACCGTTGTAATCGCCAGAAACAAGCGGCTCTTCACTGTAACCTAGAATTCCTTGTAATTCACCTTCAGCAGCTTCTCTGAAAGCAGCGTTCACTTCATCAACTGTTACGTCTTTATCAAGCTCAGCAACTAAATCTACTAAAGAAACATTTGGAGTTGGCACACGCATAGCTCCACCGTTTAATTTTCCTTTTAATTCAGGCAATACTAGAGAAACAGCTTTTGCTGCACCAGTCGTTGTAGGAATGATGTTTTCAGCTGCTGCACGAGCACGGCGGTAGTCTTTGTGCGGCAAGTCTAAGATTTGCTGGTCATTTGTGTAAGAGTGAACTGTGGTCATCATACCGCGTTTAATACCGAACTTATCATTTAATACTTTAGCAAAAGGAGCTAAGCAGTTTGTTGTACAAGAAGCATTAGAAATAACGTTGTGGCTTCCTGCATCATATTTATCTTCGTTAACACCCATTACGATTGTAATATCTTCATCGCTTGCCGGAGCAGAAATAATAACTTTTTTCGCACCTGCTTCTAAGTGTTTAGCTGCATCTGCACGTTTTGTGAAGAATCCAGTAGATTCAACAACGATATCAACACCAAGCTGTCCCCAAGATAGTTTCGCAGGGTCACGCTCTGCAGAAACTTGAATTGTATTACCATCTACAACAAGATTGTTGCCGTCTACAGAAACTTCAGCATTTAACTTGCCATGAACAGAATCATATTTTAAAAGATGAGCAAGCATATTAGCGTCTGTTAAGTCATTAACTGCTACTACTTCTACCTCAGAATTTTTTAAAGCTGCGCGGAATACGTTACGGCCAATACGACCAAAACCATTAATACCGATTTTTACTGCCATGATTTGTTTCCTCCTTTAGTTAAGTGAGAAATAATTTTTATATTGAGGGATCTTAATCCCTTAATAACTGGTTAGCAGCACCTTCGTCTGTAATTAACACAGAATCAAGGGCTTTTTTCATATATGCTTTAATTGCTTTAGCTTTTGATGCACCACCAGCCACCGCAATCACATTCGGAATGCTGTTTAAATCGTCCAGCTGAATACCAACCGTTTGGACTTTATGAACGACTTTTCCATCCTGATTAAAATAATAGCCAAACGCTTCAGCTACAGCATTTCCATCATTAATTTTCTTCATAACCAATGCAGATGTGTTCCGACGCTCTGCCATTGTTTTAGCCTCTCCTATACCATGAACAACCATACTCGAGGATTTAATGATGCTCAAAACCTCCTTAATGGATGGTTCTTCGATGATCGATTGATAGGCTTCCTTGCTTAGTTGGTCTGGGACATGCAGCAGCCGATAATTTCCTGTGGCTCTCTCTGCCATTTTCGCGCAAATTGTGTTTGCTTGATTTTTTACATTTTCACCAAGACCGCCTCGCGCAGGAACAAACAATAGCTCACGATTTTTCGAATCAGGGGACATCATTTCAGCAACAGCGGCAAGTGTCGTTCCGCCGGTAACAGCGACGATATCTTTCCCAACCATCCGCTCTTTTATACAATGTACACATGCTCTGCCCATTTCTTGCTTCACCCATGGGGATATATCACTATCACCAGAAACAACGATGGCACGGTTCAAGTTAAACCTCTCTTTTAATTTGTTTTCCAAAAGGCTTAATCCTAAAACGTCTTTCATCATTTCCTCTAGTTTATTTAACAATGAAGAACCTTCACTTGTTAAAATCATCCCGGTGGTTTGAATTCCAATCAAATTTTGTTCCTTTAAGAACTGTACTTCAGCACGCAAAACCCGCTCGCTAATGTTTAAGCTGATAGATAAGCTGCGACGTCCAATTGGCTGCATAAGACGTATGTATTGCAAAATTTGATAGCGTTTTTGCATGATTTGAAGCAAGTCAGGCAATAATTTTTTTTGGACCTCTATCATTTCTTTCATACTGACAAAATCCTTTCACGAGAACCATGGGACCATTTTCGTCCCAGTGTGACATATTGTGTCCCACTTTCTCGAAAAAAAATCACCCCTGTTACATTTACATTGTAGCAGGGGTGTAAAACTTAATCAACTGTTTGTTTCAAGTAACCGCTTTCTTAACAATTCCTTTGAGATTTGCCCATACGCGATTAAGTTGTCGTTTCCTTTTATGACAGGGATCAAGAGTTGATATTCTTCAAGAAGATGATCATCTTCATAAATATCCAGAATCTCTAAATTGAAATCTATTTCTTTATTCACTTCTTTGATTGCTTCATAGGCTTTATCACAAAGTGGACAGTTCATTTTAGTATAGAGTGTGACTTTTAGCATAACCGGACAAACTCCTTTTTTTATGAAAATCTTTTTCTCAAGGTTGAAGAAGGTATGTTAAGCTGATCTCGGTATTTCGCAATTGTTCTACGAGAAACAGACATGTTGTGCTCCTTCTTAAGAAGCTTAGTAATTGCCTGATCTGAAAGGGGTTTTTGTTTGTTTTCTTCTTTCGTATATTTTTGAATCAATTGTTTGACAGCATTGGACGACAAATCCTCTGCCTGTGCTTGCTCTATCTTTGCAGAGAAAAAGTATCTCATTTCAAACAGCCCCTGAGGTGTTTGAACAAATTTATCTTTTACCGCTCTGCTTACAGTTGATTCATGGATACCAAGCTGTTCAGCTATCATTTTTAATGTAAGCGGTTTTATATTAGATGAACCTTGATAAAAAAATTCCCGTTGATGGGCGATCATGACATTCATTACATTAACCATGGTCGCTTTTCTTTGTTCAATTGATTTAAAAAGCCAATTGCATTGCTGCCATTTTGAAGACAAATACGATTTTAACTCAGTGTCAGAACTTGGCTTTAAAAAAGATTCATACTGAGAATTTATTTTTAATTCCGGCAGCATTCGATCATTATAGAGGACATTTAACTTTCCATCTATGATCCTGACATAAAGGTCAGGTTCAATATAAGCTGGTGGTGTAGCATCATATAAAATGCCCGGCCTTGGATCCAAGGTTTTTACTAGATCATGTATTTTCTGAATCTCTTCTACTGAAATCTTCGTTTTCCGCGCAAGCTCCCGCCAGGATTTTTTCGCAAAAAGCTCGAAGTGATTAGCGATAATGTATTCGGCAAGCTCATTCCGATTCGATCTTCTTTTCAATTGCAAACAAAGACACTCTTGGAGGTTTCTCGCCCCTATCCCTGCTGGGTCAAGGGATTGAAGAAACTCTAATTGTCTAACCATTTCATCTTCCTCTAAATTGAAGCGGCAAGCCAGGACTGACAAATCATCTTTCAAGTACCCATTTTGGTCCAAATCTTCTATCAACAGCATGAGGGCCTTAGGAGTTTTTTCTAAATCAATTAATTGCATTTTAATGTGGTCCCGTAAACCAATCTGCTTACTGGATACATTTTCAATCACAGAATTCTCTTGATTAGATGTACGTGTTCCCGTAGATTTATGATAAAATACGGACGTATCATCCCGTTCTTTCATTTCTATAAGGGGATTTTCCAAGGCGAGGTTTTGAACATACTCTGAAAGCTCAATCGCAGAGTATTGGAGTAATGTAATCGCTTGCTTTAATTCTTGAGTCATATTCAATTTTAATGTTTGTTCTTGAAACAAGCCAACTTTGTAATTCATATTCTTTTCCCCCTAGTTTTTATTTTACACTAAGCAGACCAAAAGGTGTATGTAATAATTAAGAAGGAGGCTGGATGAAGTGAGTGAATTATTTTCTGTACCTTATTTTGAAGAGAACTTTGAACAGCATATTGAAATGAACAAAGATCGTATGAAAAGGATCGACGCCATGAACAGTTACTATCGCTCTGTAGTTTCGACATTAGTACAAGATCAGCTAACAAAAAATAACGTTGTTTTAAAAAGAATTCAAAATCTGGATGAAGCATACAATATGATAAAAGCAAAATAAGAAAAGCAAAAACATCTTGGATCGCCTAGGGGGCCCTTTCGAAAAAGCTGCTATTTTCTTTTCGGGAGAGTAGACCTGTGCTCACGAGTCTTTTTTCTACTAAAACTGGACAATAATATCTTATTTAAATTCGGTAATATTTTATCCAACGTGAAATTCCTTGAAAATATTACCGGTTTTCTTATTGGACAAGGACTATTATAATAGTAGATGTTGAACGGCCAAGCGCCGCAATATACATCGTCTTTTGTCCAGTGTCGGCTCACTGGGCTTTACTTTTGTACATTATTATTTGAATTTTCCGCAAATTATACATAAACGAAGCTAAATTTCTGCATCGTTCTTTTATTTTTTCATAAAGACATGTGGATTAATGAGAAAAAGCATAATTTTCACTTCCAATATCCATAAAGTGAATAGAGAAAGGGCAAAGAATTTTTTACTTTTTTTAGGTTTTTATATTAATTTTGCCAACTTTTCTAATAATTTTTCTATATTTATACAATAACAACGCTATTTTCACTTGATCATCCCCTCTAGTCCATACTTATCTTCGAAATCTGAAATATATCTTCGATTTTTCACTTTTATCTCCGAAATCGGCATATTTATCTTCGAAAATTTAAATATATCGATTTTTCGACATTAATTAACAAAAAAGTTGGAGGTTTCTTATATTTTTTAAAACCCTAAAAAGTGATAACATATAAATTCTGATTTTGCAAAAAAGGAAAGCTTCTGTTTAAGCTTTCCTTTTTGTTAATGAGTTTTATAGGTCTTCACCATTTGTAGCTATAATATTTTTATACCAGTCAAAGCTTTTTTTCTTGAATCTTTTATTCGTACCTTTCCCTTTACTGTCCCGATCAACATAGATATAGCCATAACGTTTTTTCAGCTCTGCTGTTGATGCACTGACAAGGTCAATTGGCCCCCAAGAGGTGTAACCCATAATTTCAACGCCGTCACCAATTGCATTTTTCATTTCTTGCATATGCTCACGTAAATATTCAATGCGGTAATCATCATTTATCGAACCGTCTTCTCCAACTTTATCAACTGCACCGAGACCATTTTCTACGATAAATAGCGGTTTTTGGTAACGGTCATACAATTGGTTACAAACCGTTCTTAATCCTACTGGGTCTATTTGCCATCCCCATTCAGATGATTTTAAATAAGGGTTTTTGAGACCAGCAAATAGATTACCAGCTGTTTTAGTTTCTTGGTGTTTAGGGTCTGTGCTGGCAACAAATGACATGTAATAGCTGAATCCAATATAATCTACGGTATAGTCTTGAAGAAGCTCTAAATCTCCATCAGCTATTTTAATATTTATATTATTTTCCACTAGTGTTGCATTAATTAATTTTCACTATTAAGAATACTCAAAATGTTCAATTTTATTATTTTGTGCAAAGAAAAAGTCCTTTATAATGGATAA
>NZ_JACXAI010000060.1 GCF_014773385.1 Metabacillus arenae | reverse complement strand
TTCGAGGTGGAAGCATGGTGACATGTGGAGCTGACGAATACTAATCGATCGAGGACTTAACCACAATTTTTAACCGCGTTACTCGGTGAAAAGCGAACTTGGTGAAGACGTTATCTAGTTTTGAGAGAACATGTCTTTCAAAGGATCTTCTGCTAGAGACTGTCACGTCCTGTGACAAACGCAGAAGCCAGCACATCCTGTGCTAGTCTAGTTTTGAGAGAACATTCTCAAACATTTATCTGGTGATGATGGCGAAGAGGTCACACCCGTTCCCATGCCGAACACGGAAGTTAAGCTCTTCAGCGCCAATGGTAGTGAGGGGCTTCCCCTTGTGAGAGTAGGACGTCGCCAGGTTCATAAGGAAAAGAACAGCTGAGTGCTGTTCTTTTTTTGTTTCAGAAAGTTTTAAATGGATAATAAGGATAAAAGGTCATTGAAGTCATCCACCACAATTCGGATTATCTAACGAAAAACAGGGAATTTTGTCGAACAATCGATATTTGGGAAATTTCGAAGATAAATCTGTGGTTTTCGAAGATTTATTAAAAATTTCGAAGATAAAGGGTTCATTTTCGAAGATATCTTGTTTTCCATTCCGCTCTTCGCGTCATTTTTCCATAGAACCCCTTTATGAAGGCGCTTTCTCCCTCATGAAAATCAAATTTGGAGGGATAGAATGATGACAAATACGGAACATTCCTCAAAATTATCAGTTATGGGTATGGAATAGGAAGTTCAATAACCCAGCGTCCCCCAAGATCCCTGCAATTTTCGTAGTCACCCGCCAAGCCAATATAGACACTTTCCAGCCAATATCGTGGATTGGCGGAAAGTAATATCGCTTACATGGCAAGTGAATTCCAAGAATAAGCCACTAAGTTTGAAGAATAGGACACTAAATTTCCGCATAGGGAAAGAAAGCGGGGGGTTCAAGACAATAAAAAGGATCAAAGGCAAGTAAATATGAAAATCAGGAGAGATGTTTAACCTGTCTAATAAAAAGAAAAACTCGAGCAAATCACCTGTTTACGGAAAGAGTTGGTCTTGAAAAAGATTAACGATTAAGTGTAAGTTTCCTATTTCCAAGAAGCTGACCCCTCCAAATTTAAACAAAAAAAATCCTTAGCCAAAGCGTTTTAGCTTTATTCTTATTATATCCATGATAAACTTCTTATCTTTTTCGTTTTGATACAGACACTGACAACTTTTGAGTTACATATGATAAGAGTGTATAAGAAATTTAGATTTAATATTTGGAAAATTGCATACAAATAAATGATCTGGGCAGACTAAAAAGTATGGAGGTGGAGAGGCCGTGGAAAAAGAAGCTTCAAAAACAGGGGAAATTTGTATTATATGCGATAAACAAAAAGATCAAGGGATTCATCTCTATACTAGTTTTATTTGCGCAGATTGTGAGCATGATATTATTCACACTCCAACATCAGAAGAGAAGTATCAGGTGTTTGTTGAAAAATTAAAAAGAATTAAGACACCCCCTTTATATTCATAGGCCGAATCAGGCCTTTTTTTCATTTAAGAAAGTTTAAGTTAATTAAAGTATGAACGTGATAAAGAGTGGTATCTTTGGCCAGCTCCGCCCTTAGGTCTCAGGGTCAATCCGCCGGAGAAGGTTAAAGAACACCCTTCTTGACGACTCGCCTTGTGCTTGTCGATGAAAGACTAGCGCTTTGCGCTTTTCGTTCTGTATTTTTAATAGGGACGTGCAACATAGTGTAATCTTTGTCAGCTTCAAGCGTCTATTTTCTCGGGGTCACAAGCATTGGACAAGGTGTAAGTCTAGGTGATTGAAAAAACTCTTATTAGTAAACTCAGGGACTCAGGTTGTTTCCTTCAAAATAGTGAGTGATTATGTTTTTTTCGTCATTTAATTTTAAAGAGACGGCTTTCTCTTGTATAATATCTCTATACTGATAAAGGACGGTTTCGTTTATATGAAAACACCCTTATTTTCTGCATTGAAACGCTATTCAGAGCAGAAGCCTGTTTCTTATCACGTTCCGGGGCATAAGAACGGGACTGTTTTTTTAAAGGAATATCGTTGTCAGTTTCAAGAGTTATTAAAAATAGATGTAACCGAATTGACAGGGTTGGATGACCTTCATCAGCCGAGTGGCGTGATTGCGGAAGCTCAAGAGCTTCTGAAGCAATTATATAAAACGGAGAAATCCTATTTTCTTGTGAATGGATCGACCGCAGGGAACATTGCGATGATTATGGCTTCTTGTGGAGAAGGGGATGTTGTGCTTGTTCAGCGAAACAGTCATAAATCTATTATGAATGGAATATTGCTTGCGGGAGCAAAGCCGGTATTCCTTGGGCCAGAATATGATTTGGATGCAAAAGCTGCCACCATAGTCAAGGAAGAAATTGTTCTGGAGGCATTGTGCCGTTTCCCACATGCTAAAGCTTTAATTCTTACGAATCCCACTTATTTTGGTCATAGCTGTCAATTGGACAAAATTGTGAAAGCTGCTCATGAAAAATCAATTCCTGTCCTAGTAGACGAAGCACATGGAGCTCATTTCGTTCTTGGCGAACCATTCCCTCCATCTGCATTGAAAGCAGGCGCTGATGTAGTGATTCATTCTGCCCATAAGACACTGCCAGCAATGACGATGGGCTCATTTTTGCACGTTCAAAGCAATTTATTATTCTTTTCAAAAATAGAAAGGTGCCTCTCGATGGTACAGTCGAGCAGTCCCTCTTATCCGATTATGGCTTCCCTTGATTTGGCAAGAGCTTATTTAGAAGAGTTTATGGACAAAAGGAAAAAAACTTCTATACCCAGCCTTGTTCAATCTTTTATCGTTCTCTTAGAAGCCTTTCCTTCAATAGAAATTGTAAATTCTAAAGATGAAAGTGTAGTAAAGGATCCATTGAGAGTATCGATAAGATCAACGAATGGGCTAACTGGCTTTGAGCTTCAATCAATTTTTGAAAAAGCAGGCATTTATCCAGAGCTGGCAAATAATGATCTAGTATTATTTGTTCTGCCGCTTTCAGATCAATTGGACTTGCCTATCGAGAAATTCACAGAAGCAGGCAAGCTGCTTGAGGAAGCAGGTGACTTGTCTGATAGACATGCACCAAAGGTCAAATTAGAAAAAGAATCTGCTCATATTACCGAACTGAAATTTTCCTATAAAGAACTAGAAAGACTTGACACTGAATTTGTCAGTATAAGTGATGCAATTGGGTTTATTGCTGCAGAGGCTGTTGTCCCATATCCGCCGGGAATTCCTTATTTAATGCCAGGTGAAGATATAAAGAAAGAACATGTAGAATATATATCTTACATGTTAAATACCCAGACTCATTTTCAAGGAGGATCACAATTAAAGAACGGGAAAATTTTGATATACAAAATCGGAAAGTACAGGTGAAAAATTTTGAAAGGTTTATTTATTACATTTGAAGGACCTGAAGGCGCAGGAAAAACGACAGTTCTTCAAGAAATTGTAAAAAAATTAAAAAGCGAAGAAATCCCAGCCCAGTATACAAGAGAACCGGGCGGAATTAAAATTGCTGAGGAAATAAGACAAGTCATTTTAAATAAAGAAAATACTGAGATGGATTCAAGAACAGAAGCGCTTTTATATGCTGCAGCAAGACGACAGCATCTCATAGAAAAAGTTATTCCTTTATTAGAAAAGGGTGAAATCGTCCTTTGTGACAGGTTTGTCGACAGTTCTTTAGCTTATCAAGGATATGCGAGAGGGCTGGGAATTGATGAGGTTTTCTCCATTAATCAATTTGCCATCCATGATGTTATGCCTGATCTAACCTTTTATTTTGACTTATCACCTGAAAAAGGTTTGGAGAGAATTGGAAAAAATAATAGTCGTGAAGTCAATCGATTAGATTTAGAAGGCTTACATTTTCATAAAAAGGTGCAACAGGGATATAAAATCATTAACGATCGTTTTAAAAATAGAGTAAAAATAATAGATGCAGATCGAGCATTAGAAAATGTGATCGATGAAGTGTATAGTGTGTTGAAGTCTTTTATGAAACGATAAGATCGATTGTAACGAAGTAGTGAATTATTGTTATAATAGTAAGAAGAAGAGAAAAGTTTCCATAGAGGATTCGGTGAATTACCAATCCCGGCATGTTACAATAAAAAGGAGGCACTATCATGAAATTAGTGATTGCGGTCGTACAGGATCAAGATAGCACACGCTTGCTAAACGCTTTAACAGACCATAATTTTCGTGTCACAAAGCTTGCGACAACTGGCGGATTCTTAAAATCTGGAAATACGACTTTTATGATCGGTACTGAGGACATTCGTGTCGATAAGGCGTTAGATATTATTAAAGATAGCTGTCAATCAAGAGAACAATTAGTAGCACCTGTATCACCAATGGGAGGAAATGCTGACTCATATGTTCCATATCCTGTTGAAGTAGAAGTTGGCGGAGCGACAGTGTTTGTCCTGCCAGTGGAACACTTCCATCAATTTTAGGAAGCATGAAAATAAATCAAGAGGTTAGAAATAAAATTGAAAAACGGGGTCTTGATCAAAAAGGCTATATGCCGGCCAGCAAAGCTTTTAGAAATGCTCTCCAAAAACAGAACCATAAGCTTCATATTGAACAGCTTAACAGGCTCATGGCTGAACTGGAAACGGTTGGGTCTCGGGCAGATAAATCGAGGAATTTTCAGGATTTAGCTAAGTTCAAGTCATTGGTCAAACGCTTTATCCGTGAAGCAGTCCAAAATGGAATGAACCTTAAAGAAACAAGCGGCTGGGATTTTAATGGGAATAGCCGGACATTAAGAGTTGTAGAGCAAATTGATCAGCAATTGATTGAGCTTACAAACCAGATTGTCAGCAAGGAAACAGAATCAATTGATGTTTTGGCGGAAATTGGTGAAATCAAAGGTTTATTAATCAACTTATATACTTAGAGAGTGATAGTTATGACAGGTAAATGGGGAGAATTGACAGCCTATCAACCCAGAATTATAAAGCTGTTATCTAAATCGATTCAAAAGAACCGGTTAGCGCATGCCTATCTGTTTGAAGGGAAAAAAGGTACAGGTAAAAAGGAAGTTAGTCTCCTATTAGCAAAAAGTTTTTTCTGTACGAACAGACAAGACCGCGGTGAACCTTGTGAGGAATGCCGAAATTGCAGGAGGATTGAATCTGGAAACCATCCGGACCTTCATCATATTGAACCAGATGGTTTGTCTATTAAGAAATGGCAAATCCAAGAGCTTCAGGGAGAATTCACAAAAACTGGATTAGAATCTAATAAGAAGCTCTATATCATTTCGCATGCGGATAAAATGACGACAAATGCGGCTAACAGTCTGCTTAAATTTTTGGAGGAGCCTAATTCAGATACGGTAGCGGTTCTACTCACAGAACAAGTACATCAGATTTTAAATACAATTCGTTCAAGGTGTCAAATACTTACCTTTACACCACTGTCTTCTCAGGTCATTCAGAGGGAATTGGAAAAACAGGAAGTTCCACAATCACTTGCGGGACTCGTTGCAAATGTGACAAACAATCTATCAGAAGCGCTCGAATTAAGTCAAGATGATTGGTTTGCACAGGCGAGAGCGAAAGTGATAAAATTGTATGAAGTTCTTAACACTAGAAAAGGACATGCTCTAATTTTTATACATGAGCAGTGGATGCCTTTTTTTAAAGAAAAAAATATGCAAGAAAGCGGTTTGGACTTATTGCTTTATATATATAAAGATATTATATCAATCCAAATTGGAAATGAAGATAAGGTCATTTACCAGGACTTATTCCAACAATTAAAGCAGCATGCACTGCGTATATCTCAAAAAAGTGCCGCTAATAAAATTCTAGCCATTTTGGAGGCGAAAAAACGACTTCACTCAAATGCAAGTCCTCAGTTACTAATGGAGCATTTGGTGTTGACGTTGCAGGAGGGATAAGTTTGTATGAAGTAGTCGGAGTCCGCTTTAAAAAAGCGGGAAAAATATATTATTTTGACCCAAACGGGTTTCATATAGATAACGGAGATTTTGTCATTGTTGAGACAATTCGTGGTGTCGAATATGGGAAAGTTGTTATTCATCATAAAAAGGTAGAAGACCACGACATTGTCCTGCCTTTAAAAAAGGTCATAAGAGTGGCAGATATGAAGGATAAAATTCTCGTAGAAGAAAACGTACAAGCTGCAAAAGAGGCTTACGAAATTTGCCAGTCAAAGGTGACCGAACATGGCCTTGATATGAAAATGGTAGATGTGGAATATACTTTTGATCGAAATAAAGTGATCTTTTACTTCACAGCAGACGGACGTGTAGACTTTCGTGATTTGGTGAAAGATTTGGCAGCCATATTTAAAACCAGAATTGAGTTAAGACAAATCGGGGTGAGGGACGAAGCAAAAATGCTTGGAGGAATCGGTCCTTGCGGCAGAATGTTGTGTTGTTCGACATTCTTGGGTGATTTTGAGCCTGTCTCAATCAAGATGGCAAAAGACCAAAACTTATCATTAAATCCAACCAAAATTTCAGGATTATGCGGCCGATTAATGTGCTGCTTGAAATATGAGAATGATGAGTATGAAACAGCAAAGGAACAGCTCCCTGATTTAGGGGAAATCATCACTACCCCTAATGGAAAAGGAAAGGTAGTAGGGTTGAATATCCTTGAACGAGTTTTACAAGTCGAACTAATGGACAATGAACGAGTTGTAGAATACACGTGGGAAGAGTTGCTACAAGAGGGCGCTGTATCAATGCAATCCACAGATTAATTGAGGTGGAAGCCTTGGATAAAAAGGAAATCTTCGAATCAGTTAGCAGTATGGAGGAGCAAATTGGTTCCCTATACAGCAGGCTGGGAGAGCTAAAAGAACATATTGGACAACTAATTGAAGAAAATCACCACCTGCAGCTAGAAAATCAAAATTTACGCCGCAGGCTTGATTCTGCAACAGAAAAAGAGCAACAAAAAGAAGCCGCCGATGGCGATTTGGATCGCCAGGATGAAAAATCTCCAATCGTGGATATTGGGGAAGGGTATGATAATTTGGCGCGGCTTTATCAGGAAGGCTTTCACATTTGTAATGTCCATTATGGAAGTGTAAGACAAAATGGTGATTGTTTATTTTGCCTGTCTTTCTTAAATAAGAAATGAAACGAGCTTCCTTTAGAGGAGGCTTTTTTTCTAGATACGAAAATTTAAGTGAATAATATTAAAGGCTTTGTGTCTATCTCACCCAGCCGGACTTTCAAGTTTCTCAAAAAACTGCCTTATCGGTAGACTCGCCTTGCCCGCCCTACACTGTGCCAGGCTTATTATCCAGTACTGGAGTACAATGGACCTTAAGCCATAAGAGGGATCTGTCAAAAGGCTAAAAGACAACTATTCTGAAGGATCACCCGACTGCTTGTCGCCGAAGGGTTCGTGCCTTGTGTGTTTTTCTATTTCAAATCGCAATTATTCACAGAAGGAAGGTTTACAATAATGGTTACATTAAAAGGTGACGAACGCTTAGACTACTTATTAGCGGAAAAATTAAGGATCATCCAAAGTCCTTCGGTGTTTGCCTTTTCACTTGATGCTGTTTTATTATCAAAATTTGCTTATGTTCCTATTCAGAAGGGGAATATTATCGATCTATGTACAGGAAATGCTGTTGTGCCGTTGTTGTTAAGTACTCGATCCAAAGCACATATAACAGGTGTTGAAATTCAGGAGCGATTATATGATATGGGCCAAAGAAGCATTCTCTCTAATGAATTGGACAGACAGATTTCTTTAATTCACGGTGATTTAAAGGATATGCCAGTCGAATTAGGGTATGGAAGGTTTGATGTGGTGACGTGCAATCCCCCTTACTTTAAAACTCCTAAGAAAGAGGAAATGAATTACAATGAGCATCTTGCCATTGCTAGACACGAAATTCATTGCACATTGGAGGATGTGATAAGGGTTAGCAGCCAGCTTGCTAGGATGGGAGGAAAGATATCACTCGTTCATCGTCCGGGCAGGCTCCTTGATATTACAGAATTAATGAGAAAGTATAAAATTGAACCAAAAAGGATTCAATTTGTATATCCTAAACAAGGCAAAGAGGCAAACACCTTGTTAGTAGAAGGCATTAAAGGCGGTAAACCTGACTTAAAGCTTTTGCCTCCTTTATTCGTATATAATGATAAAAACGAGTATACAAAGGAAGTTAGGTACATCTTGTATGGTGAAGAGGGTCTATACTGAGTTGATTTTTATCAGTTAAGAAAGTTTAAGTTAATTAAAGTATTAACGTGATAAAGAGTGGTATCTTTGTCCAGCTCCAAGCGCCATCGGCCCTTAGGTCTCAGGGCAATCCCTGCCGGCTCGCATTGTGCTTGTCGCCGATAGGCGGTCGCTCTGCGCTTTTCGTTCTAAAGGATCGTCCATATACAAGATAGGGGCAGGAGGCTGTAAGTTTAAATGAGTAATCATTATTTCTATGTATTAGAGTGCAATGATGGAAGCTATTATGGAGGGTACACCACGAATATTGAAAAAAGGATTCTTGTCCATAATGAAGGAAAAGGTGCAAAATATACACGTGCCAAAAGGCCTGTTCAATTAATTTATAATGAAAGCTTCCAATCAAAAAAAGAGGCTATGAAGGCAGAGTATTATTTTAAAAAATTATCTAGAAAAAATAAAGAACGATACATAGCAGGGGAATTACCGACACTGTATAGGGAGGAGGGTGAAAATTGAGGCAGCAAAAAAGCTTTGCAGAAGATTCCGAGATGGGAAGCTTGTACCTTGTTCCAACACCGATAGGAAACCTAGAGGATATGACTTTTCGTGCAATTAATATTTTGAAATCATCGGACCTTATCGCGGCAGAGGACACGAGACAAACGAAAAAGCTTTGTCATTATTTTGAGATCGAAACGCCAATCATCAGCTACCATGAACACAATAAAAATATGAGCGGCTTGAAAATAGTAGATTTGCTAAAGCAGGGAAAGCAAATTGCGCTCGTAAGTGATGCAGGAATGCCAACTATATCTGACCCTGGTAGTGAATTAGTACAGCAGGTTCTTGAGGAAAGAGGAAAAGTGATTCCGCTCCCTGGAGCAAACGCTGCGTTAACAGCCCTCATCGCCTCTGGTATTAATGTTCAGCCTTTTTTCTTTTTTGGTTTCCTTGATCGCTCTAAAAAGGGAAAGAAAAAACAGCTGGAAGAATTAAGAGCTAGAAAAGAAACAATTATTTTTTATGAATCCCCTCATAGGTTAAAAGAAACCTTACAGCTCATGCGGGATATTTTCGGAGAGCGGTGTATCTCTTTAACGAGGGAACTAACAAAAAAGTTTGAAGAGTTTATCCGTGGGACTTTAACTGAAGCTGTTAATTGGAGCCAAAAAGAAGAAATCCGCGGCGAGTTTTGTTTAATAGTTCAAGGGAACCAGGACGAAACAAACACAAATTTTGAGCAGTGGTGGGATTCGCTATCAGAAAAGGAGCATGTTCAACATTATATTGATCAAGGATTACCATCAAAAGAGGCCATTAAACATGCAGCAAAGGACCGAAACATTCCAAAACGGGATGTTTACCAGGCTTTTCATGTTGAAACTAAAGACTCGTAAATGATAGAAATGCTTTATAAACGAAAAAACTCGGCAACAAAAGCCGAGTTTTTGTATTATTTTTGAAGCTGAAATTGGTCTTGGATTTCTTGGATGATTTTTTCTGCACCTTCACGGCTTAATACTAATTTACCATTGGCAAGTGAAAGATTGTCGTCTGAAACCTCACCTGTTACTTGGCAAGTCATGTTTGGTTTATATTTTTTTAAGATGATTCTTTCGTCATCAACATAGATTTCTAAAGCGTCTTTTTCTGCAATTCCTAATGTGCGGCGAAGTTCGATTGGAATGACCACACGTCCTAGTTCATCAACTTTGCGTACAATACCTGTAGATTTCATACTTTTTCTCCTCCCATTGTTCACTAATATTTATTCTGTCTATGCACTATTCGTCATTATTCGACAAATTTTGTTTGCTCTATTAGCATATCAGTGTTTCCAATAAACGTCAATATTTTTAGTTCCAATAGTTTGTAAAAAAAGAAATTCATTGGCATAATGGGTGATAAATCCTGATGTATTAATATTCCTTACCCTAATCAAAAGGGAGTGAAACACAAAAAAAGGAAATTTCATATGCGATTTGGTCTTGTTAAAAACTATAAATTCGACATGAAACTTATTTCATTCGACAAAAATTCTACTTTTTATAAACAATTATAAAAATTCGCTTGAACATCCTGTTTTTTTGACCATACCATGTATATTTTCTTGATATTAGAGGCTAAGATGGTATCATATTGTATATAAATAGTGATTAGATTGTCTATTATTTTTATAATCTTAATACGTTTTATCATCGCTCTCGTCCCTTGTGCGGGAGCTTTTCTCATAATTTGACTGGAGGGTATGAATTGGAAAAACACAATAAAACTTTTTATATTACTACACCCATTTATTATCCAAGCGGTAAATTACATATAGGGCATGCCTATACAACTGTTGCTGGTGATGCAATGGCCCGCTATAAGCGCATGCGCGGATACAATGTTATGTACTTAACGGGGACAGATGAGCATGGTCAAAAAATTCAAAGGAAAGCCAAAGAAAAAGGAGTGGCTCCTCAAGCTTTCTTAGATGAGATTGTAGAAGGTATTCAAGATCTTTGGGCGAAAATGGAGATTTCTTATGATGATTTTATCCGGACAACGGAGCAGAGGCATAAAGATATTGTCGAAAAAATCTTTCAGCAGTTAGTTGACCAAGGAGATATTTATTTAGATGAATATGAAGGCTGGTATTCTGTCCCTGATGAGACTTATTACGCAGAACATCAGCTTGTCGATCCGATCAAGGAAAATGGAAACATTGTTGGCGGGAAAAGCCCAGACAGCGGGCACCCGGTGGAGCTGGTAAAAGAAGAGTCGTATTTCTTTAAAATGAGTAAGTATGTCGATAGATTGTTAGCTTATTATGAGGAGAACCCAGACTTTATACAGCCTGAATCCCGGAAAAATGAGATGATTAATAACTTTATCAAACCTGGATTAGAAGACTTAGCGGTATCCCGGACTTCATTTGATTGGGGAGTCAAAGTTCCAGGAAATCCAAAGCATGTTATTTATGTTTGGATTGATGCTTTATCAAACTATATAACAGCTTTAGGATATGGAACTGAAAATGATCAAAAGTTTAAAACATATTGGCCGGCTGATGTTCATCTAATGAGTAAAGAAATTGTGCGTTTCCATACCATCTATTGGCCAATCATGTTGATGGCCCTGGATTTACCGTTGCCAAAAAAGGTTTTCGCTCACGGGTGGCTGTTAATGAGGGATGGCAAAATGTCTAAATCCAAAGGAAATGTTGTCGACCCCGTTACATTGATCAATCGTTATGGATTAGACGCACTTCGTTACTATCTATTGAGAGAAGTGCCATTTGGTTCAGACGGTGTATTTACACCGGAAGGCTTTATTGATCGGATTAATTTCGATTTAGCAAATGACTTAGGAAACTTGTTAAACCGTACTGTTGCGATGATTCAAAAATATTTTGAAGGAACTGTTCCTGAATATGCCGGCAGTAAGACAGAATTTGATTCAGTGTTAGTAACTTTTAGCAAGGATACGATTCAAAAATATGAAGAGTCTATGGAAAAGATGGAATTCTCGATTGCTCTCTCAACTATTTGGCAATTTATCAGCAGGACAAATAAATATATTGATGAAACGCAGCCTTGGGTATTGGCAAAAGAAGAAGTGGATCGTGAAAAATTAGCATCTGTTATGTATCATCTTGCAGAAAGCTTACGAATAACAGCTGTTATGCTGAAGCCATTTTTAACGCAATCTCCAGAAAAAATATTTGCGCAATTAGGAATAAAAGACGAGTGGTTAAAAGAGTGGGATAGCTTGCTTGAATTTGGAAAGTTAGAGGCTGCACAAGTATCAAAAGCAACCCCTATTTTTCCTCGTTTAGAAACGGAAGAAGAAGTCATGTATATTAAAGAACAGATGAAGGGCAGTACTCCTCAAGAGGAGGAGGGAAAAATCGACGAAGCTAACGAAATTACGATTGATGATTTCATGAAAGTAGACTTTCGTGTAGCCGAAGTTCTTTCTGCTGAGCCAGTGAAAAAGGCAGACCGTCTTTTAAAAATCCAGCTGGATTTAGGCTTTGAAAAGCGTCAGGTCGTCTCTGGTATCGCCAAGCATTATCAACCTGAGCAGCTTGTTGGGAAAAAGGTCATTTGTGTGGCAAATCTCAAACCTGTAAAATTGCGAGGGGAATTATCACAAGGAATGATCTTAGCTGGAGATGAAAATGGTATATTATCACTAGCTACTGTCGATCAATCTCTTCCGAATGGAACGAAAATCAAATAATTTTGTCGAAGAGGTGTTTCACGTGTAACATTCAGTCGAACACCTCTTCTTTATTAAAATGGTTCGAACTATTCAACTTTCAATTGCACACCAAACAGAAAGATTCATGTTTATGGGGAAACATAGACCATTGGAGGGGTAGTTGTACAGTGACCCATCTATGAAAAATTTATAGGTACCAAGAATATTGTTTGAATATTTAGAGGATTTTCTCATTTTATGTCTAATAATAAGTGAAAGGAGAAAAAGAATGCTATTCGATACACATGCACATTTAAATGCTATTCAATATGAAAATGATCTTCAGGAGGTCATTGAACGTGCAAAAAAAGAAAGTGTAGAACGTATAGTTATAGTAGGGTTTGACCGCCCAACGATTAAGAAGGCAATAGAATTAATAGATACATACGAGTTTATGTATGCGGCAATTGGCTGGCATCCAGTAGATGCGATAGATATGAAAGAGGAAGATTTAGAGTGGATTAAAGATTTATCAAGTCATCCTAAAGTAGTGGCGATCGGAGAAATGGGCCTTGACTACCATTGGGACAAATCTCCTAAGGATATTCAAAAAGAAGTCTTTCGAAAGCAAATTGCTTTAGCAAAAGAAGTTAATCTTCCAATTGTTATACATAATCGTGATGCGACTGCTGATGTGGTTGAAATTTTGCAGGAGGAAGGGGCCTCAGAAGTAGGCGGAATCATGCATTGTTTTACAGGAAGCTTAGAAGTGGCCAAACAATGTATGGAGATGAATTTTTATATTTCCTTTGGCGGGCCTGTAACATTTAAAAATGCAAAAAAACCAAAAGAGGTTGCTTCAGAGATTCCACTTGATCGCCTATTAATTGAAACTGACTGCCCGTATTTAACACCTCACCCTTTTAGAGGGAAACGAAATGAACCAAGCTATGTAAAATATGTGGCAGAGCAGATTGCAGAGTTAAGGGGAATGACTTTTGAGGAAGTAGCAGCAAAGACTTCCGACAATGCTAAAAAATTATTCGCTATATCATGATAAGGAATAGTGTCGGACTTTGAAGAAGCTTGTCCAAATAAATAATTATTCAAAAAAGTTCTACACGTCTCCTTTCGTTCATAGGATAACTTTGTCGACAAGTCTCTCTTCCCTTTTTTCTCTTTTTTTTGCATAATAGAACATGCGATTAAAAAACTCATTCTTATCCTATCAGCTGCTGCTTGATATGAATAAGGGAACATAGCTCAAATCACTTTAAAAATTGAAAAAAGTGGTTAGGGTTGACAGGTCCGAAGATACTTTATATAATCTCTCGGAGGAGAAGGAGGCGTTTTTCATCGTGATTGAAAACATGAAAAGACTGTTTTCCAACAAACTAACAAAGAATAAGATTGCCATATCTGTTGCTAGTTTACTAGTACTAGGAACAGGAACAGCTTACGGTACATATGAGGGAACTAAAAATACCGTCAATCTGACCGTAGATGGTAAAGAGCAACAGATTCGCACTCACGCAGATACAGTCGGAGATCTACTAAAGGATCTGAAAATTGATGTAAGAAATGAGGACCGTGTTACTCCAAAAGCAAACACGGAGCTTACATCAGATATAGATGTAGTCTATGACCATGCACAGTCGGTGCAGCTGACAATGGGTGATGAGCGAAGGACAATCTGGACAACAGCGAAAACAGTAGAACAGCTTATTGAAGAAGAAGAGATTGATATAAACGAACATGATATCATCAAGCCAGCTTTATCTTCGAAAATCGAAGAAGGTTTGAAGCTCGATATCAAAAAAGCGTTTCAAGTAAAATTGAACGTTGCTGGGAAAGAAAAACAGGTTTGGGCAACTTCGACTACGGTCGCTGACTTTTTAAAAGACCAGAACATTCAGCTTAATGATCTTGATAAAGTCGAACCAACATTGGACCATCAATTATCGAAAAAAGATGGAGCAGTTACTGTAACAAAAGTAGAAAAGGTCACCGATGTAGTGGAAGAACCCGTTGCTTTTGCTGTTAAAACTGAGAAAGCCAGTGATTTAACAAAAGGAAAGCAAGAAGTAATTGAACCAGGTGAAGAAGGAAAAAAAGAAAAACATTATGAAGTTGTAATGGAAAATGGTAAAGAAGTATCTAGGAAACTTCTAAAAGAAGAAATTGTTAAAGAAAGTAAAGATCGTGTCGTAGCTCTTGGAACAAAGGCTGAGCCACAGCAGGTAAGCACAGCTACTGTATCGCGCAGCAACAATTCCAATGGAAAAGAATTTTATGTATCATCTACAGCCTATACTGCAAGCTGTAACGGATGTTCCGGTGTAACCGCTACAGGAATGAACTTGCGCTCAAATCCAAACGCCAAGGTTATTGCTGTCGATCCTAATGTGATCCCATTAGGTTCTAAAGTACATGTTGAAGGCTATGGGTATGCAATAGCAGCTGATACAGGCGGTGCGATTAAAGGGAATAAAATTGATGTCTTTTTTTCAGATAAATCTTCTGCTTACCGATGGGGCAGAAAGCAAGTGAAAATAAAAGTGCTCGACTAATCTCTTACAGAGGGGTTTTTATCCCTCTGTTTTTTTGCGTTATACTAGTTACTATTGGTATACCTTTTTAAGAAATATTCAAACTGCTTTTTACACTTATATAGACGATTGAATTGGTAAGAAGGTTTCATTATTTGGAGGAAAAAATGAAAATAAAAGAAATTATTGTGGTTGAGGGCAGAGATGATACTGTCGCCATTAAAAGAGCTGTTGAAGCAGATACAATTGAAACTAGCGGTTCGGCTATTAATGAGGCAGTAATCGCGCAAATTCGGCTCGCTCAGCAAACCAGAGGCGTTATTATTTTCACCGACCCTGATTTTCCGGGAGAAAAGATCAGAAAAACAATTTCTTCGGAAATTCCCGGTTGTAAGCATGCATTTTTAAAAAAAGAGGATGCTAAACCTAAAAAAGGTCGGGGAATTGGGGTAGAACATGCTTCTTCAGAAGCAATCCGCGAAGCTTTAAAGAGCGTAAAGGAAGAAATGATTGAGTCAATCGAATCTGAAATTTCAAAGGATGATTTACTAAAAGCCGGCTTAATAGGGGGGCAGCAGGCTAAATCAAGGAGAGAAAGCCTGGGTATCCATCTTAAAATAGGATATACAAATGGAAAACAACTGCAAAAACGGCTGCAGATGTTTCAGATTTCGAGAAAAGCGTTTTTAAACGCAATGGATGTTATTTTGCAGGAGGAACATAATGAATAAAGATATAGCGACCCCGGTGAGGACGAAGCAAATTCTTGAAAAATATGGATTTTCGTTTAAAAAGAGCTTAGGACAAAACTTTCTTATTGATACGAATATTCTCCATCGAATTGTTGATCACGCCAATATTACTTCACAAACTGGAGTAATTGAAGTAGGTCCGGGGATAGGTGCGTTAACTGAGCAGGTTGCAAAACGGGCAAAGAAAGTTGTAGCATTTGAAATCGACCAGCGATTATTACCGATTTTAAAGGATACCCTGCAGCCGTACCCGCATGTCAAGGTCATCCATCAAGATGTCCTAAAGGCTGATTTAAAAGAAGTGATTGCAGAGGAGTTTAAGGATTGCAAGGAAATTATGGTGGTAGCTAACCTTCCTTATTACGTGACTACCCCAATTGTCATGAGATTCTTAGAAGAAAAACTTCCGATAAAAGGCATAGTTGTCATGCTGCAAAAAGAGGTAGCTGATCGAATTTCAGCAAGCCCTTCAACTAAAGATTATGGTTCCTTATCTATCGCTGTTCAGTTTTATACTGAAGCTAAAACAGTGATGACAGTTCCAAAAACAGTTTTTGTCCCCCAGCCGAACGTAGATTCAGCTGTTATCAGGCTTTCTTTGCGAGAGGATCCGGCAGTAAAGGTTGAAAACGATGAGTTTTTCTTTCAGCTTGTAAGAGCGAGCTTTGCTCAACGAAGAAAGACGATTCTTAATAACCTTGTCAATAATCTCCCAAATGGTAAACAACAAAAAGAAGTAATTGAACATGCTCTTGAACAGGTTGAAATTGATTCAAAACGAAGGGGAGAGTCATTAAGTATAAAAGAATTTGCGATGTTAAGCGACAGTTTATATAAACGATTTGAGGCCTAGGTTTTAGGCTTTTTTTGGTTTCAGAAAGTTTAAGTTAGTAAAAGTATTAACGTGATAAAGAGTGGTATCATTGTCCAGTTCTGCTCTTTTCGTTCTGTTTCAGAAAGCATTCCTGTATTAAAGCAAAATGGGGTTTGAATAAAAAAAGTCCCCTTGGTATGATACGAGGTGTCCAAAGCTGCGCAGCACAAG
>NZ_JACXAI010000006.1 GCF_014773385.1 Metabacillus arenae | reverse complement strand
TGGAGCCACCTTTTGTTGGGTATTTACTTTTTTGGCTCTCAATCTAGAAAATGATAAATCTGAAAATTTAAACAATATTTATGCAACACTAGTGATCCAGAATTTATAAAGAAAAAACGCTTGATAGAAAGTATCAAGCGTCCTCCGAGTTTTCTAATTTATTTATTTGATCATCCGGAATATCTAAAATCATCATATCTGTTCCTATTTTTCGAATGTGCTGCCAGGGGACTCTTACCTCTGAACCTTGTTTCTTAAAACCAAACCATTTCAGTGAGGGAATAATGAGTGCGGTAATTTGGCCAGTTTCCTCATTAATTTCCAAATCTGTTTGTCCGAGAACTCCTAAACGTTCAGCTCTCTTTACATCTACAATTTCCTTTCCACTTAACTCGCTTAATCTCAAATGATCACCACCCTTTGTACTCATATATATCTGAAGCAACTAAAAAAAATGCCTGCATCATATGATACAGGCATAAAAATTGTATGAAAAGGGCTCATTTCGTTTTTGCTCAAGGCAAAGCAAAAGTGATTTCAACCACGAGTTCGTTATTTTATGATTAAGACTTCAATATGCATTTTGTTACAGCATCTTCAAGATTTCAATGAAGTTGGCATATTTCCGTCTGGACTAATTAAAGCAACAGAATAACGATCATTAAACAATTCATTTGCTAACTCATTGACTTTGAGGTCTGTGACTTGATTGATTTTATCAATAATCTCATCTAAAGTACGATGACGTTTAAGTAATAACTCATTTTTCCCGTTTCTGCTCATACGACTGTTTGTGCTCTCTAAGCTAAGCATTAAGTTTCCTTTCATTTGCTCCTTGCTGTTGGCCAGCTCCTTTTGGGTAATTCCATCACCTTTGAGTTTTGAAAGAGTTAATTGGATCGTTTCAAACAGATCGTCAAGCTGATTACTGCCAGTTCCGCCGTATATGGTTAGCATCCCATTATCAAGATAGGATGAATGATAAGAAAATACCGAATAAGCTAATCCTTTTTGTTCCCGGACATCTTGAAAAAGTCTGCTGCTCATGCTTCCGCCCAAAACATTGTTTAAAACTATCAGATTATACACATCATCATGGCCAACTTCTAACCCATTGTAGCCGATACAAAGATGGGCTTGCTCTGTATCCTTCTTTCGAGATAGCTTATTATCCTGAAATTCAGGCTTCACAAATTCAAGTTTTTTATGAGAAGTTTCATAGCTGCCAAAATACTTTTCAACTTCTGCAATAAATCCTTCTGAAACATTCCCTGCTACCGAAATCACTACATTATCTGGTGTGTAGGCTTGATCCATGTAGTCTCTTAACGAATCTCCGTTAAATGTTGCCAAAGTTTCTTCTGTACCAAGAATAGGATATCCCAATGAATGGTTCCCATAGGTGGCTTTACTTAAAATATCATGGACGATATCATCTGGTGTATCTTCATACATTTTAATTTCTTCGTACACTACATTTTTCTCTTTCTTTAATTCTTCTTCGTCAAATGTTGAGTGAAAAAACATATCTGACAGGACTTCCAATGCAAATGATGCATGTTCATCAAGCACTTTTGCATAATAGCAAGTATATTCCTTGGAAGTAAAAGCGTTTACTTGTCCTCCAATGCTATCAAATGATTCAGCAATTTCTCGTGCTGTTCGTGCCTTAGTTCCTTTAAAAAACATATGCTCGAGAAAATGTGAAATACCATTATTAGAAGGGTCCTCGTTTCTTGAACCGGTGCCAATCCAAACACCAATTGCAACAGATCTTACAGTTGGTATATTTTCAAGTATTATTCTTACTCCGTTTTGACAAGTATACTTTTTGATCAATGAAGTTCCTCCTAATCTTCACTTTGCACAAAATTAATGCTTTTCAGTATTATTCGAGCCTGAGATTCTCTCTTCATCTAATAATGAGGAGACAGATCCTAATGAATATCCTTTTTCTTTAATGGCAATGATAAGAGTTTCCAAACTGCTTGCAGTTGGAGCGGTTGGATGCATAAGAATCATTCCTCCATTGTGGACTTTTTTCATCACCCTGTCTACAAGTACGCTCGGCTGTGGTTTCTTCCAATCCACAGTATCCACACTCCACAGCAGCGTTTTCATCCCCATATCATCAGCGATGTCTACTACTTCTTGGCGAAAGCTGCCGCTTGGAGGTGCAAACCAATTCACATCGACACCAGTGGTTGCCTTAATTATCTCATTTGTATTCTTCAATTGTTTAATAATCTGCTCTCTTGTCAATTTGCTCATATCAGGATGAGAATAAGAATGATTCCCGATTAAATGTCCCGCGTCATGAATCATACGTGCCATATCTGGATTTTCCTTAACCCATCTTCCCTCTAAAAAAAATGTTGCCTTAACATGATGCTTGTTTAAAACGTCCAGCATATCCGGCAAATACTCATTTCCCCATGCAACATTTATTAAAAAAGAAACCATGGGTTTGTCTTCATGTCCGCGATAAATTGGCTGCGGGGGCAGATCTGATAAATGAATTTTAGGCGGCACTTGTTTATAAACTAATAAATCCTCTTCAAACTTCTTTTTATTCTTCATTTTTTTATAGGAGGCGCCTATATCAACAGTCAAACCATTATATCCTGGTATCGCTTTCCACACTCTATGTATTTGCGCATCTTGTGCTGGAACCTCATATGACTTCGCTTTTTCAGAAATCTCACTATATAAATCTGTTTCCATATTAGCTACCGCCATCGTTGTCCCTTTTAGGTCTTCTATATAACCGTGGGTATATGGATTTTTAATAGAACCTATGCTTATGGTTAAAATAACAAGAAATCCCAACGTTTGTATCCAAAACCTTCGCATCTATACTTCCCCCTTTTATTAAAAAATATGTCAAAAGGGGACAAGGTAGAACTTTATTAAATCGTTTACTTAAAGAGTTTCAGATCTTACGAAAGACTGTCTTTGCCTTTTTGAGAGGATTGGCTTTTGAACTCAGGCGTGCCAGCATTCGAAGCTAGACAACAACAACCCTTTACTTTAATTGACTTAAACTCTTTCTGAATTGACAACGAAAAGCTCAGGGGCACTAGTCCTTCGGCGACAATGATTCGGCGGGCCTGCTGGAAGGTTGTACCTTAACCTTCTCGGACGAATTGCTTATGACCTAAGGGGTGATATGGCGCCTGGCCGGCAAAGACGTCTCGGCCTTATGCCTGCTGGCACTAGGACGTCCTGTCCGCCAGCGCTGGATAACAAGGAAAAGTGGAAGCGCTTGTCTCAGTCTAGAGCGAGCTTCCAGGAAAGGGGCTCTTGGCGTTTTTGGGAGAAGTGGTATTGTAACTTCTTCAAAATCGGATTAGTTCTTAAGGAAAAACTGTAAAACCACTTAAAATTAATCCTTCGCCAATTTAAGCTTTTTTTACGAAAAAACAGAAAGAAGCCCGGTTTAAGATAACCTGGCTGCATTCTCCACTCTTACCACCTAAGAATTTTGTTCTTCCTTCTGCTTTTGCTCACGAAGAACAGCTTTTCGGGACAAGTTGACACGACCCTGCTTATCAATTTCAGTGACTTTTACAAGTATTTCATCACCTATTGAGACAACGTCTTCTACTTTACCTACCCGTTCCTCTGCTAACTCAGAAATATGAACCAGTCCATCTTTACCGCTAAATAGTTCAACAAATGCACCAAATTTTTCAATTCGTTTTACTTTTCCTAAATACATTTGCCCCGCTTCTACTTCCCGGACTAGATCTTCAATAATCTTTTTCGCTTTTTGGTTCATTTCCTCGTTAGTAGAAGAAATGAAAACCGTACCATCTTGCTCGATATCAATTTTAACGCCAGTTTCTTCTATGATTTTATTGATTTGTTTTCCACTTGGTCCAATTACATCTCTGATTTTATCAGGGTTGATGGTCATTGTTACTATTTTTGGAGCAAATGGGGATAGCTCTTTTTTAGGTTTAGCGATTGTAGAAAGCATGTGATTTAAGATTTCAATACGGCCTTTCTTTGCCTGCTGAAGTGCTTCCTCTAATATTTCCCTCGATAACCCCTCTATTTTAATATCCATTTGCAGTGCTGTTACACCATTTGCTGTTCCTGCTACTTTAAAGTCCATATCTCCAAGATGATCTTCCATTCCTTGGATATCTGTAAGGACAGAGTAATGTTCTCCCGCCTTTACCAATCCCATCGCAATTCCAGCAACTGGTGCTTTGATTGGTACACCAGCATCCATCATAGCTAATGTGCTTGCACAAATACTTGCTTGAGAGGTTGAACCATTAGATTCAAGCACTTCTGATACTAGACGGACTGTGTATGGAAAATCTTTTTCTGATGGAATGATTGGTTCTAATGCCCTCTCCCCTAAAGCTCCGTGACCGATTTCACGTCTTCCAGGTCCCCTCATTGGTCCCGTTTCACCCACGCTGAATTGCGGGAAATTGTAATGATGCATAAACCGTTTTGATTCTTCAATTCCCAGACCGTCAAGGATTTGTACATCTCCTAGGGCCCCTAAAGTACAAATACTTAATGCTTGGGTTTGGCCCCTTGTAAACAATCCTGATCCATGTGTTCTAGGTAATAACCCTGTCTCAGAAGAAAGGGGACGAATCTCATCAATTTTACGGCCATCAGGTCTTACTTTTTCTTCTGTTATTAATCGGCGAACTTCTTCTTTTACAAGCTTAGAAAGAATCTGTTTAACTTGCTTTAATTCATCTTCATCAGCTTCTTTCTCTTCATAGCCTGAAATGACTTTAGCTTTTACCTCTTCAATTGCAGCTTCTCGTGCATGCTTTTCTTGGACCTGAATAGCAGAAAGTAAATCTTTCTCAGCAGATTTTCTGATCTCTTGTTCAATATCTGCATTTAATTCATAAAGCTGGATCTCCATTTTATCTTTTCCAACCTTGGCTGCTATTTCTTCTTGGAATGAGATTAGTCTCTTAATTTCTTGGTGTCCAAACATGATCGCTTCTAACATTGTTTCTTCTGGTACTTCATCTGCCCTTGCTTCTACCATGTTAATTGCATCTTTTGTTCCGGCAACTGTTAAATGGATATCACTTTTTTCTAATTGCTCTAATGTAGGGTTAATGACAAATTCGTCATTTACCCGTCCGACAATCACACCTGCAATAGGTCCGTCAAATGGGATATCGGAAACACATAATGCAAGCGAAGACCCAAACATAGCTGCCATTTCAGAAGAACAGTTCTGATCAACACTCATCACGATACTGATAACTTGTACTTCGTTACGGAAGCCATCCGCAAATAAAGGACGGATTGGTCTGTCGATTAAACGGCTGGCGAGAATCGCTTTTTCGCTTGGCCTCCCCTCTCTTTTAATAAATCCTCCAGGAATTTTCCCGACTGCGTATAATCGTTCTTCATAGTTTACGGTTAACGGGAAAAAATCTAATGGTTTCGGTTCTTTTGATGCTGTTGCAGTACTTAATACGACTGTATCACCATAGCGAACAAGGACTGCCCCGTTTGCTTGCTTTGCTAATTGACCTATTTCCACAGTGAGCTGTCTGCCGGCCCAATCTACGGTAAAGATCTGTTTATCTTGTCCCATGTATGAACTCCTCTCTAAAAATGCATGAAAAACTATGTAATCCTATTATGAACTAAACATTTTTAACATATCAATCTTTATCATTTATGTGAATAGAAAATGAATAAACTTTTTATTTCCTGCTAAAATTAGGGCTATAATACGATAAAAAAGCGGGATTAATCCCGCTTTCTTTTTAAAAAATTATCGACGTAAGCCTAATTTGTTAATTAACTCACGGTAACGAGTAACATCTTTATTACGTAGGTAAGTTAGTAAGTTACGACGTTTACCAACCATTTTTAAAAGACCGCGACGAGAATGATGATCTTTCTTATGAGTACGTAAGTGCTCGTTTAAAGTGTTAATTTGTTCTGTAAGGACAGCAATTTGGACCTCTGGAGATCCTGTATCAGCCTCATGAGTTTTGTACTCGCTGATAATTTCATTTTTACGAGATTGTGTTAAGGCCATCCTGTTCACCTCCTAATAATAGTAAGCCCCAATTACCGAGCAAGCGTCGGTGATTCGCGTTGCCAAGCAATGGTTAAAAGCCACATCATTAAGAATACAATTTTTTACCTGAGAAAGCAAGGATCATTCATGTTTTTCTTAAAATAATCTTGAGCTGATTCTTTATCCCGCTTAATTTGTTGAATGAGCTCATCTACAGTATTAAACTTTTGCTCACTTCTTATACGTTTATACCAGGAAAGTTTTATATTTTTTTCGTAAATTTGATCATTAAAATCAAAAATATGAACTTCAACTGATGGCTTTTCCTGTTTACTTTTGTGAAATGTCGGCTTATATCCTACATTGCAAACACCATCATATTTTTCCCCATCAATCATGACCCTAACTGCATAAACGCCAGTTGGAGGCAGGAGGTATTGATCATTTGTTTCAATATTTGCTGTTGGAAAGCCAATCGTCCTTCCTCTTTTATCTCCATGGATTACTTCTCCATATAAAAAATGTGGCCGGCCTAATAATTCCCAAGCATAAGTGACGTCTCCGCTGCTAATCACTTTTCTGATCAATGTCGAACTAATTTTCCGGTCATGTTCTGTTAATTTAGTTACGATCGTTTGCGTGAATTTTTCCCTGGAGTGAAAAGGAAGTGATTCCATTGTTCCTTTTCCCATTTTCCCGTATGAAAAATCAAAACCGGCTACAACATGCTTTACGTTCAAGTTAATAAGATAGGAATCAACAAATTCCTGAGGCAGCAGTGAAGCAAATTCTTCAGTAAAATGAACTAAGTAAAGCAAATCTACTCCCATATCCTCAATTAGTTGGATTTTTTCCTCGATCGGCGTGATTAAGTCCACTTGCTTTCCTTGTTTTCGTAAAACGATTGAAGGGTGAGGATGAAAAGTCATAACAGCGGACAGCATGTTTTTTTCGTTTGCCAGTTTGACAGCTGTTTTAATAACCTTTTGATGACCTCTGTGGACTCCATCAAAATACCCTAGAGCCATTACAGATTCCGGACAAGTTGTATTCGAAAATTGATGAGGGTGTGAGAGTTCAATCGTTTTCAAGGCTTTTCTCCTTTTTCTTAACATTTCAATATTTAAGATTGCTGTATGACAAATATTTTTGCAGGTTTCATTAAGCCATCTTTTACTGGATGTTTTTTATACAAAGCAAGACAGCTTCCTTGTAAATTGTAAACAGCAAAAACTGCTTCTAAGTCTAATGATTTAAATTCATTTGGCAGTGGAAGCACTGCTCCATTCAATACTTTCTCTGCTAATGTATCATTTATGGTCATATTCGGCAAATCTTTTAAAGCTTGACTGATACTGATCATTTTTTCTTGTAATTGATTTCTCTCAAGTTCACTTAGAATTTGCTCAAAGGTTAAACAATCTTCTAATTTAAATGAACCTGATTCCGTTCTGATAAGATGAGACATATGAGCAGGATAACCAAGCTTTTCACCTATCATGACGGCAAGTGTACGTATATAAGTCCCTTTAGAACACCGTACTCTAAACTTGAATTTCAACAAACCTTTTTCTCGAATAATACTGCTTAGAAGATCAAGCTTATGAATTTGAATGATTCTTTTTGGTCGTTCCACTTCAATCCCTTGGCGGGCATATTCGTATAGCTTTTTTCCGTTAACTTTGATAGCAGAATACATTGGAGGTATCTGCTCAATGCTCCCTGTTAAACTTTCTAAGACAGATAAGATGTTTTTTTTATTTATTTCTTGGCTAACCTTTTTTTCTTCCACTATTTCCCCTGACGCATCCTCTGTTGTAGTTGAAAAGCCAATGGTTACTTCTGCCTCATACATTTTTGATTCAGATGTCAAATACTCCACAATTTTTGTTGCTCTGCCTACACAGATAGGAAGTACACCTGATACATCAGGATCTAAAGTACCTGTATGACCTATTTTTTTTGTTTTAAGTATTTTTCTCAATTTCGCTACACAATCATGAGAAGTCATTCCTTGAGGTTTATGTAAAAGCAGGACCCCTTCAAACATACGACTCACCCTTTACTAGTATACTTATGGAACAGCTCATTTCTAACAAATTACAGACTTTCATATTGTATGGTGTTTAATAACTTGAAATTTTCAGGCAGAAGGGTTTTCTGCATTTTCCACTGCCTAAAACCAATGGACAACTGCGGGAGTTAACCATAGCTATCTTCTTTGGTTCCATAGAATCTTGAGTGATAAATAGCATTGGGATTAAATAGGAGAAAAGGATAGACACATGTCTATCCTTTTCTAGAGTCATTCATTACTTTTATCGTTGTCTTGATTTATTTCATGAATAATGGTTTCAATTCGATTACCATAGTCAATGGATTCATCGAATTCAAAAACTAGTTCTGGTGTTTTTCTTAGACGAATTCGCTGTCCGATTTCGGAGCGAATAAACCCCTTAGCTTTTGCAAGGCCCTTAAGTGTATTTTCTCTTTGTTCTTCATTACCTAGGACTGAAATATATACTTTTGCAATTTGCAGGTCGCCGGTTACCCGTACATCTGTAACTGTGACAAAACCAATACGGGGATCCTTAATTTTTCGTCCGATAATTTCACTAAGCTCTTTTTTCATTTGTTCACCGATACGATTTGCTCTTAAGCTCATATAATCACCTCTGGTTAAAACCACTCAAAGGACGTAACAGTTCGTTCAATTTCTGGAAACGAATCAATAAGGGAAAGGGCGTTATTCAATTCCTTTTCAGTAAATACCCGATTGGATGTTATCGCTACAATCCCAAACTTCGTTCTCTGCCATGTGTCCTGATAATCTATTTCTGCTATCGAAACATTGAACTTTTGTTTTATCCTTGAACTAATTCGTTGAAGAACGGCTCTTTTGTCTTTTAATGAAGCTGCATCATAGATGAAACACTCACATTCGACATAACCGATCATTATTTCTTAATTTCCTCCATGACATAGGCCTCTACTACATCGCCTTCTTTAATATCATTGAAGTTTTTAATTGTAATTCCACATTCATAACCTTGAGCAACTTCTTTTACATCATCCTTGTAACGTTTCAACGTATCGATTTCACCTTCAAATACGACAATTCCGTCGCGAATTAGCCTGATTCCACTATTACGTGTAATATTTCCATCTGTTACATAGCAACCCGCAATCGTCCCGACTTTAGATACTTTAAACGTTTGGCGGACTTCTACTTGACCGATTACCTTTTCTTCAAATTCAGGATCAAGCATACCTTTCATTGCCGCTTCGATTTCTTCAATGACTTTATAAATAATCCGGTGAAGGCGGATATCGACATTCTCCACTTCAGCTGTCCGTTTTGCACCAGCATCAGGCCTTACATTAAAACCAATGACTATTCCATTAGATGCAGAAGCTAACATAACATCGTATTCATTGATAGCACCTACACCAGTATGGATGATTTTGACTTTAACACCTTCAACATCTATTTTTTGCAAGGAAGAAGCAAGCGCCTCAACAGAACCTTGAACATCAGCTTTCACAATCAAGTTAATATCTTTGACATCACCTTGTTTGATTTTTTCAAACAAGTCATCAAGACTCATTTTTGATTTTTCACTGCGCTGTTCTTGTAATTGTTTTTGAGCACGGGCTTCCCCTACTTGCCGAGCCTTTTTCTCATCCTCAAACACCATGAACTGATCCCCAGCCTGAGGCACATCGCTTAATCCGGTTATTTCAACTGGTGTCGATGGTCCCGCTACCTTCACTCGGCGGCCCAGATCATTAACCATTGCTCTGACACGGCCAAATGTATTACCAACAACAATCGGATCTCCAACGTTTAAAGTACCATTTTGGACGAGCAAGGTTGCAACAGAGCCTCTTCCTTTGTCAAGCTGTGCTTCAATAACTGTACCTGTAGCACGTCTTACTGGGTTTGCTTTGTATTCTTCAACTTCGCTGACAAGCAGGATCATTTCAAGCAGCTCATCAATTCCATCACCATTTAGAGCGGATACTGGTACAAAGATAGTATCCCCGCCCCAAGCTTCTGGAACAAGACCATGTTCTGTCAATTCCTGCATAACACGGTCCGGATTTGCTGCTTCTTTGTCCATTTTGTTAACTGCAACAATAATCGGAACCTCAGCAGCTTTTGCATGGTTGATTGCTTCGATTGTTTGCGGCATCACGCCATCATCAGCTGCCACGACAAGAATTGTAATATCTGTTACTTGTGCACCGCGAGCACGCATTGTTGTAAACGCAGCATGTCCTGGAGTATCAAGAAAGGTGATTTTCTTTTCGTTTTCTACAACTTGATATGCTCCAATATGCTGGGTAATACCGCCAGCTTCTCCTTCCGTTACTTTCGTATGACGGATAGAATCAAGCAATGTTGTTTTACCATGGTCAACATGACCCATGATGGTCACAACAGGAGGACGGATTTGAAGTTCACCTTCTGTATCCTCAATTTCGTATTTTTCAAATTCTGTTTCCTCAAAAACGATTTCCTCTTCAACGTCTACACCATATTCAGAAGCGATCAATTCAATCGTGTCTTTTTCAAGCTCTTGGTTAATTGTAGCCATTACTCCTAAAAGCATTAATTTTTTAATGATTTCTGAAGGTTCTTTTCCAAGCTTTCCAGCTAGCTCACCTACAGTTAAGCTGCCAACAAAAGTAATTTTGCTTGGTAACTCTTTTTTAGGCATTTCTTTTTGCGGCTGAAAATTCCCTTTTTTATTTTGTTGTTTGTTTTTCTTGTTGTTTTGATTCTTTTTATTTTTATTAAAATTTTGGGAGTTTTGTTTCTTCCCGCCTCCCCCATTATTTTGAGGAGCCTTTTTCATTGCGGGTTTTGCCGCCCCACCATTTTGCGTGTTCGTTTGAACATTTTTCACTTTTGATTTTGGCTTTTCAGTCTGTTTTGGCTGCTCTTTTGTGTTATCATCACTTTTACTATTTTTATTAAATTTACCGTCCAATTTTTGTAAAACATCAGCTTCGATCATAGACATGTGGTTTGCTACTTCCACATTCATTCCTTGTAAAGCCGCAATAATATCTTTACTTGAAACGTTATGTTTTTTGGCGTATTCATAAACTCTTATTTTTGCCATACGTTCACCCCCAAATGAATTAATCGAGCAAGTCTTTCATTTTTGATGCAAATCCTGATTCCATTACCGCAACAACAACTCGAGCATCTTTACCAATTGCCTGGCCAAGCTCGTATCGGTCTGATACTATCCGGTATGGAATTTTATAGTAACGGCATTTATCCGTTATTTTTTTTCGTGTATTATCAGATGCATCTTCTGCAAGTAAAACAAGTTTAGCACGAGAATTTCGAACCTCTCTAATAACTAGTTCTTCTCCAGAAATGATTTTTCGAGCTCGATTTGCTAAACCTAATAGAGACAACCATTGCTTGTTCACCAAATTATTGTTTCTCCTTTTTGGCTAACTCTAACAATTCTTGATATATTTCATCATTAATGTCTGCTTTTAAATGGTTAGCTAAGATGTTTTTCTTTCTAGCGAGCTGAATACTTTCCTCATTTAAAGTTAAGTATGCTCCTCTGCCATTTTTCCTGCCGGTAAGATCGACAGATACCTCTCCTTCTTTAGAACGGACTATGCGGACAAGCTCTTTCTTATGTTTCATTTCCCCGGTAGCCACACATTTTCTAAGCGGTACTTTTTTGCGATTAGTCACCTGCTTTCACCTCTTACTCTTCTAGTTCAGATGAATCGGCTTCAAGTTCCAAGTCAGCTTCGTCAATGTTTTGTTCTGCGCCCCGAGGGAAGATCCCCAGCTTTTTTGCATCTGTTTCACTCTTAATATCAATCTTCCAACCAGTCAGCTTTGCAGCAAGGCGTGCGTTTTGACCTTTTTTTCCGATCGCTAATGAAAGCTGGTAATCTGGCACTATAACAGTCGTACCTTGATCTTCCTCTTCCACAATGACATCAACGACTTTTGATGGGCTTAGCGCATTTGCTACAAACTCAAATGGGTCATTCGACCAACGGACAATATCAATTTTTTCGCCTTTTAATTCATTAACTATCGCTTGGACCCGTTGCCCTTTTGGTCCAACACAAGATCCTACAGGATCTACCTCTGCATTATCGGAATGTACAGAAATCTTAGAGCGGTCGCCTGCTTCCCTGGCAACGGACTTAATTTCGACCGTTCCATCAAAAATTTCCGGCACTTCAATTTCAAACAATCGTTTTAATAAGCCAGGATGTGTTCTAGAAACAAAAATTTGTGGACCCTTTGTTGTTTTTTCAACTTTTGTAAGAAATACTTTTATTCGGTCATGAGGCTTGTACCTTTCGTTTGGCATTTGTTCGCCAACTGGAAGTAGCGCCTCGATTTTACCTAAGCTTACATAGATAAATTTAGAATCGATTCGTTGGACAATACCTGTCATGATATCCTCTTCACGGTCAATAAATTCAGAATAGATAACTCCTCTTTCTGCTTCTCGAACACGTTGTGTCACAACTTGTTTGGCGGTTTGTGCTGCAATCCGTCCAAAATCTTTCGGAGTAACTTCAATCTCAACTACGTCCCCGCTTAGATAATTTGGGTTGATTTGACGTGCTTCTTCTACAGAAAGCTCAAGCCGCGGATCAAATACTTCATCCACAACATCTTTTCTTGCAAAAACCTTCATAGTTCCAGTTTCCCGATTTAAATCTATGCGAACATTTTGAGCCTGGTTGAAATTACGTTTATAGGCAGAAATTAAAGCAGCTTCTATTGCTTCAATAATCACATCTTTGCTAATGCCTTTTTCTCTCTCAAGAACAGTCAAGGCATCTAATAGTTCACTACTCATTTTTGTGTTATCCCCCTTAAACTTGGCAATAAAGTAAAATTGGTTCAATCAAAATCATGAACGAAAAGCTTAGGGCAGCACCTATACCAGCGAGCACAAGTCAAGCCTCATGAAAGGGCTGCTTTTACCTTTTTGGGAGGCTTGGCTTGTTGCCTTTTGAATCGTGATAGACGCTGGAGCTATACAGCGAGAACTTACCTTCATTCGTTAAAATTCTATTAACAGTAACATACTGATCCAAAAGAAAAGTATGAAATACGTTTAGTTAAATGTAACGGCTAAACGTGCATTAGCTATTTTTTCATAAGGGATCATCACTTGTTTTGTTCTGGTTTTAATTTTCCTGGCAACAATAACCGTTTTGCCGTCAAAATCAATTAATTGCCCTTCGAAAACTTTTTCACCATCAATCGGCTCATATGTTTTAATATATACCTGTTTACCGATCGACTTGTTGAAATCAGCTTCTTTCTTCAATGGCCGCTCCGCTCCAGGAGAAGACACTTCTAGAAAGTAGTTGTGAGGAATCGGATCAACCTCATCTAGTTTCTCACTTAATCGTTCACTTACTGTGCCGCATTCTTCAATATCAACACCATCTGCTGAATCAATGAACACGCGAAGAAACCAGTTTTTTCCTTCCTTAACATATTCGATATCGACTAGTTCAAGTTGAAGGTCATCTACAATGGGTTGAACAAATTCTTCGACAACTTCTGTGACTTTTTTGCTCATTTTTTTCCTCCTTATGCCTTTAAGAAAATCGCCAGTGCGTTTTTCTAGAAGTGAGAGGTTAGAGGTGGGATTTAAAGAAATCAGCGAAAGAGCTGATTTCTTTAAATGATTAACCACCCCATTCTCTTTAGTGCTTAAGTAAACTTAAACTTGCTGAATGAAACTGCAAGAATACGTTAAAGTTGTTTAAAAAGGGGCTGACTCTTGCAGTACCGGCGCTAGTACTAATACTACTTTCAGGGTGGCTTTCAAAAGTAGTAATAGAGATGCCAGGCACATTGCTTTTAGAGTCAGCCTCGTTTCAATCACACTATCCGAATCATGAGACAAAAATTTCCGTTATCAACACGAAAGAGTGGGTTTCCCCACTCTTTGCCTCCTGCATACCACTAGCATTTCCAATAAAACTATAACATAACCAAATTTTATATGCAAATATTCTGGAGGTGGGAGGTCTGAGGTCGGGATGGAAGAAATCGGCGAGTGAGCCGATTTCTCATTAGAGTTCATATCAAACCTGTAGACATGCTAATATTTGAGACAATAGCTTCGATGAAACTTTACCAAAAAAAGCAATCGGGGATCTCCCGATTGCTTCAAGTCACACCTCTAGTCGGCGAGTGAGCTATTTTCTTTAAACACATACCACCTGTTTTCTTACCAATTGCCTTGATCAAAACAATGACAATTGATTTTGCTCTGGCAAAGCTTCAAGGCAGCCATGGGTATCCAAGTATTCCAGTATCGTTTTTGAAACTCTGCCTCTTTGCTGCAAATCCTCTTTAGAAAGGAATTCCCCGTCTTCTCTAGCCTTAACAATATTTAATGCAGCGTTTGTTCCGAGTCCCGGAATGGAATTGAAAGGCGGAATCAATTTATCTCCCTCAATAATGAACTCCGCTGCACTTGATTTGTAAAGATCAACTTTTTGGAATCCATATCCGCGCTCACACATTTCAAGTGAAAGCTCGAGTACAGTTAACAGGTTTTTTTCCTTTGGACTTGCGTCTAAGCCTTTTGCATTGATTTCTTCTATTTTGGCACGAATGGCTGTAGATCCTTTTACCATTGAATCAATGTCAAAATCATCTGCTCTAACTGTAAAGTAAGCTGCATAATAAAGAAGAGCATGATGGACCTTAAAATACGCAATTCTTACAGCCATCAATACATAAGCAGCAGCGTGGGCTTTTGGGAACATGTATTTGATCTTCAGGCAGGAGTCAATATACCAATCAGGTACATTGTTTTTAATCATTTCTTCCTCCATTTCATCAGTCAGTCCCTTACCTTTACGAACAGATTCCATAATTTTAAAGGCAAAGGATGGCTCAAGTCCTTGATAGATGAGATAGACCATTATATCATCACGACATCCAATAACCTCGCTCAGTGTACACGTATTGTTGTGAATCAATTCTTGGGCATTTCCTAGCCAAACGTCCGTACCGTGAGACAACCCTGAAATTTGGACCAGCTCTGAAAAGGTTGTTGGTTTAGTATCTTCTAACATTTGCCGTACAAACCGTGTCCCGAATTCCGGGATGCCTAATGTTCCTGTTTTACACATAATTTGCTCTTCAGTTACTCCCAATGACTCTGTACCGCTAAATATTTTCATAACTTCAGGGTCATCTGTCGGGATTGTCTTCGGGTCAATCCCGCTTAAATCTTGAAGCATTCGGATAACAGTCGGATCATCATGTCCAAGAATATCAAGCTTTAATAAATTGTCATGAATAGAGTGAAAATCAAAGTGGGTTGTACGCCATTCCGCCCCTGTTGCATCAGCAGGAAATTGTATAGGTGAAAAATCAAAAATATCCATATAATCAGGAACAACGATAATTCCGCCTGGATGCTGACCTGTTGTTCTCTTTACTCCAGTACAGCCTTGAACCAAACGATCTATTTCTGCCCCTCTATAATGAAGATTATGATCATTCGCATACCCTTTCACATAGCCGTAAGCTGTTTTTTCAGCAACAGTTCCAATTGTACCTGCACGATACACATTGTCTTCTCCAAACAATACTTTTGTAAAGTTATGAGCCTTTGGCTGATATTCACCCGAAAAATTCAAGTCAATATCAGGCACCTTATCTCCTTTAAATCCTAAGAAAGTTTCAAACGGGATATCGTGGCCGTCTTTTCGATAACTGACGTCGCAATTAGGGCAATCTTTATCAGGTAAGTCGAACCCTGAGCCAACTGAACCATCATTAAAAAATTCTGATTGTTTGCATTCAGGACATACATAATGAGGAGGCAAAGGGTTAACTTCTGTGATTTCCGTCATAGTTGCAACAAATGAAGAACCGACAGATCCACGTGAACCAACGAGGTACCCATCATCCAGAGATTTTTTTACAAGCTTATGAGAAATTAAATAGATAACCGCGAATCCGTGACCTATTATACTTTTTAATTCTTTTTCAAGTCTTGCTTCAACAATCTCAGGGAGGGAATCTCCATAAATCCTTCTCGCCATGGAATAGCTCATTTCTCGCATTTCTTCATCTGCACCTTCAATTTTTGGTGTGAACAGATCATCTTTAATTGGTTTCACTTCACCTATCAGTTCTGCTATTTTTTGAGTGTTTTCTACGACAATTTCCTTTGCCTTTTCTTCACCAAGAAATTGAAAGCAATCAAGCATTTCATTTGTAGTCCGAAAGTGAACTTTTGGAAGTTCATGACGATTTAATGGATTAGCTCCACCTTGTGAGCCAATCAGGATTTTACGATAAATCTTATCTTCTTCATTTAAGTAGTGAACATTTCCGGTGGCAACAACTGGTTTATTCAGTTTTTCACCTAGCTTCACAATATTTGAAATAATCTCCTTTAATGCCTTGTCATCACGTACCAATTCTAGCTGCAATAAATGACGATAGACCTCTGGAGGCTGAACCTCTAAATAGTCATAGAAAGACGCAATGTCCTCCACCTCTTCTGGAGATTTTTGCATCATTCCTTCAAAAACCTCACCCTTATCACATGCAGAACCAATTAACAAACCTTCTCGATATTTTTGCAGCAAAGATCTTGGAATTCGAGGCACTCTATAAAAATAAGATATATGAGACATAGATATGAGCTTAAACAAATTTTTTAAGCCTTTCTCATCTTTTGCAAGAAGTGTGATATGATAAGGTCTTGATCGTTGATAGCTATTAGATTGTCCCATATTATCATTTAATTGGTCATGGTAAGCGATCCCTTTTTCAGCAGCATCCTTTAACATTTTCAGCAATAAATAACCTGTTGCTTCTGCATCATAAATGGCACGGTGGTGCTGAGTAAGCTCGATATCGAACTTTTTACACAAAGTATTTAATCGATGATTTTTAAACTCGGGGTATAAGAAACGCCCTAACTCAAGAGTATCGATGACAGGGTTGGAAGCTTTATCGGCTCTAAGCAGCTTTTTGTAACCGACATTTAAAAAGCCCATATCAAAGCTTGCATTATGTGCAACGAGAACAGCATCATCTGTCCATTCCTTAAAATCTTTAAGTACATCCACAACATCAGGCGCATTTCTTACCATGTCGTCTGTAATACCTGTTAATTCGATCGTTGTTGCGGATAATGGGTGATGAGGATTAGCAAACGCTTCAAAGCGGTCAACAATCTCACCGTTTTGAATTTTTACTGCAGCAAGTTCAATAATTGTGTCATATACAGCAGAAAGACCAGTGGTTTCTACGTCAAACACTACAAAAGTGTCATCATCTAATAGGCGATGCTTCTCATTGTATGCGATCGGCACCCCGTCATCGACTAGATTTGCCTCTACACCGTATATCATTTTAATTCCGTTTTTCTTTCCTGCAGCATAGGCTTCTGGAAAGGACTGAGCTACAGCATGATCTGTCAAAGCAATAGCAGAGTGTCCCCATTTACTAGCTTGTTCCACAAGTCTGCTTATAGATGTCACAGCATCCATCTGACTCATTGGTGAATGAAGGTGTAATTCTACCCGTTTTTCTCCTTCAGGTGCGAGATCTTGCCGTATTTTAGGCTTCATTTCATTAATATCATTCGCAATCATAACAAGGTCACGGACAAAGGTATCATTTTGAATGCTTCCTCTAGCTTTTACCCACATACCCTTTTTGATGTTCTGCATTAGCGCTGCATCATCTTTTTCTCTAGCAAACATTTTGATTAACAAAGAATTAGTATAGTCTGTGATTTTAAAAGTAATGAGTGTTCTTCCACTCTTTAACTCTCTTGTTTCAGCATCAAACACATATCCTTGAACGACTATTCTGCGTTCTTCATCCATAATGGAATCAAGTGTTCGAACCTCTTCCCCCTCTTTAATCGTGTACCCGATCGTAATTGGCCCAGAAGAAATCGTTTGATCTTGGGATTCTTTTTCTTTCTTCTGCATTTCTGTCACAGCTATTCTAGCCTTTTCTTGATCTTCTTGCAGTTTTTGCTCCCTGAATCTTGTCATTTCTTCCTCTGTAATCGAAACCTCTGTGTCGATTTGAAAAGAAGGAAAACCATATTGATGAAAGCTTTCTTGAATGATGCTTGCGTATTTTTTCTTAATTGCAAGAGCTTCTGTATCAGTTTTCGTCTTTAATAGCAATTTGACCCCGTTTAATGCAGGTTTTTGTTCATTCAGCAAAGCCAGAATTGGCGGAGATATCCCCTGCAGCTCTTGAATAGAAAAACTCCAGTAATCTTGTACGGCCTCTTCTGAAAAATGTTGATCTTTCACTTGAATTGAAAATGTAACAGAAGCAATATGGGAAAAAGCTTTTTTTAAATTCGTATGAAAAGCTTGGTAAATTTCGTATGGCAAAATCCGCTCAAACAAAAATTGAAAATGCCAGTTTTGTGTTTTTTTATGAACAGTTAGTTTTGCAATAGCTCCATTCTTAAAAAAAGGAACCATCACATCATCTGTCAAGTCTATTTGCTGCAAAAGTACTTGGAAACGTTCTTTCTGCTGAGGTGAAATCTCTTGCATCTTTCACTATTCCCCTCTCTTATTTCATGGCTGTTTTCTTAAACTTTGCTTTGGTCTCCGCATCTTTCATTACACCCAAAAAACATTCTCTCTCATAGCAATGAAATGTAAGATATGAGCTTAGAGGAATTTTAATTGAGAAATCGGCTCATTCGCTGATTTCCTCAAATCCGACCTCTGACTTCCCACTTCTAGCAGTGAGACAGGAAGCAATCTATTTAACGATCCTTTATCCTCCAAAAGCAACAATCTATTAAAAAAAGCCGATTTGAAAAATATTAACAAAGTCATGATAGAAGGGGCTGACTCATAAGCCCGTCCACATTTATTATACAATGTTTAGTGGCTGGCATTAACCTTCTGAGTCTGCCCCTTCAAAATGACATCATGAATCTATCATAACATGATTAATTCTATGGATAGAAAACTTATTTATTAAGAATGTTTTTAATAACGGAAAGCACTTCACTTCGATCACACTCTTGAGTTTCCCTAGTAGTTCTAACTTTCACTTCCACTATTCCTTCATCAGCACGCTTACCTACCGTTATCCGAACAGGAATCCCTATTAAATCAGAGTCTGCAAATTTAACCCCTGCTCTTTCTTGTCTATCATCGATTAGCGGGTCTAATCCAGCATCAAGAAATTCAGCGTAAAGCTCTTCTCCCAGATTTCTTTGAGCATCTTGCTTCATATTGATAGGAATGATATGAACATCATAAGGGGCAAGGTCGGCAGGCCAAACAATTCCATTTTCATCATTGTATTGTTCAACAACTGCTGAAAGAGTCCTTGATACTCCAATTCCATAGCAGCCCATAATTAATGGCTGTGATCTGCCATTTTCATCTAAGAAAGAAGCATTCATCGCTTCACTATATCTTGTTCCAAGCTTGAAAACATGTCCTACCTCGATCCCGCGGGCAAACTGTATTGTACCTGTCCCATCAGGAGAAGGATCTCCTTCTTGGATAAAACGTAAATCTGCAAATTGACTTATATTTGCATCTCTATCAAGATTTACTCCCTTATAATGAGTATGCTCCTCATTTGCTCCACAAACCCCATTTGCAATAGCAAGCACTGCATGGTCTGCAACGATTTCGACTGATTCAGGCAGATTGACAGGGCCTACATAGCCAGGAATAACACCTGTTATTTGCTTTGTTTCATCAGCCGAAGCCAATTCCACAATATCTGCTTCAAACAGATTTTTCACTTTAATATCATTAACTTCATGGTCTCCGCGAACAAGGATTAAAACGAATTTTTCATCTACTTTAAAAAGTAATGATTTGAGACAATTCTTTTTATCAACAGAAAGAAAATGACAAACCTCATCGATTGATTTCATTTCAGGAGTGTCCACTTTTTCAAGGTCTTCAGCTGAACCTGTCGGTTTTTCGTAGGTCATATGAACAGGTGCCATTTCAATATTTGCAGCATAATTAGAAGAATCTGAATAAGCAATGGTGTCCTCGCCTACATCAGAGAGAACCATGAATTCATGAGTATCCTTCCCTCCCATTGCTCCTGAATCCGCAATAACAGCTCGATAATTTAATTTACAGCGGGAAAATATATTACTGTAAGCAGTAAACATTTTTTCATAGACTTGATCCAAACTTTCAAAAGACGAATGGAAAGAATAAGCATCCTTCATTATGAATTCCCGGCCCCTTAACAAGCCGAAGCGAGGGCGTTTTTCATCACGAAATTTAGACTGAATTTGATAGAGGCTTAGCGGCAGCCGTTTGTATGATTTAATTTCATCCCGTACTATGCTGGTAATTACCTCTTCATGAGTTGCCCCGAGTGCAAACTCCCGATCATGCCGATCCCTTAAACGCATTAATTCAGGACCATAGGAATACCAGCGGCCAGATTCCTGCCACAGCTCGGCTTGCTGAAGCGCAGGCATTAAAAGTTCGGCCGCACCAGCTTTATTCATCTCTTCCCTGACAATTTGCTGAATTTTCGTCAATACTTTTTGGGCAAGCGGCAAGTAGCTGTACACACCACTTGCCGTTTGGCGGATGAAGCCAGCTCTTAATAACAACTGATGACTTTTAATATCTGCATCTGCCGGTACTTCTCTCATAGTAGGAATAAACGTTAAACTTTGTTTCATATAAGCACCTCATCTTCATTAGACTGTTTCCCCATACTCAGTTACTCCCTGCTTAAAAGTCTATCACTTCGAATTTTAAATGATCTCCCTGAGGTGAGAGGTTAGATGTGAGATCAGAAGCAATCGGCGAATCACCGATTGCTTTTATAAATGTCTCTTATAAGTTGATAGCAACTAATCTTAGAAAACAGCTTTTTATTTATCATAAGAAAAACTTTTGAATATCGTTCCATGTTACAACGAGCATTAGCAGCATAATTAAGGCAAAGCCGATAAAATGAACCAACCCTTCTTTTTGGCGGTCAATAGGTTTTCCACGAATCGCCTCAATTGCGAAGAAAAGGAGACGTCCTCCGTCCAATGCGGGGATTGGCAGAAGATTTACAATTCCCAAATTAATACTAAGCAGGGCTGCCCACCTTAATAGATTCATCGTGCCGGATTGAGCAACTTGGTCTGTCATATCATATATGCCGACTGGTCCTGAGAGCATATCAATTGAAAATTGTCCTGTGATCAGTTTACCTAGTCCAAATAATATTTCCTTTGTCCACGTATACGTTTCAACTGCACCAAATTTTAAGGAACTGAAAAAACCTTTCTCTACAGGTGTATAAGCACCGATTTGACCAATTGTCTCTTCACCCACTGTGTTAGCTTGCGGTACAACATCAATGTTGATTGTTTCCCCATTACGAACTACTTCAAATGTGAGCTCCTGTTCAGGGTTAGCACGTATCATCTCGACAACTTCTGTCCAGCTTGTCATTTCTTGGCCCTCAATTGATTTAATGACATCATCCTCCTGAAGACCTGATTTAGCAGCTGAGCCATCAGCAATTAACTCTCCCAATTTTGGCTCATCAATGGGAGCTCCTTGGATAAACCCAAGTAAAAATAAAATGACAAAAGCTAAAATGAAGTTCATTAGAGGCCCGGCAATGATAGCAGCAGCACGCTGACCAAGAGTTTTAGAACCGAACTGACGGTTATATGGTGCAATTTGAACTTCATTTCCGTCAACTATAAAATATGACGTCTCACTTACTGCAAATCTTTGCAGTTTATCTTCTGCCCCTTGTTCAAAGCCAGTAATGAACATCTCATGCTCTAAATCCGCCTTTTCGACTTCAATAATTCTGGCCTGAGGATATTTTTCTTTGTTATTTAAAATAACTTTTTCTACTTCACCTGATTTATTAAATATCAAACCAATATTATATCCAGGTTTCACTTCAATCATTTCGGGGTCTTCTCCAGCCATTCGAACGAATCCACCGATTGGTAATAGTCTGATTGTATATACCGTATCATTTTTCTTAAATGATAAAATCTTCGGACCAAACCCAATCGCAAATTCCCTACATAAAATACCTGCTCTTTTTGCAAGAACTAAGTGACCTAATTCATGAAAAAATACGAGTGCGCCAAAGATCAAAATAAAAGCTATCACTGTATTCACTTACATACCACCTTTGTTAAATTAGTGATTGAACAAATGCTCTTGTAGAATGATCAATTTCTTGAATGGTTTCCAATGTTGGCTGATTGATCACATCATGCTGGGTTAATGCTTGTTCAATAAGGTCTTCAATTTGGAGGAATTTAATCTTCCCATGAAGAAAGGCAGCTACAGCCTCTTCATTAGCTGCATTTAAAACAGTTGGCATCGTCCCACCTATTTTACCTGATTCGTAAGCAAACTTTAAGCATCGATAACGTTCAAGGTCCATTTTTTCAAAATGCAATGTGCCAATCTCCCATAGATTTAATTGTTTTGAATGGGGAAAAGGGTATCTTTCAGGATAGGTTAAAGCATATTGTATAGGTACCCTCATATCCGGTGATCCCAATTGTGCGATCACACTGCGATCATGAAATTCGACCATAGAATGAATAATGCTTTCTTTATGTAATAATACTTCAATTTTCTCATATGGCATATTAAACAGCCAAAAAGCTTCGATCACTTCTAGTCCCTTATTCATCATTGTAGCAGAATCAATCGTAATTTTTGCGCCCATTGACCAGTTTGGATGTTTCAGTGCGTCTTCAACTGTCACATCAATTAACTCTGATCTGGTTTTATCTCGAAAGCTGCCTCCTGAAGCTGTCAAAATAATTTTTGTCAGCGACTTTTCGTTTTCTCCCTGTAAACATTGAAAAATAGCAGAATGTTCACTATCTACAGGCAAAAGAGATACTCCATGCTTCTTTGCATGCTCTGTCACTAAATGTCCGGCAGTGACTAAAGTTTCTTTATTTGCAAGAGCGATTGTTTTTTTACTTTCAATCGCCTTCATTGTTGGGAGCAATCCAACGCTGCCAATAACGGCATTAACCAAAATATCAGCCTCATCATATGTTGCTGCTTCAATTAACCCATCGATACCGTATGAAAAGGTGATCGATTTATGTCCAAATAAGCTTTTCAGCTCATCATATGTTTCCTTGTCTTTTACAGAAACAAACTTCGGAGAAAAATCTTCAATCGCCTTTATGCCACTTTCCATGTTAGAACCAAATGCTAAGGCTGAAAGCTTAAACTGTTCGGGATGTGCCTTAATTATATCGAGAGTTTGCTTTCCGATCGATCCCGTTGCACCTAATAAGCTAATTTTCTTCACATCGTCACTCCCAGTATATCAATTCAACAAAACCAATAAGAAATAAAGAAAAGGTAATACAAATAATAAGCTGTCAAAACGATCAAGTATTCCCCCATGTCCCGGGAGCAGCTGACCAGAATCCTTTACTTGATAGTGTCTTTTTAAAGCCGATTCTACCAAGTCACCAACTTGGCCAAAAATAGACAATAAGATGGTCATAAACACGATTTTAATAAAAGAATCCCCTATCCCTGTAAATGCTTGCATAAGAGCACCTACTACAATAGCACAAGCGATCCCGCCGATAAATCCTTCAACCGTTTTATTTGGACTGATTTCAGGCCAAAGCTTACGTTTTCCAAATGCTCGGCCAATAAAATAAGCACCGGAATCAGTTGCAAAGATCACGAATAAGGCGTAGAAAATATATTCTAATCCCAGCTCTCTAATTTCAATAAAATAATAAAAGCCCATTCCTACGTACAAAGCAGATAATATGACAAAACCTACATCATCAAATGTAAACTTGTTCTTTGTCGTAACGGTATACGTCAAAAATAATAAAACTGCGAGTAATGCAAATTCCGCTTTAGATATATTTATGTCGTCCAAAAGAGTAATATAGCTGTCTGGAATAAGTAATACCCATAATAAAAAAACACTTATTAACCCAGGAATACTAATTAATGAGATTTTTTTCATTTTTAATAGCTCGTACAAACCAATTGAAGCTAAAATATAGATTACAATTGTAAATGGGATTTTACCAATAAATACGATCGGCAAAAAAATGGCTAATGCTAAAACAGCCGTAAAAATCCGTTGTTTCATATCTTCATCACCTTCTAAACTCCGCCAAATCTCCGACCACGCTGTTGAAACTCACCGATGGCTTGTATGAAGTGTTCCTCTCGGAAATCAGGCCATAAAACATCAGTAAACCAAAATTCGGTATAAGCTAGCTGCCAAAGCATAAAATTGCTAAGGCGAATTTCACCGCTAGTTCGGATTAAGAGGTCAGGATCTTTTAAAGTACCTGTCATTAAATAGTTCGAAAAAAGATTTTCATCTATTTCTTCTTTTTGAAGCTTTCCATCTCTTGCTTTTTCAGCAATTTGCTGAACTGCTTGAATGATTTCAGTACGGCTGCCATAATTCAAGGCAAAGTTTAAGATAAGGCCATTATTATGACTTGTTTCCCTTATAGCCTTATTAACAGCATTTAAAGTGTGTGCAGGCAGCTTATTTCTATCCCCCATTAACCGAACCTGAACATTTTCTTCAATCAATTCTGGCAGAAAAGTTTCTAGAAACTCTTCAGGAAGTTTCATTAAATAATCGACTTCCATTTTCGGGCGTTTCCAATTTTCTGTAGAAAACGCGTACAAGGTTAATGCTTCAACGCCGATTTCATTTGCCAGCTTAGTTATCCTTCTGACTACTTTCATTCCTTCATGATGACCAGCAATTCTGGGCAATGCCCTCTTTTTGGCCCACCTTCCGTTTCCATCCATTATAATGGCAACATGCTGAGGAATATTTCCATTTTTAATATCTTCTTTTAAAAATTTTGCCTCGGAAGACCCTTCTTTGTTCTTCCATTTTTTGAGTAAATTGAGCATGTGATTCCTCCGTCACCCAAATAAGTAAGCTTTATCTGTTTACCTTATTCAAGTTAGTAAACAGTATTAACAAAAAAACCCCCTGTAAACGTTAGAGGGTCTTTTTGCACAATTCTATTGTACATAGTTTTTAATTAAACTTCCATGATTTCTTTTTCTTTATCTTTTGTAATCTTATCAATTTTGTTAACATATTCATCTGTCAGCTTTTGAACATCATCTGTGTATCCGCGAAGATCATCTTCTGTCATTTCTCCGTTTTTCTCAGATTTTTTCAACTCATCGTTCGTATCACGACGAATGTTGCGAACAGCTACTTTTGCATCTTCAGAATATTTTCTTACTAATTTCACAAGCTCTTTTCGTCTTACTTCCGTTAACGCTGGAATTGTTATTCGAATGATGGAACCGTCATTTGTTGGCGTAATCCCAAGATCTGACTTTAAGATTGCTTTTTCAATATCTCCCAGCACTGTTTTATCATATGGTGTAATAACAAGCATACGTGCTTCAGGAATCGTAATAGAAGCCATTTGATTAACAGGTGTTGGTGCCCCATAGTAATCAACAGTAATTTTATCTAAAAGAGATGCATTTGCGCGTCCTGCACGTACCGATGCTAATTCTCGGCTAAAGGCAGCAGTTGCTTTTTCCATTCTTTCTTTTGAACCGGTAACGATTTGTTTTGACAAGGTTATTTCCCCCTTACGATTGTTCCAATATTTTCACCTAAAACTGCTCGTCTTATATTTCCTTCTTCCATAATAGAAAAAACAATTAGCGGGATATCGTTATCCATACATAATGATGATGCAGTTGAATCCATGACTGCCAGTCCTTCTTTAATAACATCTAAGTAAGAGAGGTTTTCGTATTTCACAGCATTTTCATCTACTTTTGGATCAGCATTATACACGCCGTCTACATTGTTTTTCGCCATTAAGATAACATCTGCTTCAATTTCCGCAGCTCGAAGTGCGGCAGTTGTATCAGTTGAGAAATAAGGATTTCCCGTACCTGCTGCAAATATGACTACGCGTTTTTTCTCAAGATGACGTATCGCTTTTCTTCTTATGTAAGGCTCGGCAACTTGTCTCATTTCAATTGAAGTTTGAACACGAGTTTGGATTCCTTGATTTTCTAAACTGTCTTGTAATGCCAGCGAGTTCATGACAGTTGCAAGCATCCCCATGTAATCGGCATTTGCACGATCCATGCCCATTTCGCTTCCGATTTTTCCGCGCCAAATATTTCCGCCGCCTACTACAACAGCTACTTCAACGCCAAGCTCAGCAATTTCCTTCACTTGTTTTGCCACTGATTGGATCACGGTTGGATTAATCCCAAAGCCTTGAGCACCAGCCAATGCTTCCCCACTAAGTTTTAGCACAATACGATTATATTTTGGTTGACTCATATTAACCTCCAAGTTTAAACCTTTGCTTCCTAGAAGTGAGAAGTCCACGGTGGGAATCAATGAAATCTGTAAAAGATTCAAATACCGACCTAACGACTTTAGTTTTTAAATACTTTTTCTTTTCTAACTTAGAAGGTCAGCTTTTAACAGACTCGTTCTAAAAAGAGGGAACACTGTTTGTGTGTTCCCCATTTTTTTTGATTTCTTTGCTCCAGGATCAGTCGATCCTCCATGAAAGAAACCTTATTTTTTCACTTGGTTCATAACTTCTTCAGCAAAGTTATCTTGGCGTTTTTCAATACCTTCGCCAACTTCATAGCGGTTGAAGCTCACAACAGAAGCACCTTTTGACTCAACGAATTTCTTCACTTTTTGGTCCGGATCCTTTACGAAGCTTTGCTCTAACAAGCAAATATCTTCAAAAAATTTGCCTAATCGGCCTTCAACCATTTTAGCTACAATTTTTTCAGGTTTTCCTTCATTTAATGCTTGCTGAGTTAATACTTCACGCTCGCGATCTACTTCTTCCTCAGTCACTGCGTCACGACCAATATATTTAGGGTTTACAGCAGCAATGTGCATGGCAACGTCTTTCGCAGCATCTTCATCAGTCGTACCTTCTAATACTGTTAAGACAGCAATACGGCCGCCCATATGAAGGTATGAACCGAATGCCCCATTATCAGATTTAGTTACAACTTCAAAACGGCGTAATGTGATTTTTTCTCCGATTTTAGCAATTGCATTATTGATGTAATCTTGTACAGATGAACCGTTATCCATTGTAGAGGTCAGTGCTGCTTCGATATCTGCAGGTTTTATTGCTAAAAGGTGATCTGCGAGTGCATTTAGCAGTTCTTTAAAGCCTTCATTTTTAGCAACGAAGTCAGTTTCAGAGTTTACTTCTAAAATAACTGCTTCATTTCCTTGAACCTTTGTCATCGCCAAACCTTCAGCAGCGATACGATCAGCTTTTTTAGCAGCCTTTGCAATCCCTTTTTCACGAAGGAAATCAATTGCTTTTTCCATATCTCCATTTGTTTCTGTTAACGCTTTTTTACAGTCCATCATTCCAGCGCCGGTTTTTTCACGTAATTCTTTTACCATTTGAGCAGTTACTGCCATTTGGTATTCCTCCTTTTATATGACCACATTGGTTTATGTATTTTTTTGTATTCCTTACTCAGGGTGCGTAACTTTTTAATGAGATTCTTTAAAAAAAGGTGATAAAAGGCCTCCCCCTCTTATCACCTTTTGCTCATTAAGCAGTTGTAGTTGTTGTTGTTGTTACTTCTTCCTCACCTTGCTTAGCTTCTAAAATTGCGTCAGCCATTTTTGAAGTAAGAAGTTTTACTGCACGGATAGCATCATCGTTTGCAGGAATAACGTGATCAATTTCATCTGGATCACAGTTTGTATCAACAATACCAACGATAGGTATGTTTAATTTACGAGCTTCAGCTACTGCAATGCGCTCTTTACGAGGGTCAATGATGAATAATGCATCTGGAAGCTTTTTCATTTCCTTAATTCCGCCCAAGAATTTCTCAAGACGCTCTAATTCTTTGTTTAATTGAACGACTTCCTTTTTAGGAAGAACTTCGAACGTACCATCTTCTTGCATTCTTTCGATGTCTTTCAAACGCTTGATTCGCTTTTGAATGGTTTCGAAGTTTGTTAGAGTACCACCTAACCACCGTTGGTTTACGAAGTACATTCCAGAACGTTCTGCTTCTTCTTTTACAGAATCCTGCGCTTGCTTTTTAGTACCAACAAAAAGAATTTTTCCGCCGTTTTCAGCTAATTCTTTCGTGAAGTTATACGCTTCCTCGACCTTTTTAACTGTTTTTTGAAGGTCAATAATGTAAATGCCGTTACGTTCTGTGAAGATGTAACGTTTCATTTTTGGGTTCCAACGGCGAGTTTGGTGGCCGAAGTGAACACCTGCTTCTAGCAATTGCTTCATTGAAATTACTGACATGCTATTTTCCTCCTAATGGTTTTTTTCCTCCGCTTTGTATCATCTCCAAGCAAAACTGTAAAAACAGCACCATTACTTGAATCTACAAGCGTGTGTGATTAACACCGAGAATAAATATACCATAATGACCTGCGACAATCAAGCGCCATTGCCTTACTTTTAATGAAATTTTATTATTAGTTCTATTTCCGTTTTCCCTTTATTTAATTTCTTCGCAATTTCTTCGACGGAATACCCTTTTTCATATAGGTGTATCGTTTGCTTAGTTAGAGAATCGAAGCTGGTTAATTCACCTCTTGATGGATCTTCAGTCTGAAGATCTGAAAGCTCGATTACATCTGATATTTCATTCATTTGTTTCAAATGTGGAGGTAAGGTGTTCTCCTTATTTATATCTGTCTTTTCCTTATTAAACGCTTTGGTGTCTGCTTTTTTGTCAAATTCACTTTGGGAGTGATCATTATTGACTGCGTGGTTTTTGAGCTGTTTAATAAATTTTTCATTGATTTATAGTTAGGTATATCAACGTTTGCAATATTGTTCGATATTACTTTTTGTTTTATTGAAGACTGATTCACGGCATTTTCAAGTCTATCAATAGTCCCACTAAAGAAATCCATTTTAGCCCCCCGCAGAAATAATAGTTTGTTCGAATTAGTTTATGTCGAATTATGTACTAAGATAACTTAATTGTAAGGAAATATAGGCATAAAGTCTATGAAGTCTCTGTAAAAAAAAGTCGTATTATGTGACTGTTTTTATTTAGTGATTAAAGAACTAATTATATAGAACTAATTCCCATTTAAATTTTATTACATAGATCATAAGTTTCATACTATGAATAAGAAACAAAATAAACCATACAAAAAAGCACTTCAAGGGAATTTTGAAGTGCTTTTTTGTTAATTTTTTTCAAGATAAGAAGTGTTAAGTTTAAGAACAGATGTATCGTTGTCCAAGGCTCTACAATCCGCTTAAGCTGGTTAAACGACAACCTTCAAGCAAGTGCGAGCGCATGCTTGTCGCCGAACGACTAGCACTATTCGCTTTTCGTTGATAATGAACTTTAGTTTGCTTTTAATTTTTCTAGTTCCATTAAGAATTTACTATTTAGAACCTTAATATATGTTCCTTTCATTCCTAATGAACGGGATTCAATTACTCCGGCACTTTCTAGTTTACGGAGTGCATTTACAATTACTGAACGTGTAATCCCAACTCTGTCAGCAATCTTACTGGCAACCAATAATCCTTCATTTCCATTTAATTCTTCAAATATGTGCTCAATTGCTTCTAATTCACTGTAGGATAGTGAGCTGATAGCCATTTGCACGACAGCTTTGCTTCTAGCCTCTTCTTCAATCTCTTCGGCTTTTTCGCGAAGAATTTCCATACCTACAACTGTTGCTCCATACTCTGCAAGAATTAAGTGGTCATTTTCAAATTTTTCTTGAATTCTAGCTAATATTAAAGTTCCTAACCGTTCACCCCCGCCGATAATTGGGACAACAGTTGTTAAGCCAGATTCAAACAGCTCACGGTTTTCAACAGGAAAAGCAGTATATTCGCTGTATACATCTAGGTTTGAAGAGGTTTCAGTGATATTAAACAAGCCTTGGGTATATTCTTGAGGAAATTGGCGATCTTCTAACATTTTTTTCATACGTTCATTTTCAATCTGCTGATTAATCGCAAATCCCAGCACTTTTCCTCTTCTGCTTAAAACGAAAATATTTGCCTCTATAACATCACTAAGTGTTTCTGCCATTTCTTTGAAATTTACTGGTTTACCTGCTGCCTTTTGGAGCATTGCATTAATTTTTCTTGTTTTTTCTAATAAAGCCATGTGTTGTTCCTCCTATATTAAAACCAAAATAATTATAAAATAAATTGGCTCAAATCTTTATTTTTCGCAATTTTATCGAGCTTTTCTTCCACGTATTGCTTTGTAATCTGAATTTTCTGCAAGCTTATTTCAGGCGCTTCAAAAGAAAGTTCTTCAAGCAATTTTTCGAGTATGGTATGTAAACGTCTTGCCCCGATATTATCAGTATCCTGATTTACTTCATACGCAATTTCAGCGATCTTGTAAATAGCATCGTCAGAAAATTCAAGTTGTATACCTTCTGTTTCCAACAAGGCTTTATATTGCTTTAAAAGAGCGTTATCAGGTTCTACGAGGATCCGGACAAAATCTTCGACTGAAAGTTTCGTAAGCTCCACTCTAATCGGGAATCTTCCTTGTAATTCAGGTATAAGGTCAGAAGGCTTAGCAATATGAAATGCACCTGCTGCGATAAATAAAACGTGGTCTGTTTTGACAGAACCGTATTTTGTGACAACTGTAGACCCTTCAACAATTGGCAAAATATCTCTCTGCACGCCCTCACGTGATACATCTGCAGAAGACCCGCCTTGACTTTTCCCTGCAATCTTATCTATTTCATCGACAAATATGATACCACTTTGTTCAGCTCGATAAATACCCGCTTGTTGAACCTCATCCATATCTATTAGCTTTTGAGCTTCTTCATTTGTTAGAACTTTTCTTGCTTCTCTTACTGGAAGCTTTCTTTTCTTCTTCTTTTTAGGAATTAAATTGCTTAATGCATCTTGCATATTCATTCCCATTTGCTCCATACCCGAACCTTGGAGCATATCAAACATGGAAGCTTGTTGCTCCTCTACATCAACGGTTACAATATGATCCTCAAGCTCTCCTAATGCCAGCAAATGAGCTGTTTTTTTACGTCTATCCTGTAGATTTGCTTCCTCATCAGTGGATGTATCTTGCGTGTGATCTTGACCGGTCGCACCGCCAAAAAACATTTCCAAAGGGTTTTTGTAATTGTTTTGCTTCTTTTTGCCCGGTTCAAGCAATGTGACAAGCCGTTTATTTGCATTTTCTTCTGCCTGTGTTTTTACTTCATTCATTTTTTCTTCTTTCACTAATCTGACAGAGGTTTCTACTAAATCTCTGACCATTGATTCAACATCTCTTCCAACATAGCCTACTTCGGTGAATTTAGTAGCTTCTACTTTGATAAATGGAGCTCCTACCAACTTTGCAATTCTGCGGGCGATTTCCGTTTTTCCAACTCCAGTCGGTCCGATCATAAGAATATTTTTTGGAACTACTTCATCTCTTAAATTATCCTTCAGGCGACTTCTGCGAAATCGATTTCTTAATGCAACAGCAACCGCCTTTTTTGCATCATTTTGGCCAACGATATATTGATCTAATCGCTCAACAATTTGTCTAGGTGTTAATTGATTATCCATCTTCTGACACCTCTTTCTTTACAGTTCTTCAAGTACGATATTCAAATTTGTATATACACAAATTTCCCCTGCAATTTCTAAGGAAGCTTTCGCAATCTCTTTTGCTGACAGCTGGTCACCTGAATACCTTTTCAAGGCTCTTCCAGCCGAAAGTGCATAATTGCCTCCAGAACCAATAGCTAATATCCCGTCATCAGGTTCAATTACTTCACCAGTTCCCGATACAAGTAAAATATGCTCTTTGTTCATAACAATTAGCATCGCTTCAAGCCGTCTTAGCACCTTGTCGCTTCTCCATTCCTTTGCTAGCTCAACTGAAGCTCTTTGAAGATTCCCGTTATATTCCTCAAGTTTGTTTTCAAACATTTCGAAAAGTGTAAATGCGTCAGCAACGGAACCTGCAAAGCCGGCTAATACCTGACCATTAAAAAGCTTTCTCACTTTCTTAGCCGTATGTTTCATCACGACGGCATTACCAAAAGTTACTTGACCATCCCCTGCCATCGCACATCCACCTTTATGGTGAACGGCAAAGATAGTCGTAGCATGAAATTGAGACATCATTTCCCTCCTAATTCCCCCTAAGCACGAGGATGATGAGATAAATAGGATTTACGCAAATGTTCTTTTGATACATGAGTATATACCTGTGTCGATGAAAGATGAGCATGACCCAGCAACTCTTGAACACTACGAAGATCTGCTCCCCCGTTTAACAAGTGGGTTGCAAATGTATGTCTAAACATATGGGGATGAATGTGTAGTGTTTTTGATGTTTTTTTAATCAACTCATTTAAAACATGCCTTACTCCTCTAGTTGTTAATGGACCGCCTCGATGATTAACGAAAAGCATGTCATGATGATTATTTTGCTTATTTAATAATGTTATACGGCCATCCTCAAGATAAAGTTTCAATTTTTCATGAGCAAAACTTCCGAAAGGAACATAGCGCTGTTTTTTGCCTTTTCCATTTACTAAAACAGTGTCTAAATACATATCTAAATCTTGAAGTCTTATATCACAGCACTCACTGACTCTGATCCCAGTGGCATAAAGAAGCTCCAGCAATGCCTGATCCCTTTGCCCTAGAGGTGTACTTAAGTCTGACAAAGAAAATAACTCATTTAAATCATCCTCGTAAAAGAAATTCGGAATTCTCTGCTCCTTTTTTGGTAAAGAAACGAGTGAAAAAGGATTTTCTTGTAAGTATTTCTCACGAAGTAAAAATTTAAAATAGCTTCTTAAAGAAGAAATTTTTCTCGAAATATAAGTTCTTGCAAATTCTTTTTGATGTAATTTCGTCAAGTACAGTCTAATATCCTGGTATGTAATATCACGAAGTTCCCCGATACCTTCCTCATTCATAAATACATAAAATTCTTTTATATCAGTAGCATAATTCACAGTAGTATATTGTGAGCAATTTCTTTCGATTTGTAAATAATCTACGAACAAATTTAAAAAATTCTTAACATTTTCCATCATTAACACCTCACAAGGGCTACATAATGTTAACACATTATTTGCAGCCCTTGCAATTGATTTCTATACTTTTTTCGAAATTTTTTGAATTGTTTCAATTGCCCTACGTGCATATTGTTCATTGCGTTCTTTTTTATTTTTAATCTTTTGCTTAAGATCTGCAAAAATACCAAAATTTGCATTCATAGGCTGGAAGCTGTCAGGATTTGCTGTAGTAATATAACGGGCCATACTTCCCATTGCTGTTTCGTGGGGAAATGTAATAGGCTCTTCCCCTAACACAAACTTCGCTGCGTTTAGGCCTGCTATTAATCCAGAAGCAGCAGATTCTACATATCCTTCAACTCCTGTCATTTGCCCGGCAAAAAATAAATCTTCTCGGTCTTTGTATTGGTATGTCGATTTTAATAATCTAGGAGAGTTGATAAATGTATTTCTATGCATAACTCCGTATCTTACAATTTCAGCATTTTCAAGACCTGGAATTAATTGTAGAACCTCTTTTTGAGGCCCCCATTTTAAGTGTGTTTGAAAACCTACTATATTATATAGTGTTCCTGCTGCATCATCCTGTCTTAACTGCACAACAGCATAAGGTCTTTTCCCTGTTTCCGGATGTTCTAAACCAACTGGCTTCATCGGACCGAACAGCATCGTTTTTTTACCCCTTTTGGCCATGACTTCAATTGGCATGCACCCTTCGAAAAAAATCTCCTTCTCAAATTCTTTCAATGGAACAGTCTCAGCACAGGTAAGCGCCTCATAAAAGCGGTCAAATTCTTCTTCTGTCATCGGACAATTGAGGTAAGCCGCTTCCCCTTTATCATAACGGGATTTCAAGTATACTTTATTCATATCAATACTATCTTTTTCAATGATTGGGGCAGCTGCGTCATAAAAATACAAATAATCTTCTCCAGTTAATTCAAGAAGCTGTTCTCCCAAAGCTTTCGAAGTGAGAGGACCTGTTGCGATAATCGTTGGTCCTGATGGGATTTCGACCATTTCCTCTTGAATAACATTTACATTTTCATGATCTTTTACTCGTTCTGTTACTTTTCCAGCAAATTCATGGCGATCTACAGCAAGCGCTCCTCCGGCAGGAACAGAACATTCATCAGCAGAAGAAATAATGACAGAGTCCAATATTCTCATTTCCTCTTTTAACACACCAACTGCATTTGTTAATGTATTAGCGCGAAGAGAGTTACTGCATACTAATTCTGCAAACTTATCTGTATGATGGGCGGGTGTTTGTTTCACAGGCCTCATTTCGTATAGATTTACTTGTATTCCCCGTTTGGCAAGCTGAAAGGCTGCTTCACTCCCTGCCAGCCCTGCACCGATTACATTCACTGTATGTTTTACTGTCATTGCTATTCCTCCAAATTATGCTTCATTCCTAAAGACATCATTCATTTTATATTGATTGTTGCAAAAATTATAAATAGCGGATCAAACAAAAGGAATCGGTGTTTTGCCGATTCCCTTCACTTTCACCTTCACATCAAACATCCAAAAAAACTCCTTATTTTAACTTAAACAGTCAATTAATTAACAAACAAATCGTAAAAGAAATCAGCTCTATCGCTGATTTCTTCCATTCCTACCTCTAACCTCTCACTTCCAGAAGGCTTTTCCCTGCTATTTTTGCTGTTCTTCTTTATAATCACAATTTACACATTGAACTTGGACGCCTTTTTTCAGTTTCTTTTCAACGAGTATTTTATCACACTTTGGACAGTCTCTTCCGATTGGTTTATCCCATGAAATAAAATCACATTCAGGAAAGCGATCACATCCATAAAAAATTCGGCGTTTTTTTGATTTTCTTTCAACAATATTTCCTTCTTTACATTTCGGGCATTTCACACCGATTTCTTTAACGATCGGTTTAGTATTTCTGCAGTCTGGAAAATTGGAACAAGCCATAAATTTACCGTAACGGCCCATTTTGAACACCATTGGACTTCCACAATTTTCACAATCTTCCCCTGCAAACTCGTCCTTTATTTCGACTTCTTCCATTTCATTTTCTGCTACCTCTATCCGTTTGGAGAAGCCTTGGTAAAATTGGTCTAATATTTGCACCCACTCAATTTTTCCTTCCTCTACATCATCAAGACTTTTTTCCATATTAGCGGTAAATTCAACATCAATGATTTCTGGAAAAAATTCCATTACTAGTGCTAATACGATTTCACCTAGTTCAGTCGGCACAAACCTTTTATTATCAAGAGTTACATAGCCCCGCTTTTGAATTGTATCAAGTGTTGGAGCATAAGTAGATGGACGGCCGATACCAAGCTCCTCAAGCGTTTTAACGAGCCTTGCTTCTGTATATCTTGGTGGTGGCTGAGTAAAGTGCTGAGACGGTTCGATATCTTTGGAAAACACTTCATCCCCCTCATTTAAATCAGGAAGAAGCTTATGTTTTTCTTCAATTTGATCATCGTTTCCCTCTACATACACCTTCATAAAGCCAGGAAATTTTACCTTGGAGCCAGTCGCTCTAAAAACGACTCCGTTATTTAATAAATCTATACTCATCGTATCTAAAACAGCTGGAGCCATTTGACTTGCCACAAAACGTTCCCAAATCAGCTTATATAAACGAAGCTGGTCACGACTTAAAAATTGCTTCATTGAAGCTGGATCACGCAATGCTGAGGTTGGACGAATAGCTTCATGAGCGTCTTGGGCGTTACTATTCTTCTTGGCAGCTTGACGCTTGCCTGAGAGGAAGTCTTTTCCAAATGATTGCTCGATATATGACGCGGCTTCCTGTCCGGCAGATTCCGAAATTCTAGTCGAGTCCGTTCTCATGTAAGTAATCAAACCTACTGTTCCATCTTTCCCTAAATCAATACCTTCATATAACTGCTGGGCGATCATCATGGTTTTCTTTGCTCGAAAATTCAATTTCCGGGCAGCTTCCTGCTGAAGTGTTGAAGTCGTAAATGGGACTGCGGGATTTCGTTTTCTTTCTTTTTTCGTCACATTTTTGACGAAGAAAGCAGACCCTTTTAATTGATTTAGAATGGCTTTGACATCGTCTTCTTTTTTTAATTCCTTTTTCTTACCGTCAATTCCATAAAATGAACCTTCAAATTGTTCTTTTCCCTTAAAAAATTGTCCCTCAATACTCCAATATTCTTCAGGTTGAAAGTCTTTTATTTCCTTTTCCCTGTCAATAATAAGCCGGACAGCGACAGACTGAACACGTCCAGCACTTAAACCTTTTTTTACTTTTTTCCACAAAATAGGACTGATTTTGTAACCAACCAGCCGATCTAAAATCCTTCGAGCCTGTTGTGAATCAACCAGATCCATATTAATTGTACGCGGCTGTTTAAATGATTCTTTAATTGCTTCTTTCGTTATTTCGTTAAATACAACTCTGCAATCTGAATGGACATCTAGCTCTAAGCTATGGGCAAGATGCCAGGCAATCGCTTCTCCCTCTCTGTCAGGGTCAGCAGCTAGATATACTTTTTTAGCTTTTTTGGCGGCAGTTTTCAATTCTTTCAGTACTGGTCCTTTGCCGCGAATTGTTATATATTTAGGGTCAAAACCATGCTCAACATCTACTCCAATTTGACTCTTTGGTAAATCTCTGACATGTCCCATTGAAGCTTTTACTTTATATTTTTTTCCTAAATACCGTTCAATCGTCTTTGCCTTTGCAGGTGATTCAACGATAACCAAAAAATCTGACATTCAAATGTCCCCCTCATGAGGTAATCTCTCTCTTTTTCTTTTATTTCTATTTAATCCAGTCTTCCGGTTTAATGGGAATTTTATATAAACCCAACTAGTTCTAGATCCTTATTCTCAGCATTAGCTGAATATAATAGAAAAAATGATAATCATTAATTTACACAAGTAGCTACCGAAATGACAACTACCTGAAAGTTTCATTTTATATGTAAATCAATAAAATGGAAACTAATATCATTTTGAGTTTATATTTATACCTTTAAATAAATATTATCTTTGTTTTCAAGTTTTAATTCATAAATCCCCACTATTATTAAATATTACATCCTATTTTGTCAAACAGTTATTAACGGATTTTTCTATTTTCATTCATAAACTAATCAAAATTCTTCTATTATATCCTTTGCTGAAGCAACCATTTTTGCGCCTTCTTTTATTAGCTGGTTCGTTCCTCTGCTGTATTCATCATGGATTCCTCCTGGGACTGCGAACACTTCCCTACCTTGATCCAAAGCCTGATAAGCTGTAATTAAAGAACCGCTTTTTTCTTTTGCTTGAATGACTACAGTTCCCTTACTCAAACCACTAATTATTCGATTTCTCATTGGGAAATGCCATTTTTGAGGAGGGGCCTGAGGAGGGTGTTCAGATAGGAGCAAATGACTGTCCATGATTTTCGAAGCTAAAGAAAAGTTTTCTTTCGGATAGATGTGATGAAGCCCTCCTCCAATGACTGCAATTGTTTTTCCATTTTGTTTAATCGTTTCTTCATGTACCTTTTTATCGATTCCAAGAGCCAATCCACTTATAAGTGTCCAACCGTCTTGTACTAATTTTGGGACGATACTTTCTACGGCTCTTAAACCATATTCTGTTGAATTCCTTGTTCCTACTATACTTATGGATTTTTCGTTCTGAAGAAGTGAAATATTTCCTTTGCAGAAAAGCACTGGAGGAGGATCAGATATTTGTTTCAAAAGCGCAGGATACATATTTGAATGGATGGTAACAATCTCTATTCCCTGTTTTTTGTAGGAATGGAATAAATCACTTTGTTTAAATGTGTGGAGGTCATTATAAAATTGGTGAAGGTTATCTTTGGGGATGATTCCGTTTAAGTAAAAATCTATTTCTCTCATAGAAAAAAGGTGAATTAACAGGGGATCTATACTTAGCAGCTTTAATATACCTTTGTGAGTGATTCCACGACAATGGGTTAAGGTTAATAGTTGATTATCGGTACTTATCATTATTTACTCCTTATTGACATTTTAACCTCAAAAAACCTAAATCCAGCCTAAGCTGGAAATAGGTATACACCTGAGGTTTCTTGATTTATAGAGTTCTTAGTGAGTTTTACATTTCTCCAGTAAGCCTTTTTCTTGCAGGACAGAGATAAGTGTCTCTCCCATAACAGATGGAGTGTCAGCCACTTTTATTCCGCACTCATTCATTGTTTTGATCTTTTCAGCAGCTGTACCTTTTCCACCGGAAATAATCGCACCAGCATGGCCCATACGCTTCCCCGGAGGAGCTGTTTGACCGCCGATGAAGCCTACAACTGGTTTTGTCATATTTTCTTTAATCCATAATGCTGCCTCTTCTTCAGCTGTTCCGCCAATTTCGCCGATCATAATGACAGCATATGTTTCAGAATCTTCATTAAATGCTTTAAGTACATCAATAAAGTTCGTTCCATTTACAGGATCTCCGCCAATTCCAACAGCTGTTGATTGACCAATTCCAGCTTCAGATAATTGGTGCACTGCTTCATAAGTCAATGTTCCAGAGCGTGACACAACTCCTACATGACCTTTTTTATGAATATAGCCTGGCATAATTCCAATCTTACATTCTTCAGGCGTTATTACACCAGGACAGTTTGGTCCCACAAGGCGAGTTTTCTTTCCCTGCATGTACTTTTTCACATTCACCATGTCAAGCACAGGAATATGTTCAGTAATACAAATAACAAGATCAAGTTCAGCATCGACTGCTTCCATAATAGCATCCGCTGCAAATGCTGCAGGAACATAAATAACAGATGCATTTGCTCCTGTTTCTTTAACAGCATCTTCTACTGTGTTGAAAACAGGAACACCTTCAACTTCTGTTCCACCTTTACCAGGTGTTACACCGCCTACAATCTTCGTGCCATATTCCAGCATTTGTTTTGTATGAAATAGTGCTGTTGAGCCAGTAATTCCTTGTACAATGACTTTTGTATCTTTATTAACAAATACACTCATTATAGTCCCCTGCCTTTCTTAACCTACTAATGAAACGATTTTTTGTGCACCGTCAGCCATGGATGCAGCAGATGTGATGTTAAGACCAGATTCATCTAAAATCTTTTTACCTAAATCAACGTTTGTACCCTCTAAACGGACAACAAGCGGAATTTTTAAGCCTACCTGTTTCGTTGCTTCTACAACACCTTCAGCTATAACATCACACTTCATGATTCCGCCAAAAATGTTGACGAATATGCCTTTAACGTTTTGATCAGATAAAATAATTTTAAATGCTTCTGTTACTTTTTCAGCAGTAGCGCCGCCCCCAACATCCAGGAAGTTGGCAGGATCTCCACCATAGTATTTAATAATATCCATAGTAGCCATTGCAAGGCCTGCACCATTTACCATACAACCAATATTGCCATCAAGAGAAATGTAGCTTAAATCATATTTTGAAGCTTCGATTTCTTTTGGATCTTCTTCTTCAAGATCACGGTATTCAAGTACATCCTTCTGGCGGTAAAGAGCATTTGAATCAAAGTTTAATTTTGCATCAAGCGCCATTACATTTCCGTCACCAGTTATAACTAACGGGTTGATTTCAGCAATTGAACAGTCTTTTTCTACAAAAGCACTGTATAAACCCATCATAAATTTTACAGCTTTGCCAACTAATTCTTTTGGAATATTAATATTAAAAGCTATTCTTCGAGCCTGAAATGCTTGCAGACCTACAGCCGGATCAATTACTTCCTTAAATATTTTTTCAGGTGTTTCCTCTGCAACCTCTTCAATCTCGGTACCGCCTTCTTCTGAAGCCATTAAAACCACTTTAGAAGTAGCGCGGTCAAGAACTAGACCAATATAGTATTCTTTCTTGATGTCACAGCCTTCTTCAATTAATAAACGTTTTACTTCTTTACCTTCAGGACCTGTCTGATGTGTAACAAGAGTTTTGCCCAAGATTTCATCCGCATAAGCACGAACTTCCTCCTTAGACTTCGCTACCTTTACACCGCCGGCTTTGCCTCGTCCTCCGGCATGAATTTGTGCTTTTACAACTACTACCTCTGTTCCCAGCTCCTCAGCTGCTTTAACCGCTTCCTCTACTGAAAAAGCCACTTTTCCATTCGGAACAGCTACCCCATATTTTCTGAGGACCTCTTTTCCTTGATACTCATGGATATTCATTTGCCATCCTCCTAACATATGTACAAACAAAATATAGACTGCGCTTTCATTTTATAGAATAGTTCAATCCTTGTCTAGTATTCTGTGTAAAATAGTAAAATCCTTCATAAAATTCTTTATTTTTATTTTTCTAGGAATATTAATTTTTTCCATTTATAGAAAATGATAGATGGAATTTGAAGAACTTGGCGATAATGCTGATTTCTGATTCTATCTCAAAAGATTGTTGCCTTTTATAAGATAAAAGGTAGAAAATATAGAGCAATCGATGTCCCGTCGATTGCTTTATATCTTTTCAAGGAGAAACAAAAATTCTCTTCCTAATTCCAATTTTTTAATCACAGCAATTTACGAAAGTTTTAACGGGGCAAAGCTCATTCGGTGAATAGGAGTAGCACCATAGCTTTTTATCGCTTCCAAATGCTGCTTGGTTCCGTAACCCATATGTTTTTCCAGACCATATTCCGGGTATATTTCTGCATATTGTTTCATCATTCTGTCCCGCGTTACTTTTGCGATACAGGAGCTGGCAGCAATCGATATACTTTTTGCATCCCCTTTTATGATGGAGGATTGCTTTGTATTAATCGGAAGTTTCATTGCATCTATCAGTAAATAATCGGGTTCTATGCTTAAAGAAGTTATCGCCTCCAGCATAGCTTTTTTCGTGGCCTCATAAATGTTTAATTGGTCAATTTCTTCAGAAGTAACAACCCCAATCCCAACCGCCTTTGCATTTCCCATTATAAAATCGTAAAATTCCTCACGTTTTTCCCATGAAAGCTTCTTGGAATCTGTCAAACCTGGAAGGAAAAAATATTCATCTAAAACAACAGCAGCAGCTACTACTGGTCCTGCCAGCGGTCCCCTTCCGACTTCATCAATACCAGCAATGACGTTAAAGCCAGCTGCTTTAGCTTGTTTCTCAAACTTCTGCATTTGATTAAATTCTTCGATTAGCTGTTTTTCCCGCTCGTATTTTCTAATCCACTTTTGTATGAGAGTTTGAACACTTTTGCGGTGATCTTTCTTATATTTTGAGATAAATGGATCATTCAGTGATGAAATCTCCTCTAGTTTCTTTTCAATTTCCTTTGTTGAAAGTGGCATTGAACTTCTCCTTTAACCTTATATAATTCTGAACAAGCTCAAACCGCCTTATAAGGGTCTCTGGTAAGCATAGGACAAGCCTTAGTTCCTTATTGGGGATTTACTTGCAGACTTTAGAATTGGGTTAGACACTGGCTCTGGTACGGCTTTAATAAGCTTAAACGAGTATTCTAGTGAAAAAAGATAACACAAGGTACAATCTTTGTGTTATCTTTGTTTTTTTCTGTATGTAACTGAATTCTAGAAACAGTATTCTGTCAAATGGTTATGGTCTTTCAAAGGTTAATCGGCCGAGCTTCTCAGAACGGATATCTCTAATAATCAATTCAGAGGTCTTATCATAGTCGATGTGTCCCCCGCTCATGAAGCACCCTCGTTTCTTTCCGATCTCATCAAACAAAGGGACAATTTCATCGGGGATTTCCTCTAAGGCGTACCGGTCTTTTAGTTGATCAGGATATTTTTCCTTTAGAAAATCTAATGCAAAAACAGCAATATCCTGCAAGTTTAAAATCGCATCCTTAATTGCACCTGTTGTGGCAAGCTTATACCCTACTTGTTCATCCTCAAACTTAGGCCATAAAATACCTGGGGTATCTAATAATTCTAATTCATTTCCTACTTTAACCCATTGTTGGGCAGTGGTTATTCCAGGACGATCCCCAGTTTTAGCAATATTCCTTTTGGCAAGACGGTTGATCAGCGTTGACTTTCCAACATTAGGTATTCCGATAATCAATGCTCTAATCGCACGAGGTTTTAATCCTTTTGATGCCATGCGCTCAAGCTTGTCCTTTAAAATTGTTTTACTTGTATTTACAATATCCTTTAGTCCTGTTCCAGATTGAGAGTTTATTGCGAGTGCATGTGTTCCGTTGCTTTGAAAATAACGAATCCACTCATCGGTTTTTTTGGGGTCTGCCATATCTGCCTTGTTCAATAAAACAAGGCGTGGTTTTTGCCCAATAATCTCATCAATCATTGGATTTCGAGAAGAAAGCGGAATTCTAGCATCGACTAATTCAAAAACAATATCAATTAATTTCAATTTTTCTGTCACTTGGCGCCTTGCTTTGGCCATGTGGCCAGGAAACCATTGTATGGTCACAAAATCCACCTGCTTTCTTACTTAATCAGCCTTATTTTTGATAATGGCCAATAAACTAATGCTGTTTCCCCGACAACTTGATCCTTTTGAATAAACCCTATGTGCCGGCTATCCTTACTGTATCTCCGATTATCACCCATTACAAACAGCTGTCCTTGAGGAACCGTTTTTTCTCCAGTAATTTCTTGAAGTGTAAACGACTCTGTAAGGGGGCTGCCTATTAACTCTTCCTTATTCGCCTCTAAATAGGGCTCTTCAATCGGTTCACCATTTACATAAAGGATGTCGTCTTTATAGACTATTTTATCCCCCGGCAAGCCAATCACCCGCTTTATATAATCTCTATTTTGTGAGGCATGGAAAACAATGATATCAAAACGGTCAATTGTGCCAAGCCTTTTCCCAATTTTATTCACTATCATTCGATCTTTTGTATGTAAAGTCGGCTCCATTGAGTCACCTTCTACCACAATAGGTGCAAATAAAAAGATTCTTATTAATGAAGCTACAACAATGGCAACCAGTATCGCCTTCAGCCATTCCATTAATTCATTTTTTTGCTGTTTTGCCATTTTCATGTCACCTGCTTCAAGGATGCTTGATTGAGTAATTGAGTAATTCGGTTGTTTTCGAAAACTTTTTATTAATAATACAAAATAATATTCCCGAGGTTAGAGAATAGAGACTGGATGAGATGCAATTGGTGAGCCCCACCCAATTTCCTTTCTTTAACAGAGCCTTATACACTTGAGCAACATTTTTTTATAAGGACTTTTTCACTTATTATCTTCAATTATTCTCATTTTAACTTGATTTTAGTTATAATGAAAAGCTTAGTTGTGCTAAATCCATTGGCGACAAGCATAAGATTGATAAAATCAGCGAATAAGCTGATTTCTTTTTTAGGATTTTTCTCTTCATTTTGGCCATATTTCAATCGATTTCTGTTTGTTCATACAATAACAAACAGAAATTTGCACTTGATCACCCACCGATTGTTCAACTTATCTTCGATTTTTCCCCTTTATCTTCGAAATCTGAAATTTATCTCCGAAATCTGCAGACTTATCTTCGAAATTTTCAATATATCGATTATTCGACATAAACCAACATAACTATGTGATGGTTACTTATATTGCTGTTAAACCTCTAAAAATGAGATACCATAAATTCTGATATTAGAACGAAAAGCTCAGTGGCGCTTGTCCATCGGCAACAAGCACTCGGGTGAGCTTCACCGAAAAGGGCTTTTTCCTTTCTATGAAGCTTGAATGGTGACCTCATGCGGACTAGGCGTTGCAGCTGAACGAATATAGCTAACTTTAATTACTTTAATCACCTTAAACTTTCAGAACCTATAAAAAAAGAGCCTGTTCGAATCAACAAGCTCCTCTTTAAAACTATTAGCGAATTTCTTTAATACGAGCTGCTTTACCACGCAGTGCACGTAAGTAGTAAAGTTTTGCACGGCGTACTTTACCACGGCGCATAACTTCTAATTTCGCAATCTTTGGTGTGTGTACAGGGAAAGTCCGCTCAACACCTACACCGTAAGAAATCTTACGTACTGTAAATGTTTCACTGATTCCACCGCCACGACGCTTAATGACTACACCTTCAAAAACCTGAATTCGCTCACGGTTTCCTTCGACAACTTTCACGTGTACACGTACAGTATCACCAGGACGGAACGCAGGCAGATCAGAACGCAATTGTTCTTTTGTAATATCTTCAATTAATTTTTGCATCGTATTCAACTCCTCCCACAAATGTTCATGTCAATGCTTTTTGTATCATTGCAGCGGAACACCGTTTTAAGGTCCAAACAGACATAGCCTGCTTAAGCCACAAAAAATATCATACCATAATCAATGTTCATTCGCAATACTACTCATCTTCTTTTTTCAATTGCTCAAGCCATTTTTTTTGATCTTCCGATAGTTCTCTTGCCTCCAATAAATCAGGTCTTCTTTGCCAGGTCCGTTTTAGAGATTCTTTCAGACGCCACTCTTCAATCAACTGATGGTTGCCTGATAATAATACGTCTGGAACCTTCATTCCGTTATAGTCAGAGGGCCTAGTATAATGCGGATGTTCTAGGAAACCTGAACTGTAAGAATCCTGCAGGGGTGAATCGACATTTCCTAATACTCCAGGAAGCAGTCTCACAACACTGTCTGCGATGACCATCGAAGGCAATTCACCACCGGTTAACACGAAATCACCGATTGATATTTCATCTGTTACCAGGTGTTCTCTTATTCGTTCGTCGTATCCTTCATAATGACCACAAATAAAGATCAAATGATCAATCCCGGCAAGCTCTTCCGCCTTTCGTTGATTAAATCTTTCTCCTTGCGGACAAACAAGGATAATTCTTGGTGCGGCTTTTGAGGTCTCTTTAAGCTTTCCGACAGCATCAAAGATTGGTTGAGGAGTCAAGACCATTCCAGCTCCTCCGCCATAAGGGTAATCATCCACCGTTTGATGCTTATTGCTGGAAAACTCACGAAAATTAGTGACATTAAACTCAACAGCATTTTTTTCTTGTGCCTTTTTTAATATTGAAGACCCTAATACTCCTTCGAACATTTCAGGAAACAATGTTAAAAAATCAATTTTCATTCGTCAAGTAATCCTTCCATAGGCTCGATCACTACCTGTTTATTCTTAACATCAATCGTTTTCACAAAATCATTTACAAAAGGAATTAACGCATCCTTTTTACCGCGGCGTTTAATTACCCAAACATCATTCGCTCCCGGCGTTAATATCTCTCTAATTGTACCAATTTCCTCCCCATCTGCAGTAAAAGCCTTACATCCGATAATTTCATGAAAATAAAATTCATCCTCATCAAGCTCCCCTAAAAAATGCTCTGGGATCTTGATCATACATCCTTTAAATTTTTCTACATCATTAATGTTTTCAAATCCCTTAAAAGTTAATAAATCGAAGGATTTATGCCTACGGTGAGAATCTACGGTTACCTCGAGAGGTTCTTTGCCTTCAGCAAAAAATAAAAATAGGGTGTTCCCAACTCGATAACGCTCATTAGGGAAATCTGTTTTTGATATAACTCTGACTTCCCCTCGAATACCATGAGTATTGACAATTTTTCCAACATTAAACCAGCGGTCTTCCATTTAAGTGCTCACCTCAAACGTATTTCTTCAATGATTCCATCTTTTAATAGAATGGTTTTTTCGTCACACACTTCACTCCACTTGTCTCCAACTTGAATGTCTATAAGGGCCTGTACTTCCTTCTCTTTAAGTTCACTTCCTAAAGGCAATGTATGTACTTGCTCCAACTGAAAATCAACCATTTCTATCTTTTCTTTTCTTTTTTCAATTTCTTTTTTATATTGTAAACGTAATGTTTGATTATTTTTCGTTTTCTCAATCTTTTTCAATTGGAAATATAATTGATTGCACTCTCGTTCAAGCTGCTGCTTTTTTCGCATAAAGTTTTCCTGCAGCTCCTGCTTGCTATGTTCAGTTAAGATTTGTTTGACTACAATGCTCTGAATAATTTTCATAAGGTAGTTGCCCCCTCATAAAGTGAAACTTCCATAAGTGGGGGTTTTTCACCCCGCTGATGGTTAGCTTGAGGCCCACAGAATGTGGGTCACACAGACGTTGCCACGGATGTGGCGCTTGTTAGTCTGTGTTCCTTTTCCCGGACCTTTACGGGCATTTATCCCCCACCAAACCTCCTTATTCCACTGAAGATTGTGGTAGGGGTTTTACTGCTCGTTAAATGTGGATAATACAGATTAATTTCAAGTGAAATAAAACAAAAAAAGTATTGCGGCACCTGAAAAGTGCATTTTTAGAGAGTCAATTTACCATTTAATAATTTATGCCTTCTACAAAACTGACTGTTGGTGCTGGACAACAATGAGAAGAGGATGCGCCTTGCTCAGCCTAGGGCGAGCTTCACAGAAAGACGCTTTTTCCCTTTCATTGAAGTTTGGCTTGTGATCTCAGACTGGCTAGGCACTGGAGCTAGACAACGATAATTCACTTTAACACATTAATTCTTTAACCGATATAAACTTTCTTACCCTATAAAAAAAGGGGAGGATTTCCCCTCGCCCTTTTCTGCTTAATCGTTAATTTCTAGTTGAATACGCTTTGATGTGTGTGTTCCAGCTGCATACACAACTGTTCGAATTGCCCTAGCAATTCGGCCCTGTTTCCCAATTACTTTTCCGATGTCATCTTGGTGAACATTTATGCTGTAAAGCACTTGATTCCTTTGTTCATTCTTTTCAATAACAACTTCTTCAGGATAGTCAACAAGAGCTTTAACGATCGTTACAATTAATTCTTCCATTTGAAGCTCAAGCATTACTTGCTGTTTTTAGCATTGTGGAATTTTTCCATAATACCTTCGTTAGAAAACAGGTTACGAACTGTGTCAGATGGTTTTGCACCATTTTGCAACCATTGTAAAACTAATTCTTCATTGATTTTAACTTCAGCTGGCTGTGCAACTGGATTGTAAGTTCCAACTGTTTCAATGAAACGTCCGTCACGAGGAGAACGAGAATCAGCTACTACAATACGATAAAAAGGAGATTTTTTAGCTCCCATGCGTTTTAAACGAATTTTTACTGCCATTATTAAAGCACCTCCGAAAATATTTCAACAAGATAGTATATTAACAGTGTTAAACTTGTTTGTAAAGTGTTTTTTCTTGTCACACATTAAATGAATCAAGAAATTCATAAGATTTACATAAAAGGAAACTTCATGCCGCCCTTTTTCTTACCTTTTGACATATTTGTCATTTGCTTCATCATTTTTTTCATATCTTCAAATTGTTTTAATAAGCGGTTTACTTCTTGTACAGAAGTGCCGCTTCCTCTTGCAATACGCTTTCTGCGGCTTGCATTAATAACTTCTGGATGTTCTTTTTCCTCTTTGTTCATTGATTGGATAATCGCTTCGACATGACTGATCTGCTTTTCATCAACCTGAACATTTTTCAGACCCTTCATTTTGTTCGCTCCAGGGAGCATATTCAATAGCTCATCAAGGGGTCCCATATTTCGAACTTGACCTAACTGTTCTAAAAAATCATCAAATGTAAAGCTTGCCGTTCTCATTTTTTGCTCAAGCTCTTTCGCTTTGTCAGCATCAACATTTGATTGGGCTTTTTCAATGAGAGAAAGCACATCGCCCATGCCTAAAATCCGTGAAGCCATTCTTTCAGGATGGAATGCTTCTAGGGCATCAAGCTTTTCTCCGAGACCAACAAATTTAATAGGAGTTTCCGTCACTGAGCGAATGGATAAAGCTGCACCGCCTCGCGTGTCGCCATCTAACTTTGTCAGGACAACTCCTGTTAATCCAAGCTGTTCATTAAAGCTTTGAGCTACATTGACAGCATCCTGCCCAGTCATGGCATCAACAACAAGGAATATTTCATCAGGTTGACTAATATCCTTTACTTGCTGCAATTCGCCCATTAGAGTTTCATCTATGTGAAGACGCCCTGCAGTGTCAATTAACACATAGTCATGATGCTCTTCCTTTGCCTTTTCAATTGCTTTTTTGGCAATCTCCACAGGGCTTACTTGATCACCGAGTGAAAAGACAGGCATGTCAAGCTGCTTCCCTAATGTTTCCAGCTGTTTGATTGCAGCAGGTCGGTAAATGTCGGCAGCAACCAACATCGGTTTACGATTATGCTTTTTTCTAAGTAAGTTAGCCAGTTTGCCAGTGGTCGTTGTTTTCCCTGCCCCCTGCAAACCTACCATCATAATAACTGTCGGAGGCTTTTTTGCAACAGCAATTTTACTTTGCTCTCCGCCCATTAAAGCAGTAAGCTCTTCTTTAACGACTTTGATGACTTGCTGTCCTGGTGTTAAGCTTTGCATAACCTCTTGTCCAACAGCGCGTTCACTCACACGTTTAACAAAATCTTTGACTACCTTGAAGTTAACGTCAGCTTCTAAGAGCGCGAGACGTACTTCCCGCATCATCTCTTTTACATCTTGTTCATTTACTTTTCCTTTGCCGCGAATTTTAGAGATGGTGCTTTGCAGTCGGTCGGCTAATCCTTCAAATGCCATACATTGCCGCCTCCTAATCTAATTTCTTAAGCGCATCAAGCAAAGTGAAAAGCTTATCTTTCGATGCATCATCTGTTATCGTTCGTTCCAATTGAGCAATAATCTGACTGCGTTCTTGAAACTTTTGAAAAAGCAGCAGCTTTTCTTCATATTGTTCAAGCATAGCCTCAGTTCGTTTTATGTTATCATAAACTGCTTGACGGCTAACCTGATATTCTTCTGCAATTTCTCCAAGGGAGTAATCATCCAAATAATATAAGGACATATAACTTTTCTGCTTTGAAGTTAACAACGATTGATAAAAATCAAATAGGTAATTTATTCTCGTTGTTTTCTCTAGCATCATGCTGAGCTCCCCTTTGTTAAGTAAATTACCTTTACAATTACTTAGTGTACTGTTTTACCAAACTTCTGTCAAGTTTTTATCTTAACATAGAATTTGATTGTTTTTTAACTATCTGTCATCTTTAGGGCAGAGTAAAAATAAAAGAAAAATAGGATCATAGATTTTGCGAACCGAAAAAGATTGCAAAGTTATGCCTATCCTTGCCAGGCATAAAATTTCCCCTGGTGAGTGAGAAAATTTAGAAAGGTAAGGAACTCGTTTTTTCGAACAATTGATAGGAGAAATTATTATAATTTAAAAATAACGCGCTAAAAGGCGCGTTATCCATTATTCTACATGTTCTTCATCTACTGCATCTGCAAAAAGGCCATATACATATTGTTCTGCGTCAAATTGCTGCAGGTCATCTACCTTTTCACCAAGACCAACCAGTTTCACTGGTATGCTCAACTCGTTTCTAATGGCAAGAACAATCCCGCCTTTTGCGGTACCATCAAGCTTGGTTAAAACGATACCAGTGACTGAAGTTGCCTGTGAGAATTGCTTTGCTTGCAGCATAGCATTTTGGCCGGTAGTCGCATCAAGAACCAGAAGTACCTCGTGCGGGGCTCCAGGAATTTCCCTTTCAATGACTCGTTTGACTTTTTCCAGCTCTTTCATTAGATTCACTTTGTTTTGCAAACGGCCAGCCGTATCACATAACAAAACATCTACTTTTCTTGCTTTTGCAGCTTGGACAGCATCATACATGACAGCTGCCGGGTCAGAACCTGCTCCCTGTTTAATAACATCAACACCAACACGTTCTCCCCAAACCTCAAGCTGCTCGATCGCTCCTGCACGGAACGTATCTCCAGCAGCAAGCAAGACAGACTTCCCCTCATTTTTCAGCCGATTTGCGAGCTTTCCGATCGTAGTCGTTTTCCCTACTCCATTAACTCCGACCATTAAAATAACATTTAACCTTCCTTCTTCTAGGTTAAGCCTAGGCGATGCATCGTCTTCCCCCTGATAAATTTCAACCAGCTTCTCAGAAATGACAGAATGCACTTCCTTTGTATCCTGAATGTTACGGCGCTTTACTTCCATTTTCAGTGCATCAATTAATTCCATAACTGTCGTGAATCCTACGTCTGCGCCAATTAACACTTCCTCTAATTCCTCAAAAAATTCTTCATCCACTTTCCGGTAACGGGCTACCAGATCATTTACTCTTTCTGAAAAAGAGTTTCTTGTTTTTTCAAGCCCGTCTCTAAATTTGCCTGTTACCTCATCTGTAGACTTCGTGAATTTATCCTTTAACTTTCTAAAAAAGCTCATGATTGTCTTCCCTTCTTTAATTATTAGCGTTTTTGTATCTTTGTTCCTTCTTGAAACAAAGGGAATCACCTCAAAATTTGTGGTATCTTTCTGAGGTGAGCAGTAAAGCTATCTACAATACACCAATTGCCTTTTATTTAAGCACTCTAGTATGTTAAAAGCAAAAATCTCTTAAAATAGATCCCTGTATTATTTAACTAATTCCTTTGTTTCTTCAAGACGGACGGACACTAATTTTGATACCCCTGATTCTTGCATTGTCACTCCATACAACCCATCAGCTTCTTCCATTGTCCCTTTACGGTGGGTAATAACAATGAATTGGGTTTCTTTGCTGTACCGTTTTAAATATTGTGCAAAGCGGTGAACGTTTGCTTCGTCTAGAGCAGCCTCTACTTCATCCAATACGCAAAATGGAACTGGGCGTACTTTTAAAATGGAGAATAATAGTGCGATGGCTGTCAGCGCACGTTCTCCTCCTGAAAGCAGACCCAAATTTTGAAGCTTTTTGCCTGGTGGTTGAGCAACAATATCCACACCTGTATTCAATAAATCCTCAGGATTGGTAAGCCTCAAATCAGCTCTTCCTCCGCCAAACAAGGCTTGGAAAACTGCTTCAAAATGTGACTGGATTTGTGTAAACGTATGATTGAACCGTTTTTTCATTTCATCATCCATTTCACCAATCACCTGATAAAGTGTATCTTTAGCTTCTTGAAGGTCATTTTTTTGTTCCGTTAAGAATTCAAACCGCTCAAATACCCTGTCATATTCATCGATTGCTCCAAGGTTAACAGTACCAAGCTCTTCGATTGCAAGCTTTATGAGTTTTACTCGTTTTCTTGCATCGTTTGCTTCAATGTCAAGCGAGTATTTTTCCTTTGCTCCTTCATAGGTCAAAAGATACTCTTCTCGTAAATGATTCAGCCTGTTATCAAGCTCTACGTCAATTCGAGTAAGCTTTACTTCTTCATCCTTTAACCAATCACTCATTTGTTTATATTTCCGCTTTAATTCTTTTACTTCCAGCTCATCTATTTCTAATTGCTGCTGCATTTGAAGACGTTGTTCTCTGCGAGAGGCAATTAATTCAATCGTTTTGTTCTTATCCTTCAGTTTCTTCCCAGCTGCTTCTTCTAACTGCTCTGCACCAGACGAGTTCGTATTCATTTCATTTGATAACAAAGAAAGATCTTCTTTTGTTTCAGAAAGTCTGTTCTTAACCTCATTAAATTCACTATTCAATCTGCGAACTGCTTCTTTTTGATTTTCAAACACTTGTTCCTTCGAAGCAAGCTCAATCTTTTGCTCCGTAATTTGCTGCTGCATGTCTTCTTTAGATGATTGCTGACTAGTTTTTATTTGGGATAGTTCTTCAATGTTTTTTTCAAAGTTTTTCATATCATTTGAAAGGGTGAGGAGCTTCGCCTCCAGCTCTTCCTTTCTCATGATCATTTTATTTTCCTCGTCTCGATAGGTTTGCATTTCTGCATCATATAATGAGAGATGTTCATTTAAGTTTTGTTCATTTAATTCCATTTCCCTTCGTTCGCTGCGGGCATTTTGTTCATCTATTCTTAATTGTTCCCCTTTGGAACGAAGTTTTTCAAGTGTTTTTTCATTTTCCAAAATTGACGCTTTTAACTGTTTTACTTGATGTTCAAGATCAGCTGTTTTTTGTTCCATTTCTGATAGCTTATCACTAATGGTGTCTATTTCACGATTACGGCTTAATAAGGAATTATTTTTCTGCTTAACTGCCCCGCCGGTCATGGAACCACCGGGATTTACTACATCGCCTTCAAGAGTTACTAGACGGAAACGGTATTTTAAAAGCTTTGCCAGCTCATTTGCACCTTTAAGATCCTTCGTAATAATAACCGCTCCTAAGAGATTAAAGATGATTTGATCATATTGCTTATTATAGCTGGTAAGCTCTGCTGCAATCCCTATAAAGGAAGGATGGCTTTTCATGACGTTTTTCTCATGGTCTGAAATATATCTTCCGTTTACTACCGATAAAGGAAGAAAGGTAGCTCTTCCATATGAGTTTTGTTTTAAAAACGCAATAGCCGACCTTGCCGAAGCTTCATCTTTAACCACGACATGCTGTGCTGCCCCTCCAAGCGCAACCTCAATTGCTGTTTCATATGTTTTCTCAGTTGTGATCAGCTCCGCAATTGCCCCGTAAATTCCTTTAAGACGATCTTTAGCCTTTAACACTTCTTTTACACCTTGAAAGAAGCCAGCATAATCCTCTTGCATTGCTTCAAGCATTTCTTTTCGAGCTCTTGTTTGCTGTAAAAATTGATAAGCTTGATAAAGAGAAGATTCTTTTTTCTGGTATTGATTTCGTTCTCGATCTAACTTTGTTTGAAACTCTCTAAATGATTTTATTTGATCATCTAGTTGACTCGAAAGCAAAGTATGCTTTGCTTGAATCCTTACTTTGCGTTCATCAATGTTCTTCCGTTCAGAAAGATATTTCTGATTGTTTTCGCCTAGTCTGTCAAGCTTGTGTTTTTGCTGCTGCAATTGATCGCGTATGTAATTAATCTCATTTCTTGCTGTAGCTTGTTCATTCAATTTTTCAAAGTATTCACTTTTCAAATCTTCAATTTTACTTCCTAAATCTTCACGATATGAACTCAACTGGCTAAGCTTTTCTTTTAAGCTTCGTTTAATCTCTTCAACTTCCATTTGCAAATGTGAGAGTGTTTCTTCTTCTTTCCTCTTTTCTGTTACAAGGAAATTTTCTCTCACTGTAAGTTCTTCAATCAGATTTTCTAGTTGTTCTCTATTTTGATGGGCATTTTTTTTTCGTTCTTTTAGTACTTCTTTCCGGCCTTCAAGCTTCTCCAGCTCTTCACTAGCCAATAATAAAACTTGTTGAAGTTCATCAATGGACTCATCAAGCGCTGACAACTTGTCCCTCGTCTGTTCAACAAAGGCTTCCTTTTTTTGCAATGTGGATGAGAGATCGAGCTCCTGTTCCTTTCCTGTCTTAACAGTATTTGAGAGGTTTTCCCATTTTTGATGAAGCTCTTCAATTTCATATACAGTGAGAGCAACTTCAATTTGTTCGAGCTCTTCTTTTTTCTCTAAATAGTCTATTGCAATCGAGGCCTGGATTTTTAATGGTTCAACTTGTCCTTCTAATTCATGAAGGATATCTTGGACACGATTTAAGTTTTCTTGTGTTTCTCCTAGCTTATACTCCGCTTTTTTCTTACGGGTTTTATACTTTAAAACCCCAGCAGCTTCTTCAAAGATTGTTCGTCTTTCTTCGGCCTTGCTGCTGAGAATTTCTTCTACCTTTCCTTGGCTGATAATTGAAAACGCTTCTTTCCCCAGCCCAGAGTCTAAAAACAAATCTATTATATCTTTTAGTCTGCAAGATTGTTTATTAATAAAAAATTCACTTTCACCTGATCGGTATACACGTCTAGTGACACTTACCTCATGATAATCAATTGGTAAAAAGTGATCATCATTATCTAAAGTTAGCGTGACCTCGGCAATGTTAAGGCCTTTACGTGTATCACTTCCTGCAAAAATAATATCTTCCATTTTTGCGCCGCGCAATGACCTGGCCGATTGTTCTCCAAGCACCCAGCGAATCGCATCAGTAATATTGCTTTTTCCACTTCCATTTGGACCAACTACAGCTGTTACACCATTATCAAAATCAACACTTACACGTTCTGCAAATGATTTAAAACCAATGATATCCAATCTTTTGAGGAACATCATGATCCCCCTTGCTTTCTAAAAAGTCTAAACTATTTTACCATAAAAACTAAATCCTTTTCATTTGAACAAAAAATAAGGCCGACTCAGGGAACAATTGATTCACTCTAACATGGATAGCCAGAGGTTCAGTAAAGTCTAGAGTCAGCCGTCGATTATGATTTTACGTTTTGCTTTTGCAATTTTGCCAGCGCTTCTTGAGCCGCATGTTGTTCTGCCTCTTTTTTGGAGCGGCCTGTTCCAACTCCGAGAACATCATGATTTAACGAGACATTCGCTATAAACTCTCTGTTGTGAGCTGGCCCTTTCTCTTCGACAATCTTATATTCAAGAGTTCCTTTAACATCACGCTGAACTAATTCCTGAAGCTGACTTTTAAAGTCCATTACATGAGAGAAAGCACCTGAGTTGATTTTAGGAATAACATACTTTTCGAGAAATTCTTCTACAATTGGTAATCCTTGATCTAAATAAAGGGCTCCAATAAAAGCTTCAAATACGTCAGCTAAAAGAGCAGGCCTTTCCCGTCCGCCTGTCATTTCCTCCCCTTTTCCAAGCAATACAAGCTTTCCGAAAGCTAGCGTATTTGCGAACATAACAAGTGAAGGTTCACATACAATTGCAGCCCGAAGTTTTGTCAAGTCCCCTTCGCTCATTGTTGGATACTTTTGAAAGAGAAATTTCGAAATAGTCAGCTCCAGAACAGCATCACCTAAAAATTCCAGTCTTTCATTATCTTCATATGGTTTTTTACGATGTTCATTCACATAGGAGGAATGTGTAAAGGCTTGATAAAGAAGTTTCTCATTATCAAAATGCACGCTTACTTGCTCCTGAAATTTCTTGAATTCTTCAGCTTTTTTGTGAAATAGTCTTTTTTCCTTATAATTGATACGTCTTGGCATCATAACCTCCGATTATCCAACAAACTTTCAAATAGGCTTCTATCATCAGATTTGTTCCAGTCATGTGTAAATATAATCCTAATGAAAGTTTGGAAGTTTCACTTTATCCCACTCTTGACGGGCAGTAACCCACCTTCAAGATTCTGAACACGAAAAGGTTATTGGTAGGGATAACTGCCCTGCAAGGTCCGGAAAAGTGGAACACAGACTATAAGTGCCACGTCTGTGGCAACGTCTGTGTGACTCGCATTCTGTGGGCCTCAGCTAACCAACAGTGGGGCATCCTCCACTGCCTAAAAGTTTCACTTTATAAATGATTAAAAATAGGCTTTTAATGATTTATAAAGGGATAAAGCCCCGCTATTAACGGGACTTTAAACAATTTTACGCTTGGTTTTTTATGTAGTTAACAGCATCTCCAACTGTAGAGATATTTTCTGCATCTTCGTCAGAAATTTCCATATCGAACTCATCTTCAAGTTCCATTACTAACTCAACTACATCTAGGGAATCAGCACCAAGATCATCTTTGAACGAAGATTCTAGTTTTACCTCTTCAGCGTCAACACCGAGACGATCAACAATAATCTTAGTTACACGATCTAAAACTTCTGCCATAACCATTCACCTCCCCTCAAAGTATTATAGTAGATTTTTATTAAAAAAACTAGAAAAAGTGAAACTTACCCGCCTATCTTCATTGATACCTCAGAAAATAAAGAAAGGGGTGTTCATCCATTAAATGGTATTATTTTTTTTGAATAGCTTAAAATTTCCTATTTAACAAACAAAAGCTTTACATGACCATTCCGCCGTCAACATGTAATGTTTGGCCAGTCATATAAGATCCTTTTTCCGAAGCAAGAAATACTACAATATGGGCAATGTCTTCCGGCTGCCCAAATCTTGCAAGAGGAATTTGCTTTAACATTTCGTTTTGGGTCTCCTCATTAAGCTCCCCTGTCATATCTGTTGTAATAAAACCAGGTGCCACAGCATTTACTGTAATATTACGGCTTGCGAGCTCTTTTGCAGTTGTTTTAGTCAAGCCGATTACACCAGCTTTCGCTGCTACATAATTTGCTTGTCCTGGATTACCGCTTACTCCGACGATAGAAGCAATATTAATAATTCTCCCGTATCTTTGTTTCATCATTTGACGTGTGACTGCTTTACTGCAGTTGAATACACCTTTTAAGTTAGTATTAATAACATCATCCCATTCCGATTCCTTCATTCTCATTAATAAATTATCTCTTGTAATGCCCGCATTATTGACAAGAACATCAAGGCTTCCGAAATTTCCAACTGTATCCTTAACCATTTGCTGCACTTCATCAGCAATTGCTACATTTGCTTTATAAGCAATTGCTTCTCTTCCTAATGCTTTAATTTCCTCAACCACTTCACTGGCTTTCGCTTCATTGCCTGCATAATTGACTACTACATTTGCTCCTTGCTTTGCAAGCTCAATCGCAATTGAACGGCCGATCCCGCGGGATGCTCCTGTGACAAGAGCAGTCTTATCAGTCAGCATCTATTTTTCCTCCTTTAACGTTGCTGCTGCAGCTTCGATTGTCTCTAAATCAGAGACAGCAAGAACTTTGATTTTTCGATCCACTTTCTTAACTAAACCTGACAACACCTTACCCGGGCCAATTTCGATAAAAGTTGTAACCCCAGAATCAATCATTACCCTTACAGATTCTTCCCAGCGGACAGGAGAATATAATTGTTCGATCAACTTCTCTTTAATATCTTGTGCATCAGTAATCGGTTTAGCTGTAACGTTTGAAATAACAGGCACCTTTGCTTCACGTAGGGAAAGCTGGTCAAGAACTTCCCTAAGCTGTCCGGCAGCAGGCTTCATAAGTTCCGAGTGAAAAGGTCCGCTCACTACTAATGGGATAACCCTTTTTGCGCCTTTTTCCTTAGCAAGTACTGATGCACGCTCTACACCCTCAGCCGATCCTGAAATAACAATTTGTCCAGGACAGTTTAAGTTTGCTAATTGAACAATGTTTCCTTCATTTGTAACCGTTTTAGTCACATCATCAAGCAAATCCGCTTCCATTCCAAGTACGGCAGCCATTGCTCCTTCTCCGGTCGGAACTGCCTCTTCCATAAACAAGCCGCGCTTATGTACGGCATGAACAGCATCTTCAAAAGCAAGCACACCTGACGCAACTAGCGCCGTATACTCTCCTAAACTATGACCTGCAACATAATCTGGTGTGATACCAGCTTCCTTAAACTTTTCAAGAATAGCCATACTTGTGGTTAACAAAGCAGGCTGTGCATGATAGGTAGCCGTTAACTCATCCTGGGGTCCTTCAAAAATGATGCGGGACAAGCTTAACCCAAGGCGGTCATCTGCTGCTTGAAAGATATGTTTCGATTGTTCCACTTCATCAAATAATTGTTTTCCCATACCTACAGCTTGGGATCCTTGACCAGGAAAAATAAATGCAATTTTACTCATATTATCCCCCTTAATGATGATTTATTAATAATTTTATTCCATTTCTGCGACTGTTTCACGTATCTTTACTGAAACTTGGTGTAAGGCCATTTCTCTTGCTTGCCGGATCGCATTATAAACAGCATTTTGATCGGAGGAGCCATGAGCTTTAATAACAGGTGCTGTTAAGCCAAAAAGGCTTGCTCCACCATATTCTGAGTAATCCATTTTCGTTTTAATTTCTTTAAGCTGGGGCTTTAATACTGCTGCTGCTAATTTAGATGAAAGCGAGCTTGTTAGGGCCTCTTTTAACATCGAAAATACTGAAAGAGCTGTACCTTCAATTGTTTTTAATGCAATATTTCCGGTGAAACCGTCAGTAACAACAACATCAGCTATTCCTTCTAATAAGTCCCTTGATTCAACGTTTCCAATGAAATTCAAATTGGACTGTTTGAGTTTTTCGAAAGCTTGCTTTGTTAGCTCGTTGCCTTTTTTATCTTCTGTTCCGACATTTAATAAACCTATTCTTGGATTTGCTATACCCCGAACTTTTTCTGCATAGATAGAACCCATAATAGCGTATTGCATGAGATGTTCTGGCTTTGCATCGACATTTGCCCCAACATCCAAAAATAAAAAACCTTTTCCATCTAATGTAGGAAGAGTCGGCGATAAAGCTGGACGGTCTATTCCGTTAATTCTTCCAACTACAAATAACCCGGCAGTCATTAAAGCGCCTGTATTACCTGCCGAAATACAAGCATCGGCCTTCCCTTCTTTTACTTCGTTCGCCATTAGAACCATGGATGCTTGCTTTTTCCTTCTAACAGCTCGTACCGGTTCCTCAGTAGCCTCTATTATTTCATTCGTATGTATAACGGTTATTCGTTCATTTGTAGATAAGTATTTGTTAATCTCTTCTTCTTTTCCAATTAACGTAACTTCCAAATCGGAAAAAGTTTGAATCGCTTTTATGACACCTTCCACGATCGCTTTTGGAGCATTGTCCCCTCCCATAGCGTCAACAGCTATTCTCATTCTTTAAATCATCCTTTTTTAGGTTGCTTGGAACGGTACATTTCAAATTCACCCGAAAAAACGAGTTCTGTGCCTACATAGCTAAGAACATCTACAACCGTTCGATCTTTCCCAGAATCAACCTTTTTTACTCTAGCTTTTGCAACAACCCGTTCGTTTTGTTTAACCTGTCTCGTAAAATGAATACGAGCTTTAGCTGTTAGGGCTAATTCATCATTGATAACAGCAACTGCCAATGAATTGGCTTGGGCAAATAAATGATGACCGCGGGCAATTTGATTTCGGCTAAATACATGTTCTTCATTAATTTCCAGCATTGAAATCGCACTCTTGTCCAATTCTATATCAATAATTTCACCAATAATTTCATCTACCGGCAGTGATTTAACTTCATCCTCCATCTTCTTCTCAGCAACGTGCTTTATCCGCTCCCTTAACTCTAGAATCGAGAGCTCAAGACGGTCTAACCGAATTGTTTGAATACTGACCTGGAACTTTTCGGCTAACTCTTCATCTGTAATAAAAGGCGTTTTTTCGATTGTTTCCATCAACATCCGCTGTCTTTCTTTTTTATTCCTTCTCATTTTCGACCACACCGATCAAATTTAATCCCTTTTAATCAAAGACAAGACTTCATACAGGGTTCCTCTATTATCCCTAAAAAAGAGCAGTAAAGCTTTTAAGACTAGGTACTAATAGTAGTATATAGCCAATAAAAACAGATTGCAACAAGGATTTGCAATCTGCTCTTTAGTCTAATTTTTCTCCCTCCAGCACACCTGATTCTTGTAAATAGTTTCGAAGCAGGGCATAATCAGAGGCTTTCCAAAAGGCTTCTGAATGGATAAGCTTGGCCGCATCACTTCTTGCAACTTCGAGTGCTCTGTAATCGTGGACCATATCTGCCACTTTAAATTCCGGCATACCGCTTTGCTTTCTTCCAAAAAAATCTCCAGGCCCTCTTAGTTCAAGGTCTTTTTCCGATAGGACAAATCCATCGGTTGTTTCGGTCATTATTCTCATTCTCTCTTTGCCTGTCTCAGACTTAGGATCAGCCAGCAAAATACAATACGACTGATCGCTTCCCCTGCCAACCCTTCCTCTTAGTTGGTGTAATTGTGACAATCCAAATCTTTCTGCATCATAAATGACCATAATTGTTGCGTTAGGTACATTTACTCCAACCTCCACCACCGTAGTAGAAACGAGGATTTGTGAATTATTTTCACTAAATTTCCGCATAACCTCTTCTTTTTCATCAGGCGGTAATTTACCATGCATAAGCGCCACTTGCATTTGGCTTCCAAAATAAGAGTTAAGCATACTGTGAACATCAATCGCATTTTGTACATCGAGCTTCTCTGATTCTTCTATTAAAGGGCAGATTACGTATGCTTGTCTTCCTTTCCGAACTTCTTTTTCAATAAAGTTTAAAATTCTCTCCAGCATTTGATGCTTTACCCAATATGTTTCAATTTTTTTTCGCCCAGAAGGCATTTCATCGATTATTGACACATCCATTTCTCCAAAAACTGTGATGGCAAGAGTCCTTGGAATGGGTGTAGCTGTCATAAACAAGACATCTGGATTCATTCCTTTTGCTCTTAGCAATCTTCGCTGCCCGACACCAAATCGATGTTGTTCATCGGTAATAACGAGACCTAATTTCAAAAAGTTTACATCCTCCTGAATAAGGGCATGAGTTCCGACTAGGATGTTTATTTCTCCATTCTCAAGACGGCTTACCAATTCTTTTCGCTTTTTACCTTTCACAGAACTCGTAAGCAAGGCGATTTGTATACCGGTATTTTCAAAAAGCGTTGATAGCGATTCTGCATGCTGTTCAGCTAGGATCTCTGTTGGAACCATTAAAGCGCCCTGATGCCCAGATAAAATCACAGCATACAGGCTGATAGCTGCCACTACTGTTTTACCTGAACCCACATCCCCTTGAAGCAAGCGATTCATCCGATATGGAGAAACGAGATCTGATTTAATTTCGTTAATGACTCGTTTTTGGGCAGAAGTAAGAGGAAATGGCAGTTTTTCAATGAAGCTAAGTAACAACGTTTCATCAAAGTGATGAGCGACACCTTTAGAATGTTCACGTTGGATTTTTCTAAGTGCCTGCATTTTTAGCTGAAATAAAAGAAACTCTTCATAGACAAATCTTCTTCGAGACTGTTTCAATTGTTCATGGGATAAAGGTATATGAAGGGTTTTCACCGCTTCTTTTTTAGATTGAAGCTTATAGGTGTGTAAAAGAGAAGCAGGTAAGTTCTCTTGAATTTGCTCTGAATATTGATGAATAGCGGCTGCCACAAACTTTCTCATCATTTTAACAGTCAGCCTTCCTTTGACTGAATATACAGGCTCGATATCATGCTGTTTTTGATGAGGTCCGAAGTTAATCTCTTGAACAGTCACTGTTTGTCGATGCTTGTCCCACTTTCCGCTAATCGTAACAATCGCATTTAATTCTAATTTATTTTTGTAATAAGGACGATTAAAGCATACAGCTTTAATTAAATATCTCCCTGCAAGCAGTCTGAAGGTTAGTCTAGATTTTTTTTTTCCAAAATACGTAAGAGAAGGCTCGCTATGAACCTTCCCTTCTACTGTAACTCTCTCCTCATGTCCTACTTCTGTAAGATCACGAAGCTGATAATCCTCATATCTGTATGGGAAATACCCAAGTAAATCCTGAACCGTGTAGAGCCCCATTTCGTTTAATGTAAGCTGTGTTTCTTGCCCAATCCCTCTTATATTTGATAGGCTATCTTGCAAACTCGTCATTACTTTTGTTCAGCGACACTCCGAAAATCTTCGCTTCAAGCTCCCGCCCAGTAGGAGTCGCTGCTAAACCTCCTTGTGCAGTTTCTTTTAAAGCTGTAGGCATAGATTGACCTATCTTATACATTGCGTCGATTACCTCATCACATGGAATGCGGCTTGTTATTCCTGCTAGTGCCATATCTGCAGCAACCATAGCGTTTGCAGCACCCATGGCATTCCGTTTAACACATGGAACCTCTACTAACCCTGCAACAGGGTCGCACACAAGACCAAGCATATTTTTTAATGTAATAGCCATTGCTTCCGCTGATTGGGAAGGTGTACCTCCAGCAAGCTCGACAATTGCTGCTGCTGCCATACCTGCAGCTGAGCCTACTTCCGCTTGACAACCGCCGGCAGCACCAGAAATGGAAGCATTATTTGCAACAACAAAGCCAAAAGCACCTGCTGTAAAAAGAAATTCAAGCATTTGCTCCTTTGTTGGATTCAATTTATTTTTTACAGCAAATAAAGTACCTGGGACGACCCCGGCTGAACCTGCTGTTGGAGTAGCGCAAATTGTTCCCATTGCAGCATTTACCTCATTTGTAGCAACCGCCTTACTTACGGCGTCCAGCAGTGTTTCTCCTGATAGAAAATTGCCTTTTTCGATATATTTTTGCATTAGGACCGCATCTCCGCCTGTTAAGCCAGAATGCGAGCTTACTCCTGCAATTCCTTTTTCTAATGCCTGTTCCATGACATTCAGGTTTGTTTCCATCTGGCTAAGGACTTCTTTTCTTGACCTTCCGGACACATCCATTTCCTGCTCGATCATGATTTCAGCAATTTTAGTCCCTTTGCTTTCAGCAAGTTCCACAAGCTCCGCTACATTTCTAAACACTCCTATTCCCCCATTCACGTTCGGCGTTAATATTACTCAGTTATTTTTGTTACTTGCAGAATGTTTGGTAAGGTCTTGAGCTCGTCCAAAACAAGAGGATTAATGTTTTGGTCTACTTCTATTGTCATAAGGGCAAGTTGTCCTTTTTCTTTTCTTGATACATCCATGTGGCCGATATTAATCGCATGCTTGGCCAGGACGTTTGCTACCGCAGCAATCGCTCCAAAGCGATCATTATGAACGACCAGAATGGCAGGATGATTGCCTGATATTTTCAATTTAAACCCATTCAACTCAATGATTTCTATTTTCCCTCCGCCAATTGAAATACCAACCAGTTCTAATTGGCCCTGGTCATCTCCAATAATTACTCTTGCCGTATTCGGATGATCAGTAATAGCATCCTCTTCAAAAAAGGTAACCTTAATACCTTGTTCCTTGGCAATTTGCAAGGAGGTTTTAATTCTTTCATCAAATGTATCAAAATCCAGCAATCCCCCGACAATCGCAATATCTGTCCCATGTCCTTTATATGTCTTAGCAAAAGATCCATAAAAAGAAATAGATGCCCATTTAGGCTCCCTGCCAAATAAACTTCTAGCAACACGGCCGATTCTTGCTGCCCCTGCTGTATGTGAGCTTGATGGACCAATCATAACTGGTCCAATAATATCAAAAACTGTTCGATACTTCATAATTTTCCCCTCTCACCTCGTGTCCAATTCCCCTCTAACACTATTTTATCAAAACGTCTTTATAGTTGTAAAAGCTTTCATACAAGGAAAAGCGGAAGCGCCTTGAACAGCCCCGACAAGCGATCTAGAGGGGCTAGGAGCTGGAGCTGGAGCTGGAGCTGGAGCTGGACAATGATACCATTCTTTATTACGTTCATACTTTAATTAACTTAAAATTTCTTAACAGATAAAAATAGAAGGGGAAGCTCCCCTTCTATAATCGCTATTCAATTGCAAAGATATAAGCATAAAGTGGTTGTTCACCATTATGAACCTCAACTTCAATATCCGGAAATTTTTCTTCGATAAAGCTTTCGAGGCTGTCTACTTCGTCATCTTTAGCATCTTGCCCTTGGAGAATAGTAAGGATTTCATCGTCTTCTGTGACCAATTTTTCAAGCAGCTTTTTAGCAGCTTCGAGTTGGTTCTTGTCTTTTGTCACAATCTTCCCATTCGCAATTCCCATAAAATCATCTTTTCCGATATCGATCCCGTCTATATTGGTGTCTCTCACAGCATAAGTGATTTGTCCTGTTTTAACATGCCTAAGGGCTTCTTTCATTGTATGTTCATTTTCTTCAGGACTAGTTTCCGGATTAAATGCCAAAAGTGCTGACATTCCCTGTGGTACAGTTTTTGAAGGGATAACAAAGACATTTTCGTCGACAACAGAAGCAGCCTGCTGGGCAGCCATCACAATATTTGAATTATTAGGAAGGATGATAATATTTTCAGCATGCACATCTTTAATCGCCTGTACAATGTCTTCTGTGCTTGGATTCATGGTTTGGCCGCCTTCAATTACAGAATGTGCACCAATGCTTCTAAATAAATCAGCAATCCCTTTCCCCATCGTCACAGTCACAATACCGTACTGTTGTTTTTCCTTTTTAACAGACTGTTTTTCCTGGGAAGAGGCTTCCCCCACAATGTTGCTGTGCTGCTGCCTCATATTATCAATCTTCATATTGATGAGATTTCCATACTTTTGCCCATAAGAAAGAACTTCTCCTGGGTATTCTGCATGTATATGTACTTTTGCGATCTCTTCATCAGCAATAACAAGTAAAGAATCGCCATACTCACTTAAATCTTCTCTGAATCTCTGTTCATTGAACGTTTCTTTTCCTTCCTCAAAACAAACCATAAATTCCGTACAATATCCAAACTCAATGTCCTCAGTATTTATATGGCTTTGAATATTTTTATGATGTTCTGCGCTTACAAGTTCACTCATAGAAGGAAGGTTTGCTTTTGTTTCAGAAAGCTTTTCCCCTTTTAATTCTGCAAGAAAACCTTCAAATACAAAAAGTAAGCCCTGTCCTCCACTATCAACTACTCCTACTTCCTTTAAAACTGGCAGAAGCTCTGGAGTTCTGTTTAAAGAGGCTTTTGCCTCCTTTACAACAACTTCCATCACTTTTATAATATCTTTTTCATTTTTTGCAGCAGATACAGCGGCCTTTGCAGAATCCTTTGCCACCGTTAAAATCGTACCCTCAACTGGTTTCATCACAGCCTTATACGCTGTATCAACACCTGCTTGAAGTGCATCAGCAAAACCTTTGCTGTCTATCCCTTTTTTTGATTCAATTGATTTAGAAAAGCCTCTGAACAATTGAGACAAGATAACACCTGAGTTGCCGCGTGCCCCCATTAAGAGCCCTTTAGAAAGGGCAGTGCCTACCTTGCCGATATGATCTGTCACGTGTTGTTTTACTTCCTTTGCTCCTGATGACATTGACAAATTCATATTCGTTCCTGTATCACCGTCTGGAACTGGGAATACGTTTAAGGCATCCACAATTTTCGCATTATTGGAAAGATGGCTGGCCCCTTGCAAGATCATTTCAGCAAAACGCTTACCATCTAAAGTTGTAATAGCCACAAATCTTCCTCCTTACTACGGGTTCGCTACTCGAACTCCCTGCACATATATATTGACTGAATCGACAGCTAGTCCGACTGTTTGGTCCAAAGTATATTTTACTTTTGTTTGCACATTATGTGCTATTTCAGAGATTTTCGTGCCATAGCTTACAATAATAAACATATCAATATGCATTTCATCTTCTTCTTGGCGCACAAGGACGCCGCGGCTGAAGTTTTCTTTCCGTAAAATTTCTGTAAGACCGTCTTTGATCTGGTTTTTCGAAGCCATTCCTACAATTCCGTAGCAATCAACTGCAGCACCGCCTGCGACCATTGCAATGACTTCATTTGTAATGTCAATTTGTCCGTACTTTGTTTTTAATTCAATGGACATAGTAGAGCCCCCTCCTGGAAAAAATCACATTGACTATAAATATTTTACTACAAGGCTTCTGCTTTTAAAAGTTTCTGTATCACTTTAGAATATCTTAATTCCTTCGATATTATCTCTTTATAAGAAATTGACGCTTAAAAAGTCTAAAAGAGGACCCCAAAAGCAAATATTTGACCTAATGAATTTCAGCTAGGCTTGGATCTCGACGTTGTGGTAACACTATTTTATACGTTAATTTATTTTAACATTCTGAACTTACTAAAGTAACTTTTCGCTGATAGGGAAGCCTTTCTTTAATTTGATGCATTTGTATAATAATCAGATTAAACGATTAGCGAGATAATTGCAGCTTCCATGAATTATTTGGACCTTTATTAAAATAATTGCACCTTTATTAAATTATTGGCATGCTTAACGAAGTAATTGCATAAAATTCCCCAATCATTCATGTCAAGAGAAAACTCTTGATAGGAAAGAAAAGAAGTATTGCATTAAAATGACAGTTATGATAAATTAGTAAGGTCATGAAGATCATACATGAATTATTTTTGAATGTTGGATGTTGTTGTAGTAAGGAGGGATTCTATTATGGCACGTAAATGTGTTGTTACTGGTAAGAAAACTCGTTCTGGAAACGCTCGTTCTCACGCTATGAACTCAACAAAACGTACTTGGGGTGCAAACCTTCAAAAAGTCCGTATTCTAGTTGACGGTAAACCTAAACGCGTATATGTATCTGCTCGCGCTTTAAAGTCAGGTAAAGTGGAGCGTGTGTAATAAAGTGTCATTACATAAAAAAAGCACCTCATCGGTGCTTTTTTTATGTTAAATCTTCAAATAACATTTTGAACAGGCTTTTTTATAAGCATCACGATATCATGATTTTGAAAACAGAATTTTTACCAGCGATCCCAACACTTAAAAACAAATTCAGTTGTTCACTCTTTTTTGAATGAGCCCAGCATAGCCCGTATAATTCCACCTAAAAACTTTGGCAGCTTAATCGTATAAAATTTCATTGTTTCCCTCCTCAATCCTTCAATCATCATCTTTGTTCAGCTTTAAAGGTGTTTTGAGCAATTTATCCTTAGAAGGACCATTCTGGCATTTTTATATGAAAGCACGATTAATCTTTGCTTCTTATCATCAATAATATGCCAGATGTAAATGAAAAAGTACCTTGAGCATGAATGAGTTCGTTACTAATACATAGTGTGGAACCAAGCTGAATATGACAATTATTTAGAGGGTATTTAAATCCGGTTAATGTAATTCCACTGACCTCTTCAGAGATAGGGATAAACGATATGTATTTATATTCCTCTTTTTTATCTACCTTATAGCAATCAGGCAAAAAAACTTCTGCTTGATTATAACGATCAATCAATTTTATTTGAATGTTTTTATTGTAAAATCTCTTCATTATATGTAAATTGGCAAGTAAATGATCAAGTCTGCCTCCTGTTGCACCAAAAATGCGGATAAGATTTGGGTTTTGTTTAATAGCCCAAGAAAGAGCCAGCTCAGTATCTGTCGCATCCTTCTCTGCTTGAAAGGTAGTAAGCTTGACAGAATGGTTATCTAAAAAAAGCTTCTCTTCAATTGTAACTGAATCAAAATCCCCGAATGCAATGTGAGGGATTATTCCTTGCTCGAGCAAATAAACGGCGCCCTTGTCAATTCCCACCCAAGTAGAGTGACTGTCATGATAATCACCTAATTCAGGCAGCAAATAACTTGGCCCACCTGCAACTAAATTTATTTTCTTCACTAATAATTCTCCTTTCAATCATGGATTTACTATAGCATTCATTACCGAAAATTGAAAAGATAGATCTATTAGTTTACATAATATTATTATGAGTTTTTCTTGACTTTCCTTTAAGAAAAAATAAATGGAAGAAAATCAGGTTGAAAATAATTTCATCATGGAGGTTCCCTACAAGGGCACAGAATTTAAAAAAGTAAAATCAGCTGCACTCCTTTCGTTAATCAAGGGATTTATCTTCGAAAATTTCAATATATCGATTATTCGACATAAATCGCAAAAACAGATTGGTGTACAGGTTTCTTATTTTTTTGATAACATATAAATTTTGAAACTACAAAATAAGACCGATTTCTCGGTCTTATTGTCCTCTTATTTTTTTTATCGCTTCTTTGCGATTTGCTTTATTATAAATCGCAGATCCTGCTACAAGCACGTTTGCACCTGCTTCGACACAGGTTTGAGCTGTTTCGGGATTTATTCCGCCGTCTACTTGAATTTCGACAGAAAGTCCGCGTTCAGTGACGAGCTTTTTAATTTCTTTGATTTTTGGAACTGTATTCTTAATAAATGATTGACCGCCGAATCCTGGATTGACAGTCATCTGCAAAACCAAATCGACGTCATCAATGATATGTTGAATCATATGAACTGGAGTATGCGGGTTTAGTACGACTCCCGCTTTAATTCCCTCCGCTTTAATTTGCTGAATCGTTCTGTGCAGGTGCCTGCATGCTTCAACATGAACAGAAATAATGTCAGCCCCAGCCTTGGCAAAATCTGAAATATAGTTTTCCGGGCTTTCAATCATTAAGTGAACATCCAACGGGAGCTTTGTAATTGGCCTTATCGCCTCAACAATAAGTGGCCCAATTGTAATATTCGGAACAAAGTGTCCATCCATTACATCGACATGTATATAGTCTGCTCCACCATTTTCTACATCTTTAATCTCTTCTTCAAGTCTTGCAAAATTCGCTGATAGAATCGACGGGGCGATCTTAATCATTTTAGTACCTCGGCTTTCTGTCCTTTATTTCTTCCATAAAAGATAAATAGTGTTCATAACGATATGTTTTTATTTCTTCTGCCTCTACTGCGGCTTTTACAGCACATTTAGGCTCTTTCACATGGGTACATCCTCTAAACTTACAGTCTGCACTTTTTTCACTTATCTCAGGGAAATAAGCAGAAAGTTCTTCTGCCTCAATACCGAGAAAATCAAGCGAACTAAAGCCTGGTGTATCTGCAACTAATCCTTGGCCAACCATTAACAGCTCCACATGTCTTGTCGTATGTTTTCCCCTGCCAAGGTGTGTAGATATATTACTTGTTTTTAAATCAAGTTCAGGTTTTAATACATTTAATAAGGATGACTTTCCCACACCTGATTGTCCGGCAAAGACTGATGTTTTGTGTTTAAACAAAGGAAGAAGATCATGAATTCCTTCCTTTGAAATAGTGGAAGTGAGTATCACTTCATATCCGATCGCCTCATAATCTTTTGCAAACTCATAAATGGCTTCTTTCTTTTCTCCATCAGCAAGATCTACCTTACTTATGCAGATTACTGGTGTAATGTTGTTTGCTTCAATCAGGACAAGGAATCTATCTAATAAGAGTGAACTAAAGCCAGGTTCGACTGCAGAAAAAACCAAAATAGCTTGATCAATATTCGCAATAGGAGGGCGTATGAGTTCGTTTTTTCGATTTCCAATTTCTAAAATATAGCCCTCCCGGTCATTTTCTGCCTGGTACACTACCTCATCTCCGACGAGGGGAGTAACCTTATTTTTGCGAAATACTCCTCTTCCCCTGCATTGGAAAACATGATCATTGTCCAAAACATAGTAAAAACCGCTTAAAGCTTTCATTATTTTGCCTTGAGGCATAGAGTTCCTCCTTGATATTATCCATCTTCAGGGTATGGTATCGTTTCTCGTTTCACGATTGTATCTTTAATCATCACTTGATAATAAGCTGTAGAATCCGGGGCAATATTAAATTCAACGGTTCTGGTTGTAGGCTCTGTAATTTTAAATTGTTCATAAGGTGTTGAAACCGAATGCTCAGCATCATCGACAGAAAGGATAACCTCGATTTCTTCTCCTTCTTCTGCTGGTTCGTAAGGAATTTCAATTTCTTTCGTTACCGTTTTAACAGGTTTTTCTTCTACTCCTAGGGAGTATACAACTTCAATGGTGCTCCCAGGGTCCAATTGTTCGCCTGGATTTGGTGATTGCGAAATGACTTGGCCTGCTGGGACTTCTGAAGAGTACTGTGCTTCCCCTTCATTTAATTTAAAACCATTTTCTTCAATATAGGCATCAACAGCATCCTTTGAGTAGCCGCTTAGGTCTCTTAGTGAAATTTTTGCAGGACCAACACTATAAGTGAGAGTAATCTCATCTTCACTTGGAATGACAGCTTCTCCATCTAAAGGTTCCTGATTTACAATAACCCCTTCTCCCTCTTCACTATGAACCTCTTCTATTGTTATCTTTTCAAAACCTCGCCGTTCCAGCAACTCTTTTACCTGTTCAATATCTTGTCCGACATAGTCATTAAGCGTTACTTTTTTCTTTCCGGAGCTTTCATATATCGTAATCGTTGAGCCTTCTTTTGCCATTTTACCTGCGTTTGGATTGGTCTTTACGACAAGTCCTTCTTCTATTTCTTCATCCTCAACTAATGTCGTTTCATCGTCTACCTTAAAGCCAAGCTCGGTCAATTGATTATAGGCAGCCTGATAATTTTCCCCTTGAAGATCCGGTACCATTACATCCTTCGGCAGGAAAATCGCGGGAACAATTGTTACAGCAGCAACCCCGGCAAGAATTAAAATGATGAATGCAGCAATAATAAATTTTGCAAACCTGCTTCTTTTCTTTTTAGGCTTGTCTTTTTTCTTTTTGACTTTTTGTTTTTTGCTGGGAATCGCTGTAGGTGTTTCCGGCGGTGGACCAGGTCCGTGAACAAGTGTGTCATCCCCATTACTAATCTTGTCATCTGTAATGATCGGGATGGCTTTTGTTGCATCTAAATCGTCTGGAATCACAAACTTTTGTTCATTCAGCCGATTCGTGTTAAAAGCTGTTTCGATATCCTCTAACATGTTCTCTGCTGTTTCATACCGATGAAACGGATCTTTTGCCATCGCTTTTAAAATAATGTTCTCCACACTTTGAGGGATCATCGCATTCCATCTCTTAGGGGATGGAGTATCTGATTGTAAGTGTTTTAACGCAATCGAAATGGCTGACTCACCGTCGAAAGGAAGTCTGCCTGTTAAAAGCTCAAACAACACAATACCTATCGCATATATATCCGATTTTTTGGTTGCAAGCCCGCCTCTAGCTTGCTCAGGAGACAAATAATGAACTGAACCTAGAACAGAGTTCGTTTGCGTAATCGTTGTTGAGCTCAGCGCCATGGCAATTCCAAAATCAGTAACCTTTACATTTCCATGATGATCAATAAGAATATTATGCGGCTTAATATCGCGGTGGACAATTTGATTTTCATGTGCGTGAGCAATGGCTGATACAATTTGTTCAATGATATTTAAAGCTTCTCTTGGATGCAATGGAGCGTTCTGCTGGATGTATTGTTTAAGCGTTTGGCCCTCTACATATTCCATTACGATATAATAAATATCCTCTTCTTCCCCTACATCATAAATACTTACAATATTAGGATGAGCGAGGCTGGTAGCAGATTGCGCTTCTCTTCGAAAACGGCGGATAAACTCTTCATCGTTTGCAAAATCAAACCGCAGCACTTTTACTGCGACCTCACGTTCAAGGATTACATCCCTCGCTAAATAAACGTTGGCCATTCCTCCGCCGCCAATTACTTCTTGAATTTTATAACGGCCATGTAGGCGTTTGCCAACTAACACGCCTCATCACCTTTTTCACTGCCTGGTGAATATTCAACCAATACTAATGAAATATTATCTTCCCCGCCGTTTTCATTTGCTAATTGAACTAATGTTTCAGCTTTGTTTAACAATTCTTGTTGTTCACTATTTAGAATCGATTGCATATGTTCCTCTGATACTTTATTTGATAAACCGTCTGAACATAGCAATAGAATATCCGATTGCTCAGCACCAATAGATGTCACATCAAAATGCACCTGCTGTTCAGTACCTAAAGCTCTAAGCAAAACATTTTTTCGTGGATGATGCTCTGCATCTTCTTTAGTTATCTGTCCTGAACGGACAAGTTCATTGACTAATGAATGATCTTGGGTCATTAATTTAAAGCCACTCTCATTATGTAAATAGCAACGGCTGTCACCAATATGACAGATTGTTGCAAAGGCATCAGTACAAATGACACCAACAAAAGTCGTCCCCATTCCCTGACATTCAGGATTATTTAAAGCATGTTTAAACAGCATCATATTAACAAGCTCAAGATGCTCACCAAACCACTTCTCTGCTGAATCAGGTGAATCAAACCCGCCTGTTTCATCCCAAATTTTCTTGAAAGAAGAGATTGTCATTTGGCTTGCAACATCCCCGGCAAGGTGCCCGCCCATCCCATCAGCCACTATTGCTAATACGATACCATTTTTATTTGTAAAAACTCCAACGCTATCTTCGTTATGCTGCCTTACTCTTCCCTTGTCAGATAATTGAACTGTTTTCAAACGTTTCACCTCGTCTCCTCTTTACGCTCCTTCGCACGCAGCTGTCCGCATGCAGCATCAATATCATGGCCTTGCTCACGACGAATGGTCACATTTACTCCGCGATTCTTTAATACTTTCTCGAACCGGAATATTTGTTCTTTAGGTGTTCGAACATAATCTCTTTCTGGTACATAGTTTACTGGTATTAAGTTTATATGACATTTCACATTTTTGACAAGGTTCGCCAATTCCTCTGCATGTTCAATCTGATCATTTACACCGCCAAACAACCCATATTCAAAGCTTACCCGGCGGCCCGTTTTATCAATATAATATTGAACAGCTTTCATTAATTCCGGCAGCTTATAAGCACGATTGATCGGCATTAAACGGCTTCTAATTTCTGTATTCGGAGCATGCAGGGAGATCGCAAAATTGATTTGCAGCTTTTCATCGGCAAACTGATAAATTTTTGGAATAATCCCGCTTGTAGAAACGGTTATATGTCTTGCTCCGATATTTAAACCATCATCATGGTTAATAATTTTTAAGAAAGACAGCATTTCATCAAAATTATCAAAAGGTTCGCCAATTCCCATAATGACAACAGAGCTTACTCTTTCTCCAAATTCATCTAATGCCTTCTGTACTTTTACGACTTGAGCTACGATTTCTCCTGCCTCTAAATTTCTTTTTAGGCCGCCAAGTGTTGAAGCACAAAAAGTACATCCGATTCTGCAGCCAACTTGGGTTGTTACACATACAGAATTCCCATATTCATGTTTCATAAGAACTGTTTCAATTGTATAGCCATCATGCAATTCAAAAAGAAACTTCATCGTTCCGTCTTGAGAGGTTTGCTGAATAGCCGTTTTTAGAGTCGTTAAAACAAAATGTTCGGCAAGCAGCTCTCGTAAATTTTTTGAAAGATTGGTCATATCTTCGAACGCTGTTACCCGTTTTATATAAAGCCAATCAAAAATTTGGCCAGCTCGGAAGGATTTCTCACCATGTTCCTTCAGCCAACTCTTCAGTTCATCCAATTCCATTGAATAGATGGACGGTTTCACTGACTCTTTTTTTTCTGTTTGTCTTGATGATTTTGTTTGTTCCATTTTTTACACCTTCTTTCTCATACTTGCAATATAAAATCCATCTGTATTGAAGTAATGAGGGAGTATTTGTAATTGTCCATTCTTTATATAAGGCTTTATTTTGTCTGGTAGGCGTTTAGCTAATGAATGATCTGCTTCAAACTCTGGATGGTTTTGGATGAAAGTGTCAACCACCTCATTATTTTCTTCCTTGTCAATTGTACAAGTGCTGTAAACAAGGGTACCGCCTTTTTTTAATAGGGGTGAAACAGATGAGAGAATATCATACTGAATTTTCGCAAGCATCTTTATATCGTTTGCGTTTTTCGTATATTTAATATCAGGCTTTCTTCTGATTACACCGAATCCGGAACAAGGAGCATCAACTAATATGCGATCAAACGATTCTTCTTGAAATTCATTTGAAGCCTTCCTTGCATCAACTGTCCTTGCTTCTATATTAGTAAGTTCTAACCGTTTTGCTTGATCCTTAATCAACTTTACTTTATGCTCATGCAAATCAAGGGAATAAACTTTACCTGATTGCTCCAGCAGTTCAGCTATATGTGTCGTTTTTCCTCCAGGGGCTGCACATGCATCCAGGATAATATCTCCCCTAGTCGCGCCAAGTGCTCTTCCTACCAGCATGGAGCTTTCATCCTGAACAGTCAAATAACCTTGCTTAAATGCATCCGTTAAAGCAACGTTTCCACTTCTGCTTTTAATGGCATCAATTGCTAAATCTCCTTTTTCAGCTGTGATACCGTGATGACTTAGAAGTTCGATTACCTCAGATTCATTGCTTTTCATTTTGTTAACTCGGGCTGTCTGAACAGGTGGTAACAGGTTTGTTTGACACATTTTAGCTGTTGTCTCTTCTCCATATTGTTTCATCCATTTCTCAACTAACCATTTCGGATGGCTGCTCTCAATTGAAATCCGTTCGACGGGATTGGTGATTTCATCAAATGAAGGCATTCCTTCTCTTTGAAAATTCCTTAGAATTCCATTAACAAAAGAAGATATCCCTCTGTGTCCTTTTCGTTTTGCAATTTCAACTGCTTCAAATAAAATGGCACGATCAGGAATTCTGTCCAAGTAAACCATTTGGTATATCGACATTCTAAGCAAAACCTTTACCCAATCTTCGACTTTCTTTGGTTTTTGAAGGTATTTACTTAGAATATAATCAAGTGTCATCTTCCTTTGCAGTGTACCATATACTAATTCCGTTAATAATGGAACATCTTTTGCATCCAGCTGGTTTGATTTAATAAGAGAGTTTAAAAGCAAATTACTGAACGCTTGATTTTTTTCTATTTTTAATAGCGCTTCAACGGCGACTTCTCTGACATTAGCTTTCTTCATTTTCTTCGCCTAACTTTATGCCATTGTTTAATTGAGTACCGCGGAGAAAATCCTCACCTGTCATTTTCTTTTTGCCGGCAGGTTGAAGCTGTGTAAGCTTGATCGCAGTCTGATTGCCTGTTGCCACAACTGGACCATCTGTATCAAATCCGATAACAGTACCTGGTTCTGCTTTCGTCTTATTAGGCATTTTTTCTCCCCACCAAACTTTCAATACTTGGCCGTTTAGGAGTGTATAAGCAACAGGCCACGGATTTAAGCCGCGAATATGATTGTAAATTTCCTCTCCAGATAGACTCCAGTTAATTTTTTCTTGTTCACGTTTAATATTGTATGCAAAAGTGACCTTTGATTCATCCTGCTTTACCGGAGTGATTTCAGCATTTAATAGTTTTGGCAAAGTATCGGATAACAACCTGGCACCAGCTTTGCTAAGCTTGTCATGAAGAGATCCGACATGATCATTTTCTTCAATCTGAACTTCCGCTTGTGATAAAATGTCACCTGCATCAAGCTTTTCGACCATATACATGATCGTAATTCCGGTCTTCTCTTTTCCCTGAAGGATGGAATAGTGAATAGGTGCTCCCCCCCTTAACTCAGGCAGTAAGGAAGCATGTACATTAACACAGCCAAACTTCGGAGCTTCCAGCAGCCCTTTTGGCAAAATTTGGCCAAATGCTGCTGTAACAATTAAATCAGGCTCTAACGAAAGAATTTTCTCAAGCTCCTTTTTCTCTTTAATCTTCTCTGGTTGAAAAACAGGTATTTTGTGCTGCTCTGCTTCAACTTTTACAGGGGGCGGCGTAAGTATTTTTTTCCGTCCTTTAGGCCGGTCAGGCTGTGTTACTACTCCAACTACTTCGTATCCATCAATCAGTAATTGTCTTAATACAGGAACTGAAAAATCTGGCGTTCCCATAAAAACGATCTTCGTCATGCTATCATCCTTCCGTCTCCAGCTCATCTTCTTCTATATATCTCAGGACTTTTGATGTAAACAGGATGCCATGTAAATGATCAATTTCATGTTGCATGGCTCTCGCTAAAAACCCTCTCGCTTCCATTACAAATGGCCGTCCTTTTCTATTTTGTGCATGAACCTTCACATAATCCGCCCGCTCTACTTCACCAAAAAGGCCCGGAAAGCTTAAGCAGCCTTCGGGGCCTACCTGCTCGCCTCTTTGCTCGATAACCTTTGGATTTATGAGCTCGATTCTTCCATGTTCATCTCCAATATCAACAATGGCAATTTGCTGCGTGTGACCAACCTGAGGTGCTGCAAGCCCCACTCCATCAAATTCAATCATTGTATCATACATATCATCTAAAAACACGGCAAGTTTGCGGTCAAAGATCTTTACGCGCTCACATCGTTTTTCTAATACTTCAGCAGGATATAATACTAACTTCATAATTGACAATATGATGCCTCCAAGTCTAGCTGTTTGCTTTTGTATGATTTACTATGTACCGTATAAAACTCTTTTGAACCCTATCAGCAGAAAAGAAAAACACTGATGAATTTATGAACGAGATGTTTGCCAAGGCAATCGGCTTTTCGCCGATTGCTTCAAGTCTCACCTCTCACTTCTCTCGTCAAGAGATACACCCATTCTCGTTGATTTTGTTCTTTGGTCAATAGCTAGAAAGTATGCGAGGGCACTATCACAGCATGACATACGGGTTCATATCAATAGTGATTTGCAGGGAATTTTGATGAACATCCTTTTGATAATGTTCTAGAATATTTTTCAATGTGCCATGAAGGTTTTTTTCCTTTTTGTATTTTATCATGCATTGATAGCGATATCTATCTTTGATCTTTGGGATCGGTGATGTGACAGGACCAAGGATAATCGATTGCTGACTAAGATTTGACTTTAAAAAAGTTGAAATATTCTCAGTCACTATCGCAACTTTTAAAACATCAGGATGAGAGATGGTCAACAAGCAGATGTAATAATAAGGAGGATATTCGTGTAATTTGCGAACTGCAAGCTCTTGTCTGAAAAATTCATCATAATGATGTTCCTTTGTCAGCTCAATACTATAATGCTCAGGTGTATAGGATTGTATGATAACTTCTCCCGGCAGCTCATGTCTCCCAGCCCTTCCGCTTACTTGGGTTAATAATTGAAAGGTCTTTTCTGCAGCGCGAAAATCTGGCAAGTGCAGCATCGTGTCAGCACTTAAAACTCCAACGAGGGTTACCTTTGGAAAATCCAATCCCTTTGCTATCATTTGTGTACCTAATAAAATATCTGCCCCGCCTTCACCAAATTTAGTTAATAACCGTTCATGAGACCCTTTTTTTGATGTAGTATCCACATCCATCCTTATGACACTGGCTTCCGGCAATACTTTAGCAAGCTCCTCCTCAACCTTTTGCGTTCCTGTTCCGAAATACCGAATATGTTCACTCTGACATTCTGGACAAACCTTAGGCATGATTTCTTCATGCCCGCAATAGTGGCATTTAAGCTGCTGGCCAAAGCGGTGATAGGTTAACGAAATGTCGCAATGAGGACATTGGATCACATATCCGCAGTCTCGGCACATCACAAAGGAGGAATACCCTCTTTTATTTAAAAACAATACGGTCTGTTCTTTCTTTTCGATTCTGCTTTGCAATGCTTCGAGGAGAGTTTCAGAGAACATTGATCTGTTTCCATTTCGCAGTTCTTCTCTCATATCAATAATTTCAACAGCTGGCATCGCCCGGTTGTTTACCCTTTCTTTCAGAGTTAACAACGTATAAACTCCTTTTTGTGCTCTTGCAAAAGATTCTAATGTAGGGGTGGCGCTTCCTAATACTACAGGGCAATTATGATAATCCCCTCTTTTAATCGCAACATCTCGTGCATGATATCTAGGTGTTTCTTCTTGTTTATAGCTTGTTTCATGCTCCTCATCAATAATGATCATCCCGAGGTTTTCAAAAGGGGCGAATATCGCTGAACGGGCTCCGACAACAAGCTTAACTTCTTTTCGTTGAATTTTACGCCATTCATCATATTTTTCACCAATAGATAGACCGCTGTGAAGAACGGCTACCATTGAGCCAAACCTGCTTTTAAATCGATTTACCATTTGCGGGGTTAGAGAGATTTCGGGAACGAGAACAATCGCTTCTTTTCCTTTATTTAATACAGCTTCAATCGATTGTAAGTACACTTCGGTTTTACCACTGCCTGTTACACCATACATTAAAAAAACCTTATGGAGCTTATTTTCAACGCTTTCTAAGATTGGTGAAATTGATTGTTGCTGTTCCGTTGTCAAAGGGAGGGGCAGCGATTTTTTAAAGTGACGGCCTTCATAAGGGTCCCGATAAATTTCCACCCATTTTTCTGTTATTATTCCTTTTTGAATTAAGCCTTTTAAAGAAGATTCACTGCCGTTAGTTAAGCTTAGAAAGTCACTTGCCGGCATTTCCTTTGATCCAATATGCTCCACTGCAAACTGAGCCATTTCTTTTTGTTTTTTGGCTTGAGAGGGTAAAAGATCTAAAGGAGAGTTCCTATCTGTTTGAATTTGTGCCAATTGAACTACTCTTTTTTTCTTTTGCTTTGTTTTTTGCGAGACTCGGTAAACAACTTCTAAGCTTCCTTTTTGAATTTCTTTTTGAATTTGCTTTAACAGATCATCATCTTCAAAAGTACTCCAAGGAATTTCTGCTTGCTTTTCAAAATATTTTTTTAGTGTAGGTTCCAGTTCCTTTCTTTTTTCTTCTGAGATGAGGGTGATCATTTTATCATATTTTGCTTTCATAGCTGCAGGGAGCATCGCTTGCAAAGCAGAAATATTAAAGCATAATGTTGTTTCTGTAAGCCAACTTCCTAATTGCAGCAACTCGGGTGTTACTGAAGGTGTTAAGTCTTGAAGTCCTTCAATCGATTTCAGCTTTTTAAAGGAAGATTCTTCTTTCACCTCTATCACAAATCCCTGCAGCTTTCGCTGTCCAAACGGAACGATAACCCTCATTCCCTGTAAGATCATCCCTTGCCATTTTTCTGGAATCTTATAATCAAATGTGCGATCTGTTTGCATTGTAGGAACATCAACAATCACACTTGCATATTTCATGATTAAACCCCTTTATAGTAGTGATGCTATTTCTTTTAGAACTTTCTCTGCAACTTCATCTTTTGTTAATAAAGGTAAAGCGGTTTTTTCTCCCGACCGCTTATAAATGGTTACAATATTTGTATCAGTACCAAAACCCGCTCCATTTTCTTTAACATTATTTGCTACGATCATATCAAGATTTTTTGATTCAAGCTTCTTACGTGCGTAAGTTTCTACATCATTTGTTTCTGCAGCAAAGCCTATTAGCAGCTGATGCTCCTTCCTTGCTCCGAGCTCTTTTAGGATATCTTTTGTCCGCTCCATTTCAATGCTTAAATCTCCATCTTGTTTTTTCATTTTTTGATCATAGACTATTTTCGGTCGATAATCGGCAACTGCTGCGGTCTTTATCACTACATCTGCTTGTTGATAGACTTTCATTACCTCATCAAACATTTCGTCGGCTGTTTCAACAGGGACATAGTGGGCTTCCTCGGGTTCTTTTAAATGAACAGGTCCTGAAATCAGGGTTACTTTTGCACCCGATTTTATCGCATGCTCCGCTAATGCATACCCCATCTTTCCAGAAGAGCGATTTGTAAAAAACCTTACTGGATCAATAGTTTCTCTTGTTGGACCTGCCGTAATAACAATGTGCCGGTCTTTTAAAATATCGTCTGTATTTTTAGAAAAGTATGATCTTACAATCTCAACTATTTTTTCTGGTTCTTCTAACCTTCCTTTCCCAACATAACCGCATGCTAAATACCCTTCACCTGGCTCAATAAATTGATAGCCATCCTCATGCAGGGTAGCCAGATTACGTTTTACAGCAGGATGATCATACATATGAACATTCATTGCTGGTGCCAGCCAAACAGGGGCAGTTGTTGCTAATAGTGTTGTCGTTACCATATCATCTGCAAGGCCGCCGGCCATTTTACCGATTACATTCGCTGTAGCAGGAGCAACGATTACTAAATCAGCCCAATCAGCCAAATCTATATGAGCGATTACGCTTGGATCCTTTTCATCAAATGTATCAGTAAAAACTTCATTTCTAGATAGGGCTTGAAAAGTTAAAGGTGTGACAAACTGCCGCGCTGATTCGCTCATGATCACTTTTATATTCGCTCCTGCTTGTACTAATTTACTAGTTAGTTGAGCGGCTTTATAAACGGCAATACCCCCTGTTACACAAAGAAGGATATTTTTTTTAATCATTATGTGGCCACCTTTCTAGAAGTCAGAGGTCGGAGGTTGGAATAGAGGAAATCGGCGAAAGAGCCGATTTCTTTTTCAACTGATCTCCTGTTCTCTTTTACACTTTAGTGAACTTAAAATATCTGAAATTAAGGAATCGGTGAAAGAGCCAATGGCGCTTAGAGGTGAACAACGATATCACTCTTTAACACGTTAATACTTTAATTAAATTAAACTTTCTGATCTTATTAAAAAAATAACAACCCCAGCAAGGTTGTTATCTTTATTCTATCCCACTCTTAACGGGCAGTAAAACCCCTTTTTAATTTTCAGTGAAAGCAAAGTAGGATTGGTCACTGGACTGGAACTGCCCGTAAAGGTCCGATTGGTTCAACTAACCAACAGTGGGTACCCCACTGTTGGAAGTTTCACTTTATCCCACTCTTAACGGGCAGTAAAACCCCTTTTTAATTTTCAGTGAAAGCAAAGTAGGATTGGTCACTGGACTGGAACTGCCCGTAAAGGTCCCCATAGAGGAACACAGACTAAAAGCGTCACGTTTTTGACAACGTCTGTGTGCCCCACATTCTGTGGGCCTTTGGCTAACCAACTATCCCACTGCTTAAAAGTTTCACTTATCCTTTTTGCTCTTCTTTCTCAAAGTATAGCAAACCGGCATTGATTTCCTCTAACGCTTTGCCTACATATTTATGAGAAATCGGTTTTTCTATTTGTTGATTTTGATGTAACTGCATTTCCCGTGCGCGTTTTGCTGCGACAGTAACAAGGGTGTATTTTGAATCTAATTTATTCATTAAAACATCAATTGATGGATAGAGCATTCTATTCAACCTCCAGCATTTTTTTATAAAGATGGGCGATTCTTTCTCTTCGGCAATGTTCTGCCTGAACAATTGCTTTGATTCTCTCACAAGCAAGCTCCACATGATCGTTCTCAACTACATAGTCGTAAGCATCCATAAGCTCAATTTCCTCTTTTGCTACTTTCATCCGGTTCTCAATCAACTCGTTGGTCTCCGTACCCCTTGTAACAATTCTGCTTTTCAGCTCACTAAGGCTTGGGGGCATCAAGAAAATAAACAACCCTTCAGCAAAAGCCTTTCTAACTTGTATAGCTCCTTGAACTTCAATTTCCAGGAAAACATCTTTTCCTTCACTCAATGTTTTTTCCACATAATCAATCGGTGTACCATAGTAGTTTCCTACATATTCAGCCCACTCTAATAGTTTGTCATGTTTAATCATTTCTTCAAATTCCTCTCTGGACTTAAAGAAATAATCAACGCCATCCACTTCACCTTCGCGGGGCTTTCGTGTAGTAACAGAAATGGAATATTCAAAGTTTGTATCATTTTGCGAAAAAATTGTTTTACGGACAGTGCCTTTGCCTACACCTGAAGGGCCGGATAAAACAATTAAGAGTCCTCTTTCTTTTTTCACTTCTTTCAAAACCTACCCTTCTTCTGACAATTCATCTTTATTGGATAAGCGATGAGCAACTGTTTCCGGTTGTACCGCTGATAATATAATATGGTCGCTATCCATAATTACTACAGCTCGAGTTCTTCTTCCATAGGTAGCGTCAATTAACATCCCGCGGTCTCTTGCGTCTTGAATGATTCGCTTAATTGGTGCAGACTCTGGACTTACGATTGAAATAATGCGATTTGCTGAAACAATATTTCCAAAGCCAATGTTAATTAGCTTAATACTCAATAAACTCTCCCCCTTTTTATGCAGGCAAAACTATTTTAGCCTTAAAAAGTTTAGGTTAATCAAAGGTGCCCCTTATTATTCAATATTTTGGACTTGTTCCTTCATTTTTTCGATTATGCTTTTCATTTCTACCACCATTTTCGCAATTTGACTGTCGTTTGCTTTTGAACCAATAGTGTTTGCTTCTCTATTAAGTTCTTGAACTAAGAAATCCAATTTCCGGCCAATGGGTTCTTTTTCAACCAGGATTTCTTGGAATTGATAAATGTGGCTTTTTATTCTGGTCAATTCTTCTGAAATATCAGAACGATCGGCAAAAACGGCTACTTCTGTAAGAATTCGATCTTCATCAATGGTTCCGGACATATACTCCGATACACGCTTATAAATTCGGTTTTGATAATTTTGAATAACAGATGGTGCTAGCTTTTCAACGTTCAAAGTTAAATCGGAAAGCGTTTGTAAACGGTCTTTAATGTCCAGCACTAACTGCGCTCCCTCAACGAGTCTCATTTGAAAAAGCTTTTCAGTCGCATCGATGACTGCTTGAGTAATAAGTTCTTCCGCAAAAGTATTCTCCTTAGCTTTTTCCTCAATTTGCAGCATATTTTCCAGTTGAAGCAGCTGGTTAATGCTTGGTTGGTCTTCTTGAAGTTCATACTTACCATTTATTGAATGAAAAGCATTTATGTATTGATCAAGCAAGATCCAGTCAATAGAAAGTGAACGATCTGTAAGAGGCTGACCTTCAATCGATATAAACATCTCTACTCGGCCTCGATTTACTTTCTTTTGGACAATCTTCTTGATTTTATCTTCAAGTGTTACTAACTGTCTAGGCAATCTTATACTAATTTCAGTAAATCGATGATTAACAGATTTCATTTCAACCGTTACGGTCATTTGTTCCTTTGAAAGAACAGACCTTCCAAATCCGGTCATACTTACTACCATCATGTTCACTCCTTTCTAGAGGTGGGAGGTCAGAGGTGGAAATCGATAAAATCGGTGAAAGAGCCGATTTCTTTTTATAAATTCATAACCAGTGCTCTTTAGCACTTTAGTGAATTTAAACACTTTATCGTTTAAACTGTTCTAAAAACACAAAGAAAAAGGTAATAGATCGCTCTATTACCTCCTGAATTATATCACAAACAATTAAGATTTTCTTGTTAAAAGTGAGCCTGCTAATAAAAAAGTTGGTAAAGCTGACATACCAAGTACTAAAAGCCAATCTTGCGGCAAAATAGCTACCGTGTGGAATATTGGTTGAAGCGGCGGATAGTAAATCACAATTAACATTAATAATATAGATGAAGCAACTGCGCCAATTAAATAGATGTTCCCAAATGGATTCCGGTCAAAAATGGATCGTTCACTTCGACAGTCAAAAACATGGATTAATTGTGCCATGACGAGTGTTGCAAAGGCGATTGTCTGGGCATAGATCAAATTATCAGGCTGTCTATTATAAATGATTATGAACGCTGCGAGTGTTGCAATTCCAATGAGAAAGCCTCTTGATATTACTTTCCATGCAAGCCCTCTTGCAAACACTCCCTCCCTTGGATGTCTTGGTTTACGATTCATTAAATTTCCCTCAGGTTTATCCAAACCCAATGCCATTGCAGGCAATCCATCTGTCACTAAATTGACCCATAAGATTTGAATCGGGACAAGAGGCAGGGGAAGAGCAAGCAGCATAGCAAAAAGCATGACTAATATTTCTCCTACATTTGAGGCGAGCAGGTACCTAACAAACTTTCGAATATTCTCGTAAATGTTCCTGCCTTCCCGAATGGCGGATTTAATGGTGGCAAAGTTATCATCTACTAATACAAGTGAAGATGCTTCCTTTGCGACATCTGTTCCGGTGATACCCATTGAGATCCCTATATCTGCAGCTTTGATAGCAGGTGCATCATTAACTCCATCACCTGTCATTGCTACTATATGCCCTTTATTTTGGAGAGCTTTGACAATTTTCAGCTTATGTTCAGGAGAAACACGCGCAAATACATAAATATCGTCAACAACATTCTCCAACTCATCGATAGACAAACTGGAAAGTGTTTGCCCATCCATTACTTTGCCTTTTGCTGGCATTAGATCTAATTGCTTTGCGATAGCGCTAGCTGTCAATAGATGATCACCAGTAATCATAACCGTTTTAATACCTGCAGCCCGGCATTCTTTTATCGCTTGCTTCACTTCAGGACGAGGTGGATCAATCATTCCCTGCAATCCGATAAATGTTAAATCCTTCTCTGCTTCCATATAAGAATTTACGATTTGTCCGCTTCTTAAAGGCCTAAAAGCAACAGCTATAGTTCGTAAAGCTTTTGAAGCAAGTGATTCTATTGATTCTTTAATTCGGTTTTCAAATTGAGCAGAAAGTACTTTTTGTTTTTCATCCCATAAAATAAACTCGGACACCTTCATTAGTACATCTGGAGCTCCCTTAGTAATGACAAACCGTTTTCCTGATTTATCTTCAACTATCACACTCATCATTTTTCTTGTAGAATCAAAGGGGAACTCCTCAATTATCGTAAAGCTCTGCTGCAGAATGTCTCTTGTAAAACCAGCCTTCATAGCTGACACTAAAAGGGCACCTTCAGTAGGGTCTCCATCTAATTGGAACTGACCATCCCTTTCAAAAATTCTTGCTGTGTTGCAAAGCATTCCAAAGGTAAGAATTTGCTGAAGTGATTTTTGCTGCTTCGGTTGAACAGTTCGATCCTTATAGGAAAAATCTCCTTGCGGCACATAGCCTGTACCGGTAACCTCCCAAGTCTTTCCTTCAGCCCAGATATGTGTTACTGTCATTTTGTTTTGTGTCATAGTGCCTGTTTTATCTGAACAAATAACACTCGCGCAGCCGAGCGTTTCAACAGCAGGCAGCTTTCTGACAATGGAATGTTGTTTGATCATTCTTTGTACACCCAGTGACAAAGCAACCGTGACAATTGCCGGCAGCCCCTCAGGAATGGCAGCTACAGCTAACGATACTCCTGCAAGGAACATATCGTATAATTCATGGCCTTGGATAACACCAACTGCAACCACTAAAACTGTTAAAAGAAGGGCAAGAACAATTAATATTTTACCAAGCTGCTCAAGCCTTCTTTGCAGAGGAGTCATCATCGTCTCTGCAGTTTGAAGTAAATCTGCAATTTGCCCCATTGCCGTTTTCATTCCAGTTCCAACCACAACCCCTGTCCCGTTTCCCCGTGTGACAAGGGTTCCCATGAATGCCATATTAGTTAAATCGCCAATTCCAATGTTTTCCCCAACAATTGCCTCCATTGATTTTTGAACAGGCAACGATTCACCTGTTAAAGCCGATTCTTCGATCTCTAAGCTTTTTGTCTCCAGCAATCGAACATCCGCTCCAATTCGGTCGCCGCTTGTGAATTTTACGATATCTCCTGGAACAAGTTCCTTGGATAATAGCTTTACCCATTCCCCGTCCCTAAGAACAACAACCTGTGGTGCAGATAATTCTTTTAATGCATGCAAAGACTTTTCCGCTTTCCGTTCTTGAAAAAAACCTAAAATTCCATTGATCAATACAATCGCTATTATGGCAACAGCATCAATGTATTCTCCCAATATCCCAGAAATGAGAGTGGCTCCAAGTAAGACAAGGACCATAAAATCTTTAAATTGAGCGAGGAATTGGAGTAAAGCTGATGGTTTTTCCCCTTCCTGAAGCTCATTAGGCCCATATTGCTGCCTTCTTTTATGGACATCTGAGTCTGATAAGCCTTGTTTTTCATTTGTGTTTGTAGCCCTTATAACATCTGAATGTCCCATCTCATGCCATTTCATGATTGATCCTAACACCCCTTTTACCCAATAAATGCTCTAACACAGCTTATTCATCCTTGTCCGAAATAATGATATAATTCTACTTGGAAAAGAATTTGCATTGGGTTAAAAAGGAGACAAATCCCCTTTACTTGCCGAATAAGCGGTCGATTTGGTCGGATTGATCCTCATTTTGGTCGAATAAGCGACTAAATTGGACGGATTGATTCACGTATTGAACGGATTATCCCTAAATTAGCCTGATAATCAACCAAATTCGGCGGATAAAGTCTGCGATATTTACCTTCAAGCTGAGATATTTCTTTGATTTGTCTCTAACCTGATGATTTTATAAATAGGACTGTACCTAAGAGAAAAGGGTGTTTTAAAATGTCTTTTGATGGCATGTTTACATACGCAATGACAAAAGAATTGAAAGATAAATTGGAAAATGGGCGGATTTCGAAAATTCATCAGCCTTACAAAAATGAACTTATCCTGCAGATTCGTGCAAATGGGGAAAATCTGCGGCTGATAATTTCTGCTCATCCAAGCTATTCAAGGATCCACTTAACCCAGCAGCCTTTTGATAATCCAAATGAGCCGCCCATGTTTTGTATGCTGCTTAGAAAACACCTCGAGGGTGGGATCATAGAAAAAATTGAACAGGTTGATATGGAAAGAATTATGACAATTACGATTCGCAGCAGGAACGAAATTGGGGACCTATCCTATAAAAAGCTCTTCATAGAAGTTATGGGAAAGCACAGCAATATTATTTTAACGGATGTTGACAGAAATATGATTTTAGACAGCATCAAACACATATCTCCTGCAGTGAACAGACATAGAACCGTCTTGCCAGGCCATGAATACGTCCTTCCACCGGAACAGAATAAAGCGAATCCGCTTACAGCTGATGAAGAAACCGTTTTAAGAAAAATTGATTTTCAATCTGGAAAGCTGGATTCACAGTTGGTACAAAGCTTTTCAGGGATATCTCCTTTATTTGCAAAAGAAGTTATTTATCAGGCAAAGCTTGCAAATCGGGTCACTGTTCCACAGGAGTTTATCTCTTTAGTGTCAAAGGTGAAAGAAGAAAATTTTATCCCAACCCTTATTGAAACCGAGCGCAAAGTCTTTTTCTATTTTATTGAATTAGCGCATCTAAAAGGAACGGTCAAAACCTTTCCTAGCTTAAGCATCCTTTTAGATCGGTTCTATTATGGCAAAGCAGAGCGTGATCGAGTTAAGCAACAAGCTTTCGATTTAGAACGGTTTATTGGAAATGAAGGCAAAAAGAACAGAAATAAAATTAAAAAGCTGCAATCTACTTTAAAAAATGCAGAAAATGCTGATGTCTACAAACTTTATGGAGAATTAATAACAGCAAATATGTATGGAATCAAAAAAGGAGATCAACAAACAGAAGTTCTTAACTATTATGAGGATGATCATAGAATGGTCACCATTCCTTTAAATCCTCTGAAGTCTCCTTCCGAAAATGCCCAAGCCTATTTCCAAAAGTATCAAAAAGCTAAAAATTCTATTTCGATCGTAAAGGAACAAATAAGGCTTGCTGCTGAAGAGGTTACATACTTTGATAACCTGCTTCAGCAATTGGAATCCGCCTCTCCCAAAGATATTGAAGAGATAAGAGAGGAATTAACGGAAGGAGGCTATTTGAAAAAAAGAGAGCGAAAAAGCACCAAGAAAAACAAACAGAAATTGCCAACTCTCGAAAAATATCAAGCCACTGACGGTACAGAAATACTAGTAGGAAAAAACAATAAACAAAACGAATATTTAACTAACAAAGTCGCCTCCCGCGATGATATCTGGCTTCATACAAAAGATATTCCCGGTTCTCATGTAGTCATTAGAAAGAAGGAACCAAACGAGCACACGATTCTTGAAGCCGCTGCCCTCGCTGCTTATTTCAGTAAGGCTAAAAATTCAAGTTCAGTACCAGTTGATTTCACAAAAGTCCGTCATGTAAAAAAACCAAGCGGCGCAAAACCAGGCTTCGTCATCTACGACCAGCAACAAACAGTTTATGTCACACCCAAAGAGGAAACTGTTATAAAACTAAAAAAGAGCTAGAGATATCAAGAGCTGGCGATTAAAAACCAGGTTATCGGAAGTGGAATCATTTGCAAGCTTATCGGATTATTTGCCCGCTCATTGAATTAATTGCACGGTTACCAGATTAAATGCTCCCTTTTTGCTATATTGCACGATCATCGAATTAAATGCTCGCTCATGAAAATATTTGGCGGTTACCTGACTAATTGCTCAAAATTTTTGCCAATAAAGCCTGAATTTTGAGATACCTGCTAATCAAACACTGTCCGGCTAAATAATTTAACATTAGGAAAATAAAAATACTTATCTGAAAAATAATATCGAAAATTCGGACAGAAAGGTTCACGATAGGGAAAGAAAGACGGTCGATGCTGACAAAAAACAAGTGGTACGGCAAAATAAATAGGTGAAGGGATGAATCCTCAGAGGTTCATTCCTGCTAAAATAAAATCTTGATTACATGCATCGGTATTGAAGGGATTGGTGAGCACGTTAAAAACATTTAAAATTCACCAAAAATCAAATAAGAAAATCCCTGATCTTTACCTTAAATCAGGGATTTTCGCTGTTTTAAGAGCTAAAAACGATGAATATTAACTCTTTTCATGTCCTTTCATCATTCTGCGGTATAATAATTAGTCTGTCTTTCAACCACTTGTAAAAGATTATCCTCTAATAATGAGGTAGTCTTTCGTTTTCATTCTGACAATTTCCCCTTTTAAAGCTTTTGCAAGATCGGCTGTCATTTCTTTTTGTTCCTCTTCGTTCTGTGCTAATAAAGTTAAAGGTTTTCCCGAAAGAACTCGATCTTTATTAAGGGTTATAACAGCTAAAATATCATAGTTTGGCTTTATGTTTGATTCTCTTGCCATATCATTGTTTTCCTCCCAAATTTGTCTTCATAACCGATTGTGATTTTTTGATACTTTCTAGTAATGGGCATTTTTTGATCACTTCAATTAAAGCATCCATATCTTTTTTTATAGGAACAAGGGCAACGACAACTCTTCCGTTTTCAAAGTCTTTCCGAGTAAAATGGTAACGTTTTACACCTAATGATCTGGTTGCTTCAAATACGGCTGCTTGTCGTTGACCGAAATTGTCCAAGTTAATACGATAATAGTTTTCATTTGGGTAAATGACAACCGCCATTCCTTCTTCTTTAAATAGCTTTTGTGCTCGGTCACTTCCTAATTGATTGCTAATGTACATCCCATCAACAAATAGCTCAGATCCAATGACTTCAACTTTCCCTGGTTTAACTTGAGCGATATCCCCTATCGTTTTTCCTTTCGATATTCTAACTAATAAAAACAGGACAACGAGGCCAACAGCAATTCCAATTATAGTACCAGCCCATCCATTAACTGGTTCTATTTGAATCGTAATGGATGTCACTAATGCTACTACTAAGGAAAAATAATTTCTTGCTTCAAACGTCTTGGAAATTCCATCAATATAAGCTTTTCCTCTGTATGTAAATTCGGTTTCTTCTAAGTCAGTTAAACTTTCTTTTTCCATCTTACGAACATCTCGAAACTGTTGAATTGCTAAGGTCAAAAAGGTTACGGCTACAAAGTTTTTACTCATCAATGCCGGCAGGGCAACAGCCCCTAAAGAGGCAGCGACAAATCCAGTTATTAAATGAATTAGATAACCATTTGGATAACTTGGGTACTGGCGAAAATCCTCTTTTAAAGTGACGATACGAGCAAACGTTCCAATAATAATGGCTGTAATAATAATGTTTAAATCCGATGCAGCCAACAATTCTTTTCCTGTCATCTTTACACCTACATTTGACTATTTATTTGGCTGATTCAACAAATATTATTCCTATCTTCAACACTAAAAATCAGTTTTTCTTGAAGATTAAAAATTAGCTCTTTCGCTGATTTCATCAATTCTCACCTCAGGCCCCTCACTTCTAAATTTCCCATCTCAATCAAATTTCTATCCAAATTGTCATATATTAAGTTCATAAACCTAAAAAGCATAAAGGAGAGAAATAATTATGCGAATTGAAACGGTATCAACCGTTGAAGAAATCACCACTGAACATGTAAACGGCCGAACGGTAATCGTAATTGATGTACTCAGAGCCTCAAGCACAATGGTAACTGCTTTAACCTCAGGTTTCGATTCTATTACTCCAGTTGGAACCGTTAATGAGGCATTTGCTTTGCAATCAAAAAACACTGTTCTTGCCGGGGAGTGGCATTGCGAAAAAATTGATGGTTTTGACTACAATAACTCTCCTACCGTTATTAGAAAAAAGGACCATACTGGAAAACACCTTGTTCTGACAACAACAAATGGGACAAAAGCAGTTGAAAAAGCCGCCAAAGCAGACATGCTTTTAATAGGCTGTTTTTTGAACGCCACAGCTTGTATAACAGAAGCATTGGTTCAAAACGGTGATATAACCATTTATTGTGCAGGTTCCCGAAATGAATTTGCATTAGAAGATGGACTTGCCGCAGGCTTGATGGTCCATTTAGCGAAAAAACAGGCCCCTTCAATCGAGACCTGTGATTTTTCTAAAGCAATGGAAGCTTGCTTTCTTCAACTTTCCAAGGGGCTTCCTGACCTACTTTTTACGACTACTACTGGAAAGCGTTTAACGTCGCACAACTATACGGATGATATCAAATATTGCGGTCAAATAGACATCTTACAAATAGTTCCAATCAAAAAGGAAAATAGAATACTTTCTAAAACCAACACATAAACCTGTAATAGGAAAAATGGGACAGGGGTTGGATGAAATAATGAATATTTCTTCAGGTGAAATAGCGCTCGTCATTCTGATTGTTATCGGCTTAATTGGCCGCTCTCCGATTATTGCCACAGCTGCAAGCATATTGTTAGTATTGAAATTATCCTCGCTGGAGCGATTTTTTCCGATGTTAGAAAGACGCGGATTAGAACTCGGGCTTATGTTTTTGACGATATCCGTTTTAGTACCATTCGCAAGCGGAAAAATTACCGGGAAAGACATCTTACTCCTCCTTACAACACTTTCAGGAGCGGTGGCGCTCGCAGGTGGTGCGCTCGCTACATATATGAATGGAAAGGGATTAGAAATGCTTCGAGTTGAACCGCATATGATCGTTGGTCTTGTTGTTGGTTCTATCATCGGAATCATTTTTTTGCGTGGTATTCCAGTCGGCCCTCTGATGGCCGCTGCAATCACTGCTTTGTTAATGAAAATTATCTATTTTCTATCAAAAGTTTTTTAATATTAGGTTGAAGGTACCTTTTCCCTCTTCCTAAAAAGAGTGGCCAATTTTTGTTCACTGCCTGTTTCTCCTTTTTTACTTTTTCCCGGTTTAATGAATAAAAAGGCAATAATTAATGTTACTAGGCTTAAACCGGCCATGCTGAAAAATACGATCTGGTGGGAAATTTTCATTAACCAGCTAAAAAGAGGAGGACCAAAAGCCACACCGAGAAAACGCACACTTCCATATAAAGAAGTGATCATTCCTCTCTCGGCTTTTTCAACTGCACCTGTGATTAATGTGTTCAAACAAGGCAGCAAAAGACCAGTTCCTATACTACCCAAAGTTAAAAGCCCAACCATGAGAAAGATTTGCTGAAAGAAGGATACTGCGAGCATAGCCCCAGTTAACAAGAGGAGCCCCGTGACCATTATTTTTCGAATTAAAGGTTTGTTTTGTTTTATTTTCGCTCCTGTAATATAGGCTGTAACCACCATTCCGAGCAATGGAATAGCTAGAATACATCCTTTTATAATTCCATCAATTTTAAACGATTCTTCCAAAATATCTGACAAATAAAATAAAACTCCAAAAAGGATAAATAAGCCTACTGATCCAACTAAAAAGGCAGGAATCAGCCATCTTCCCTTCTGTTTAAATATTTGCTTTAACGCTCCAAGATACTCAGGCAGAGGCTTCCCCTTCTTTTTTTTCTTTTCCTTTACCCCAAACCATACAAAAACAGCTGTTGCGAAGCAAAGAATCGGAAAAGTAAAAAATACTGCAAACCAGATGATAAGTGCTATGAGAGATCCAAATATAGGAGAAAGGATTTTCCCCAATCCATTTGTAGATTCAATAATACCAAGTGCTTTACTTTCCTTGGCACCTGAATAAACATCACCAATTAAAGCCATAGCTATCGGTGAGGTACCCGCGGCTCCTATTCCTTGAATGATTCTTCCGATAAGAATCATTCCATAAGAATTATCCATTAACCAAGCAGCTAATCCTGAAACGACTCCACCAATTCCATAAATAACTAATGATGCAACAATAATCCACTTTCGACCATACCGATCAGATAAATAACCAACTAAAGGAATAATTAATCCTGCTGCAAGTGAAAACATTGTAATGATGAGACTGACTTGAAAACCGGATAAATCTAACTTTGATTTCATGGTGGGAAGTACAGGTACTAACATAGAATTTCCTAAAACCATTACTAAAGGGATCAGGGCAATTGCAACTATGTTTGCCTTTCCTTGTTTTGCTTCCATTTTCCTTCCTCCATTTTCATATCTGTTCTCTGTTTACCTTTTCCTTTTCCTTACTATTTGATTCAATCAGATGTGTTGGTACATGTTTATTAATTTTTTCCGTAACCTAATTATGTATAAATCACCCTCAGTTGGATTGGCTTTTTTCAAAAAAATGGGGCTAAAGATAAATCGCAAGCTGTGAAACACGGTCACCTCGAGTCTCCCAAATAACCTTCCGACTCGGGGGAGGTAAACTTAACTCTCTAAGACATAGACTTTGCTATAGAAAAGCAGTTAGTAAATAAAAAGGCAGGTAATTCATTTGAGAATTGAAAAAGTAGAAATTTTTCCGTTGCTGTATAAACTTACTAAACCCTATGGTGATGCCAATGGATATAAGAAGTACCGAACATGTTTTTTATTTAAAATAACGACATATTCGGGGATACATGGATGGGGAGAATGTATCGACTGGCTGCCTACGTTAGAAAAAGGATTTTCTGAACGTATTATTCCATATTTATTAGGTAAGAAAGCGACAGATCGGACGCATATTTGCGGTGTTATAAAAAAATGGCATAAGAGGGCGGCCGCAGGAATTAGTATGGCGCTTACGGAAATTATTGCCAAATCAGCTGGACTTTCAGTATGCGACCTATGGGGAGGGAAATTGAGAGATTCAATACCAGTATATGCTTCATTTCAATCGTACTCGGAAGAAGAAGATTGGTTGAAACATTCTTTGGAGTTGATTGATCAAGCGGTATGCAGGGGATTTAAAATGATAAAAGTGAAGATTGGCGGAAGAACACTTCAGGAAGATCAAGCTCATATTCACTCTGTACAAAGGTTGTTGGAAGAAAAAATTGGCCTTGCCCTGGATGCGAACCAAAGTTACGACGCTGCGACTGCGCGTATATGGGATCGATATTTTAGGGAATGGTCAAATATGTTATGGTTTGAAGAACCAATTCCAATGGACCAGCTGGCAGACTATAAGCTCCTGAGAAGCAATCTGTCAATTCCGGTCGCGGGTGGAGAGAATCTAAAGACCACCGCACAGTTTCTTCCTCTTTTAAAGGAAGGGGCAATTGATATTATTCAACCGGATGTCATGCATGTAAACGGAATTAACGAATATCGTGAAACGGTGCAGCTCTCCCGATCCTTTGGAGTAAGGAGTTCCCCACACTCATTTGACGGACCGATTTCAAGATTATATTCTTTATTTGTCCAAGCCTGTCTGCCTCCATGGAGTAAAATGGATCATGAGCAAATTGAACCAGTGGAATGGGATGTGATGGAAAATCCGTTTACTTCCCTTTTATCAGTTCAACCAACAAACGGAATAGTAAAAATACCTGATGAAATTGGGATTGGAGCGGAAATTGATATGGATAAATTGAAAAAATATCAATGGGATGGAACCATATACCATTAAGCCTTTTAACGAAAAATGTGAGTCGCTGGTCGTTCGGTGACCATACATACGATGCCCCGCATTAATATAGTTCTTTCATCTTTTGAAGATGATTGGCTTAGACCTTTGGGAGATATTGTTCAAAAGCTGGTAAAGATAGTTTTCTTTATTACGTTAATCACAATGAGAAGCTGGAGTGAAATACCTTCCACTCCAGTTTTTTACCTATTTTTAATCTGGCTGCAAAATCTGTCCTGGCCGGTTTAATAAAAATGTATCAAATCTTAAACCCCTTCTGAGGCATTCCAGGTTATAGGCATCTTCGAATTGAATATTTCCCATATTGACGTTTCTTCCCCAAAAATGAATTAATTCAATTTGCTGGTTTTTTTGTGGTGCTTCCCAAATCAGATATTTCCTCATATTGGAAGGGATTGTCTTTTCGATATCTTGAAGGAATTCTTTATCAATATGCCCTTCCTCATTAAAAATGCCGACATTTTCGCCCGATTCTCTTCCTTCTACAATCACGTAAGATGCGCCGCATTCAAGATCTGAGTATAGGGTTTGTTCTAATTCTTTTACTTCAAAATGGCTGCCAAGAGCTTTTTTACCGCACTCCGTTATGACAGTAAATCCTTTTTCAACTGCCTCCTGAATAATTTTTTGCCTTTTTTTAGCAGGCAGCTCAATCGTTCCGTCGGAAATTTCAAGATGATCAAAGCCTATTAATTGCATATAATCGAAGTACTCTTTTAATACATCCTGGTGGCAGGCAATTTCAAATAATGTTCCTCCCGGGTATAAGGTAACATTTTCTTTTTTTGCCAAGAGAAGCTTTTTTTTCAATAGTTCTGGCGGATACAGCATCGTTGTACCGAAGCCAAGTTTTATATAATCAACATATTGACCTCCAAGCTGCAGGTGTTCTTCAAATAAAGCTATACTTATTCCTTTATCTATTAACATAGTTAAACCAAGTTCTTCTGACTTACTGGCCCTTTCACCTGATGGATCAATAAGTTGTGGATGACAAATATTGTGCAGATGATTCACAGAACGGTCCCTCCTAATGGGTAATTGTCTATGTAAACCATCCTATGCATAGTTATATGCGGAGGTTCTTAGGGAATCCTTTACCCACTTTCCTCATCCTTGGTTTTGTCTATATCCATTGCCTCACCGCCGAGATGGATAAAAAGATTCGGTTCATTCTCTCCGTTTCCGAGAATAGATTTTTTGAGACCATCAATGTAATTAGATGTCATGTCAATAAAGTTCTGCTTCTCACCTGGATTATCCAACTGCCCCATAATATATAGGTCTTTTTCATCTTTATACAAATAGGCAAGGTACCCTACAGCTTTACCGTTCGTATCGACCACATTTATGATTTCTCCCTGCTCAGTGCGAAACTCTGGTTGAAAAAATATCACTTGTCAGTACTCCTTTCCGATATATAATCAACTTTTCACTAAGATTTTATTTGTAAGTAAAAAAGCAGTTTCTCTTTATGGTGGCTAAAATATATAAAAAAAATACGCGACCGGTTTGGTATGCGTAATTATTTCAGTATTCTGCTCAGAGATCTATACTAGATAGTAATCGGTGAATCGCCGACTGCTTTTAGCCACACAATCTAACCTCTCACCTCGAGATAATTTCATTTTGAGGTGAGAAACTTTGTTGTAGGAGGCAGACCAAAATGTTCAGGTAACAGTCTTCTGTTATAATAGCTTGATTCCGCTTATAAGAATCAATACCGCGATCACAGTTCGCAGCGGTCTTGCCGGTATTTTGGCAGAGAATGTGCTGCCAATCATTGCCCCGGGTACCGAACCTGCTAAAAGGTTAATTAGTAGAGGATAATCGATATGTCCTGTTCCTAAATAAAGCAAGCCGGCAACTGTTACTAACAAAAAGGCATGTGCAATATCTGTACCCACTAATTCAGATGCCTTTAGCTGATACACGTAAAGCATCGCAACGGCAAACAATGAGCCTGATCCAATGGACGTGAGCCCTACAATAAAGCCTAAAATAACACCAATTAAAATTGTCAGCCCTTTCTTTTGTTCAATGGTCTTTAATTGCAACCGGTTCGGCCGTAACTTTTTATCCATAAACAAGCGGATAATAATTGAGATAGCAACTAATACAAGAACATAACCAAGGGCATTTTTAATGATCTGATCTTGATTAAGATGACTGTCGTTAAAGAAATTCAACAAGCTGATTGCTGCAACTGCACTTGGAATACTCCCAATCGCAAGATATTTTACTAATTTGAAATTAATTGTTTTTTGTCTCCAATGTTGGACAGCTCCAGAAAGCTTGGTGATTGAATTGTAGACAAGATCTGTACCTACAGCAATCGTTGGATTAATACCTGAGGCAATTAAGATGGGAGTCAAAAGGGCAGCGTCTCCTACTCCCGTTAAACCTATTAATAACCCAACAAAGAACCCCATTATGATTATTTCTATGCTCATCATTTTCAACTCGCTTACCTTTTTTGCTGGAATGGATTTGCTCTACTATACAAGAGAAAAAACTGTCTCAGTAGATTATAGTTATTGATATATGCCTAGACGAGGAAAATGGTACCCGTCATAGCTAGCAACCATAACTTAAAATTCCGCTTATTAATTTTGTTTTTTTATTAAAATAAAGGGCTCTACATTTAAAAAAATTGTTTTCATGATCGATCAATTAAAAAACTCAAGCTCATAATAGTACATACAAAATTAGATCCACTTAAAAATTTTTTCATTCACCATTGATAAAGACCGATAGTTTGAAAAGAAGGAATACAGTTTTCTTAAATAGAGAAACTATTTTTTGGGGAGATTCGCCAAAGGATTTTAACCGAAATTATTAAAATCTCAAAATAGATTTAATTGATTAAATGTTGAGAAAATTTCACTCGCATCTGTATAATGCAAAAGTGCCGGTTTGCACCTGGCACTTAAAGTTTGTCAAGATCCAATTTTTGTTTTAATGCCTTCTTCCTTTCTTCTTCAGAAAGATTCGAGGACTTCAATTGTTCCCTATACTGATGGTATTCTTCTAATTTTTTTTCAATGTCTTTATCAATTAATGAGGCAAATTTTTCGCTAAACTCTTTTGCAAGCAATGGGCTTGCACCTGAGGTAGAAACTGAAAAGATTAGCTTGCCCTTTTTCACGATTTTAGGAACCTGTACATTTCCTATTTCAGCTTTATGAACAACATTTATTAACTGATGGCCAGAAACTTGTCCTGCAATCCATTCGTTTATATTCGGGTCATTTGTTGCAGCTATTATTAAAAAAGCTTGCTTAATATCTTCAGTACATACTTCCTTTTTCTTCCACACAATCTTGCCGCTTGCCGCTAAATTTTTTATTTCATCATTTACTTGCGGACTTACTACAGTAAGGTGTGCACCTTCTTCTTTTAAGAGCCGGAGGCGTCTAAGGGCTATTTTTCCTCCTCCCACAATGACAACCTGTTTATTTTTCATATCGATCATCAATGGGAGCAATTTATTTCCTCTTTCCGAAACGAAAATTGCTGGTCTTCATTAAGAACCGTTTCGTTTACTCTATCTAAAAATATTTTTTCTAAATGCGGGTGGAATCCAATATAATTGGTTAAAAACAAATTGTCTTTTACCTCATTAATGGCCCTTACCTCTTTCTCTATATCCTTCATTAACAACCCTGTAAAAAGTAAATATGGGACAAGATAGACCGGTTTCGTTTCCATTTTTAATACTTCCAGCATTTCATGAAAGCTTGGTTTAGCAGCGGTCAAAAAACATACATTTACTTCTGGAAAAAAAGATTTTTTTTGAACAAAGGCAGCAATTTCTTGTAAATCTTTTTTAACAGCTGGATCAGAGCTGCCTCTTCCAATTAAAACTACTTTTCCATCCGGCGTTGCTTGAATTCGTTCATTGATTCGATCAATGACGACTTCAGGAATTAAAGGGTGGACCCCAATTGGTCTTCCATAGGTCACATGGATTCCTGGATAATTCTCCATACAACTAAGGATCTCCTTAGGTATATCTTTTTTTGCATGGACTGCCGTTAATAGAAGTAAAGGAACGACAGCTATATGAGTCGCTCCTTTCTCCACACATTGTTTAAATCCTTCTTCAATAGTGGGTGGTGATAATTCGAGAAAAGTAGTAATTTGAATAGGTGCGCCAGCAAAAGGCTTGACCTTATCAATAAACTGGCATGCTTCCTGACACGCTTCTTTTAACCGGCTTCCATGGCAAACATATAAAATAGCTTGTTTCATTATAAAGCCTCTCCTGCGAGTTTAGAAATCTCTTCTTTTGATTCAAACCAACTTAGTTGGTTATGAAATTTCACCACTTCTCCAATGACAATCATACTCGGATTTCCGATCCGATGTTTTATCACTTCTTGCTCAATCGTTTCTAAGGTTCCAGTTATTGTTTGCTGCTTTTCAGATGTGCCCCAATGGACAACTGCTATAGGAGTCTGTTTACTTTTCCCGTTTAAAATCAGCTTCTCAAGAATATAAGAAAGGTTGCTCATGCCCATGTAAATAGCTAAGGTATCGATTCCATTAGCTAAAGCTTCCCATTTAATATCTTCTTCGGTCCCTTTTCGTTTATGACCTGTTATAAATGCCACACTCCCGCTTACTTCACGGTGAGTGACAGGAATTCCTGCATAAGCTGCTGCCGCGACTCCTGATGTAACCCCAGGCACGACCTCAAATGGTATTTGATGACGGACAAGATATTCTGCTTCCTCCCCGCCTCTTCCAAATACAAAAGGGTCTCCACCTTTCAAGCGTGTGACAACCTTTCCTGCTTTTGCAAACTTTACTAAAAAATGATGAATGGTTTCTTGCTTCATGATATGGTAGTTTGGCAGCTTTCCACAGTAGATTAGATCAGCATCTGGTTTTGCGTATTCAAGCAGATCTTTATTTACTAAACGGTCATATAAGACAACATCTGCTTTTTTAATTGCCTTCATTCCCTTTACTGTTATCAGATCTGAATCTCCAGGACCCGCTCCAACAAGATACACCTTTCCCATATAAGCTTCCCCCTCTTGATTAAGATGTGGTTTCTGGTTTATCTAAGACGAATCCAGATCCGTTTCGGATTTTTTTTCTTTCATATAGAGAAATATCTTGAATGTTTGGCAGCTTAAGATAAAACTTCTCTAACTCTACTTCTACTGCTGAAAATGCTTTTTCATCATTTTCAGCAGCAACTACCACATGTGTAACTTTTTTTTCAATTGTAACCTCAAAGCGATACAAATTCAAAAGGAAAATCCTCCTTATACTGCCTGCCCTTGGGTTAAAATTTCATTCAACTCGTTCTGTAATGGTTCCAGACCAATTCGATTCATAAAATCGTAGAACGTTTCTTTTTCTTGTTTCGTGTTTTTATAATAGATAAGCAATTGTTTTAGTACGCCCGGAAGGTCTTCACCATCAATTTTCCCTTTAAGTTTTTCGTTGAATTTTCCGCCGTCTAACAATGTCCCGCCTACATATATTTCAAATGCTTCAATCATGCCTTTTTCTTTTGTTTTCATTTTGATTCCTTGAAGACCAATGTCGGCGATCGCTCTTTGTCCGCAGGAATTTGGACAGCCCACCATATGAATCCTAACTGGCACATCAAGTGAGACCTCTTCGTCTAAGAACTCTGCAATTCTTCTCATTCTTTCTTTCGTTTCGACTAAAGCTAGATTACAATATTCAATTCCTGTACAAGAAACAGAATAGCCAATAAAAGGTTTAGGATGAACCGTTATTCTTTCAAAGATTTTCTCACTTAAAAGTTCGTCCACTAAATGATCAGGTATGTTCGGGATGATGAGATTTTGCGAATTACAGTTGCGGATTTCACCGTTTCCATATTTTTTTGAAATTCTTGCAAGCTCTAACACTTCATTTGAATTTAATCTTCCAACAGGTACGTTCAAGCCAACATAATTTAAGCCCTCTTGTTTTTGAGGGTTCACACCATAGAAATACCCAGCATTCCACGTATCATCTTCATCCGTTCCTTTTGCTTCAAGAGGACCAGTCATTTCAATAATCTTTTCTTTGAATTTTTCAGGACCCCAGTCTGCCACTAAAAATTTCAGTCTTGCAAGATGACGTTTTTCTCGATATCCATAATCACGGAAAATGGTTGTGACAGCAATTGCCACGTCCTTCACTTGTTCAGGAAGAATAAACAAATCAAGTGTTTGGGCTAAATATGGCTTTGCAGAAAGGCCGCCGCCCAGCTTTAAATGAAAACCGGCTACACGTTCTCCAGCAATGACTTTTGTTGCAGGTGTAAAAGAGATGCAATTAATCTCTGCATTTGAAGCATTCTGTTTGTTTGTGCTAATTGACATCTTATATTTACGAGGTAAATTTGAGAAATCCTCATTGTGTTGGAAAAACTCATACACTTCTTTTACAATTTCAGTTGTATCAAATAATTCATGAGGGTCAATTCCTGCTAATGGATTTCCTACAATGGTTCTTGTTATATCGCCGCACGCGCCTGCGGAAGAAAGGCCTACTGCTTCTAAACGGTTAAAGATATCTGGTATTTCTTCAATTCGAAGCCAATGAAATTGGATTGCCTGTCTAGTTGTAATATCATAAACATCTCTTCCATAATCCTTTGCAATGTTTGCAAGTGTAACAACTTGATCGTTATTTAAAATTCCAGATGGAATATTTACTCTCATCATGAAGTAGCCGTCTTCTTTAGGGCGTTGGAGGTAACAGCCAGCCCATTTAAAAAGATCCCACTGATCTTTAGGGATTGACTCAAAGCCCTTTTCAGCATAATTTGGAATGTCTTTAAAGATTTCTAAGCCGTCTTTTTCAAGTTTTACTAGTTCTGTTTTATTCAATTTTTCATTATTTTTCCAAATTTTCTCATATCCCATTATTTTAACCCTCTTATATTTTGTTTTGGAGCTGCAAGAATTGAATAATTTCTTTCACACAATCTTCAATGGAATTCTTTTGTGTATCAACAACCAATTCAGGAGCAAGAGGCTCTTCATAGGGTGAATCAACACCTGTAAATTGTTTAATCTCACCTTTTCTCACTTTTTCATAAAGTCCTTTTGGATCCCTTTTTTCGCATTCTTGTAAAGAGCATTTTATATAAACTTCAATAAATTCGTCTTTATCAAGGATGGAGCGTGCAAGCTCACGGTCTTCCCTAAACGGAGAAATGAATGCTGTCACTACGATTTGTCCGCTGTCAACAAATAGCTTTGATACTTCTCCAATCCGACGAATATTCTCTTTCCGGTCTTCCTCTGAAAAGCCTAAATCTTTATTTAACCCATGTCTTACATTATCTCCGTCTAACACAAACACTTGTTTGTTTTCTTCGTATAATTTTTGTGCAAGTGCGTTTGCGATTGTAGATTTTCCGGAACCGGATAAGCCGGTAAACCAGAGAACAAAGCTTCCATGTCCGTTCTTGTTTCTTCTGTCTTCTTTTTGAATAGAAGTTTGATGCCAAACGATATTTGTTGATTTACTCACTTTGTTTCCTCTCTTTCTATACCGGCTGTTTGCTTAAACCTTTTATTAATACCTCGACTACTTCTGGGCGGCTGAATGTGCTTGGTGGTGTTACCCCGCTTCTTAACATCCCTCTAACTTTTGTACCCGATAATATTTCATGATGCTCTTTATCATGCGGACATGTTTTAGTTGTAGCCATTCCTTCACATTTTTTGCAGTAGAAGCTATGTTCAAATTTTAATGGAACAATTCCTAATTCTTCAGGAGAAAATTGATCGAACATGAGCTGTGCATCATATGTTCCGTAATAGTCGCCAACACCTGCATGATCTCTGCCGACGATAAAATGAGTGCACCCGTAATTTTTTCGAACTAATGCATGAAAGATTGCTTCTCTTGGTCCTGCATATCTCATTGCTGCTAAGAAAACTCCAAAAAATACATTGTTTTTAGGATAATAGTTTTGTAATAACACTTGATAGCTTTCCATTCTTATGTCAGCTGGAATATCATCTGACTTTGTTTCCCCAACAAGAGGATTTAAGAATAATCCGTCAACTGTTTCTAAAGCTGTTTTCTGGATATATTCATGAGCGCGATGGACAGGGTTTCTCGTTTGAAATCCGACAATCGTTTTCCATCCCCGCTGTTTAAAGGCTTCTCTTGTTTCTTTTGGATCATAGGTGTGTTCTTCAAAAAGCTTAGCAGTACGTTTCGTCAGGATAATTTCTCCGCCAAGATAAACATCCCCTCGATCATAAAGCTTTTTTACTCCTGGATGATTCGTATCATTCGTCTGATAGACTTGCAGTGCTTCTAATTCTTTATCTGGCTTGAAGCGGTCTTGCAAGTTAAGGACTCCGAATACTTTCCCTTTGTAAGACAGCTTTACAGCATCTCCAATTTGCAGGTGAGAAGCTGTCTCCTCTCCCACTGGAAGAGTGATGGGAATACTCCAAACAGTTCCGTTTGCAAGTCTCATGTTTTTCACAACAGATTTATAGTCTTCTTGATTTAAGAAGCCTTCTAACGGACTGTATGCCCCTATTCCGATTAATTCTAAATCACTTAATGATGTTGCATCTATTTCAATTTCCTGATCGATTTGATCGATTGGATAATCGGGTTGATATTTTTGAATTAATGTTCCACCATGCGGTTGTAAACTCATGAAAAAATTCCTCCTAATCTAATCTTTTTACTGTGTTTTATTGGTTGAGTATATCTATTAAATTGTTGGTTTTGAAGTATAAGCAAGTCGAAGAAAGGCAATCGGTGTGTCACCGATTGGTCTCGCCCTCTCACCTGACGGATAGATAAAAGACTAACTACGATTCAATAACAACAAGTTACAAATACAACCTATTTACTTGGGTTTAAATGCCTCCGCCTTGCTCCTGGATAGCACGTTTTTCATCCATTACCATTTTCTTTAGACTAATTGCTCCTGTGGTCGCAATCATTACACTTATTAAGACAACAAGTGAGTAATAGTGCTGAAGGAGCCATAATTGCACAAGGAAGTATGAGATCGTTAATGAGAAAAGTGGAGAGACAATCCACACTTTTAACATTTTTTGAACGATTTGCTTATGAAATACCCCTCTTCCTTTTTTTGCCATCCCAATACCGATGATGGATGAGGTTGTTACTTGAGTTAAAGGTACAGGTAAGCCAAATATCGAGCTAATAATGACTAAGCCTGCTCCTGTACTTGATAGCAGGATCCCCTCACCTTTTGTAAATTGTGTGATCTTCTTTCCGTTTGTTTCAAGTACTTTACCGCCAAGCACGATTGCGCCAATACCAACTGCCAGACCGCCAATCAATGTACCTGTTGTGGTAGACATCACTCCAGCTCCGACCAAAGGTCCAACAGCATTTGCAACATTGTTCATTCCTGCTGAAAAAGCTTCAAGAAATCCGGCCGCTATTAGAATGATGGTTAGAAATTTAGGAGCCTTTTTTATGCTTGGTCTTGAAAAAATCAGCTTCCCTGAAATATACGTTACTAAAAATCCAATTACCGGAACAATCACCCAAAATGCCATGATAAAAAGCAGAGAATTGACATAAAGTACTTCATAGGCAATTCCAATTCCTACGACTGCCCCAACTGTGACTTCACTAGTTGAGAGCGGAATCCCCATTAAGTTTGCCAAAAATAAAGAAAGCGTGGCAGACGACAGGATAATAATGACTACCTCCATTGACATCATCGAAGAAGGCATAATTCCTGAGCTGATCGTTTTTACAACTTCTCCACCGCCAATAACTGCGCCCATGATGACTCCCAAAGCACATATCCATAGTGCAATGCGTCTTTTTCGAATCGCACCAGAACCATAAGCAATTCCCATTGAAGCAGCAGCACCACTTGCTCCGATATTCATGGCGAAAAATAAACTGATGATGACTGCTACGATTTCAACCATTACCTTTCACCACTATCCATGCAAACCGCATTCTGTTTTTTGATTTCCTGTCCATCTGCCTGAACGAAGATCATCCATCGTGTAGGCTGGTTTGGTGCATGGAGCGCAGCCAATGCTCGGATAGCCTTGATCATGTAGAGGATTATAAGGGAGGTCATGCTTGTGAGCATAGCGCCAAATATCCTTCCATGTCCAATGGATGAGCGGACAAACCTTAATGGATTGGAATCGATCATCTTTATTAATAAATTGAACATTCTTTCTCGTTTCTGATTGTTCTCTTCTTAGCCCTGAGAGCCAAGCGCTGTAACCGCTGAGGGCCTGCTCGAGCGGAAGCACTTTACGCAAACGGCAGCATTCATTTGGGTTTGTTTTCCAAAGTTCTTCACCGTAAAGTTTAGATTGTTCCTCTAAAGTAAGGGAAGGTTGTTTTAGCTCAATCTGAAGGTCCGGATATTTTTCTTTCACTTTATCAATCGTTTCGTACGTTTCTTTAAAATGTACATTTGTATCAAGAAAAACAATTTTCGCCTTCGGATTTACTTGATGAATCAAATCAATCAATACAATTCCTTCAATCCCGAAGCTGCATGCATAAATAATATCTTCCCCATATTCTTTATAAGCCCACTTTAGGGCATTAAGCGCTCCTTTATCAGGATTGTCAATTTCAACTTGGAGTTCTTCCTGTTCCCATTCTTGATAAGTAATCATAAACTTTCACCTCTTTTCAATAGTCTCTTTTCTAATAGATCGTTGTTTTTGAGATGAAATAGAAAGTTGGTTATAGGCAATCGGTGAATCGCCGATTGCTTCTAGTCTCATCTCCGACCTCTCACCTCAGGAAAATACACTAACTCAACAAGGGATTTAAAAACAGTTTTTCCATCAAAAAGAGACGGGGTTAACAAACTGCTCGGGTACATCCTTCTCACACTTATTTAGAGGAATTTAAGCGATTATGTGAGCTGATGTTTAACGCAATATGGTTAACCCCGCCTCTAGTTTGTCTAGTTAGCAATCTTATTACTTTAATCTTACTTTTTCACTTTTTTCTAATTGAATTACTTTTCCATCTTGAATAATTAACGTAATACTTCCGAACTTCATTTGTTGAAGCATCTCTTTCAGTTTATGGATGACTTCATCAATGTGTTCATCTCGCCCCATTGAAGTCCCCCCTCACTTCAAATCGAGATTACAAACTTCTTTCGTTCCAAATCCATTATCAACTTAAAAAATCTTTCCAATTTGGAAAGATTGTTAAGGTTATAGTTTCATAACCTTATCTTCCAAAATGGCTGACATTTTGCTGGATGTAGCACCTTACACACATGTATATGCAGGTTGCCGGGTTTCGATGGGCCAGTTCCCTCCACCTCTCTGGATAAGAAAGTTCCTATTGAATTCAAATTTTAGCACAATTCGAACAAAAGTCAACCCGAGTTTTTTGATAGGATTAATTATTTTTAAAAAATCAGGCTTTTTTCCTAATTTTATCCCTCATTCAAAAGAATTTATATTAGACTAATTATGATAAATATTTGATGAAAAAAGCTTCGTTACTTACTGGAATTAAGCGTTATAGCCTGAAGCGTATAGAAGCCAGCTTCTTACATTGTATTGACCTTTAATTTTTTGTTAGATGATGAATTAAGAATCAATTATTCCGACTTAGGAACTTGGAATATTTGCAAATAAAAATGTAAAATGGGAGGAATAGATACTTACGTAAAATAAAGAAGTGCACGAAAGGTTTTAAGTGATGTTTACCGTAATCAAGCTTCTGCGACTTTTCTTTCAATATGTGAAGCTAAAAAATAGAGAGATTTATAAATAGATAGAGGTGTTTTTTGTGCTCCAGTCAGTTATTTTATCTTTTATTGCCCTCTTTACAGGGAGTTTTGCTGTCGCATTATCTCTAATTCACGAGCCGAACGAACAGCTATTTGAAGAAATTCAACAGTCATCAAATGGATCACTTTCATTATTCGGATGGATTGGAAAAATGGCTTGGAGTCTTCTTTACAAGGTTGCCCCAAGCCGTATTGCATTTGTATTTAAGCTTGTCTTTTTTATCATTGCGATGCTTTCTTTTATTACTTTACTCTTCCAATGGTTGTAGATAGAGTCATTTAAACAAAGCTGTAAAGTCGAACAGCTCAAGCGTCTAGGGAAAAATAGAAAAGTGGGAAGAAAAATATGGAAGAAAACTTTGATTGTCACTTGAAACCTTTAATGGGGGATGAAAAAACCCCGCTGATGGAAGTTTCACTTTATCCCACTCTTAACGGGCAGTAAAACCCCAACTTTAATTTTCTGTTAAAAACGTAGGTAGGGGGGATAACTGCCCGTATAGGTCCGATTGGTTCAACTAACCATCAGTGGGGCAAAACACCCCACTGATGGATGTTTCACTTTAACCGTTTAACCAGTCAGAGGACTCAGGATTTGAGCGCCATTTTTGAAGCTTTTTCAAGTCTTTGTCAGTGACATACTCTTTTGAATGGGCAACATCGATTAGCGCTGAATAATTGCTTAACGAAACTGCTGTAATCTTTGCTTCCGATAATAATTCATCGGCCTTTGGCAGCTCATAATTGAAAATGGATACAATCCCTAATACGTCGCAGCCTTCTTGTCTTAAAGCTTCGACTGCTGTAATCGCACTGCCGCCAGTAGAGATTAAATCCTCTACCACTACGGCTTTTTGACCGGCATTTACTTTTCCTTCAATTTGATTTCCTTTTCCATGGCCTTTCGGCTTACTGCGGACATAGCACATTGGCAGATCTAATACCTCACTCACCCATGCTGCATGTGGAATGCCTGCTGTTGCTGTGCCTGCAATGACCTCTGCCTGGGGAAAGTGAGTTTTAATAAGATCTGATAAACCTAATGCAATTTTCTTTCTTACTTCAGGATAAGATAATGTTAAACGGTTATCACAATAAATGGGAGATTTTATTCCGCTCGACCAAGTGAAAGGTTCATTTGGCTGCAAAAACACAGCCTTAATCTTTAACAAGTCCTCTGCCAATTCCTTTTTCATACTTTCAATCCTTTCCATTCATCGTTCACTTTTAAATAAGCATTGAAGGGTTCCGCCGCTCTTGTAATGCTTCTTCCGACAACTATAGCTGATGTTCCAGTACTTCTTGCATAGCCAGGCGTCGCTACCCGGACTTGATCATCTGCACGATCTTCATTTAATCGTATGCCAGGTGTTACAGTTAAAAAGGAAGGGGATATCTTTTCATGAATCGTTTTCACTTCATGGACAGAGCAAACAACCCCATCAAGACCGCTTTCAAAAGCAAGCTTCCCATAATGGAATACAGTCTCATCGAGGTCTCTCTCTATTAACAATTCCTCTTTTAGCATCGAAGAAGAAGTGCTTGTTAGCTGTGTAACCCCGATACAAGAAGGTCTTGAAAAGCCTGATTGTGTTCCTGCCTCTAATCCTTCAATGGCTGCCTCCATCATCCTTTTGCCGCCTGCAGCATGTACATTCACAAGGTCAACGTTTAATTTGGCCAAGCCTTTCATTGCCTGGCAAACAGTATGCGGAATATCATGAAGCTTTAAGTCTAGGAAAATCCTGTGCCCTTCATTTTTCAAATAGTGAATAATCTCCGGGCCTTCTTGATAAAAAAGCTCCATTCCCACTTTTACAAACAGTGACTTACCTTTAAAAGGCTGCAGGAAGTGGTGTACTTCCTCCTTTGAGGAAAAATCAAGGGCAATGATAAGCTCTTTGTCGATCATTCTTCCAGCTCCTTCCCACACACTCTGAAATATGCTCAATTCCATATGAATGTAATAAAGCAGGCAATTCTTCAATAATTTCCGGGCAAATGTAAGGATTGACAAAGTTTGCTGTACCAACTGCTACTGCGCTTGCTCCAGCATAAAAGTATTCAAGCACATCCTCTGCATTTTCAATTCCACCCATTCCGATAATCGGGATATTGACCACCTGACTTACTTCGTGAATCATCCGAATGGCAACTGGTTTAATCGCCGGACCTGATAGTCCTCCCGTTTTATTTGCGAGAATAGGCTTCGCTTTTTTCAAATCGATTCTCATCCCAAGTAATGTGTTGATCATCGTTAATCCATCAGCACCTGCATTTTCGATCGCTTTTGCAATGCCAACGATATTTGATACGTTTGGAGATAGTTTCACGTAGACAGGTACTTCAGACACTTCTTTAACGGCTCTAGTCAGTTGTGCAGCAATCTCTGCATCTGTTCCGAAAGCAATACCGCCCGTTTTTACATTCGGACAGGAGATATTAAGTTCAATGGCTTTAACGTTTTCAGCCCGGCTGATTTCTCTTGTCACTTCAACATAATCCTCGATTGTAGAACCAGCTACATTTGCAATAATCGGCACATCAAATTGCTCAAGCCAGCGTAATTCATTTCCAATCACGTTCTCAAGTCCGGGATTTTGCAATCCAATTGCATTTAACATGCCGCCTGGCGTTTCCGCTACTCTGGGTGTATCATTTCCGAATCTCGCCTCTAAAGTTGTAGCTTTGATCATTATGGCACCAAGCTGACTTAAATCATACAGCTCAGCCATTTCTCTTCCGAATCCAAAACAACCAGAAGCAGGCATTACAGGGTTTTTAAGCGATAAGCCTGGTAATTTTATATCTAACATTGAAGTTTAACCTCCCCTGACTTAAAGACCGGCCCGTCACTGCACACTTTCTTATAGGAAACATCGCTTTCATAAGTATGGCAAACACAAGCGAAGCAAGCTCCAATTCCACAGCCCATCCGTTCTTCAAGTGATATATAAACTTCTTTGTGCGGAAACATCTTAGTTAGTGCACTTAGCATAGGTGTAGGGCCGCAAGAATAAAGACAATCAAAGTCTGGATTTAATTCCTGCAGTAAGCTTGTGACAAATCCTTTTGTCCCGTAAGTCCCATCATCTGTTGTGACATATGTTTCTCCTAGCTTATTAAATTCTTTTTCAAAAAAAACATCTTTTTTAGATTGAAATCCTAATACGTGAATAACGTTTATTCCCTTTTCGCAAAGCTGCTTAGAAAGCTCATATAAAGGTGGGACTCCTATCCCGCCCCCTACAAGCAGAGCTGTTTGCCCTGCCTCAAGGTTGCGGATAGGGAATCCTTGGCCAAGCGGCCCTAATACATCAACGAGATCGCCTTGTTGTTTCTTTGCTAAAAGAGAAGTTCCCTTCCCTTCCACGCGGTAGATCATAGAAAATTCCTTAGCTGATTGATTGATAGCCGAGATACTGATCGGCCTTCTTAATAATGGTGCGATATTTTCAGAAACTCTAAGATGCACAAATTGGCCAGGCTGTTTCATATTGGCAACTTGTTGACCTGTTAATGTTAAATGAAAAATCTTGTCGGCAATCTCTCTTTGGAAAACAACTTTCATTTCTTCACGTTTTTTCAAGAAAAACTCACCTCATGTGCCTTTTTTTGAGCAGGCATAGCATTTGTTGAAAAGCTCATTGATTCCAAGACTCTAAGGATCGCTCTTGCTGTATCCAAGGAGGTTAGACACGGCACACCATTTTCAACCGATTCTCTGCGAATTTTAAACCCGTCTCGTGCTGGCTGCTTGCCTTTTGTAAGTGTGTTGATGACAAACTGGGCCTCACCGTTTCGAATCACATCCAAAAGGTTCGGTGATTCCGTTCCAATTTTATTTACGATTTTTGACGGCACCCCTGCTTCCTTCAGAAACTCTGCTGTCCCGCTTGTAGCCAGAATCTGATAGCCGATATCGTAAAAACGCTTGGCAATTTCTAAGCCTTCTTCTTTATCTTTATCTGCTACCGTAAGAAGAACTGAGCCATATTTTTGAATGTTAATACCAGAAGCAATTAGTCCTTTATAAAGGGCTTTTTCCAAGGTTGAATCTTTCCCCATTACTTCACCAGTTGATTTCATCTCAGGTCCGAGTGTAATATCTACCCTGCGCAGCTTAGCAAATGAGAATACTGGTACTTTTACATAAACTCCTGATGCTTCTTCTTGAAGACCATGTTCAAATCCGTGTTCTTTTAAATTTTTCCCTAAAATGACCTTTGTTGCTAAATTGGCCATTGGGATTTTGGTGATTTTACTTAAGAATGGCACCGTTCTGCTTGAACGTGGATTCACTTCGAGAACGAACACATCATCTTTGTAAATGACAAATTGGATATTAAGTAATCCAACAATGTTTAATCCTTTTGCCAAGCGAATTGTATAATCCACAATTTTGTCTTTAAGATGCTTAGAAATCGTTTGTGGCGGATAAACAGCGATTGAGTCGCCTGAGTGAACGCCTGCTCTTTCAATATGCTCCATGATTCCAGGAATAATGACTGTTTCACCATCTGAAATGGCATCCACTTCAATTTCTTTTCCAATTAAATATTTATCAATTAAAACGGGGTGCTGCGGGTTTATTTTCACAGCATTCCTCATGTAATGGAGCAGTTCTGTTTCTTGGTAAACAATTTCCATTGCACGCCCGCCTAGAACATAGGATGGTCTTACAAGGACGGGATATCCAATAGTTGATGCAATCTTAACTGCTTCATCGACAGAAGTTGCTGTTTTACCTTTTGGCTGAGGAATGTTTAATTCATTTAACGTTAATTCAAATTTGTCGCGATTTTCCGCTCGATCAATATCCTCAAGGGTTGTTCCAAGGATTTTAACTCCCCTCGCTGACAGCTCCTCTGCCAGGTTGATCGCGGTTTGTCCGCCGAACTGGACAACAACACCCATAGGTTTTTCTAGATCGATAATATGCATAACATCCTCGATTGTTAAAGGTTCAAAATAAAGCTTGTCTGAAATACTGAAGTCTGTTGAAACAGTTTCCGGGTTGTTGTTCACAATAATCGCTTCATACCCTGCTTCCTTTATCGCCCAAACAGAGTGAACTGTTGCATAGTCGAATTCAATCCCTTGTCCAATCCTGATTGGTCCAGAACCAAGCACGATGACACTCTCTTTATTTGTTACAAGTGATTCATTTTCCTCTTCATATGTTCCATAAAAGTATGGTGTAGTTGATTCAAATTCTGAAGCACATGTATCAACCATTTTATAAACCGGAATGATATCAGATTGTTTTCGATATTCATAAATTTCACGCTCTGTTGTATTCCATAGCTTTGCAAGGGCAATATCTGAGAATCCTAACTCTTTCGCTGTCTGCATGACCTCTGCATTAAATACATTTTCCTTGAGAACCTCTTCATATCTGACGATTTTTTCGATTTTGTTTAAGAAGAATAGATCGATCATGCTCCACTCATGAATCGTTTCAATGGTGATCCCTCTTCGAATCGCTTCTGCAAGGTAGAATAACCTTTCATCCCCAGCTTTTTTAATTCTTTTTGTAAGCAGTTCATCGTCGATTTCGTCTGCATCTTTTAATTCTAAATGATAAACATCTGCTTCAAGGGAACGGACTGCTTTTAATATAGACTCTTCAAATGTTCTTCCGATCGCCATTACTTCGCCTGTTGCTTTCATTTGCGTTCCCAGCCTGCGGTTTGCAGATTCGAATTTATCAAATGGCCAGCGCGGGATTTTAGAAACAACATAGTCTAAAGCCGGCTCGAAGCAAGAATACGTTTTGCCTGTAACAGGATTCATCATTTCAGCGAGTGTTAACCCGACAGCAATTTTAGCAGCAAGCTTTGCAATCGGATAGCCTGTTGCTTTTGAAGCTAGCGCAGATGAACGGCTTACACGCGGATTTACTTCAATAATGTAATATTGAAAACTATCTGGATCGAGCGCAAGCTGAACGTTACAGCCCCCTTCGATTTCAAGGGCGCGAATGATCTTAAGAGAGACATTTCTTAATAATTGATATTCTCTGTCACTTAACGTCTGGCTCGGTGCTACAACGATTGAGTCACCAGTATGAACGCCGACAGGATCAATGTTTTCCATATTACAGACGACAATGGCATTGTCGTGACTGTCACGCATGACTTCATATTCAATTTCTTTAAATCCTGCAATACTTTTTTCGAGCAGGCATTGAGTAACAGGGCTTAATTTAAGTCCATTTGTAACAATTTCTACAAGATCCTCTTCATCCTCACAAATTCCGCCGCCAGTTCCGCCTAATGTATAGGCTGGTCTTACAATGACAGGATATCCTACTTGTTCAACAAACGATTTGGCTTCATCTAGAGTATGAATAATTTCACTTTCTGGAACTGGCTCTGAAAGTTCATTCATTAAGTCTCTAAACAACTCTCTGTCTTCTGCTTGTTTAATAGCTGATAGCTTCGTTCCTAACACTTCCACATTACATTCTTCAAGGACTCCTGCTTCAGCTAATTCAACAGCAAGGTTTAAGCCTGTTTGACCTCCAAGAGTAGGTAAAATGGCATCTGGGCGTTCTTTGCGGATAATATGTGTGACAAATTCAAGTGTTAATGGCTCAATATAGACTTGATCAGCAATTTCGGTATCAGTCATGATTGTTGCAGGATTGGAGTTAACGAGAATAACCTCATAGCCTTCTTCCTTTAAAGCAATACATGCTTGTGTTCCTGCATAGTCAAATTCAGCTGCTTGACCAATAACGATTGGACCTGATCCTATTACAAGTATTCTTTGAATATCTAGGCGTTTAGGCATACGGCTGTCCCCTCTTTCTTTGATGTTTCAATCATGGATATAAAGCGGTCGAACAAGTTATTGGCATCTTCTGGTCCCGGAGATGCTTCAGGATGATACTGTACTGTGAAAGCTGGATAATTTTTGTGCTGCAAGCCTTCGATAGTTTCATCATTTAGAGCGACATGAGTCGCTATTAAGTTAGTACCTTCAAGAGAATCACTTTTAACGGTGTAGCCATGGTTTTGCGCAGTAATCGCTACCTTCCCAGTCGATAAATCCTTTACAGGATGATTAGAGCCCCTGTGGCCAAATTTCATCTTCTCTGTATCAGCTCCGCAAGCAAGGGCAAATAATTGGTGTCCTAAGCAAATTCCAAACAAGGGCACCTTCCCTAATAAGCCTTTGATCATTTCCATCGCAACCTCTACATCTTTTGGATCCCCAGGACCATTTGAAAGCATAATCCCGTCAGGTTTTAACTGCAGAACTTCATCAGCTGTAATGTTATAAGGAACAACAACTACGTCACAGTTCCGTTTATTTAATTCCCGAAGTATTCCGTGCTTCATACCAAAATCAACGAGAACAATGCGATGACCGCGTCCAGGACTTGGGAAAGCTGTTTTTGTTGAAACTTTCTGAACTTGATCTCGGGGTAATTCTGTTTTTCTAAGCTTTTGAAGGATCTCCTCCACACTTACATCTGCAGAACAGAACATTCCTTTTAATGTTCCGTGTTTACGGATAATTCGTGTAAGCTTCCTAGTATCAATCCCAGCTAGACCCGGGATCTCTTTTAATTTTAAGTATTCATCTAATGAATACTCACTTCTCCAGTTTGAAGGAAGTTGACATAATTCTTTTACAATCAACCCATTAACAGAAGGAGAGATCGTTTCAAAATCATCTCTATTTATACCGTAATTTCCAATTAGCGGATAAGTAAGAGTGACAATCTGCCCGCAATAAGAAGGATCTGAAAGGATTTCTTGATAACCTGTCATCCCTGTATTGAAAACGACTTCCCCTGCAATAGCTTTTTCGCTGCCAAAGCCTTCACCTTTAAAAATAGTTCCATCTTCTAAAACCAATAATCTTTTCATCAAAGCCCTCCTATGGTGACTAGTTCTCTAACCTTCGCAGTATTTGCATAGTTTTTATACTATTTGCATCGAAAATGAATGGCATGCTTATCTCATTGCACAAATGTGGACTACCTGATTTTTTTAGGAAGAATCCTCTGATTTTACTATTTTGTTTAAAGAAGATCCTTCCCGATCTCTTATGCAAAAACTTTTCCATCCTCCCATACCACTTGACCTTCAACCATTGTTAATACCGGCCAGCCTTGACACTTCCAGCCTGTAAATGGTGTATTTTTTCCTTTTGATAAAAACTCATCCGGATCAATTGCTTTTTCTTTTTCCAAGTCAATGAGGGTGAGGTCTGCTATTTCATTAATAGCCAGCTTTCCATATGGAAGGTCAAATGCCTGGCAAGGTTTAGTTGTTAGGTAGTCGACAAGTTGTTTCAACGTCCATTTGCTGCCTGCAACAAAATGGGTATACAATAATGGAAATGCTGTTTCAAGCCCTACAATTCCAAATGGTGCAGCACTTAATCCTTCTTGTTTTTCTGCTGTTGTATGCGGAGCATGGTCTGTTGCAATAAAATCAATTGTTCCGTCTAATAAGCCTTCCAATAGGGCCTCTTGATCTTCCTTCCCTCTTAATGGAGGATTCATTTTAAAATTAGCATCTAAGCCTGGGATATCATCTTCACATAATAGCAAGTGATGCGGTGTTACTTCTGCAGTTACCTTTATACCTGCACGTTTGGCATCTCTAACAACTCTTACAGATTCCTTTGTACTAATGTGACATACATGGTAATGGCATCCTGCTGCTTCAGCTAAAAGCACATCGCGTGCAATATGGACTGATTCACAGATGGAAGGAATTCCGTTGAGCTCGTGTTTCTTTGCAAACTCTCCATCATGCACAGATCCTTTGTATATGAGGGAATTGTCTTCGCAATGAGCAACAATGGAATACCCTTTTTCAGCTGCCTGCTTCATCGCTTCAAACATTTTTGCTGCTGTCTGAACTCCAACACCATCATCTGTAAAAGCAAATGCTCCTGCAATTTTAAGTGATTCAAAATCAGTTAATTCTTCTCCTAACTGACGAGTTGTGATCGCTGCATAAGGCAAAACTCGAACCTTTGCGGTCTCTTTAATCTTGCTTGTGACCCATTTCATTTGTTCTTCATTATCGGGTACAGGTCTTGTATTAGGCATTGCAGCAACCGTCGTAAAGCCCCCTCTTGCTGCTGCTTTTGTGCCTGTTTCAATCGTTTCTTTCTTCTCTCCACCCGGCTCTCTTAAATGGACGTGCAAGTCTACCAAACCAGGGGAAACAAGCTTTCCATTTGCATCCATCACATCAGAACCTTCATCATTTAAGCTATCGGCAATTTCAACAATTCGCTTACCGTCAATTTTAATATCTTTCTTTACCATTTCACCTGTTTCATTTAAAATCAAACCGTTTTTAATAATGATGGACATGCTGCCTCTCCCCTTTTCTCAAATGCTCTTTTTAATACAGCCATTCTCACAAAAACACCATTTTGTACTTGTTTAAAAATTCGGGATTTCCCGCACTCTACTAGGCTATTTTCTATTTCAACTCCTCTGTTGACAGGAGCAGGATGCATTATAATAGCTCGAGGCTTCATTAACTTCGCTCTTTCTTTTGTTAACCCATAAGCTTCTAAATATTGATCTGTCTTCTTCTCTTGGTCATGCCTTTCATGCTGAATTCTTAACAGCATGACTACATCGGATTTTTTAATCGCTTGATCTGTATCAGTAATCATCCCTGATGTGTTAAAAGGGTCCATCCACTCTTTTGGCCCGGCAAACATGACATTTGCTCCAAGTCTCTTTAATGTTTCAGCATTTGATCGTGCGACCCGGCTATGACGGATATCTCCGTGAATGGATACTGTTAATCCATCAAAGCGTCCGAATTCTTCATAAATTGTCATGAGATCCAATAAAGATTGAGTAGGGTGATGTCCACACCCATCTCCAGCATTTAAGATCGGAATTTGGACATTTTCAAGCAATTCATCAAAGTAATGATCTTGCGAATGTCTAATGACGCAAGCTTGAGCTCCGATTGCTTCCAGAGTTTTCACCGTATCGTATAATGTTTCTCCTTTTTGAACACTTGATGAATGAGCCTCAAAATTAAGGACCTCAAGCCCTAATTTCTTTTCAGCTACTTCAAAGCTAAAGCGAGTTCTAGTACTCGGTTCAAAAAACAAATTGGCGACAAAAAATTTCTGATCCGGCGCCCAGCCAGCTCCGTTTTTATACTCTTGTGCATCCTCTAAAATCGTCATAATCTCTGTTTCACTTAGATCACTCATTTTTAATAAGTGCTGCATGGAATGAACTCCCCCTCATTTTAGAGTAAAAAAATGCCCTGACAGTCGGCTCAGGGCGTATAAAAGGAGAACGAAGCTATCATCTTCCTCGTCTTCCTTTTACACCCTTTGAAGCCTCTCTGTACTTCGTTAAAAGGTGTATTATGCAATTGAATGTTTTTTATTGCTATTCACTTCATCTTCATTAGAACTAGTACCGACCGATTTTGGCAGGATGGCATTTAGCAGAATGCCGATAATAGCGGCAAGCGCCATCCCATGGAGTTCAAATTCGTCTGAGAACTTGACAAAAGCTCCTCCGATTCCAATAACAAGAATAACGGAGGCTATAATTAAATTTCGTTTATCACCTAAATCAATCTGGCTGTCAATCATCATGCGAAGACCGCTTGATGCAATAATTCCGAATAAGAGGATGGATACCCCTCCCATCACTGGTGATGGAACCGAAGAAATCAGTGCAGATATTTTCCCTATAAACCCAAATCCTATTGCAAAAATGGCTGCTCCGGCGATGACAAACACACTATATACTCTGGTAATCGCTAAAACCCCTATGTTTTCTCCATAAGTTGTATTTGGAGGCCCTCCGAGTATCGAGGCAATCATTGTTGCCGTTCCATCTCCTAATATAGATCGATGTAATCCGGGTTTTTCAATATAATCTCGTCCAACTACTTTACTTAACACAAGTTGATGACCAATGTGCTCAGAAAGAGTAACGAGAGCAACAGGTACCATTAATAGCGCAATTTGCCAAGAAAAAGTTGGCGTATAGTTTACAAAGGGAATGATAAATTCTGGTCTGGAAAACCAATTCGCTTCGACCACCGGCTGTAAGTTTACGATTCCGATAGCCAGTGAGTATCCATAGCCGCAAATAATCCCGATGAGAATAGGAATGAGACTAAAAAACCCTCTGAAGTAGATGGAAAAAATGATGGTTATAAGCAATGTCACTAATGCTGCGGAAAAATGCAGCAAACTGTATTCTTGATTAGGATTATTCATCGCCATATCAACAGCTGTACCTGAAAGACTTAATCCGATGACCACTATCACCGGGCCGACTACAATCGGAGGAAGCATTTTCATGACCCATTGATGTCCTGATGTTTTTATTAGGATGGCAACAAGTCCATAAACAATCCCGGCCATAAAGCTGCCAACCATTGCTCCTCCAGGTCCAAAAGCTGCCTTTGCAGCAATAAGTGGCGCGATAAAAGCAAACGATGATCCAAGATAAGCAGGAACCTGGCCTTTTGTTATAAGTAAGAAAGCGATTGTTCCGACACCACTGGAAATTAATGCTACAGCAGGATCAAGATCTACTAAAAATGGCACTAAAATTGTTGCTCCGAACATCGCAAACAAATGCTGAAAGCTTAATGTTAGCCATGTAATAGGTTTTGGCGTATCACCAACATCTAATATGATTCCTTGTTGTTGTTCTTTCATATGTTATCCCTCCTCTTGCTCTTATAAAAAACCTCTTTGCGAGAAGGTGCAAAGAGGGAATGACAGATTTCACCGGTTATAAAGGCCATGTGAAATCGAGCTTCCCCTTTACAGCCTCACTGGACTACAGTTAAAAGGGATTACCTTTATTTATTTTTTTCGAAAATCGTAACTTGATCGAGTTCGTCTACCTCTTTCAGTGTTACAACAATTTTTTCTGACCCTGAAGTCGGAACATTTTTGCCAACATAATCGGCTCGAATCGGCAGCTCGCGGTGACCTCTGTCAACAAGGACTGCTAATTGAATCTGATTTGGTCTCCCCATATCAACCAATGCATCCATTGCCGCCCTTACTGTTCTCCCAGTATAAAGGACATCATCTACAAGAATTACCTTTTTATTTTCTACATCTACAGGAATATCGGAGCCTTTTACCAGCGGCTCACGATCAGTAGTTTTTGTTGTTAAATCATCCCGATATAATGTGATGTCGAGTTCTCCTACTACAATGGATTTGCCTTCAATTTGTTCAATTCTTTCTGCAAGCCTGCCTGCTAGGTAGATCCCTCTTGTTTTAATACCAACCAGCAGACAGTTTTCAATACCTTTATTATGCTCGATAATTTCATGGGCAATTCTCGTTAAAGCTCTTCTAATTGCCTGTTCATCTAGAACAATGGCCTTCTGGTTCATAAAGTCTCCCCCTATGTTTTCCGATATAAACAAAAAGCCCTCTTGCCTATTTGGCGAGAGGGCATAGATATCCTATATAGCGATAGGAGAACATTGCTTCATTCTGATATCCGTTTCCTTCTCAGCCTCACGGGACTGTGTTAAAGGTTCTTATTCAACTGAATTTATTATTTCAAAAAAACGCGGAGCTGTCAACGGTTTTTTCTCAGCTGCTCAAGCAGCTTTTGAAGCTCCTTAGGCATTTGAGCTTCGAATTCCATATACTTACCTGTTCTGGGATGCTCAAACCCTAAAACAGCTGCATGTAAAGCTTGACCATCCATAGAAATCGTCTTCTTAGGTCCATATTTTGGATCTCCAGCTAACGGAAACCCAATATATTTCATATGAACACGAATTTGATGAGTCCGACCTGTTTCAAGCCTGCATTCAATAAAACTGTAGTTCGTAAAACGTTCTAGCACTTGAAAATGTGTAACTGCCGGCTTACTATTTTCATCTGTAACAGTCATACTTTGCCTGTCCTGCTTATCTCTGCCTATAGGAGCATCTATCGTTCCTTGATCATGGGCGATGACACCGTGGACAATTGCCTTGTACCTTCTTGTTACTGTTTTTTCGACCAATTGATTTACAAGAGATTCATGGGCTAAGTCATTCTTTGCTACCATTAAAAGCCCTGATGTATCTTTATCAATTCTATGGACAATTCCAGGTCGCAAAACACCGTTAATTCCTGATAAATCCTTGCAATGAGCCATCAGCCCATTTACAAGGGTGCCTGATAAATGACCAGGAGCGGGATGAACGACCATCCCCCTTGGCTTATTAACTACTAAAACATCTTGATCTTCATAGTAAATGTCAAGATCTAATTCCTCTGGCAACAAGTCAAGAATCTCCGGTTCAGGTATTTCGACATAAATATGATCCTCTTCTTGACACTTATAATTAGGCTTTACCTGTTTGCCATTTACCTGTACATTGCCCTCTTTTATCCACTGTTGTACCTGAGAACGAGACCATTCCGGTTCATAGGCAGAAATGATCTTATCTATCCGTTCACTTCCTTGCTCTGAAGTGACCTTTATTTCAACTACATTCATCCCCTATGCTCCTTCTCTCTTTTTCCTTCTAACAGCATTTGGATAAACAATAATCCAACCCCAATGCACAAAGAAGCATCCGCAATATTAAAGATTGGAAAATCATAACCAAATATGTATGTGTTGAAGAAATCAACGACTTCTTTTCTAAAAATCCGATCAATAAAATTCCCAATCGCCCCTCCGAGCATGAGGCCTAGGGCCATTCCCATCAGCTTTTCCTTTTTTGCATAACGCTGCATATAATAGATAATCCCAATAATGACGATGACTGTCACAATGTAAAAAAACCACATTTGCCCTTGAAGAATTCCCCAAGCTGCTCCGGTGTTTCGATGAGACGTTATATAGAAAAAATCTTCAATAACAGGTATATTCTCACCAAGTTCCATATTTTTTACAACAAGCCATTTTGTAAGCTGATCCAATAAAATCACACCAGCAGCAATTAAGTAATAGAACACGAAGTTTCCCCAACTTTCCTATTATGTACCCTATGAATTTTATCATAGACGAATCAATCGAGTAAAGAAAGTGTTTGGGCAAAAGGAAATAGCTACGCTTTCTGTTTGCGGAAACAAACGGTAATTACGGTACCAGGTACCTTTGGTACCGTAATTAATTGATTGGATTAATGATATGAATATGAGTTAAAATACTCTGGAGATAACGAGAGGCATTTTCGTTCAAATTGTTCTTGATAAGAGAAATCATAAATTGTTCTCGCTGTTGGGATAATTCGTAATTTATCTAATGGAATTGGTTCACTTGTTAGTTCACAAATTCCATAGCAGCCCTCATCCATTTTCTTTAACGCATATTCAACATCCTGCAGCTCTTCTTTAATATGAAACAGCAGTGTTTTTTCTTGGTGAATCGACATTATTACTTGCGGCATCCGAACTTCCATATCAAAAAGGGAATGTTCAAACAATCGGGAGGTTAACTCTTCGCGCATCAGTTCTAACTCATAACGAATGGAAGCTAAAAGCTCTGGCAATTGAAACAGCTCCTCTCTTGCTCGAGTCGTGGTTGTAATGATAGTGTAACCCGCCATAATCTTCTTCAAGCTGTTAAGAATTTTCCTATCTTATCAATTTTCTGGAGATGAGATATCAGAATGTGGAATAGCTGCAATCATCGGTGAAGGTAATGGAAAGCTGCTGAGAAGAGAACGAAAAGCGCAGAGCGCTAGTCCTTCGGCGACAAGCACAAGGCGAGCCGGCAGGGATTGACCCTGAGACTTAAGGACCGATGGCGCTCGGCCGGCAAAGGCGTCACGGCCTTATGCCTGCCGGCACTAGGACGTCCTGTCCGCCTGCGCTGGACAATGATACCACTCTTTATTACGTTAATATTTTAATTAACTTAAACTTTCTAAACTGACAAGAAAAGGAGCCGCCCCATTATAATCACCAGGGCAGCTCCTATTTCTTTTGTTAAGCATTTGCATAATGTTCTTTTACAATTGAAGCACAACGAAGACAAAGTGTTTGATGATCGGGGTCTTCTCCAACTTCAGGAGTGACGATCCAGCAGCGTTCACATGTTTCACCGTCAGCTTTGTTTACGACTATTTTTACGGTTTCAAAGGTGTGAGCATCTTTTGGAGCTTCTTCATATTTGCCGCCAATTTCAAAGCCTGAAACGATAAACAGCTGTTTCAAATCCTCATTTACAGATTCAAGCAGGTTTGAGCTTTCCTCATTTGGATATAAAGAAATGCTTGCAGCTAAAGATTTGCCGATAACTTTTTCATTTCTTGCTGCTTCTAATGCTTTTAAAACATCATCTCTTAATGCCATAAAGGCATCCCATTTCTTTTCTAATGCATCAGCATTTTCAAGCTTCTGTACATCAGGCATATCTACAAGTTGAACACTTTCTTCCTTAACCGATTCAATATGCTGCCAAACTTCATCAGTTGTATGCGGCAGTATTGGAGTTACCAGTTTTACCAGTGATAAAAGCGTCTCATAAAGCACAGTTTGAATAGCCCGACGATCTTGATGATCAGCACTTTCAATATAGAGAATATCCTTAGCAAAGTCTAAATAGAATGAGCTTAATTCAATTGTACAGAAATTGTGAACAGCATGGTATATTGCCGCATATTCATATTGTTCATAGGACTTTTTCACTTTATCCGTCAGCTTATTAAGTTTTACAAGCATATAACGATCAACATCCCGCAACTCTTCGTAAGGCACTTTGTTTTGATTAGGATCAAAGTCAGCTAAGTTTCCTAGTAAAAAACGGAATGTATTTCGAATCTTTCGATATACTTCAGCAACTTGTTTTAAAATCGCATCCGAAACACGCACATCTGCTTGATAATCAACAGATGCTACCCAAAGGCGAAGGATGTCAGCACCAAGCTGTTTCATAACTTTTGCAGGTACGACAACATTGCCCAATGATTTACTCATTTTTCGGCCATCTCCATCCAAAGCAAATCCATGGCTTAGAATACCTTTGTATGGGGCTTTCCCTGTTACTGCAACAGCTGTTGATAAAGAAGAATTAAACCAGCCGCGATATTGATCAGACCCTTCTAAATAAAGGTCTGCAGGACGAACTAAATCCTCCCGCTCTTCCAGCACAGCCTGATGAGAAGAGCCTGAATCAAACCATACATCCATAATATCCTGCTCTTTCGAAAACTTTCCGTTAGGACTTCCTTCATGAGTAAACCCTTCAGGTAAAAGCTCGTTTGCTTCACGCTCAAACCAAACATTAGAGCCATGCTCGCGGAATAAATTTGATACATGTTCGATCGTTTCATCAGTTATAATGGGTTCACCATTCTCAGCGTAAAAGACAGGAATTGGCACACCCCAAGCTCTTTGACGGGAAATACACCAATCTCCCCGGTCACGAACCATGTTAAACAATCTTGTCTCTCCCCAAGCAGGTACCCATTTTGTTTCTTTTACTGCTTGCATCAGCTCTTCTCTGAAATCTTTTATAGAAGCAAACCATTGTGCTGTTGCTCTGAAAATCGTTGGTTTCTTCGTTCTCCAGTCATGTGGATAGGAGTGTGTAATAAAGCTTAATTTTAATAGAGCGCCTGCTTCATCAAGCTTCTCTGTAATCGGTTTGTTCGCTTCATCATAAAATAACCCTTCAAATCCAGGTGCTTCACCCGTCATATATCCTTTTTCATCTACTGGACAGAGTACATCTAATCCATTTTTCTGGCCAATAATAAAATCATCTTCCCCATGTCCAGGTGCAGTATGAACACAGCCCGTACCAGCATCTGTTGTAACATGTTCACCTAGCATTACTAGAGAATCACGTCCGTATAGAGGGTGCGATGCAACAATATGCTCAAGCTCGCTTCCTTTTAACGTTTTGTCAACGGTGTAAGCTTCCCATTCAACAGCCTTCGCAACAGAGTCAACAAGTGCAGAAGCAACAACATATCGATTTCCTTCCACCTCAACAATGCTGTACTCTAAGTCAGCATGAACAGCTATTCCTAAATTTGCTGGGATCGTCCAAGGAGTCGTCGTCCAAATAATAAATTTTTCACCATTTTTTAAAACATCTTTTCCATCTATTATATCGAAGGCAACATAAATGGATGGAGAACGTTTGTCAGCATATTCAATTTCGGCTTCTGCAAGCGCAGATTCACTTGAAGGAGACCAATAAACTGGTTTTTTACCTTTATAAATGTATCCTTTTTTCGCCATTTCACCGAATACTTTGATTTGCTGTGCTTCATATACTGGTTTTAGGGTAACATAAGGATTATCCCAATCTCCGCGAACACCTAAGCGTTTAAATTGTTCTCTTTGGCTTTCAATTTGCTGCCATGCATATTCTTCACATAGCTTTCTAAATTCAGCTACACTCATCTCTTTGCGTTTTATTTTTTTATTTTTCGTTAAGGCCGTTTCAATTGGAAGACCATGTGTATCCCAGCCTGGGACATATGGTGCATTGTATCCGCTCATCGATTTGTATCGAACAATGAAGTCTTTTAAGATTTTGTTAAGGGCATGACCCATATGAATGTCACCATTTGCATATGGAGGGCCATCATGCAGAACAAACATCGGCCGGCCTTTTGTATGATCTTGAACCTTTTTATAGATGTTCATTTCTTCCCATTTTTCTTGCATTTCCGGCTCTCGATTCGGTAAATTCCCGCGCATTGGAAACGCAGTTTTTGGCATGAGAAGCGTGTCTTTGTATTCCATACCTTTTTCCTCCTATATTTAAAATAAAGCTGTTTTCACAAAATTTGTTACTGCGAACGAAAAGCTCAGGGGAACTAATCCTTCGGCAGCAAGCATAAGCCAATCCGGCAGAAAGGTTGTTCTTTAACCTTTTTGACAGATTAACCTTCTGCTAGTGGCCGATGGCACTTGGAGCTAGACAACGATAACATTTTTTACACATTAATACGTTTAGAAAATAAAAAAAGCCCTCTCATCCCATAAGGGACGAGAAGACTTAGCTCTCGCGGTACCACCCTTTTAGATAAACAGAAAAACACTGATTATCCTCTCCACTATTCGTAACGTGAATGAAACGCCACTGCTTACTCTTTTTCAGCGTGGAACTCAAGGGTGATCTTCATTCTTTTTCCTTTATCGAGCTCCCACCGCCCTCGACTCGCTTTTAAAAGACTTTAAAAGAATTACTGTCCCTATCTTCGCATGTCATTTTATATATCAGCTATTTTGAAGGTATTATATGCGATCAATCACTTAAAAGTCAAGGTTTACACTTTAGACTCTTCTGCCTCGTTGTAAATTGGTTCTACATCATACTCTAATAAATGATCCCAATCGTCATTTTTTAATAAGTCAAGCTGAGCTTCAATAAGCATTTGAAACCGGGTACGGAAAACTTTGGACTGTTTTTTCAATTCTTCAATATCCATTGCAATCCGTCTTGATTTTGATAAAGCTTCATTTATTATCCGATCTGCATTTTTTTCAGCTTCTTTAATAATCAGCTTTGCTTCTTTCTGGGCAGACCGGCGAACTTCTTCTGCTGCTTCTTGAGCGATAAGAATTGATTTATTCATTGTTTCTTCAATATTCTCAAAATGAGTAAGCTTTTCTTTTAAATCATTTACTTTTGATTCCAGTTCTTTTTTTTCACGAATGGCCATTTCAAAATCTTTAATAATTTGATCAAGAAATTCATTTACTTCATCTTCATCATAGCCGCGAAAACCTTTATTGAATTCCTTGTTATGAATATCGAGCGGTGTTAAAGGCAAAACTGCCACCTCCAGTATGTATTAAGAAAAACTGCTGCTTTTCTAACCAACATTATAAATGATATTTCGACAGAGCAGGTGAAAATCCTTCTAAAAACTTTATTTATTTTTGAATCCCGACTACAAGCCGCCATTTATCTTTTTTTGTTTTTCCCTCTACCCCAATTAGCTTGCACCTGCCTATCCCCCTTACTGAGATGGTATCACCCGTGCGGCACTGGAAAGAAGGCTGTTCAACTTTCTTAAAATTCACTTTGACAAGACCGTTTGAAATATAGGGTCCTATTTTCTGCCTAGATAATTTATAGATAGCTGAGGCTACTGCATCTAAGCGGAGTGAGGAAACAGTTGTGGTCATCTCTTCCAGCACTACTTGTTTTTGAAGCATAAGATTTAAAGGAATTTCTTTTAAAGAAATTTTACTTTTACCTATTTCAGTAAAATTCATCCTCAAGTAGTCAGAAACATCCTTTGCCACTACAACCTGAATTCGATCAGCGGCCGTTAAAATATCACCAAACTTTGACCTTTTGAGCCCCAATGACATGAGTGAGCCTAAAACATCACGATGTTGGATCGTAACAAACTTGGAAGGATATTCAAGTTCAAAAAGGACAAGTTCAAAATCATCTTGCAAGGGAGCATAGTATTCTGGATAAAGGAGAGCCCTCTTTCTCTCCGTATCATACAGACCACCTGAAAGCTCTACTCTCACTTCATGATTTTGCCCTACAACTGCCTGTATGATTTCTTGTTCTCTTGGATCAAGAAAATCTGTAAGTTTTGATCGATATTGGTCGGTAACAACTTCTTTCCACTCCATAACCTGATCGAGAAAGTGATGTTCTTCTGGTCTGAAATGCTGGTAAATTGAATTCATCGGTTAATCTCCAAATAATCACATTTAAAAATTACATTTATCTTAATTTATATTGGAATGCGATCGCCAACACAATTAAGAGAAATTTAGACAAGTAACAAAGTTGGATCTTATAAAAAATTTAAAGCTGCTTCATACCCTGACTTTCTAGATGTAAGAGGTCAGAGCCAGGATTTGATGAAATCAGCGAAAGGGCTAATTTCTTTTATATAATCCAAAGTGCTTTGATGAAATTAAACATTCTAAATCGTAAAATAAAAAGGGCACTAAACGTGTCCTCTTTACTATGCAAACATTCTAAAAAGGGCTAATAAACCAGAATCAGCAAATCGCAGCACCAAAATAGCTACGATTGGGGAAATATCTATCATCCCAAGCGAAGGAATAATTCGGCGAAACGGTTCTAAATATGGCTCAACAATACCTGCGAGTAATTGGCCTACTGAAGATTCCCGTGCATTCGGGAGCCAGGACATAAAGATGTAAATAATAATCGCAAATGAGTAAATACTTAATAAACTACTTAAAATTGTATAAAGGGTCCACATTAAATTTTACCACCTCTGATGATGATCTTCTTCTTCTGAAAAAATTTCGGAAATTGACCCGGAAACATCTACATTATCAGGGGTGCAAAGAAAGATATTTGAACCTATCTTTTGAATGTCTCCCCCAATTGCATAAACCGTACCGCTTAAAAAATCAACGATTCTTTTTGCTTGATCGTGCTGAATTCTTTGAAGATTAATGACGACAGCACGTCTGTTTTTTAAATGATCTGCTATTTCTTGGGCCTCTGCATATACACGAGGTTCAAACAAGATAACTTTAGACGATTTTTGAACACTTTGCAAACTTACAACATTATGCTTCGCCTGTGATTTTGCCGAAGATTGAGAAGACGCCCCCCTTTGCTGGCGAATCTCCGGCTCTTCCACCTCCTCAGTTTCAATATATTCATATTCCTCGTCATCTAGAGAAAAAAAGTTTTTAAACTTGTTTTTAATACTCATTGTGTTACACCTCCAGATTCATTTCCTACTAAAGAGGAGCCGATTCGAATAAAGGTTGCTCCTTCCCCAATAGCAATTTCATAATCATTTGACATCCCCATTGAAAGGTCTTGACAAGGTGCATGAGGTAAAGCTAATAATTGGATTTCATTACGTAAATTCCTTAGCCGTCTGAAAGTTTGCCTAATCACTTCTTCATCGTCTGTATTTGGAGCCATTGTCATCAACCCGATAACTGATATATTTTCATACTTCTTTAGCTCCTGAATAAAAGGGATCGTTTCATCAGGCTTAAGGCCATGCTTAGATTCTTCCCCAGATGTATTAACTTGGACAAAGCATTTCACTTTTTTATTTGAACGATTATGAATTTCCTTTGCAAGTGAAAGCCTGTCCAAAGAATGGATGTAGTCTACTTTATCAATTATATTTTTCACTTTTCTAGATTGAAGGCTGCCGATAAAATGCCATATTGGCTGCCCTTCTAATTGCTCATATTTATGAAGAAGCCCATCATCCCTGTTCTCTCCTAAATGAATAACACCATTAGTAAGAGCTTCCTTTGCTCTTTCAACTGAAACATACTTTGTGACAGCAATGATGGTGATCTCTTTCGGATCTCGATTTGATAATGAACAAGCATGATTGATGTTTTTTTTGATTTCAGCTAAATTCTCTTGTACATTCATGGTGCCTAAGATTCCTCCTTTAAACCAATAAAGCTCATCATGCGGCCAGTTTTTCCTCTATCACGCCGGTGTGAAAAAAACAGGTCCGAATGACAGCTTGTACATAAAGAAGAAGAGTGGATCTGTTCTTGCTTTAACCCTGCTTTTAATAAAAGCTGTCTATTTAATTTCTTTAAATCCAGCCTATACTGACCTTTACTCACTTCTTCATAAGGTTTATCGTCAGATTTATGTAGATGTTTATTAACTTGATCCACTACATAATCATCCACTACATAGCAATTTTCACAAATAGACGGTCCAATTACAGCCTGAATTGATTCGATAGCAGAATTTTCTTCTTGTTTCCACCTCTGAATCATCTTACCGGCAATATTAGCAACAGTTCCCTTCCAGCCGGCATGGACAACTCCAACTAATTTTTTATCATGATCATAAAAATAGATTGGCACACAGTCTGCATAGCAAAGAACTAATAACAAGCCTTTTTCCCCAGTATATAGTCCATCGGTGTCCTGAATACTTGTAAGATACTCTGTTGCACCCTTTCCAGCATCTAGCCTTGACACTTTTTTAATTCGGTCCTTATGCGTTTGTTCAGCGCATACCCAGCTCTCAAGTGGAAAAGAAAGAAAGTCTGCGATTCTTCTTCGATTGTTTATGACGTCTTCTGGATCATCATGGACATGTAAGCCTGTATTTAATGATTCAAAATGAGACTTGCTGACTCCGCCATTTTTTGTAGAAAATCCTGCGACTACGTCTTTTAATTGCGTAATCTTTAATATGGATTGATTTTCATGTGAAAAGGAATTTGTCATTTTTCTCCTTCCCTTTCCGCATATATGTCGTTTTATGGGATAGCTCACCCACTTATTTTACCACATCTTTCCCTTGACGTTTAGGTTACAACATAAATTATTCGTCAATTTGTTCGACATTCCTGTTCATTCGGACTAAAATGACATCTTCCCCAACCTTTACGATATTTCTCCAAGGGATAATAAACTCTTCTTCACGACCGAAGAAACCAAGTACCTTACCGGATCCAACGATAATGATTGCCTGAATTTTCCCAGTAGTCACATTGATATCAAAGTCTCCAATAGCGCCGAGTTTTTTTCCATCAGAGACATTGACAACATCCTTTGTCTGAAATTCTGATATATTCATCAATTTATGATCCCCTCATTTCGCTCAAAATGTCCTTTATATAATGTATGTTGTCATGACTCTTTGCATGATTGTGGTTTTACCTTTTATTTAAAACGAAATTCAAGAAGGATAAGTCACAGTTGAATTATTTGGAGTTGATGGAGCTAGGTGATTTGTTGCCGTGTGAAAACGTTAATGTCTTATTCAATATGAACTTTTTAGTATAAAAAAACTGCCCTTAACAGGCAGTTTTCATTGTTGGATATTCTTATTCATTTGTTTTATTGCTGCTTTTTCCAGTCTAGATACTTGAGCTTGTGATATACCAATTTCTTCAGCGACTTCCATTTGTGTTTTACCCTGAAAGAACCTTTTTCTAAGGATGAGTTTTTCCCTGTCATTTAACCGTCTCATGCCTTCTTTTAAAGCAAGCTCCTCGATCCAATGACTATCTTTGTTTCTTTCATCGCTCAGCTGGTCCATGACAAAAATTGGATCACCGCCATCATTATATATTGGTTCAAATAAGGAGACAGGATCTTGAATGGCATCTAGAGCGAATACAATTTCTTCATGTGAAACCTCTAATACTTTTGCTATTTCCTCTGCTGTTGGTTCTCTTGAGGTTTCACTCATTAATTTTTCTCTTACTTGGAGTGCTTTATAGGCGATATCTCGCAAGGACCTTGATACTCTGATCGGATTGTTATCCCTTAAATACCTTCGAATCTCTCCGATAATCATTGGTACAGCATATGTTGAAAATTTTACATTTTGGCTTAAATCAAAATTATCAATAGATTTCATTAGTCCTATACAACCAACCTGAAAAAGATCGTCAACAAATTCGCCTCTGTTATTAAACCTTTGGATAACGCTTAAGACCAGCCTCAGGTTTCCATTAACTAGCTTTTCTCTTGCTGTTATATCACCGCTTTGCATTTCTCTGAATAGCCGTCTCATCTCTTCATTTTTTAAGACGGGAAGCTTTGAGGTATCCACTCCACAGATTTCGACTTTATTTCTTGTCACATCTTTCCCTCCCACCAGGAGTTGCTGTTCAAAGTTAAGTATCTCCTCGAGTGGGAAAAATATGCACAAGTAAAAAAGGGGAAATCGCCCTAAAACCTGTAAACATTTGTAAAGCTTGGCTTTAATAGCAAAAAAATTTTTTTAGCTCAAAATTTTTCTACTTATGTGATTCTGGAGGTGAGATGGGAGAGGTGAGATTTGTTGAAATTAGTGAAAAAGCTGATTTCTTTTTATAAAAACCCACGCTTTACCTTTTTATTCTTTAGTGAAATTACACCTTTGAATTTAAGGCAATCGGCGGCACTCCGATTGCTTCTATTCTGACCTCTCATTTCTCATCTCTAGAGATAGGAGGTGGGAATTGATGAAATCAAACGAAAGAGCTGATTTCTTTTTTCGCAATGTCAAAAGCCAATCCGGCTGGATAGTTAAAGAACAACCATTCAGCCGGATTGGCTTTTGTTTTTAGCCGAAGGACCAGCGCCTTGCACTTTTTGTTGTTTTTCTAGAACATTAAGTAGTACTTCACACCATTTTGTTAAATTCTTTTTTCAATCTTTTTATAATCCGCTTTTCGAGTCTTGAAATATAGGATTGGGAAATTCCCAGCATATCTGCTACATCTTTTTGGGTTTTTTCTTCTCCGCCCTGCAAACCAAAGCGAAGCTCCATAATTTGCTTTTCGCGATCATTTAACTGTTGTAAGGCCTTTAAAAGCAGCTTTTTATCGACATTGGCTTCCAAATCCTTTGTAATAATATCTTCTTCTGTTCCTAAGACATCTGACAAAAGTAATTCATTTCCATCCCAATCAATGTTGAGAGGCTCATCAAAGGAAACTTCCGAACGGATTTTATTGTTTCTTCTTAAGAACATTAAAATCTCATTTTCTATACATCTTGATGCATATGTAGCGAGCTTGATTTTTTTCTCTGGATTAAATGTATTAACAGCTTTAATGAGGCCGATTGTTCCAATACTGATTAAATCTTCAATATTGATTCCTGTATTCTCAAATTTTCGGGCGATATACACAACCAGCCTTAAGTTACGTTCAATAAGGATGGCTCTTGCTGCTTGATCCCCTGCGGGCAATTTTATTAAAAGAACCTCTTCTTCCTCTTTTGAAAGCGGCGGTGGCAGAGCTTCGCTTCCACCGATGTAATAGATCTCATCCGTTTTAATTCCCAATTTAATTAAGAGCTTATACCAAAGATAAGTTAACCGAAGCTTAAGTTTTTTCATTGTCCTCTCCCTTCTATTTTTCTAAAGTGTGAGTAAGATAATACTATTAATAACAAATTAGGAAACTTGCTGACTCGTATTCTGGAGCATTTTAGGATGAACAATGCACTCATAATCACCATCTGTTGAAAGATTAGTTGCATTCAATCCAATTAACGCTTTTTTTACTGTGTATGTCTCTGTTTTACTTGTTAGGACAATTGATTCAGGCTTTAAAGCTAGTAAAAACTGATGACTTTGTCCAACTCCTCGATAAGGAATTAGGCGAATCCGGTTTGCAAGCGGAAAATCATCCTCAGTGTCGGGAGTAGAGAAAACATTCATCACATCCTGGTTCAACACATGATCCACCAATCGTTCTGGCAGATGATGTGCAATTTTGTTAACATCCAAAATCATGACGGGATTTTTCGTGATAGGGTCATACAGTTGGTTTCCGCTATCAATCAATCCTCTGATTTGCATGTGAATATCTTTTGTCAGATAAATAGACACTTGAATGATTTCATCATACTGAATTTTCTTCGTTTCCAGGTCATCTATTCTTTTTCTAGAAAAATACCATATCGCCGGAAATCCAAGTACTACGAAAAGCCAGCTTATCGGATCTCCAAAACCGGAAGTTTGAGTCATGAGAACCCCATCCACAATTTGATTTTCAGTTTGAAGAAAATAATGAAAGCCTAGCATGCCTCCGCCAACCATAAATGTTACAAAATAGAATGTTAAAGTATTTTGAACAAAATACCGGAATCGTTTAAAACCAAATGCAGAGTAAACCATTAAAAGAGAAATAATCATTTTTCCAAAAGGATGTGTGACATAATAAGATAACGGTGAGAACATAAAGAGCACAATACTTGCTCCAATCAAACCTCCAATTACTAAACGCCATTTAATGATCTTTCTTTTTAAGAGAATTCCAGTCAACAAGAGAAGGAGCAAATCAAAACAGAAGTTTAAAAACCATATCACATCTAAATAAATAGCCAAAAAGCGTCCATCCCTTATTTGTATTTCGCGAATGATTTCTCTACTACTCATGTGCTGTTTGAAACTAGTATAAAGCAGAGGGGATGAGGAAGTCTGTCACTTGATGTTGCGTAAAACCTACAATTTTTGAGAGATATGATAAGTTTTTGTCGTTTAAGTCTCCTCTTATTTTTACGTGAGAATGTACTAAATAGAACTGGTATTTATAGAAGTGAGAGGTTAGAGGCGGGAATTGATATACGGATGTACGGTACCTGGTACCCAAAGGTACCTGGTACCTTGCTGTTGTTAATTATTTTAAGGTTTCTTTACGTTAATAAACAGTTTTCCTACTGCTGTTTCCCTCGTATCATGACCAAATTCATCTATAGCAATAACTTCTATTTCTGCCCCATCTGCTTTTAAGTTAGATGGTGCTGTCCAGTAGCCAACATAGTAGCCTGGAGATGCTTCTCTCATTGGCAGTTCATTAGCATTTTGTATAGACGCTTTCGCATTTGTCAAAGGCATGCGAATAATGAAGGTCGCATCCAACCCAGGGGCACTATCAAATTCTATTTTGACCGATTCTCCTGATTTCAAATAATGGTCTTCGGTTGGCTTCACATTTTCAAGTATAGGAGCTTCAAAATTTACATCTATCGTAACCTTTTTATTTACCCGATTTCCCGCTTTATCTTGAGCCACTACTTTTATTACATTTGTGCCGTTTTCAAGTAAAATTCTACGGCTGTATTCTCCATTTTCTATCTTTGCTTTTTTGCCATTTACCTTTACCCAAGCAAGATTTTCATCTTGAACGGTTCCTTCCACTGTAGCTGCTTCAGAATTCAGTTTGTCACCATTTTTAGGACTATCTATTGTTAATTTAGGCTTACTTTGATCAAGTGTCACTTTAACTGCTTCTGAAGCATCTGTCATACCAGCACCTGTTGACGCTTTGGCAGTTAAAATATTCTCACCATTTTGTAAGGTAACTTCAGAAGAGAACGTTCCATCTTCAGTTGTTTCTGCAAAAGCAGCTTCTTTTTTCCCATTGTAAATATGGACTTGTGTTGTCGGAGCTGAATTTCCTTCAATGGTGATTCGCTCCTCACTTGTATATGATCCGTCTTTTGGTGAAGTGATTTCTGGAGCTGTCACTTCATAATTAACTCCTGCACGGATCATATAATTTCCTTCCTCTTCTGCTGAAGGTGACCACATTCCACCTGTAAATTGCCAGCTTCGGCCAGCATTTTCACCATCTTCATCTGTTCCCAATCCTGGGGCATTTGGATTTGGAGCAGATTGGAAATAAACCATGTAGAAGTCACCGTCTACCATAATTCCATGCTCAGACAAGTCAACTTCTGTCCATTCCCCATTTCGAAGGGCTGTCGCGTCAAAAGGACCGGCTAATTTCTTGCCAGGCGCATCATCAGTACCAGAAGTATCATAAATGGCTACTTGAAAGTCTGTTCCTCCAGGTACTGGCCATTCTGTATTCCAGAAACGGAACATTCCAGATGTGATCATTGCTCTTTCTTTTCCTTCAGCAAGGCTCATTTTTACAGCCCATCCACTGCCTGCATCAAAAAATGCACGAGCATTTTCAGCGGTTCCATCATCATACCCAATTTCACCAGGATATCCGATGTATGGCTTTAGTTCGAAGTTTTGCACAGTTGTTTCATCCCTAACTTCTATTGTAGCTTCCTGACTGTAGAAAGAAGGAGCAATTATTTTAAGAGTATATGTGCCTTCATATGCATTCAGGGAATATTCGCCGTTTTCGTTTGTTTTCACAGGAGTAATTGCTGCATCCTCAACAAGATAGATGGTCGCACCCGATACAGGCTCACTTGTAGCTAAGCTTGTAACAACTCCACTTACTTGGCCTTTGGGCAATTCTTCTAAGATAAAGTTAGCTTCTGTTACCCCATCTCGTTCAACTGTGACGGGCTTGGTTAGAGAACGGTATCCATAAGCCTCTGCTTGTAATGTATAATCACCAGCCCCATGAGTAAGCTCATAACTTCCATCTTGCAAGCTTGAATAAGTGGATTTCCCCGTCTCAAGTACACTTACTTGTGCTTTCATTGGAAGTATGGCCGGCTTTGCGTCATGATCAATTTGCTCTTTTGTTATCACAAGTTGTTTAAAAGGCTTCATTTTGTCTGGATTGACTTTTTCTTTTTTAGATTTTACAGAAGCTTTGGCTTTTTCTTGCTTAGTTATCCCTAACTGTGCTTTATTTGTTGAACCTATTGCTTCATTGGAAAGTTTCACATCATCCAAGTACCATCCTTGCTTAACTACACTGCCATCTGTTGTAACGTTAAAAGAAATGTAAATTCTTTCGCCAGCATATTCTGACAAATCGATTTCTCCATCTATCCATCCGCTGGTTGTGCCATTAACTCGGAGGAGTTGTGTCCAGTTTTCTTGATCAGTTGAAACAAACACATGACCGAAATCATAATTGTTTTCAAGTTCATGCCACTGTTTAAATTGCAAGTAAGCCGAGCTATTTTCTGGTAAGTCAATCGGCGGCATTAATAAATTCATATTAGCCGAGCTTTGATAGTTCCCATCAATATTTGTTGCATAAACTTTCTCACCTGAAACTGCATTCCCAGGACCAGTTGTAGGTATCCCCCACTCCCATACATTTTTTGTTCCGTTTGAATTCCATCCAGTTGGATGTGATTCAAAGTCTTGTTCATATCCAACAGAAATGCCTGGCAATACCGCTACTTGGTACGTTTCTGATTCGACTGAATTTGCGCCAAAATCATCGATAGCCCATTTATAAGTTAGCTGTTCGCCAGATACGGCATCCCCAGGAATGACAGCTTCATAGACTCCGCTCTTGAAATCTCCTTCTGATCGGACAGCTTCAATAGTCTCCCAGTTTCCATCCCCTGTATGAAATGCGAGCGTTACGTTTATAACAGAAATATTATCTTGAACTTCAATTGAAAGGGGTAAGTTCAAACCAAAGAAGGTTTCTTCTGGAGCTTGATGCTTGAATGTAGGGGCATCTAGGTCTTCCCCTTCTTTCGCTACTTGCCCTTTTACTTTACCTAATCCTGTTAAGAGAGATGCAACGGCATCATGTGCATTTACCAACCCATGACCATAACCATTGTTTGGTGATTCCGGGAAAGTAGAATCGGTTAGAGGCGTGGCAGTAGCAAGCAAAATTTCTTCGATTTCATCTACTGTTAAAGAAGCATCAACTTGTCTAAGAAGTGCGGCAATAGCAGAAACATGCGGTCCTGCCATTGACGTCCCATTCCATCCGCCTTCATAATTGCTTCCTGGAACAGCTGAACGGATATTTACACCTGGTGCAGATATTTCGGGCTTCACTTCATCATATGGAGAAGGTCCTTGTAAGGAAAAGCTTGCTAACAAATTATTTATGTCGGTAGCTCCCGTTGCAAAAGATTCAGGGTAATTTGCAGGGTTTGCTACTGATTCAGGACCTCCTGGGTTCGTTAGAGTGGTGTTCCCAGCTGAAAATTCAGGGAAAATATCAGCAGCACGCCAAGTTTGGACCATTTCCCGGTACCATTCATCTAGTCCAGGTCCCCCACCCCAAGAATTGTTTACAACATCAGGAGCCATTTCTGGATGAGGGTTGCCTTCTGCATCTTTAGGTGCTAGTATCCATTCCCCTGCTTCTAAAATGTCTACATCTGTTCCCCCGTTTTCAGAAAAAGCTTTTACAGCAATCCATTTTGCGCCTGGGGCTACACCTATTTGATTTGATCCATCTGGCTCTGACCCAACCATTGTCCCAGTTACATGTGTACCATGACCATTATCATCATATGGGGCTGCTTCTCCAACTGTTGCATCAAACCAGTTAAACTCATGATTCAGCTGTTCTGGGTTACCAGAATGGTATCCTCTGTACTTTTCCTTTAATGCCGGATGATCCCACTGAACACCAGTATCAATCGAGGCAACGACCGTTCCTGTTCCATCAATACCCATTTCCCAGACAGACGGAGCACCAACTCTGTCAATATTCCATTCAATTGAATTAGTTGATGCTTTCGTTTTCATAGCTTTATTAGCAGTTGATTTTACATCAACCTTTACATTTTCAACGCCTGCGTGTAATTCCCTCGTTTCATTAGGAAGGACTTTCTCAACTTCAGGAAAAGCAGCAATTTGTTCCATTATTGTTTTACCCGCTGTAACTGCCATCCCATTTACAATATAGAATGATTGAATGTCTTCAACTTTTCCATCTTTTTGTTGCTTTTCAAGAAATACTTTTAGGTTAGCTTGTGTTTCAGCTGCCTTAGAACGAAGAGCAGAAACGATTGCAGACCTCTTTTCCAATTCAGTTTGAAGGGACAAGGCTTTTTTCTGTTTAGCTTTTTCGGCTGCTTTTTTTGCCACTTCAACTGAATTTACTTGATCCTTTAATTTGATTAAAAACGTTACTTTTTCTTCTTTTTTATACTGATTATAAAGAGATTGAGTTATTTTCGATTTTAATGATTTTGTTTCACTGACTTGTTCTTTTAATGAAACTGAGTTTGAATTGATTTGACCTGATACCATTCCAGGAAAAAATAAAGAGAAAACTAGTGTGAAATTAAAAATGAGATACATTGTTTTTCTGAGTGATATCATCAACTATTTCTCCTCTCTCAAGTTCATTTAATCAGCTAACTTGCTCCTCCTTTCAATTCAAATCTTTACTATGTAATTCTAAGCAGCTACAATTATCGTACATAAGGAAATAGATGATTTATGTCATTTTATGACGCAATATTCTCTATTTTCAGAATTTAGTAATAATGGAGGTAAAATACAAGATTAGGAAATTGGGGAAAAAGACTGCTTCGAGGAAGGCCAACGGTCCAAATGGTTAAAAAATAAGATAAATGGAGGAATATCCCATTACCTTTTCCCTATAATAAAAATTATGAGTTTATAAGTTTATGAAAAATCCTTATTTTGAACCTTTTTACCTCTATTTTTAGAACAGGATTGCTTTTGATTAAAGAGAGTCTAAAGAATGAGATAATTGTTATTTTTAGGGAAAAAGATCTCTCTAATTTGACTTTTACTATATGAATTAAGAACTGTTTGACATAAATGCTTATATCATAAAAAAGATTCCTATCATTAAGCAGAAACTTTAAGCCTATTAAACAATTAAAAGAGCATGGTCTTTTTAACCATGCTCTTAATTGGATTTAGAATTTTTAAATTTAATTAAACCGGTACCAATAGTTAGGACACGGTATTTTCGCCATTGTCATAAGAAATGCCGCCAATACCCTGTCAGCGCCAAGCCCGCTTCTTTAGTCCTGAAACAATCCGGACCAGCATTTTCGTAAAGCTCGACTTGTGCTCCTTATTGGCTAATCAAGAGGTTTCTTAAGCTTACCGTTCTATCTCCGTCTATTCCGGTTTCGTAAAAATGTAGGAATATCAAGTGTGTCATCAGCTTGCTGTGACCCGCCGCGGTGCATAGGCTCTTGAACAGGCTCTTCTCTCTTCAATTCACGCTTAGGTGAAGGGGAAGAAGATCCTTGAGGCTTTCCAGTACCACCAAATGGACGAGAAGGTTTACTTTGGGCAAGTTCATGTTCACTAAACCCGGTTGCAATGACAGTCACAACGACTTCGTCCTTTAGATTTTCGTTCATGACAGAACCAAAAATCATATTTACATCTTGATCTGAAGCAGATGCAACGATGTCAGCTGCTTCTTGAACTTCATATAGACTTAGGTTAGTTCCACCTGTGATGTTCATAATGACACCCTGTGCACCATCAATTGATGTTTCAAGCAGCGGGCTGGAGATAGCCTTTTTCGCAGCTTCAGCTGCCCGGCTCTCACCAGTAGCTATGCCGATTCCCATTAAGGCAGAGCCTTTATTGGACATGATTGTCTTCACATCTGCAAAGTCAAGATTGATAAGTCCCGGAGTCGCAATTAACTCAGAAATACCTTGTACACCTTGACGTAATACATTATCTGCTTCTCTAAATGCTTCCAGCATCGGTGTATTTTTATCAACAATTTCTAATAAACGGTCATTTGGAATAACAATAAGCGTATCTACTGCTTCCTTCATGGAGGTTATTCCGCCAGCAGCCTGCATAGCCCGTTTGCGTCCTTCAAATGTAAACGGTCTCGTAACAACACCTACAGTTAACGCACCTAAATCCTTTGAAATTTGCGCAATAACAGGTGCAGCACCAGTTCCTGTTCCGCCTCCCATTCCAGCTGTTACAAAGACCATATCAGCGCCTCTTAATGCTTCTTCGATTTGTTCTTTGCTTTCTTCAGCTGCCTTTTTACCAACTTCAGGATTAGCGCCTGCCCCTAATCCACGAGTTATTTTTGAACCAATTTGCATTTTTGTTTCTGCTTTTGATAAGTTTAAAGCTTGAGCATCTGTGTTAACCGCGATAAATTCTACTCCTTGTACACCATGCTCTATCATACGATTAACAGCGTTGTTTCCTCCACCGCCAACCCCAATCACTTTTATGGTAGCTAAGCCATCAATATTTGTTTCAAACTCCAACATGCAAAATCCTCCTAATCCATCATATAACTTCCTGCGCCTCGCTGATCATTCAAAGAAATAACCAAAAATTTTCTTCATTTTACTTTCTTTCTTTTCCCCTTTTGGTTGTTCCTTAGGCTTTGAACGCTGTACTTTTTCTTCCCTTGTAGCCGCTACTTCTTTCGTTTCTACTGGTACATTTGAACCTATATTTCTGCCTTGAATTTTCGCATTCTTGTAAGCAAATTTAATTAAACCGACACCTGTCATATACTGCGGCTCTCTTACTCCAATATAATCAGGCTTTGCAATTCTAACATTATTTTGAAGAACAGCTTGAGATAGTTCTAAAACTCCTGGAAGATTCACTGTTCCGCCGGTTAGCACGAAGCCCCCAGCCAGATCACGAACACCCATTCTTCTTAGTTCCTGCCTAATCATCTCAAGTATTTCTTCTAATCTAGCTTCTATAATATCAGAAATATCTAATTGGCTAAACTGTTGCTTTTGATCCGTTCCAATAATGGAAACTTCAAATATCTCATCTTCTGATGCAAAATCATAAAAGGCATGGCCATGCTTCATTTTAATTCTTTCCGCTTCTTCAGTTGAAGTTCGAAGACCGATTGATAAATCTTTTGTAATATTTTCACCGCCAACAGGCAATACGCTGGTTGAAGTTAAGTGACCCTCTTCAAAGACAGCTATCGTTGTTGAGCCTCCGCCGATATCTATCGAAGCAACACCTAAATTCTTCTCATCTTTAGAAAGAGCTACAGAACCAGCTGCCAAAGGCTGGAGACATATATCAGAAACTTCTAAATTTGCTCGATCAACGCATCTTAAAAGATTATGTAAAATCGTTTTGGAGCCGGTTATCAGGGTTCCTTCTACTTCTAAACGAACACCCAGCATTTTTTTAGGATCTGTTATCTCATCCCGGCCGTCTACGATAAACTGCCTTGGAATAATATCAATAATTAATTGTTCCGGCGGTATTGAGATGACCTGGGCGGCTTCCATTACGCGTTTTATATCTTCACCAGATATTTCTTTATTCTCACTTGATACTGCTACTACTCCATGAGTATCTTGAACCTGAATATGATTACCGTTCACACCGACGATAACACGGTCAATAGAAACACCAATCATTCTTTCGGCCTGTTCGATTGCTTTACGAATAGAATGAACAGTTTCATCTATATCCACAATCGATCCTTTTCTAAGCCCTTGAGATTGAACATTCCCAACCCCAATAATATTTAGATTTTCATCGGACATTTCACCGATTATGACTTTAACGCTGGATGTACCGATGTCAAGACTTACAAATATTTCGTTGTTGTTCATTCTATGGCACCTCCTTACCATCTATCATTTCTATTCTATTATTTGTTCTACAACAATACAATCATTCTAGTATTACAAGTATGTAACAGGAAAAACTGTCCAAACTTATGAAAAACTAGCTCCCCAAATAAAACGACTAATCATTTTTGGGAACGAAAAAACTATTAGAAAAAGTCTTTTCTTTCTTTGTTGTATTCGGCATAACCGCTTTTTTCCCTTTTTAGAAATTAACTTTTTTTCAACTTTTCTCTTGAAAGACTCCATTTTGATAAAATCAATCTTCGAATAACCGCTATGTTCTGGAACAACCTTACCCCAAATGCAAACATAGCCACTAAATATAAGTCTACACCAAGATGAACACCTAGAAAAGCTAAACTTGCAGCTAAAATAATATTAAAGAAAAAGCCAGACACAAACACCATTTCATCATAAATATTTTGCAGGTGTGCTCGTATTCCGCCTAAAAGTGTATCAAGAGCCGCTAAGATCGCGACAGAAAGATAATTGGAATATTCGGAGGGAATTCTTAATTCTGTTAATAGACCTAAAAAGATTCCTAAAATCAAGCCTATAATTGGAAGCCACATCTTTAGCTCTCCCCTCCTTTTTCTGTCTTAACTGGTTTTAAATGCTTTACACGGATTGATTCGTCATAGGCAGGAATGATCAAGTTTTCATCTGGTTGAGTGATGTCAAGGACTAGGTTATCAAGTGCAAATAAATCCCCAATAGTGGATGCGCTCATTCGGTTGTAAAGCTTCTCTGGATCTTTCCCAATCACCTTTATTTCGATGGGATATGTGTTTAAGCTGTATCCGTCAATTTTTGTTATTTGATTAATGTCTCTAATAACGGACGTGTTGACCAGTCTTCTCCCATTAATGGAAATATGGTCAGCTTCATACGAATTAAGCTCATTTATTAGACGCTTAATTAAATCAGGTGAAACATTTTCCAGCTCCGCGCCTAAAAGCTCTTCCTTCATAAGCGGCTTTATTTTTATAACAATACCTTTGCCGCTTACTTCCGATAAACCAGCATCTTCTTTGAGCTGATTAAGAGTTTCATTTAAAGCTGTTTCAGAACTATCACTTACTTCGTCCTCATAGTTTTTAATAAGCTGCTCATATTTTCTTATTTCAGCCAGTAATTCCAGCTGCAGCTGTTGTTCCTTGGAAAGGTCTTCTTGGATCTGCCATATATCCCTTGTTTCACGAACAACGGGCTCTTTAATTGACTGAAATTGAATAGCAAGCATAAACCCGAAAATAGCCGTTATAACGGCAAAACTAGCTCTTAATTTTACTTTCGGTTTCATTAACCTCATCACCGTCTTATGAATCCCTCAAACCGTAAAAGGTGACCCGGAAAAGCAGTAAAAATTTACCGCCACCCTAAACGGAATAATATTTATGGATTTTTATTTTCTTGCAGGAGCGGATCCATTTTTATATCAGATTTTTCTTCAACTATCACTTCAATGTTATCATACACTAATTGTTCAACAACTCCACCTGCAATGTTTAAAGCCGGTTTAAGAACGTTCGTATCACCTATTGCGGAAATAACAAAGGGGGCAGGATATTGATTTCCATCGACAGTAATAACAGGTCCATTACAATAAATATACGAATCATGTGACAATCTCTGTCCGTTGATTGAAATTGCACTTGCACCGGATATCAGCAATTCATTGACTACTTTAAAAATATGATTTTCATGAACAATGTAATTATTAACATTTTCCGTATCAGGAATATAAGATGCATCCTTTAGTGTAACCTCAATTCCCTGCCCGTGGACTCCAACTTCCCCAACATACATTCTAAATCGTTCTACATCTTCTACGAGATTGTAAAAAATTCGCTTTTCGTTTTTTAAATTTTCTTCATACTCTCTGACTTTTTCTTGATTCCTATAAAGTTCCTGCTGGAGATCACGATTTCTTTCTTCCTGTACAATCAATTTTTCCTTTAATTCGAACTCTCTTTTCCATTGAGCCGAACTTGCCACATTATTATTTGGTTTTTCACTTGTCAATTGATAGGAAAAGGAGATTAAAAAACCAACAACCAGCATTACAAGGGATAATAAAACATATCTACCCTTCAGTTTCATTCTCCTTTTTCTCTCCTTCTTTTTCTTTCGTCTTATACGCTTCGAAATATGTACCCACCTCTAAGTGGATAATTCCTTTTACAGAAGGATCTAATTGGCTTACAATCGAAGGGTAATTAGACATTTTTTCTGCAAAATCTCTGACAGTAGCACTCACTTCATAACCATCGTTCATATAAAGAGTAACATGCCAAGGATCATTTTTCTTAGGTGTATAATAAATTTCAGAAATCATCCCCAGAATATGCAAAGGAAGTTCACTTAACTGGGCAGTCATTTCTTTTAAGTGCTCCTCGGAATTCCAGTTATACATAATAGGAGCATTGATTGGCAGCTCAGCCTGCGCGGATTCCATAGAATTACCGTTTTCTAAAACGGGATAAAATTGCCCCTTTTTTTTCACATAAGCTACCCGGTTATATTCTTTAACGATGATGGCTATGTTATTAGGCAGTTTTTTCTCAATATGAACATCTTTAATTCCGCCTATGCTCTTAATTTTCTCTATTACTTCGTCGTTTTGGATATTCCAATATCCGGTATTTGTCGTTATTCCACTGACATCTTTAATTTTTTCTGCAGTAAAATAGATGTTGCCCTCTACTTTTACTTTACCTACCTTGCTCAAAGGTGATTGGAAATAAATAACTAGGAGAATAAGCATAAAAAAAAGCGATAAAAACATAATTAGTCTTTTATTCGTTTTTTGCTTTCGTTGCTCTTTCAATTTCGGAATACGATCTTCAATGGATACGATTTTTTCTTCTTTTGTCTGGTTTTTCAAGCTTTTTCACCCCAGCCTAGATAAAGTGAACCTTCTACCACAAGGGAAAATTCCTACATCCTGGAGAGGAGAAGCCGGAAGTGGAATGGATGAAATCAGCGAAAGAACTGATTTCTTTATCAAACCCCTCTTATCCCCTTTATGAATTGGTGATCTTAAGCATTCTGAAATAAAGGCAATTGGTGTCTCTCCGATTGCTTCAATTCCAACCACACACTTCTCACCTCTAGAAATGAGGTCGTAGTTAGGAGGTGATGTACCAGCGGAATGCTGAATTCCTTTAATAAAAAGCCGCCTTTTACCCTTTAATGAACCTAAACATTCAGATTTAATAATAAAAGCAAAGTGCAAGAGCCTCTTCCGCTGCCTGAGGCAAACACGAGTTGAGCTTCTCGGAAAAAGGGTGCTTTTAGCCCTATTGGAAGAATTGGCTTGTGCCCTTTAGAGCCGGGTTAGGCGCTGGAGTCGTACAAGGTAATTTGTTTTATACGCAAATATTTTGATAAACCTAAACTTTTGTTCTTTTTAAAAAATGTTACCTTTGGGAGGATTTTCCTACAAAAAAATAAGAGGTTATATCATTCCGCCAGCTAGAACAGGATAAACATCTTTTTCAAATTAAGAACATAACGATTCAGCTGCTGATTTCAAAGAGGAGTTTGCACCTCCTCATCTTTTATGTATTAAAAACCAGCAAGCTTTCATTTATATTTCAATTCAACTCTCTCAATACAGTGGATCCTTTAATTTTCAGAAAATAAAACCCGGCCCAATATAAAGAGCCAGGCATCTCTGAAACTATTTATCACACTACCAAATGTTGCTATGGCTCAAAACAATTCGTCTATTTCCCTACGACTTCATTATAACATATTAACAGGAAAAATGGACGCATCCTTTTACTGATTTCTACCAATAATTTCTACTTCCGTCTCTATTGTTACTTGATAGTCGTTTAAAATCCTTTCTTTAACATATGCTATCAGGTCTAAAACGTCCCCAGCTGTTGCACCGCCGGCATTAACGATAAAATTACCGTGCATTTCTGATATTTGGGCCCCGCCTATTTGATATCCTTTTAAGCCAGCTTCTTCGACTAACTGGCCCGCATAAAGAGGGAGCGGATTTCTAAATATACTTCCAGCACACGGCAATGACCATGGCTGTGTGTCTCTTCTATAATCTTTATTTTTTTGGATCTCTGCGACAATTTGTTCTTTTTTCCCTTCTTCTAGTTGGAGAACCGCTTCTAATACGATCCCAGGGCGTTTCTTCTGTAAGACAGAAGTCCGATATGAAAATTCCATTTCATCTTTATTTAACCAGCCCTTTGTCCCGTCCGCAAATAAAATATGTGCTTTAATAAGGATATTAGACATGTCTGAACCGTGTGCTCCTGCATTCATATAAACGGCTCCTCCAACGGAACCAGGTATTCCTCCTGCAAACTGTAAGCCTGATAAACCTTGTTTACTCATCATTGTCGCCAATCTTATAATGGAATAGCCCGCTCCGACAGTTAGCGTGTTTCCATCCATTTCAAGGTGATCCAAGCCTGCTCCTAGTTTGATGACAACCCCTTCTATCCCTTCATCTGAGACTAATAGGTTGGAACCTCTGCCTATCGCTCGCCATTTAACACCATGGCTTTTTACGGTAGACAATGTTTTTTCTAAACCTGCCATATCCTTTGGTTCAACAAAAACATCGGCAGGACCGCCGATTTTAATGGTGGTATGACTAGAAAGCATTTCATTTTCGCTGACTTTCCCAATATTTGCGGATCTTAATTCTTGGATTAACTTTTCCATAACTTCCTCCTTTTAGTTCCTTTTTCTTCGATGTCGGTGTCCCTCTAGAAGGATCTGCAGCAATGAAACATTAACTTTTGAAAACTACAATTCTTAAGATAAATCATACAATTTATTAGACAATTTCCTTCATAAGTTTGTAGAGCCTTTGCGCAGCATCAGGTATGCCCAGTTCCTTTGATGCTTTTTTCATTTTATTTAAATTTTCGGAATTTAATAATATATCGTCAATTTTTTCTTCGAGCCGTTTTCCGGATAAATCTTTTTCCAATAATACTAGAGCTGCACCAGAATCACTTAAAGCTTTTGCATTTTTTTCTTGATGGTTCGCTGTAACATATGGACTTGGTATTAATATACTAGGCAAGCCCAAAGCAGTAATTTCTGCTAAAGATGTAGCCCCTGCTCTAGATACAATAAGGTCAACACCCGCTAATACCTCAGGCATATTATGAATAAATGGTTTGATAATAAGCTTGTCAGATTTTCTAGTTTTACCTGCCTCCATCATTACCTTTTCATAATGAACTTCTCCTGTTACATAGATGACCTCATAGTCTTTTTGGTCTATGCTGTTTATCATTTCTAGTACCGCATCATTTATTGGCTTGGCTCCTCTGCTTCCGCCAAAAATTAAAACAGATTTTTTCCCCGGTTTTAAACCAAGTGAGGCTCTTCCCTTTGCACCGTCAACCCCTACTACTTCAGAAGCACGGGGGTTGCCTGTTAATACTGTTTTATTTTCAGGGAAAAAGCTTCTGGCTTCTTCAAAACAGATTGCAATCTTGTCGACATATCGAGCTAAAAATTTGTTTGTTATGCCTGGCAAGCTATTTTGCTCATGAATGACTGTTGGGATGTTAGATTTTGCTGCTGCATAGACGACAGGTCCGCATACAAAGCCTCCTGAACCGATGACGACATCTGCTTTGAATTCCTTTAAATACCGCCTGCTCTTGTTTACTCCTTTAAGAAACCTCATAATTGTTTTGATATTTTCAAATGAGAGACTTCTTTTAAAGCCGGTAATTTCAATTGATTTGAAGGGAATCCCTTCTCTTTCTACAATCTTTTTTTCAAGGCCTTTTTCAGTCCCGATATATAAAAATTCAACATCTGCATGATTCCGTTTAATTTCTTTTATCAAGGCTAAAGCGGGATAAATATGTCCCCCAGTACCGCCTCCACTAACAACTATGCGCATACTATCTTCCCCTATCCTGCCTAATATTGAGTTACAAAAATGAGATAAGGCTAACTCAAATTACCTGTGCCAGCTGCCTCAAACGATCTCGATCCTCTTGTCAAGAAGAAGGAAATGGTTATAAAGGACTGCACGAATGAGTCAGCCTCTGCTGTTATTATTATAAATCATGTACATCTTTAGAAACACAGTAAAATTTATTATGGCTAATACCTGGCATACCGGCTTACATTTAAAAGCACTCCGACAGCCATCAGCATTAAAGTAAGCGAAGAACCTCCATAACTTAAAAACGGCAATGTAATGCCTGTAACAGGCATTAATCCTGTTACAACACCTATATTGATCATAACCTGAATAGCCACCATGGCAATGATTCCGACGGCTATAAAGCTTCCGAAAAGATCAGGTGCACCTAAAGCAATCCTAATTCCCCTCCACAACAGCAGGCTGAAAAGCAGAAGAATAAAGGACCCTCCGATAAAACCGAGCTCCTCGGCCAAAATAGCGAAAATAAAATCAGTCTGCGGCTCTGGAAGATAAAAAAACTTTTGTCTGCTTTGCCCTAATCCAAGACCAAACAAACCTCCGGGTCCAATCGCATAAAGGGATTGGATAATTTGAAATCCGCTCCCGAGAGGATCCTCCCATGGATTTAAAAAAGAGGTAATCCGTTTCATTCGATAAGGAGCAGATAAAACAAGCCCCACAAAGCCGCCAAGTCCAATTAAACCAAGGGCGATAAAATGACTGATGCGAGCTCCAGCTATAAAAATCATGACCGTACATGTCCCAACCATAACGGTTGCGGTGCCTAGATCCGGTTGAAGCATAATCATTCCAAAGGCTATAAACACTAATCCAAGCGAAGGAACCAGGCCCTTTTTAAACGACGTTATTTTCTTTTGATTTTCAGATAAAAACTTGGCTAGGAAGGCAATCATCGCGAGCTTCATAAATTCGGACGGCTGAATGGAAAACGCTCCAACGCCAATCCAGCTTCTTGATCCGTTCCGTTCCATACCTACACCAGGAATTAACACGACAATCAATAAAAAAAAGCAAACAATGATAAGTACCTTTGCCCACGTCCGCCACGTCCAATAATCGATATTCATAATGAAGAACATGGCCACAACTCCAACTCCTGCAAACAAGAGCTGTCTTTTTGCAAAATAAAAGGAGTCATCGAATTTATAAGTAGCCCACACGGCACTTGCACTATAAACCATGATGAGTCCAATTGTTAATAAAAGTAACGTAAGAATGACTAGTATAAAATCTGGTGTAGACTTTTTTGCTGTCAACGCCGAACACCCCAATGACCATTATTAAGGGCTTGGCTATAAAGAACCTTGTTTGTACGAGCCCTTATTTTAACTTATGCACGGCGTTTATAAAAATGTCTCCTCTTTGCTCAAATGTTTTGTATTGATCCCAGCTTGCACAGGCTGGTGATAAAAGAATCACATCTCCCTCTAGAGAGAGATCAAACGCCGAAAATACTGCTTGTTCCACATTATCGACACGTTTGACCACTTCTATTCCTGCCTCGGTGCAGATCCGCTCTAATTTAGGTGCAGTTTGACCAAAAGTTACAATTGCTTTTACATTAGTTAGAGATGGTAATAACTCATCAAATTCATTTCCTCGGTCTAATCCGCCTGCAAGTAAAATGGTTGGCTCGTTAAAAGCCTGCAGCGCTTTTGTTGTCGCAAGAATGTTTGTTGCTTTTGAATCATTATAAAATTTACGATTATGAATCTTATCAACAAATTGAAGGCGGTGTTTGACTCCCGAAAACGAGGTTAATACTTTTTGTATAGCGGAAGTGTCTACCCCTCGTGATTTTACAATCGCAACAGCAGCAAGGATGTTTTCTAAGTTATGCCTTCCAGGTAATACAATTTCCTTTACATCGATAATTTTTTCTTGATTAAAATAAAGGGTATTTTCTTTAATATAAGCTCCAGAAGTTAACTCTTTAGAAACAGAAAAGTAAATTTTTTCTGCTTTTGATAATTCTCCTAAACGGCAAACGTCCTGATCATCGTAATTTATGATTGCAATATCTTCCTCCGTTTGATTTTCATAAATCTTGCCTTTTGCGGTTGTATATTCGGCTCTTGTCCCATGATAGTCTAGATGAGCATCAAAAATATTTAATATCGCAGCAATCTTTGGTTTGAATTCAATTGTTCCTAAGAGCTGGAAAGAAGACAATTCAGTTACAAGAACATTATGCTTTGTTGCTTCCTGTGCAACTTCACAAGAAACGGTACCAATGTTACCTGCAATTAAAGGCTTCTTTTCTCCTTCTCTCATCATTTCATAGACTAGCGTAGTCGTTGTCGTTTTCCCATTAGAGCCTGTTATTCCTATGATGTCAGCTTCAGAAATTTTATAGGCAAGCTCAACCTCTGTGACAACAGGAATATTTTTTTGGAAAGCCTGTTTTACAATTGGGTTGGAGTAAGGAATACCAGGATTCTTGACTACAAACGATATTTTTTTATCTTCAAGTAAAGTAGGCGGGTGACTTCCGCAAATAACATCTAAGCCTAAAAGCTCCAATTCTTTTGCCGCTTCGTTATCTTCTAATGGCTTCATGTCATTTACGGTAACGACCGCACCAAGAGTATGCAGGAGCCTCGCTGCTGCCAGTCCGCTTTTAGCTAAACCTAATACAAGAACTTGCTTATTTTTAAATTCATTCACCTGTTTCACTTTACAACCACACCTCAATATAAATTCCTAACACAGCTAAAAGAAAGCCAACCGACCAAAAGGTCACAACAACGCGCCATTCAGACCAGCCTACAAGCTCGTAATGATGATGAAGCGGGCTCATTTTAAAGACGCGTTTTCCTGTTGTTTTAAAAGAAATTACCTGAATAATAACAGAGAGTGTCTCAAGAACAAAGACGCCTCCGATTAATACTAATAATATTTCAAGCTTAGTTAAAATAGCCACTGTCACAATGGCTCCCCCTAAGGCAAGAGAGCCGGTATCACCCATAAATACTTTTGCAGGATGTGCATTAAACACTAGGAAACCTAACACAGCCCCGACAACAGCAACAGAAAAGATGGCAACATCATATTGCGACTGGTTCCATGCCAGCACAGCAAACGCGCCAAATGCAATCGCTGCTGTCCCAGACAATAAACCGTCCAAACCATCTGTTAAATTAACGGCATTTGATCCGCCGACTAACATAAAAATAATCAATAGAACATAAGCCCAGCCAAGATCCAGCGAGAGATCTGTACCAGGTAAACGCACTTCTGATGAAAACCCATATTGGTTAAAAACAATATAAAATATGATGGCAATGATAATCTGACCGAGCAGCTTTTGTTTTGATGTAAGGCCTAAGTTCCTTTTCATGACTACTTTAATAAAGTCGTCCAAGAAACCTAGTAAGCCATATCCTAATGTAACAAATAAAAGCAGATACATTTCAACTGACAGCTCTGAAAACTTCCCGGTCATGACAATTGTAGCCACTACAATTGAGAGGATGATCATGATTCCTCCCATAGTTGGTGTTCCTGTTTTTTTCAGATGAGATTGCGGGCCCTCTTCACGAATACTTTGTCCGAATTTTAACCTTCTTAAAAAAGGAATGAAAATGGGCGAGAGTAAGACACTTATTAAGAAAGCCATTAAGATCGTAAATAAGATAACTTGCTCAAGCATCGGGTCCCACTTCCCTTCCTGAGGATTTCATTAACGTTTTTACGAATACATCATATGTACCTATTTCAAATTTATGTTTACAAACCTTTAACAATCTCATTTTATCAACATCTCTTTCTAAAAAATTCTTTCATTCCTGATTAAGTTTTAGTTCTAATAGAGCGCTTTTTGCTACTTCCCGGTCATCGAAATTAAAAATTTCTTGTCCAATTTGCTGGTACGTTTCATGGCCTTTACCGGCAATCAGGACAACATCCCCCGGTTTAGCATTTGCAATCGCAAAATAGATTGCCTTCTCTCTATTCACAATAGAATGATAGTATTGATCTTTCGCCCCAGCTTCCATATCTTGAAGGATATCGATTGGATTTTCACTTCTCGGATTATCAGAAGTGAAAATGGATTCGTCCGCATATTTCGTTGCGATTTCTGCCATCAATGGACGTTTCGTTTTATCTCTGTCTCCTCCGCAGCCAACAACAACGAATGTTCTGTTTTGGGCAAATTGCTTCACAGTTGTTAATACATTTTCAAGACTGTCCGGTGTATGAGCGTAATCAACAATAACTGTAAAATCCTGTCCCTCATTCACAACCTCAAATCTGCCTCTTACCCCCTCCATGTCTTCAATAGCACGAACAATCGTTTCAAAATCAATATTAGAAGCTAAACAAGCAGAGACAGCAGCAAGGACATTATACACACTAAATTTCCCAATTAGCTTCATGCATACCTTGCGCTGTCCTTTTGGTGTATACAAATCAAAAACAGTCCCTGCCGATGTCATTTGAATATTATCAGCCTTTACATCCGAATCTTGCTCTATACCATACGAGATAATATGAGCTGTCGTCATTTTGGAAAAATGTTCTGTTGCTGGGTCATCAAGATTTAAAATTGCAAACTTCGGCCGCTTATGATCAAAGCGATTACCTAATTGAGCAAACAATAGCCCTTTAGCTTGTCTATAGGCTTCCATTGTTTCATGATAATCCAAATGGTCTTGTGATAGATTTGTAAAGACAGCCACATCATAATCACACCCATGCACTCTTCCCATATGAAGAGCGTGCGAAGATACTTCCATAACCGCAGTGTCTACTTTTTGATCTACCATTTGTTTAAAAGTCTTTTGCAACGTTAAGCTTTCAGGAGTTGTATTCTTAACGCTATATGTTTGTTCACCTATTTTTATGTACATTGTTCCGATTAACCCGTTTTTTTTCTGTGCTTTGTTTAAAATGTGTTCAATAATATGGGTCGTCGTCGTTTTTCCATTGGTTCCTGTTACTCCGATCAGATTCAGCTTGTGTGTCGGCTGTCCATAAAACACATCAGCAAGGACAGCCATCGCTCTTTTTGTATCTTTAACGATGACGACAGGAACATCTGCTTCCACAAACTCCTCTGCAAGGATTGCTGCTGCACCCTTTTGGACAGCTTGCTTCACATAATGATGGCCATCAACAGTAAAACCTTTGATGCAAATAAACAAGCTCCCAGCTTTTACTTCACGGGAGTCCATTTCAATTGATTGAATAACAGGGTTTTCGTCTAAATGTATTGAATCATTATGTAAATATTGCAGTAAATCTTTTAATTTCATCTTTATCAAACCTCTCAGGACACATTCATTTCCATTGATAACATACAGTAGATATTTTAGCGCAATTAGAGGAAAAGAGCTATATTTCATTTCAAAATTAGCCTAAGTTTTATGAATAATACTAATTATTTTCCTGAGTTTAAGAAAAGGAATAGGGCATACCTAACGATCAGAGCCCGGCACTTCCCGCTCTATAGACAAGCGATCCAAAATGAAGTGTTCGTTGACGAGCCGGTTACTTATCAGGTACACCCCTTCTAATTTCTTGCTTTTTCGTCTTTATTCCTCTTTGGATTGATCTTTTTCTTCACCTAAATAGACCCGCAAGGTTGATCCTTCCTTCACTTTCACACCGGGCTTAGGTGACTGTTCTACAACGACGTCTCCTTCACCTGCTACATCTAATTTAATGTTATACAATGCTTGAGAAATTTCATTTGTTGTGAGCCCTAAAACATTCGGAACTTCAAATAATTTTGTGTCCAACCATTGGTATTCTTTTTCAATTTGATTCTTTCGCGGTTTCACACCTATTGCCGGCAAGCTGTCTCTCATAATATTTCCAACAATTGGAGCTGCAACTGTCCCCCCGAATTGAATGGTTCCTTTTGGATTATCGACAGCAATATAGACAACAAGCTCAGGATCATCTGCAGGGGCAAAACCAATAAAGGAAACAATATGATTATTTTTCATATACTTTCCGTCTTTTACTTTTTGGGCAGTACCAGTTTTCCCTCCAACTCTGTACCCTTCTACAAACGCATTTCTCCCAGTCCCTTGGGCAACTACACTTTCTAGGGCATGACGAATTTGTTTAGAAGTTTCCTCTGATATTACCCGCCTTTTTGCTTCTGGTGTCGTTTTATTGACAACTTCCTTTGTAGCAGGATCAATCCATTCCTTTGCTATATATGGTGTGTATAGCACACCTCCATTAACAGCCGCTGCAACAGCCGCAACCTGTTGAATTGGAGTAACAGATACCCCTTGGCCGAATGCAGTTGTTGCTTGTTCAACTGGTCCGACTCGATCTAAATTAAAGAGGATTCCTTTCCCTTCCCCCTGCAGATCAATGCCTGTTTTCTCTCCAAAACCAAAGCCTTTAATATATTTAAATAATGTTGATTTTCCTAATCGATCTCCTAACTCCACAAATCCTGGGTTACAAGAGTTTTGGACGACTTCAAGGAAAGACTGACTTCCATGACCGCCCGCCTTCCAGCACCTAAGTCTTGCCCCATCTACCTCTACAGCACCAGAATCGTGAAAATGATCATTCTCAAGGTTTACTTTATTTTCCTCCAGTGCAGCTGCAAGTGTAATAATTTTAAAGGTTGATCCTGGCTCATATGAGCTCCAAACAGGTAAATTGCGATTATAAACCATAGGATCAACTTCTTTGTAATTAGCCGGGTCGAAAGTTGGCCTCGAGGACATCGCCACGATCTCCCCATTTTTTGGATTCATCGCAATGGCAATCATTCCATCCGGGTTATAAGTCGCTTCAGCATTATCCAATTCTCGTTCAATAATCGTTTGAACTCTAGAATCAATCGTTAGCTTTAAATCAAGTCCATCCTCAGGAGCTGAATATTCATCTGCCTCTTCCGGCATCCTTTTCCCTTTCGCATCAGAATAAAATTTTACATTACCTTTTTCCCCTTGTAATTGTTCATCGTAAAACGCCTCTAACCCTAATAATCCTTGGTTATCAATGCCTGCAAATCCTAAAACGTGTGAAAGATAGCTTCCAAACGGATAATGACGAATAGAATCCTCTGCAATATAAACACCTTTTAAACCAAGCGCCTGAACCTCACTCGCTTTTTCATTCGAAATTTTTCTTCCTTCTGGATTAATTTTTTCAATCGAAGTTTTTTTCGTAATATGCCCGTAGGCTTTTTCTTTTGACATATTCAGAACGGCAGCCAGCTTTTCAGCTGTCTCCGCTGGATTTTCTACTTGTCTTGGGACGACATATATAGTAGGCGCACTTTTGTTTGTCGCAAGTTCAACCCCATTTCGATCAAGGATTTCCCCTCTTTGCGGTTCAAAAGGAATGTTGCGGCTCCATGAATCCTTCGCCAAAGCAGTCAGCTTTTCTCCTAGAAAGAATTGAACGTATCCAAGACGCATATCAATCACAAAAAAAATGAGAAATCCGATGAATAGAACGATTGCCAATCTCCGCCTAACTGTTACATTCGAGACGCGCATTCTTCGACCACTCCTTGTCCATGCTGATTCAAATATATGCTTGTACCCGCTTAAATAGAACGAAAAACGCCAAGGCTCTGGTTCGTCGTTAACAAGCAAAAAAAGAGAGCAGGAAGGATGTTCATTAACCTAATACAGGATGGTTATATCCATTAGACCAAAAGCGGCCGATGCTTGGAAAAAACCACCCATTTCCCTTTATAAATGTGGCGATCTTAAACATTCCGTAATAAAGGCAATCAGAAAAATAGAGCAAATCGGGCATCATATGCGGTTCATGATGCCCCGAAATCGGAAAAAAAGTAAATTGATCGCCATCGTTAAAGGTTGATGTCCAATGACATCTTAAATAGCGAAATAAATTGGGAACGAAATTTTTCTTGTAAGATAAACAACAATTTTTTGAAAAGAGCCTTTTATAAAAACACCTCACTTTAGTGTGCCACTCGAAATTAATCGGATGACGGTGCAATTATTTGGGTAACGGCGCATTTATTAGGATAACGGTGCATGCATTCTCATGAACAGCGCTTGACTCAACTTAAACTTCCTTCTGAACAGGCAAAGAAAGCATAAACCATTCAAAATGCTGAATTTACTTTTTTAAAGGATTGGCTTGTAATTTGTAAAGCTCGTTAGGCCTGTTCACTTGATCTTTAAAAAGCATTGCAATTAATCAAAAGGGGACAGGCACCTTATTGATAAGATGTCTGTCCCCCAACTTCAAACGATGCTTTATGGCTTTTTAAAGCTGACTTTAATTTTATCCCCTTTTTTTACAACTGTGCCAGGCTTCATATTTTGCGTTTTCACAAAGCCTGATCCACTTAAGTCTAATTCAATTTCTAAAATCGTTGAGAGCTTCATGACATCACGCTTTGACCATCCAGTTAAATCAGGCAGCTTTACAGGACCGCCAGAGTGTATAAACACTTTCTCGTTTTTAGAAACAGAGATTCCCTCTTCAGGATATTGAGTTTCAGCAGTTTCTCCATTTCCAAGCACGACAGGGTCGACGCCCATCTGTTTTAACTTCTCGTTAACAACAGACATGCTTTCACCTTCAAAATCAGGCATTGAAAGCGGACTTTCCGGCTTTTCTTTTTCCGCCTTTTTACTATCATCAGGCTTAATTTGCTTATATTGCAGACTGTTTTTCATGACCGTGTTAAAAACAGTGGCAACAGGCATTGACCCAGCTTCATCAGGTTCCAGTTCTGGCTGCTGGACAGCTACATAGACAATAAATTCAGGGTCATCCTTAGGAGCAAATCCCATAAATGAAAAAATATAATTATCCTGTCCGGTTAATAATTTTCCATTTTCATACAATTGAGCAGTTCCTGTTTTACCTGCAACGTCATAACCATCAATTTGAAATGGCTGCCCAGTTCCTTTTTCAGAAGTTACGGCCGTTTCTAAAATATCTAGAACTTTCTCAGAGGTTTCTTTAGAGATTGGCTGGCCGACAATTTCTGATTTATTCTCGCTGACTACCTCTTTCTTGTTTGGGTCAACGATGCGGTCTATAACGTATGGCTTCATCATTTTCCCATCATTAGCGATTGCTGTAGCTGCTTGAATTTGCTGGATAGGAGTGATGGCGGAAGCCTGACCAAAAGCAGTTTGAATTTTATCAATTTTATAATGGTAGTTTATTTTGCTATTTGCCTCTCCGGGGAGATCGATACCTGTCTTCTTATCAAAATGAAACTTGCTTAAATATTGCTTAAATCTTTCAAACCCTATTTTCTTTTCGACTAAATTGGCCATGGCAACATTAGAAGACCTTTGGATCCCTTCATCATATGTGATTGAACCCCAGCCTTTATTATTATGGTCACTTATTCTTCCACCAGAGCCTATTTCATAGGAACCAGACTGAAATTTTTCCTGACCATTATAAACACCCTCTTCAATCGCGGAAGCTAACGTATAAATCTTCATCGTTGAACCCGGTTCAAAAGGATAGCTGATAATATCATTGTAAAAAGAATTGATATCTCTTTTGTTCGGATCAAAGCTTGGACGTTGTCCCATTGCAAGTATTTTCCCTGTTTTCGGATCGGCAACTACACCCATTATTTTCTTAGGTTCATACTTCTCTGCTGCTTGATTCATTGCATCTTCTAAGAATGCTTGGATCTTTTGGTCAATTGTCAAATAGACATCTTTTCCATGTTCTGGTGGTACTATTTTATCCTCGCTGTTTGGAAGTTTCCAACCATAGTGGTCTTGTTCATATTTAATATAACCATTTTTTTCTTGTAAATGTTTATCTAAGGTTTTTTCCAGACCCATTTTTCCGATAGTTTTGTCTTTCCCATTTGATTGAGCATAGCCGATAAGATGGGAAGCAAATGTACCGCTTGGATAAAACCGGTCTGTCTGCCTTGTAAAAGCTAGTCCAGGCAGCTCTAATTGTTCAATTTTTTCTTTTTGGGAAAAGTCTAAATTGCGGCCTGCTGATCCAAATTCAACTTGATCTCGATCCTTGCTCAATGTTTCTATCAAACTGCTTTCGTCAACCTCCAAAATAGGAGCAAGTTTTGCGGCAGTCTCCTCAACATCAACGACATGGCGAGGTTTATCTGGATCTGTCGTTAGCTTTTCATCTAGAACAGCTACTAACGAATATGTAGAAACATCCTGTGCGATCGGCTCGCCATTTTGATCAAAAATTGTTCCTCGCTTGGCTTCAAGCATTTGTTCCTCTTCATATTTCTCTGCTGCACGTGCAGCAAGAATTTCTCCATTAACCTTGCCAACAGCCTGTAAATATACAAATCTTCCAGTAATGATAAAGAAGAGCAAAGCAAATATTAATGTTAATATTGCTGCTCCTCTATTTATATTTTTATTCTTTTTTTTCATCATGTTTATTGTTCCCGTACGTTTTTCACATTATTTTCGTTGAGTGTTAAGCCAAGTTTTTTTGCTTCCTTCCAGATCCGATCATACTTGCTTAGCTCTGCCACTTGAACCTCGAGGTCACTGTTGGCTCTGTTTTGTACTTCAATACGCTGCTCTAATTTTTGTATTTCCACGTTCGATTGATAGACATTTACGCTGTTGGAAACAATCTTTACCGCTCCAAGCAAAAAAATAGCGGCAAATAGGATAATAAGAGCCTTTTCCCCTAAAGTGATCGAAGCTCGCCTTCTGATGACTACCGTTTTTTGTTTTGGCACCTGATTGGTTTGTTCTTTTTTTTGATGTTGAATTTGATAGGCTAAATTTTGATTCACCACAATAACCTCCTTTTATTAAGTCGGCTGCTTTCGTAAATAATTGCTGCATGAGGCAATGTCTATCTCTCCCGAGGTTTGCGGTTAAATGTGTGACTTTTAAACAAACTGAGGGTTCACCGCTTATTTTAATTCTTGAGGTGAAACTAGAAGCAATTGGCGATTCTCGTTTGCTTTTATTAAAACTCCCCCATAAAACAAAGCAACAATTTTCTAGAAAAGAGCCTTTCATTGTTATCTATTTTTTTATATCTTTTCAGCAATTCTTAATTTTGCAGAACGTGCTCGATTGTTTTCTGTTAATTCTTCTTCAGAAGGGATGATCGGCTTCCTCGTAATAATCTTTACCTTTGGTTCAAATCCTTTTGGAATCATCGGTAAATTGGGAGGCAAGTCAGGTAATTCAGCTGCCTTTTTGTATGCTATTTTGCAAATACGATCTTCAAGAGAGTGGAAAGTAATAACGGATACTCTTCCAGAAGGCTTAAGCAACTCAATTGCTTGTCCAATCGCATCCTCAAACACCTTTAGTTCATCGTTTACAGCAATACGTATGGCTTGGAAAATTCGTTTTGCCGGATGACCTCCAGTTCTTCTTGCAGGTGCCGGAATAGAATCTTTAATAATATCGACTAATTCCGCTGTTGTTTCAATAGGCTGCTTTGCACGAACAGCTTCAATTTTCCTCGCTATCTGCTTTGAGAATTTTTCTTCTCCGTAGCGAAAAAAGATTTTTACTAATTGTTCATATGTCCACTTATTTACCACATCATATGCTGTAAGATTTGCTTCTTGATCCATTCGCATATCGAGCGGTGCATCATGATGATAGCTAAAACCCCTCTCTGGTGTATCAAGCTGAGGAGAAGAAACTCCTAGATCAAATAGGATTCCATCCACTTTTGTCACACCGAGTTCATTTAGCCGCTCTTTTAAAAATTTGAAGTTACTTTTAATAAGAATCGATTGTCCCTCAAATGAAGAGAGCTTTTCTTTTGCATGCTGGATGGCTGTTTCATCTTGATCAAAAGCATACAGCTGACCTTCGCTTGAAAGCTGTGAAAGCAAATATGTACTGTGTCCAGCGCCGCCAAGCGTACAATCTACATATGTTCCATCTTTTTTAATGTTTAACCCATCAACGGTTTCTTTTAATAATACAGTCTTATGTTGAAACATTGCTGTTACCACCTTTGTTAAAAATCGACTTAAGCTTTTGCACAAGATTCAATTATATATCAAAGTCAATCATGTTTTCAGCTATTTCTTCAAATGAATCTTCTTGTTCTGTTACATAGTCTTCCCAAATTGCCTTACTCCATAGCTCAATTCGATTTGAAACACCGATAACAACACATTCTTTTTCAAGCTTTCCATATTGGAGAAGAGATGACGGAATGTTGATACGCCCTTGTTTATCTAATTCACATTCAACTGCTCCTGAAAAGAAGAATCGGGTAAATGCGCGTGCATCTTTCTTTGTTAAGGGGAGTGCTTTAAGTTTTTCTTCAATAACCTTCCATTCGCTCATGGGGTATCCAAATAAGCAATTATCAAGGCCTCTGGTTAAAACAAATGTTTCACCAAGTCCCTCCCGAAACTTTGAAGGGACAATCATTCGGCCTTTTGTATCAATGGTGTGATTGTATTCTCCCATGAACATGCTCTTTGTCCCCACTTTCTCTCCCTAACTCACCACTTTCCCCCACTTCTCTCCACAAATTTATTTTACACCTTTTCTTCATAAAAAAAAACCCCGCAAAATGCAGGATTTCATAAAAGTTTTATTCATAGTTTGACAACCTTATGTTGATTATTAAAAGAATATGACAGATTTTTGACCTTCTTGAGAATATCTGGTCCATATTTATTTAGAAAATAAACTAAATTCCACATTCTCTCTTGTAGTCTTCCTTCGGGTTTCAACGACATCTCTACTCTTTGGAATTTAGAAATATCATTTTCGAGTTTTAATTTGATTTGTTTTTCCACTGCCTGCTCTGCGAACTCCAGCTGTTTTTGAATAAAGTACGCATTTTTCTTCATGAGTCCTTCAAGGCTTTGATCGATTTGAATAGCTGCATTTCTAAGCTCAGCATGCAAAGAATCAACCTTTTGTTTTGTTTCCGCCACTAAGGGTGAGATAGGAATTGGGGTATTCATTGAAATCCAGTTATCCATTTCATCTGCAACACCTTTGTTTAAAACGGTGGTTAGTGATAAAGACAATTCATCAATTTCACGTTCTATAGGCCTTTCTAAAAACGTAATGTTCAGCCTGGGAACGACTGGGGGCATTTTTATTTTCATTTTTTCAAAAACTTGTTTCAGCTCTGCCCAATAATGTATTTCACCATAGCCTCCGATGAAAGCTAAAGTCGGAAAGAGGAATTCTTGCATTAGAGGCCTCGTTACAACATTGTTACTAAAAAGGTGTGGTTTAGTCTGTATTAGGTCATCCATTTCATTTTCAGTTAAAGTTAATCCAACCTCTGGAGCAACAAAAACAGCTTGTTCTTTTTTTAATAGGATTCTTTCCCCATCATATTCATAAAAAATGTTGGCACTGTTCGGTTGGCTTTGAATGATCGGCTTATACCCCAACTCCACCATAAATTTTTGTTGTTGTTGGAGAGCAGACTGCATTTCCATACTATTTTTTGACAATCGTTTAAAAAATGGCTGTTCAATTTTTCTAAGTTCCAGGTCACCTGAATTAATAAGGATTAATCCATCCTCCTTAAAAAACCACATGACAATTTCTTCAAAAAATTGAACATAAGTATCAGATCGTTTCATACAATTTTCAAGAAATTTTATTAGTTCATTTGAATGGTCCGTTTCACCAAAACCTTCAACAATTTCTTTAATCCATTCCCCACATTGCCTATGGTCCAATTGCATACTAGCTACAGAAGTTTTGCCAATTTGCCGCTGGGAAATCCCTTTTTTCTTCATTCTGCCATTAGAAGGGACAAACACATGGTTAATCTCATCAAAATCATGGTCCTCTCCTGCAATCCAAAACACTGGAATCACAGGCTTTTGTAGGTTTCTTTCCTGTTCTTTTGCTAACTGAATAATCGAAATGATTTTATGAATCGTATATAATGGCCCGGTCAATAAACCTGATTGCTGTCCGCCTATTACAACAGATGAAGAAGGATCCAGCAGTTTTTTTATGTTTACATTCGTTTCGGGAGAATGAAATCGTTCATTGTATTTTAATAAATAATCAACCAATTGCTGCCGTGGATAGCTATGGTTTTTTATGTCAGCTAAACGATCTTCGTATACTGAATCTGAGTGAATAGAATAATGAAAGAAATCGGTATTTGTTAAGTTATTATGTATAAGCTCATCAATAAATTTATTTTCAAATTGAAGGGAAAGTTCTTCAATCTCCATGATAGACTTCCTTTCTATGATCGGTTTCTAGCTTTTATTTAAAGACAGTTTTCAGAATTTTGTTGCTACCTGACACAAAGTCAATCCCCTTGAATCTTTTGAGGTGAAATGTGAGACTAAAAGCAATCGGCGATTCACCATTTGCTTTTATTGTTAGCACCTCTCATTGTGTAAATCGCAACAACCACTTAGAAAATCGCCTTGTTTAATGATTAGACCTTTTAAGGATGAGCAGAAATTTTGATCCTTTTTCTTTGATTCTCCAGAGGTCTAGCGTTCATAAATAGTTGAGCAGTGCGGCTTGCCCACCTATCTTCTTTGTTACCTTTAGGCACTAGAAAGGTGGTTTTACTGCATGAATCAGATGGTATAAAATATGTATTCCGAATTGAGTATAGCATTTAATATCACGAAACAAAAAAAATTTGCTCCAATTAGTATATTCTTTTATCGGCCAGAAAAGCACAGGAGCGCTGGTCCATCGGCGGACAAGCATTCGGACGGACAGGCTGGAAGGTTGTTCTTTAACCTTCTCGGGCGGATGGGCTTATGGCTATGGGCCGATGATGCCTTGCGCTGGATTTCATAAAAAAACGGAAGCACCTAAAACCAGCCCGCCGGTGAGCGCCGGACGAGTTTTAAAGAAAGGCGTTTTTTCCTTCCTTTGAAGATTATTCGCTTGTGTCCTTAGGGGCTTGGTCCTGCAGCTGGACATCGATAGTATCCTTAAAATTTCTTGTTAAAACGATAAAAAAGCCTTCCTAATATGCAATAAGTAGTTCCGTTGTAGTGGAGAAACATTGTAATTAGCATATGAATTAGCATATCAATTATCACAGTAATTGGTATGCTCTTTTTGGTTATACATCAACCTTTATGAAGAAATAATACATAAAATAGTTTAGTAAATAGCATCCTGACAATCCCTGTTGTCATCGTGCAAATTAGGATGCTAATTTCAATGATAATTAGAGGCTATTGTAAAAAGTAAATGACACTAACGGTATGATGTACCAAATACTGGTTTTATTTCCTTTTCCCCCAATTGAATGTAACCACTTGACATTTTTGTAGGCTTTTTTTAATACAATTCTTAGTAGAGGTGATGAAAAGTGACGAGAGTAAAATATAGAGATAGTGACATTGATTTAATTGCACGGATGATGCGGGCAGAGGCTGTGGGTGAAGGGCGACAAGGGATGCTTATGGTTGGGAATGTCATTGTAAATCGAGCAGTAGTTGATTGTTTAGATTTTAAGGATTTAAGAACCATACGGGATGTAATTTTTCATGTTCAAGGTGGAAATTACTCTTTTGAAGCAGTACAAAAAGGTAGTTTATTTTATAATCCAGCAAGAGATGTAGAGAGAAGATTGGCACAACGAGTAGTAAAGTATTGGAGACAACATCCTTCTAAGTATGCTCTTTGGTATTTTAATCCGTATGGTCCGTGTCCACCTACATGGTATGATCAACCAATTGCAGGACAATATAAACAACATTGTTATTATGAGCCACAGGCTAATACATGCGAAAGTGCTTATAGGTATTAAAGAAAGCTTGGCGATCGTTGCTACCTGTTCTTCAACTTATGTGGCATTTAATAAGCTATACACACTTCAAATCAAAAAGCTTGAGTTTTTTATTTACCTCAAGGTTTTTTGTGTGCTGATTACTTTGTTATTTATGTTGCTAATTTCTATGTTATTTAACCTGTGATTTTGGATTTTCTCCACGTTATCGGAACTACATAAATATATAAAGGACGGCCATTAGTTAAATAGATTGAACTACAAATAGACATATTCCTATTAATGATAAAGAACACGAGAGGAAAACACTTGTTATCAACATCATTCTCCATGTCCTTTTTAATGCTTTTTCAATGGAATTTTGCGCTGTGTAGCGATAAAAAAGGATAAAAAGGGTAATCATGCACAAAATGTATAGAATGATAAGGATGAAAACAGCTTCCGTAAAAAGCAGCCTAACCTTAAAATAGACGGATACAATAAAAATGATAACAAAAAGATCTGACACAATATGTACGGATCTTTTCTTCTCCTTGGTTAATAATAGGAAGCAAGCCAAAGTTAGTATGTAACATAGTAAAGGAAGTGTTACCAATAGGGCTGCAAACACACTGATAAAAGAAATCAAGTTAGCTCCCCCTTTTCCTCTTCTAATCCTTTTATGGCAAAGTACAAAAACCGTAAAGCAGGTACAGGCATTCCTTCTCGTTTTGCTTTTTCCAGCATATATCCGACTATTGCGTCAACTTCTGTTCTGCGATGGTGAAGAATGTCTTCAAGCATAGAAGAGGTATTTGCTGAAGTTTTTTCACAGATAGTATGCACATGCCTCCAATAAAATTCTCGATTGTTCAGCTTCAACGCAAGAAATGCTTCATCAAAAACGGTTTCAAACAGCTTGTACAAATAATCATTTTGGAGGAGCCCGCCATTTTTCACTTTAAAAAGTGCTGTTAATGGATTAATACAAATATTGACTAAAAGCTTTTTAGATAGCATTTCATACCAATCTTCTTCGTAAATAAACGGAAAAACAGCCAGTTTGGAAACTAGGAGAGGTTTTAGATTTTTATCGTCATTGTGATGGTAAGCACTCAATCTTGTTAAGCCTTTACCTGTATGGCAAACATGATAATCATTGATTTTCAATGCACCATGCTCCACCACTCCAACATATAAACGGTGGTGAGCCAATTCATTCATGCAGGATATATGAGACATTCCATTTTGTAAGAAGATCACCGTCCTGCTGGTTGTACGCTTTAAATTTCCGACTATTTTTTCTAGTTGATATTGTTTGACTGTTACAATTTGAATATCCTCTTCATAGATCGTTTCCGAGCTTGCATGAAAGGAGGCAGACTTCACCTTTGTTCCATCTAATAGAATGCCATTATCATTAAGTAATTTTGCTTGGGTTTTCGTTTTTGTATAGAGTGTAACGGGGAAAGATGCTGACAATTTCGCCGCAAAGAGTAAACCTACAGAACCTGCTCCGATTATTCCTATTTTCATAATATCCCTCTAATATTTAAGTTGTTTATGGTAAACTTTGTTGCCTCTTAAAACTAGTTCATCATTGAGAAACGATCCACACTACGATTTATTAATATGTTTTAATATGTCGTTCACCCACCCCTCATAATGAGCGGCGCGATAGAAGAATTGAGTAATCGGCGTCGATCGTACTGTAAATATTTAACACCAATCCTAATGTAGAAAACATTTCAATGATGATCATCCTTATCTTACCAAACAAACGGCTTTTGTTACCATCTTTTCTAACATAAAAAGTGCCCCCTTTTCTCATTCACTCCCTTTTTGAAGTGTACTGGAAAAAGTTGCACTTATTTCTGTTTTATTTATCCATTCTTCAATGAAGCTATACAGGATATACCGGATGTTTTCGATGACTAAACGTCATCTCCTTCGATTGGTACATTGTTAGTCTTTCAATTAATACTTTGCGAAGTTCTTCCGGTTCTACAACATCATCAACGATCATTTCAGAGGCAAGTTTATAAATATCAATATGTTCTTTGTATTCTTGATGTTTCTGGCTAACAAACTGCAGACGTTCATTTGGATCTTGAATTTCGTTAATTTTGTTTGAATAAACTGCATTTACTGCAGCCTCAGGACCCATAACAGCTATTTGAGCGGAAGGCAGAGCGATACAGCAATCCGGCTCAAAGGCAGGTCCTGCCATTGCGTATAATCCAGCTCCATAAGCTTTTCGGATAATAACTGAAATTTTCGGAACAGTGGCAGAGCTCATAGCTGCGATTAATTTCGCACCATGACGGATAATCCCTGCTCTTTCAACCTTTGTTCCAATCATAAATCCCGGCACATCGGCCAAAAAAAGAAGCGGGATATGAAAGGCATCACATAATTGAATGAATTTCGCGGCTTTGTCTGCAGAATCTACAAACAAAACACCGCCCTTAACCCTAGGTTGATTCGCGATGATTCCAACGACTTTTCCGTTTATTCTCGCAAGCCCTGTGATTAATTCTGGGGCAAATAATTTCTTAATTTCAAAAAAGCTGCCTTGATCAATTAACTGGTTGATGCATTCGTACATATCAAAAGGAGCATTTTGATTTTCAGGAATAATATCTGATAATGTTCTTCCTTCGATTGGGTGGCAGCTTTCAATATCCGCTGATTTTTCTAAAAAGTTTCCAGGAAAATACCGTAAATATCTTCTTGCTTCCAGAATCGCTTCTTCCTCATTTGCAGCAAGGATATCACCGCATCCGCTTACACTGCAATGCATTCTCGCACCGCCCATTTCTTCCAGTGTAACTTTTTCACCGATTACTTTTTCTGCCATCCTTGGGGAACCAAGATACATTGATGCATTTCCATCAACCATAATGACAATATCACAAAATGCAGGGATATAAGCACCGCCCGCTGCAGATGGTCCAAATAAAATACAAACTTGCGGAATCATGCCAGATAATTTTACTTGATTATAAAAGATACGTCCTGCTCCGCGTCTATTTGGAAACATGTCAATTTGATCTGTTATTCTAGCCCCAGCCGAATCGACCAAGTATAAAAGAGGCAGCTTTAATTTTTCTGCCGTTTCTTGGATGCGAATGATTTTTTCAACTGTTCTCGCACCCCATGATCCCGCCTTAACAGTAGAATCATTTGCCATCACACAGACCTTTTGCCCATTTATATGACCTATAGCTGTAACAACACCATCAGCAGGCAATTCTTCCGCTTGGTTGTTTGCAAATTTTCCATCCTCTACGTATTGCCCTTGATCAAATAATCGATTTAATCGGTCTCTGACGAAAAGCTTGTTTTGCTGCTTTAATTTTTCGTGGTATTTATTAGGACCGCCCGCTTCAATTTTTTTTATTTTCTCCCGCAATTGCTGCTCGAGTTCTTTCATTTTCAACACTTTCTTCACCTGCCTTGTTAAGGATCTTTTAGGAGTTTGGCGCAACTGTGAAAAGGGTGTCTCCTTCATTTACAAAATCACCAATTGATACCTTTATTTCTTGAATCATTCCATCGCATTCACATTCAACTGGAATTTCCATTTTCATCGATTCTAATATGATGACTTCCTGACCTTTAGCCACTTGATCATTTTGATTTGCTAACACATTTAATACAGTTCCGGCCATACTCGCTTTCATTTCTTCCATTCACATTTCCCCCTTAATGTTACCCAACAATTGATTTATTTTGTAAAAACCCTGTATGATAATTTCCTTCTATAAAATCTTTATCTTTTAAAATGGATTTGAACAAAGGAACATTTGTCTTTATACCTTCAATTTTTACTTTATCGAAATAGGCTTTAGACTTTACGATTACTTCCCTGCGAGTATTTGCATGTATAATGACCTTTGCTATCAAAGGATCATAAAAAGGTGTAACAGTATTTCCAGCTTGATAAGCAGCATCTATAATCACTCCCTCTTCCTCTGGAGTATAGAAGACTTTCAGTTTCCCAGGTGAAGGAGTAAATGTTATGGGATCCTCTGCATAAAGCCTAAATTCCATTGCATGACCGTGTTTTGGAATTTCCTCTTGAGTTAACGGAAGCCTCTCCCCATTTGCAATTAATAACTGCCACTTTACAAGGTCTATTCCGGTGAGCATCTCAGTCACACGATGTTCAACCTGCAGTCTTGTATTCATTTCTAAAAAATAAAATTGTTCGTTTTCGTCGACAATAAACTCAATTGTCCCCGCATTTACATATTGCACATGCTTTGCTGCCTTGATCGCTGCATCAAACATTTTTTCCCTTGTTTCTGCAGAAAGAAATGGGGAAGGGGACTCTTCAATGACTTTTTGATTTCTTCTTTGTATTGAGCAATCTCTCTCAAACAAGTGCACCACGTTCCCTTCTTCATCTGAGAAGAGCTGCACTTCAATGTGTCTGCCATTTTCGATATATTTTTCAACAAACACTTCATCATTACCAAAATAGGCTTTTGCTCTATGTTTTGTTGATTGATAAACTTTCATTAATTCAACTTCATTTATACATTTTTGCATCCCGATTCCGCCGCCCCCGCCGCTTGCTTTCAGCATGACAGGGTAGCCAATTTCATTTGCCAGGCTGCATGCTTCTTCAATCGTTTGAATAGCGTCTTTGCTTCCAGGGACAGAAGGAACGCCTGCTTCTTCCATTGCTTTTCTAGCTGCTACTTTATCTCCCATTAATTCTATAATAGAGGCATTTGGACCAACAAAATGGATCCCCGCATTTTCTACCTTTCTTGCAAACTGTGCACTTTCTGATAAAAATCCATATCCCGGATGAATTGCATCTACCTTTTCCCTAGTTGCAACATTAATGATTTCTTCTGACTTCATGTAAGATTTAGGTACTGGCGGTTCACCTATACGATATGAGGATGTTGCTTCCTTAACATACGGCAATTCTTTGTCCGCATCAGAATAAATCGCTACAGTTTTAATTCCGAATTCATTGCATGTAGCAATAATTCTTTTCGAAATTTCTCCCCGATTCGCGATTAGAATTTTTTTCACGCGTCCCCCTCCTTATAACGCTTTATAGTAAGATCCCTTGTTTGCTGGAGATAAGGTCTAAGATTGAAGCGAAAGTAATGAAGACCTATCTTCTTTTACTTTCTTCAACAATATAATGAAATCCTGCATTTTTTGTAAGCGTTTGCTTATTTTCACTTTTTTAAATTCATGATAAAATATAATCAGTATTAAAAGATTTTATTAACATTTTGTCTTTTTTTTATTAAACGTTTACAATAATTATAAGTATTTTGCTTCAAGGAGGATTTTCCATGTTGAAAGTTGAAAAGCTTCTAATTAACTACAAAACATTAGAGGAGTTCAAAAAATTTAAGGAGTATGGTCTTCAAGAGCTATCCATGCATGAAGACCTGCAGGAAAATATTATTGAGAATGACAGTGAATCTCCATTTTACGGAATATATTTTGGGGATAAATTAGTAGCACGAATGAGTTTGTATCGGGTTGATAAGAAGCAGGACCGCTACTTTGATCCTCAGCAAGACTACTTGGAGCTATGGAAGCTTGAAGTTCTGCCTAACTATCAACGAAAGGGCTATGGGCAAGCTTTAGTAGAATTTGCAAAATCCTTTGCCTTACCAATTAAGACAAATCCAAGAATTAAATCAGCTGATTTCTGGTCAAAAATGGGTTTTGAAAATGTAAAATATGATGTAGAGCGTGACAAAGGGGAAAACCCGTTAGTTTGGTATCCTAACGGTGTAACAGAACAACACAACGAAACAGCTTCTGCCTAATTTTTAAGCGCAAGCAGCAAGTCAAAAGCTCTGCGCTTTTCGTGCAAACAAAGGCTGCTGACCTACTGGTCAATAGACAAATACAGTTTATTCAAACGCCAAATAGCAGAAAAACCGGTCGCACCTAGCGACCGGTTTTACTTTTCGATTCTTTCTAAATTACCATTTCGATCCATTTGGAATTTCACTTTTTTATTTCTTTCATCATCTTGTAAGACCACCATTTTTCTTGCCCTCTCCATAATTTCGATAAGAGCTTTATAGTCTTCCTCCACTACCCTAAGTTGGTTCATAAGGGATTGTTTTTCATGCTGCAAGGAGTCGATTTTCCTCTCCATTTCACCCAGTTTCTGAAGAAGAGTATGATTCTCATTCTGCAAATCTTTTAAACTAGTGGTATGGTCATAATGCTTTAAAAACTGGATGACCTCTTGCAAGGTCAATGCTTGAGACTCTTTTTCAGAGGATGGTAATGCCATATTCGTCTTATCAAATTCATCACCAGCTTCACCCTGATGTTTACGCAATTCTTTTCTTTGTTTTTTGGCAAGTTCTATTCCTGTTTTATATTGTTTTCTAACAAACGAATTCCAGCGGAACCCACAGGCTGCAGCGGTTCGCGATAATTTTCGTCCTACTTCTTCAAATGCGGCAAGCTGGGTCCCCGCTTCGCGAATATGTCTTAATACAACCTCAGCTAAAAGTAAATCCTCATCCTGTGTCCAAGCATCTTGACGAGTTGTTGTCATCATAGTCCCCCCAAAAAAGTCAATTTTGTAAATACATATGCGACTAATAGAGTAAGTAGACTATGTTCACCTTATAACTAAAAGTATTTATTATTTTCTAAGAAAAAATTTACATTTGATCCATCTAACTGCTGGAACAAACAATTATCAACCGGTCGCAATAAGTATATAGGTTACTTGGTGCCAGAAATTTGATCAGAATGAATGAAAGAACAATTTTTAAGAAGGATAGTGAACGAAAATCATAAAAATCGCACTAAAGTTGTATATTTCCTCAATCTTCTCGCAAAAAACAGAAGGCAACTAAGCCTATCTCGACAGCTATAAAAGGCCTTCTGTATTTAGCAGAAGGCCTTAATTTATTCCTTTTACAGCGAAACTAATAAATTTTTCACTTTACTGATTTCTTTTTTCTTATAATGGTTAGGATACCGCCTAAAAGAAGGAAAACCGTTCCCCATGCAAGGAAGTTGTATGAAGAGGTAGCAGTATTAGGCAGCTCATTATCTTGTTGATTTCCATTGTCGTTGGAATCGTCTGAATCTCCAAGCTGGCCATCATTGTCATTGCCATCGTCTGGATCCCCTGGCTCACCATCGTTGTCATTGCCATCGTTTGGATCACCTGGCTCGCCATCATTGTCGTTGCCATCGTTTGAATCCCCTGGCTCGCCATCATTGTCGTTGCCACCGTCTGGATCCCCTGGCTGGCCATCATTGTCGTTGCCACCGTCTGGATCCCCTGGCTGGCCATCATTGTCATTGCCATCGTCTGGATCCCCTGGCTCGCCATCATTGTCATCGTCTGGATTCTCTTTAGGTGTTTCTGCTGCAACAATTCGTCCTTCTATCTTCGGTGAAATGGTTCCTCGCTTTTTAATGTAATCCATCACAGCTTCATCAAGTGCAGGGTAGTCTCCAGTTACAGGATAATTTGCAAGAACAGTGTACTCGTCCCCTCCAGCTGCAAGGAAGTCATTAGTTGCTAACATATAAGTTGCATTCATATCAATTGGTTCACCGTTTATTTTAATGGAATGAACTCGCTCACCAGCCGGCTTTGATGCGTCAATTGCGAATGTCATTCCTCCGACGTGAGGGAATGCACCTTTAACCTCTGGATAAGCGCTGACCCCATTTTCTAAAGCTTCCTTAATGGCTGATCCAGGTACATCTATTGTTTGAATGTAGTTACCAAATGGAAGGACTGTAATAACTTCCCCCTTTGTAATGACACCTTCGTCAATTGATGCTCGAATTCCTCCGCCATTCGTTAGGACGACATCGGCACCTGTTACCTCTAACATCGAATCTGTAATTAGGTTACCTAGATTGGTTTCACCAGCACGAACATGCTCTCGTTCACCATCAAGCTTTACAGTCGTTGTTCCAATTTCCTCTGCTAAAATTTCTTTTTGAGCTTCTTCAATTTCTTTTATAACAGCTTCCACTGCCGGGTCCGGCTCAATATTTGCTGCGTCTTCTTTTGTAATAAGGGCTGCTTCTCTGCTAATTAACTCATTGTTTTCATCAAAAGTTAATTCAACAGTCCCAAGGTTTTTCAAATATTCTCCTGCACTCACGATTAATGTACCGCTATTTTCAATGTCATCAACTGTATGACTATGACCATCGACAATTAAATCAATCCCAGGTGCACCTTGTGCAACCTTTAAACTCGTATCTGTACTAGAGGCATCAGTCCCTAAATGGGTTAGCGCGATAATTGCATCAACATCCTGTGCCTGAAGCTCTTTCACCATTTTATTTGCGGCTTTGACAGGGTCTGTAAATTTAAGCCCTTCAACATTTTTCGGATGTGTTTTGTAATGTGTTTCAGGAGTTGACAGTCCGAAAATACCGAGCTTTACTCCGTTAACGTTTTTAATCGTATACGGATCAAGGACTAATTCACCTGTTTCCTCATAGATAACGTTCGCACTTAACACAGGGAAATCAGCCATTTCCTCTAACTCTAGTAAACGCTTGTAACCATAGTTGAAATCATGGTTTCCGGCAGCCATACTGTCATAGCCGATTTTGTTCATGATTTCAACGATGCTGCTTCCTTGTTCTAACGTAGCGAAAGTTGTGCCATGGAATGTATCACCGGCATCCAATAATAGAGAGTGCTCGTTTTCAGATTCAAATTGTTTAACCAATGTAGATAGTTTTGCAAAGCCCATTCCGTCAAATCCGCCTTCAAACACTCGGGCATGAGAATCATTCGTGTGTAAAATGTTAATTGTGTTTGGAGGTGTTAGGTCTACTTGAACTAAAATTGGGTCATGGTCACTTGCTCTGCCGTGTTCCTCCATAAATGGTGAATTAATATTCACGATATCTACTTCAGTGTACTTAGCAAGGCGATTGTTTACTAAAATATGATCAAGTGTTTGCGAATTCCCGCGGTAATTGTAAGTCCATCGTTCTTCCTCCGGCAATTGCTCAATCATGTTTTTCAGCTCTGATCCTTTTAACGCTTCAAGGGGCTTTGAGAATTCGAAATCATTCATATCACCAAGTACGACAACATTCGCATCTTTATTCTCAGCCATAATATTTTTAATAAAGCTGTTTACTTCTGTCATTAACTTGATACGTTCTGCTTCACTTCCTATTACAGGAGGCTGGTTTTGACCAAATAACGGTGAATCACCTGTTTTTGAATTGAAGTGGTTATTAATGACAATGACTTCTTCTCCGTTAAACTCAAATTCAGCTGCCAGCGATTTGCGAGTATCAGGAAATTTATCAGGTGCGATCCTTCCAGGGTTTAATGTTAAATCTCCATTCTCATAGTTTACTGCCTCTGTTGCTGAACCTTTTTCTCCATCTGCTAATGATACACGTTCGGGATTATATAAATAACCTACACGGATATTTCCACCCGGTGCTCCGCCGTCTTGTTTATCTTCTGGAGCAATATCTGTAAACTCATATGCAGGACCGCCTAGTTCTTTAATTTTATCAACGAGCACCTTGTATGTTTCATCAGCATTTGTAACACCGCTGTCTGTTCCGCCGTCATTATCTTGAACTTCAACCAACCCGATGATATCTGGTGTGTTTAAGTTTTCAATAATGGACTTTGCAATGTTTTCAACTTTAGAGGAAGGTGACTTTGCTGAAAAATTCTCCATATTGTATGTGGCAACAGATAGTTTATCTTCATCTTTTTCAATCGTTGTATTTTCTTGTTTTAATCCGCCGTCAATTAATTCTGGAAGCTCTTCACTTGTGTCACGGTACAATTTATATGTTCCATAATCATAGCTCATAACTCCCGTGATTGAGCCGTTGAACGAATCGCCTACCTTCGTTACAAAGTCTTCACCTGCTTGAACATAGACAATTTCAGGGTTTGGATCTTCCTTCGTTAATTTGTAACCGCCAATTTGTGTTAGCTCCTGGTCTGAGCCGTTATCTACAACAACAGCTATATCACCGTATTCCTGTGGACCGACCACCTTGGGACTGTTAAGCTGGGTACGCATTCCTTCCAAGCTCTCATAAAAATCAATAGCATCTTCTTCCGGATCAAATTCACCGAAAGAATCATTGTCAATGATTTGGGAAGGGATTACACGTCCGTCTTTTCCTAGAATAATAGGTTCAGGAAGCTCGTTTTCATTTGATAAAACCTCTACACTTGCAGCATTAATTTCTGTGAAAGCTAAATCTGTTTCAGCCTTTTCAGCATAGCCCTCAAGAAAATATTCTTTTACCTGACCTGCTACGTTTATATGGTCTCCTACTTTTGCACCATGGTTCCGTTTATAGATAAGCAGACCTTCAGATGTTTTTGGATTCTCATCTGGATTCGGTTCTTGAATATAGATATTTGCCCCATCTATATGTGTCACAATCCCGTCTATATTTGCTACTGTTTTTCCTTCGTATGGGGACGTATGGCCAGCTCCTTGAATATCATGGATTTCTAATTCATTTAAATCTTTTCCGATTTCATACGGAAATGAAGCAACATCACTATTTTCTAATCCCCCTTTTATTGCTACTGCTTTAATGGTTACTGCTTCTTTAATTTCTATAGGCTCAGAGTATTTTGCAGAGGAAGAAGACGGTTCAGATCCATCTGTCGTGTAATAGATTGCTGCACCTTCAGTAGAAGTGGTAAGCTCTACCTTTGTACCTTCAGCAACGAGCCCTGATTCAGGGGTTGCTGAAATGGAGGAGACCTTGCTGTTGTCTTCCATAACATCAGCAGAATTTCTTGGGACTAGTCTATATGAACCAAAACTATAATCTACAACACCAGCTACCGCATCATAGCTTTTATTAACCTCAACCAATTCTGAATCAATGATAAATGTTCCATTTTCGTCATGGGCTGTATGTTCTCCGTAACCATTTACTGAATCAATTTCAATATTCTTTATTTGGACGTATTCTCCTTCAACAGCTTCTGTTAAATCTGTAGAGGTAATGTCTTGGGGAGATGGAGTGCCGGCGTTTTTTTCAATGATAGTTACTTTATCTGAGGTAGCATTTAGCTGCGCCATGTCGTAATATTGAAAGGTTTCGCCTTCTGCACGAATTTTGTCGCCTACTTGCACCTTATTCTCAAGTCCGGCTCCTCTTACAATAATTCCAGCTGTATCATCTTGAATGTAGACATTAGCTTGTCCACCCGCTACAAAAATCGCAGTTACGGTACCTTCTACAGCTGCCTTTCCACCATTTGTAACACGAATATCTTGAATGGCTTTAACTGTAACTTCTTCTGCTGGGGGTTCTTCTGATGGAGGTTCTTCTGAAGCTTGATCATCAATTGTATGTAAACCAATATTAGTAAAAGTATCTTTCCCAAACTGCTCCCAATCTCCTAGAGTAAAAGTTTGATTACCTTTAAGTATAGAAGATTTTCTTACTAGAGTTAGATCCTTAATGATCTCCTCGTTACTTCCGACAGTATGAATAGTATCGATCACTTGATTATTTTTCTTTAAAACAAGAGCATCATCTCCGTTAAAGTTAGCGACTCCGCTCTTTGTATCCGCTTGTCCAGCTATCGTCTCATTCGCTTGAGCGTGGGCGATAACATATACATCGTTGTTTTCAAGTGTACCTTGCAGTTCCAACGTGCTCCCAGCTTCTGTCTTTCCATTGCTGTAAAGCTCAATAACATACCCATTTAAATCTACTGGTTTTCCGGTCACATTATAGATTTCAATAGCTTTGTTGTTACTTGAACCCTCTATGTACTCAGAAAAGAATAAATCCTCTCCTTTTTCTGTTACTGCCGCGGCAATTGAACTAGTAGCGCTTAAAAATGGAGTGACCAGCAATAAAAAGACGATAACCACAATAAAAGGCTTTTTTGCACGATTAGATAAAAACGACATTACACTTCCCCTTTCGTTTACAATGAATTTATTACCATTAATATTGTACTAAAAGAATATTTAGTAAATGTAAACATATTGTAAAATTATGAATTATTTTATCAAAAAATAGCAAATATATGAATGAGTTAACTGAAAATTAATAAAATTTAAGTCGAATTACTCATTTGGACTTTTTTATGAATTGATTGACTGCCTGGAGATGGCTTTCTCCTTCCCACAGCTGAGCACACGCCTCTATTTCAGCTAGCATTCTCTCTTTTAGTTTCGATTGCTCCCATTGTCTAATTTTAATCTTTTTATAAGCACTCAGAACTGATGAATATGGAACTAAATTTACATCAATTTGGTGATAGGCATGATCTCTAAAATTTTCTTGTGCGATTATTTGTTGAATAAATCCCCATTCTTTTGCAATCTCTGCATTTACTTTCTTAGCAGAAGTAAGGAGCTGCATAGCATTTGCGTGTTGAAGCTTTTCAAATAATAAAGTTCCCCCTCCCCACCCTGTCGTAATAGCTTGATTACCTTGGATAAATCCTATCATTATGTCTTTTTTTGCGATTCGAAAGTCACAAGCAATCGCCAATTCTGAGCCCCCTCCGACAGCTGCACCATTTAATAATGCATATGTCGGGAATGGAAGCATTGCTAAATCATAGAGAATGTTCCCCATTTTAGAAAGCATCTTGAATGCTTCTTCCTTTGTATGCAATTGATGAAAAGCAGCTAAATCTCCCCCTGAGCAAAACGCACGATCCCCCTCTCCCGTTATAATGACTGCCCTGGCTGATTTATTATCGGAAATGTCCTCCAGGAATAAGCTGAGTTCTTCCATGACATCAAAATCGATTGCATTTCGGATTGGTTCACGGGTGATTCGAAATTCGTAAATTCTATCTACGGGCTCAAGAATGGCTGTCTTCTTCAAATGACATTCCTCCATTTTGCATTTTATCAGTTTATGGTCTCTGAACTACTGCGACTGGTTGGATATCAATCACAATTTTATGATTCATTGCTTTTCGTACCATCATTTTATTTCTGAATTTAACTAATATGGAAGCGTATTCACAATCATGGCCAATAGGACATAAAAGCTAAAACACACCTATCAAAAACCTTTTGAACAACAAAAAAGCACAAGGATCCACCTTCCTTGCGCTTGTTCGTTTCAAGTCTAGATTATTTGCTTAGAACATCTTTACCTTTGTATGATCCACACGCTTTACAAACGCGATGAGCAAGTTTACTCTCACCACAGTTTGGGCATTCTACCATACCAGGTACTTGCAATTTGAAATGTGTACGACGTAGTCTTTTTCTCGTTTTAGAAGTTCTTCTAAAAGGTACAGCCATTATTCCCACCTCCTTACAGAGCTATTTACAACTATCCGTAAAAATTTTTTCACTGATTTTACAACTACATTGAGTTAGCTTTTTTTGTCATCATCAAAAAAGTCTGCGAGTCCTGCAAGTCTTGGATCGATCTTATTCTGGTTTTCTTCTTCAGAAACGACTTGCCAATCTTTTCCTTCTTGCGGTGCAGCATCTTCCTTGTGATCACTGTCATCACTAAAGACTTGCATCGGGATCTCAAGGAGGATGTTTTCTTTAATAATTGGGATTAAATCAACCAGATCTCCCTCGATATGATGAGTATCTTCTATATCCATTTCAAAATCATTTGAATTGAACAAAATGGTTTCAATTGTCTCAATTTCAAATGGATAATTTACATCAACTAATGTCCTGGCACAGGCCAAGATCAATGTTCCGGAAATTTTAAGATGGAAAGTTACTTTATTTGAACTAATGTCTGCTCGTCCGACTACTTTAACAGGAGAAATACCCTGAAGATCTGCATGAGCTTTTGTCAGCTCTGATAAATTTACCGTCTCGTCAAATTCCAGTCCTTTATTTTGAAGCTGATGTAATTGATTAATTGTCCATTCCATTTGTGATCACCTCAAGGCAACAAAGGTAATTATAGCTTTCTCGATATTATTTGTCAATATTTTTTCTTTACACTATAATTGAATCAAATTCACTTTAACTTTATCATGTTTTTAAGTTAAATCAAAATGGGGGAAACCTATGAAGGCGGTTGGAATCGTAGTTGAATATAACCCTTTCCATAATGGCCATTTATATCATCTCCAGCAATCCAAAGAGACTGCCGGCGCTGATATTGCCATTGCTGTCATGAGCGGGAATTTTCTGCAAAGAGGGGAGCCTGCGCTTGTTTCTAAATGGTCTAGAACGAAAATGGCTCTGCAAGGAGGGGTAGATATTGTGGTTGAGCTGCCCTATGCATTTGCCACCCAAAAAGCAGAAACGTTTGCAAATGGCGCCGTTTCGATTTTAGAAGCCCTTCATTGTGACAGTCTGTGTTTCGGCAGCGAGAGCGGTTCAACAGAATCTTTCCATGAGGTGATAGATTTTCTTGAATCAAATCAAGAGGAATATGACCGATTCGTGAAAGAATATTTGAAAAAGGGATACAGCTACCCTAAAGCCACTTCCCTTGCGTTTCATCAATTATCCGGCTCAGAGCAGTTGGTGGATCTGTCAAAACCTAATAATATTCTTGGAGTCCAATATGTAAAGGCAATAAAAGATCAAAAAGCAGCAATGGTTCCTAAAACCATTCAACGAATCTCAGCAGACTATCATGATGAAGAATTTTCTTCACAAAGTATTGCAAGCGCTACAAGTATTCGTAAATCAATCTTCACAAACAAGGAAACCAATGAGTTGAAACCGTTTGTTCCAAATACAACTTGGATTCATTTGAATCAATATTTATATGACTATAACCAGTTTCACCATTGGGAAACCTATTTTCCCTATTTAAAATACACGATCTTAACGATGAGTAAAGAGGAATTAAGGGGAATTTATGAAATGGAGGAAGGCCTTGAGAACAGGATATTTTCAAACATCTTACATAGTCCCTCCTTCCAAGCGTTCATGACATCCATTAAAACCAAGAGATATACGTGGACAAGATTGCAACGTTTAGCGGTACATATCTTAACTCGGACAACGAAGAATCAAATGAATGATGTTATACAAGCCTCTTACATACGACTGTTGGGATTGTCAAAGGGCGGACAAAAATATTTGAATCAAATGAAGAAAACAGTTCCTATCCCTATAGTTAGCAAATTGTCTTCATTTGAAGACCCGCTTATCACTTTGGATATCAAGGCGGCTTATGCTTATTCAATGGCCTATAATGAACCAGTTACCTCAGCGGAAATAAAAAATGAATTTTCCATTCCACCAATTCGTTTTGATGAATCTGAAAATATCTTTCTGTGAAACAAAAACAATAGGTGTATATTACAAAATTGTCTACTTTAACGGGTAACAGCCGCATTCTTAAGCAAAAAAATGCGGCTGTTTCAAATTAAGCTATTTTTGATTCTAACATAATAATCGCACATAAGTATAAAAAAATGAAGTGAACTTTACCGTAAAGTTTTTAATGCACCGCTCCATGCAATGGTTTGATCCAGCATGGCATGAACATTATCAAGGTGTAATGCAGCTGGTTTAAAAGTAGTGAAGTTTTCAAAATCTGTAAATATTGATAATGTTGGATGTACACGAACGTCCGCTACTAGTAATTCTCCTAAGATTCCCCGTAAATGTTCAGCTGCACGGGCTCCGCCTGTTGAACCATAACTTACAATACCCGCTGCCTTATTGTTCCATTCATCGCGTGCCGAATCAAGTGCATTTTTTAATGCTCCAGTAATGCTATGATTGTATTCTTGGACAATAAACACGAATCCATCTAAGGTAGAAAGTTTTTGTGGCCAAGCTTTTAATCCTGGTTCTTCACCAGTTCCTTCTCCAAAGAAAGGCAATTTGAAGTCTGCTATATCAACGATTTCATAATTTGCATCCTCACGTTTATCAGCAATTTCTTTTACCCAGTTTCCGACTTGAGGACTTAAACGTCCTTGCCGTGTACTTCCTAAGATAATTCCGATATTTAATTTTTTCACAGTTTTTCCTCCTCGTTAATTGATTAACAGACAGGGCGGCCCCAACTTTCATACCAAACAACCTTAATATTACATTTTTATACTTTTATTGGAAGTGCAAAATGTCCTAAATTTATTACGGTCTTTAATCTGCATCTTAAGAAATAAAAGGTAGAGTATAAAATCCTAAACTCAGTCGGCAACTGCTCTATAGAGGGAAATTTTCATATATGCGAATAGGCTGTGCTTGGATAAAAAATGGTGGACAACATTTATGTGAGGCTGCCTCTTTTTTGTACATACAAAAAAACCAGGACAGATAACAGTTTTAAGTTACCTGTCCTGGTCGGTTATTATCAGCTTTTCTTTTCTACTTTTTCAAGATAATCGACCGCATCTTCAAACGTATCTACAGGAACGATCTTCATATCTGTCTTGATATCCTCTGCAGTTTTCACTGCCATTTTATAGTTTGATTTGTCTCTTCCTTGCTCGTTTGGTGCAAAAAATATGTCTACCTCTGCACGATCTGCAGCGACAATTTTTTGTTCAATTCCGCCAATGGGACCGACTTTTCCATCAGGTGTAATTGTCCCCGTACCAGCTATTTTATAGCCTGAGGTTAAATCTTTTTCAATCAGCTGATTATATATTTCTAAAGACATCATTAATCCAGCTGATGGACCGCCAATATTATTTGTATCCAATTTAATATCTGGTTCAACCTTTACTTCTTTATCAGTTACAAGGGCAATCCCTATCCCAACTTTATCTGGATTGTCCGGAAAATCAGTAACAGGTAATGTTACTTCACTTCCTTCATTTTCTCTTTTAAACTTAATTGAGACACTGTCCCCTTCTTTTTTCTTACTAACTACGTCAATAAATTCTTCTGAAGTGGTAAAGGGTTTTCCGTCGACTTCGTAAATTCTGTCACCCACTTTTAATTGTTTTGATGCAGGCATTCCTTCAATAATACTTAGCACATAAACTCCGTTATAGGAAAGGTCCACTTGTTTATCTGCTTTTTTATAAGCTAGTGCAATAGCATCCTCCTGTGAAGCTTCCATCATGTGGAGCTGCCTCATCATATATTCATCATCACTCTCTTCAGCCTGCTTTATTTCGTTTTCAGGATGAATCGTATGATATTTATTAACATAAGCCCAAGCATATGAAAAAATATTTGCTCTGCCAAAGGAGACCGTCGTTAATGAGAAGCTTCCTTGTTCATTATAACCATCCTCCACCTCTACTATAGGACCTAGTTCAGTTGCAAGTCCTGGCTTTGTTACATAAAAAGGAAGTTTAATAAAACTTAATAAGATTGCAAGAACAACTGTTAAAAGGAGACCTTTCAGCAGTTTATTCGTTTGGCCCTTCTTTCTTGTCATTATGGTTCTCCTTCCAATTACTAATCAATTGTTTAATTTTATCTATGTGCAATTTTGCTTCTTTTTCACCAAGTTCAATGATTTCCTCTATATTTGTAAAAGCTCTGGAGCTGTACTTTTCTAAATAAGGCCTGATCATCACATCAGATGCAATCTCACGATGATGAACCAGTTCATCTTGCATAATATCAATGCTTTGCATGATAACATCAAAGATAGAGGTGATTTCCTCCATTTGCTTAACCCTAGATACATCTACGGCTATGACAATGTCTGCACCCATTTCTTTTACTACTGAAACAGGGACACGATCTACTACACCCCCATCCACCAAAAGGCGCCCATTAATCTTTTCCGGCACAAAAATACCAGGAATAGAAATACTGGCACGCACAGCTTCTGCAAGAGGACCTTTTTGAAAGACAACTTTTTTTCCGTCATACAGGTCTGTTGCAATAACAGCTAATGGAAGTTCAAGCTGTTCTATTGTTTTCCCATGAGTAAATAACCGAATAACCTCCTTGGCCCGGTTACCTGAAATAAAACCCATTTTCGGGACAGTAAAATCCAAATAAAATTTTCTTTTAAACGCTTTCGCTATTTGATAAAGGCTTTCTACACTTTGACCAGATGCATAAAAGGAACCTACAAGTGCTCCCATGCTGCTGCCGGCAATCATATGAACAGGTATATTTTCGTCCTCTAGAACTTTTAATACACCTAAGTGAGCAAACCCTCTTGCTCCACCTGATCCTAGCGCAAGTCCAACTTTCGGTTCAGTCAAAGCTGCTACCACCCTTTTCCCTTTGTTATATTTCAATCTTATGGTCTAAATTGACACCCTATTCTCGTATATTGAATAAAGGGTTGTACATATAAAGTGAAACACACATCTGCAGAAATTATTAAGGGCAGGCAGTAAGTTCACTAGAAGATATGGGATTAATGGTGATGGTATGCAGGGTGAAATGATAGCTTCTATTTTATCATTTTTACTGAGTGCCTGTACAGAAACGGAACCTAGGAGGCATCGAGTTGGATTTATCAAAAGCTAAAACTCTGTTTATTGCTGCTTTTATTATGATGTTAACATTCGCAATCATTACACATACAGAAGAATCTCTTGAAGCTTCTATAAGAGGGCTTGAGATGTGGTGGGAGGTCGTCTTTCCTTCATTGCTCCCTTTCTTTATCATATCAGAGTTATTAATCGGTTTTGGAGTTGTTACATTTATCGGAGTTTTATTAGAACCCCTTATGAGACCTTTATTTAGAGTTCCTGGTGTCGGAGGTTTTGCATGGGCGATGGGTATGGCTTCCGGTTTTCCTGCTGGAGCAAAATTAACAGCCAGATTAAGACAGGAAAAACAATTAACTGCCATTGAAGCCGAGAGATTGGCCTCCTTTACTAACTCTTCCAATCCGCTCTTTATCTTTGGTGCAGTTGCCGTAGGTTTTTTTCATAATCAAGCTTTAGGGCTTCTTCTTGCGGCAGCCCATTACTTAGGAAATGTATGTGTTGGATTAACTATGAGGTTTCACGGCCGGAAGCAAGAAATCAAGGAAGATCGTCACACTTCTTCCTATCAAATTCCTTCAATTATGAAAGCTATTCGGGAAATGCATCGGACACGCCTAAAAGAAAAACGCCCTCTTGGAAAAATACTCGGTGATGCTGTACTTTCCTCTATTCAAACATTGTTAATGGTTGGCGGTTTTATTATTCTTTTCTCTGTATTTAATAAACTGCTGGCAATCCTGAAGGTTACGGATGCTTTGTCCTATTTTTTGTCATTCTTATTCACTTTCTTTCATTTACATGAAGGGTTAACCATTCCGTTGCTTTCAGGAATATTTGAAATTACTCAAGGGAGTAAATTAACAAGTGCTACTGAAGCTTCCTTAATGCAGCAAGCAATCATAACGAGCTTTATCTTAGGATTCAGCGGTTTATCGGTTAATGCCCAGGTTGCAAGCATCCTTGCTGAAACCGATATTCGTTTTAAACCTTTTTTCTTTGCCCGTATTCTCCAAGGGATTTACTCTGCCATAATCGCCTTCCTTTTATGGCAGCCCCTTTATGATTCTTTGCAAGCAGAAAATCCGCAAGCTATTCCAGTTTTTTTCATAGCGGAAACACAACATTGGGTAATTGCATATTTCGGAAAAATGGTACAATACGGACCAATGATTACCTTGTCAGCTCTGATGCTCTATATCATTCTTTATGTTAAAAGAATGAAACAAGGGTTTCATTTATAAGAATAGCCTGGGTGATAACGGTGATTTTGCGGGACAACAGGAGCCTCTTTATTCTCAAGGGAAAACACTTAACACTTAAATTGTCTAACGGCCGCGTTTTGGGTAAAGCTGTTCTCTTTTGTTCGGTGCTTTTATGGATAATTGCAAGGTGAGCTGATTTTTTGCACCGAATCATAAATTTCATTTCAGACTATTTCATAAATCAAAGAAAACATTCCAATAAGAACAAATACACCATGACTCCTGCGATGTACAGACTGGTATAAGACATGTTCCATTGTGATACCTTGAAAGAACTTTCCTTAACGATATTCGACATTAGACCAATTGTGGCATTATATGGCCCAACCAAAAACGCTGATACTGCCCCTCCCAGCATCGCAACTGTTAGGATAAAAGGTGATATGCCTAACATAGTTGGATTTAAAGATTCTGCCATAAGGGCAACTGTGACTGCCGGGTGAAGTCCTATAAAAGCAAAAACAAGAGGGATTAGAGGCAAGAAAAGCAAAAAAGGCTCCACCCCGATTATCTCTTTAAGCTGACTAATCATCCCATTCAGCCAATCATTTGTTTGAGAAATTTTAATAGTCGATATAAAAAAACCAGCCGATAAATAAATAAAAAATTGATCTTTCATCTTTACAGAAAAAGAAGAGAAATGAGCAAGTAAACTCTTATTGAACTCATTTCGTTTCTTTAATAATAAGCACCAGGTAAAAGCAAAAGGAATGACTAATAATGATACTATAGTAAGAAAAGAATATGGCAGTTGAATTTCTGCTATAGTGATGACTAAATTAAAAATGAGAATGGCAAAGCCGATATGAAATATTCTTCTGAGGCGAGTGTTTCCGTATCTTTCCATAGTAGCAGCTGTTTCATTTTTGGTCTCACCATTTGGCAAATCAGCAATATTTTTATTTTTGTCTCTCTGTTTCCCCATATACCAGTCCAGTAATATTCCAAAGAAACTTAATGGTAAAATGTATGGAAGAATCGATATCCAATTGACTCCTGTAACACTAATGACAATTCCAACAATTGGAGTCACAGGAGCCCACATTAAAGGCATCGCGTAGCCATGAGTAATCGCTGAACTCATAAATCGTTTTGCATACTGAACTGGAAACCCTCCGAGTGCAGGTCTGATTGAATGATACACCATAGGTAATGTGGCAAGATTCATAAAGATACTGAAAAAATAGGAAATTCCAGATGTCATCATATAAAGATGCCCAAATGTTTTTACTTTTTTTTGAATGAGTGTTTGAATTTCATTCCTATAGTCCCCCAACATGATTGGTATGCCTAGTATCGGTAACAATGTAAACATGGTAACTAGATCGAGCATTGGACCAAAAGAAGTTATGTAATCATTCCAGGGCGCGTTGCTTTTCCATAAAAGGGATATCCCAATAATCAAAAAGATACTTCCCAATGCCTGCACGAATCCCTTAACCGAAAACATTGTTATTAACACGGAGACAAGACATAAAAATGATAACAAATTATCTATGTTTAGCTCAGAAAAAAGGATAGAGACTACATATAAAACAATCAATAATGGGTACAAAAACTTTAACATACCAACACCACACAATCTGTTTCCTCTAAACATATTGTTCAGATGGAAAGAGGATAACATAAAACTCCAATAACATGTTTTGAGGTTCTAGAGGGTTAAAAAATGATAGTCCATTATGATTAAATGAGGCCACTAGTTAAACCAACTAAGAGGCTAACCTCAGAAAATGACAATTCACAAATGTTCTTACAAAATACTAAGAATTAATTTCTTCTTAAATAATTAAGTTCTTTAAAGTTAATAAACTGATATAGGATGGAAAGCAACCTACAATTAATCATAGGTTGCTTTTCACTACAAACGCCTCATGTTGGCATAAAGAGTACCCGTTAAGTAGTTGTACTCTTCAAATAAAATTTTTTGTTTTTTTCTAAATGAAATAGGACCCACGTTTATCGAACACTTGCAAAATATAACTCTCCTAAACTTGGTAATAAGTTATTAGCTTATTGATCTTTCACCCAATCTTCAGAAATGGATACATATTTAATAGCCTGTCTGAAATAAGTGAAAGCAATATGGATTTTTCTATCTGGAGTTTGTTTTATAGTTGGATAAGAATATTCTCTATTTAGCTTATCCTTAGAGTTATTGGTCATAGCATATCCATCACCAACCTCAAGGTTTTTAATGAATGGCCATGTTCTTCCATTATCTTCAGAAACAGCAATTGTCATAGGTGCTCTTGGCGCCCCCCAGAAAGCCGTTCTAGCTTGAAGTTTCCTCTCCTCACCTCTATCAATCTCAATATTAGGAGAAGGAATCTCAATATCTCCTTCATCTTCAATCTCATCGTATAAAGAAGTTCTGCGTTCTGTGCAATTGTCAGCATTCATATTGTTGAATACTAAAGCTAAGTGACCATTATTTAATTTCGTAAATTGAATGGAAGAATTATTATTAGGTAATTCAGTTGGAGCAGGAGTACTCCATGTTCTTCCATTGTCAGTTGAAAAACTCTTGTAAATGTTATCAGCCCAACGACTGCGGAACAATGCTAGAAGTGTCCCATTGTCTAATTTTTCAATATTCATATGAACACAACCCAGGCTATGAGGAACTTCATATTCTTCCCATGTTTTCCCTTGGTCTTTTGAAACCTTCACAGCACTGACATCTTTATCTCCTGTCCATTTTTGCCCCGGTGATGTGAAGCAATACCAAATAGGTAAAAGCCATTCTCCGTTTTCTAAAACGATGATGGGCTGCCTAATAAAAGTTCCTGGTGTGTCAAACAAGGTTTGAATAGGACCCCATGTGTATCCATTGTCTTCTGAAATACGATATCTAACGATTGCTGTATCTTGATTGCCCGATTTTTGAGCTGTATATAACAGCCAAAGCCTGCCATCTGGTGCATGAAATAAAATGGGATTTTGCTCTGAGCGAGCTGGATCATCTGAAACTTTTACAGCCTTACTCCATTCCTTTTCCCCTTTATTCAATCTTGAAAGATAAATGTGTATATCAGACATACCTTCTTGAGTACCAGCAAACCAAACACATAATAAGTCACCGTTTTCTAATGGCAATAGATTAGCTGCATGATTTTGTACGAAATTAGAAGAAATATATGCCTCTACACGATAGTCAGCATTTTTGGTTAACTTTAATTTTCCATCATATTTAATAGTAGATTCTGATACATGATCCATCAAACATTTCCCCCTTTTAACCACCAATTAGAGATTGAACCAGCGGTTTTGCAATATTATAAACACTCCATAGTGCAAAGATTGACAGAATGCCTACAACGACAGTATCAAATAAATTGTGTGCTCGATCTCCATATATACTCTTTTTATTAATGATTAGCAACAAACCTATAGATATAACGGGCAAGAAAAAGATTAAACCTGCATTCGCCACCACCGTCAATTCTACAAATCCTGGCATCCCAGGGAATACCCAAATAATTGGCATAATTAACATGATAAAATAAATCACTTTAAAAGCAGGATCTTTTCGATAACTCCCGTCATACTTCTCTTTTCTTTTTGGTGAAGATGAATAGAAGCCATCAAAGGCTAGACGTATATATCCATCTGTTCCTCCAATAAATGTACTAAAAGTAGCAGCCCATATAGCCAAATAAAGAACGATCTCACCAGGCCGTCCTAAGACTTGACCCAGAATATTCCCAAGATCATCCACGCTGCTTACAGTCAATCCACGCGGATTCAGAATCTCAGCCCCAATCACCCATACTGCCAAATTAAGAATAATCATCATAATAGTAGCAAAGAGAAGATCATATTTTTGTACTTTTCTATGTTCAGGATTGATATATCCTTTTTGTTTCATCCATTCCGGATAAAGCAGGTTAGCAATTGATCCTCCAACAGCCCCTATTAATGAAATAACGACAATCATAGAATCAAAAGCGCCTTGTTTCTCTGGTATTTGGAACAAGAAAACGCCTTTTAAAGCTTCTGCAGGCTGAAAACCTGTGACAATCGCTATCCCTACTAAACATACTGTCATAATCGCCAAAATAACCTTTTGAACTAACTCTACTTGTTTGTAAATAGAACGTCCAGTAATTAACAAGGCAAGAAGGATATTGAGCACTGCCCATATAATTGGGTTACCAATACCAGTCAGGTGATATAGTGCATAAGAAGCACCTGACAAACAATAGGCAGCGCTTACATATCCATATAAAATAGATCCGCTTCCTAAAACACCGGGGTACATTGGATGAAGCTTTCCATAAGCTTGAATGATACTATATCTGTTTGGATTAAATAACTGGAACTTGGCTAACGTATTAACCAATGCAAAACGGACAAGTAATGCTGCCGCCAGGGCCCACATCAACGTATATCCATAATTTGCCCCCGCCACTGAAGCATCTACAAGATCACCGGCACCAAGCCAAGTCAACACGACAACAACTCCTGGACCGAATCCTTTCACATATCCCCAAAAATTAGTAGGAATAGGTGCACCTTCTTGTTTTGTGACAGATGGGGTTTCTTGCTTTACTACAGGTTCATCTTGCTTTAATACTTGTGATTCTTTCATCTCCTTCTCTCTCCCTTCATTTCAACATTTTTCTTGACTGCAGCAATTTAACTTCACACCTGAACACTCAAATCGGCATTTTACCTTTTTCTAGGGAGACATACTTAAAGTATACTCACGGTAAATATGCCCCCTTTTTAAGTAAAGTTTCTTTTTTCAAGGGAGCAGCAGAAACAGCCTGAATACTCCTTTGTTTCTGATTCCTTGTTTCAATTTCTATTAAAATATCAATTGTCTTACCATTATTTGGCCTTCATTATATTCTTTCCCTTGAAGTTTAAAGACAGCTTTCACCATGGCTTCCTTTGAACCGAAGCTTCCTGCTTTGGTTACAACTAGGATATTCCTATCTTTATTTAACCATCCAATCGGAATACCAGACTCAACTTCTCCAATCAATTGAAACTCATCCACATGTAACTGATGAAACACTTGTTGGGCTGTGTCTCCGCCTGTAAGAAAAAGCCCGCGTATATCAAATTGATGAATCAATTGGTTAGCAATCTCTCCTAAAACCTTTGAAATACGATTACTGATTTGAATTGCGTTTAATCCTTGCTTTTTTCCTAACTTTTGTGTTTGTTTCACTGTTTTTGAAGAATATAATGCAACATTCTTCCCTTTTTGAAAGGCAATTCTTGCCTCCTGAAGTAATCTCTTTAACTCACTTTCTTTTGAGACATTATCCAACATAACTTTTGTTGATGGCATCTCTATGCCAACGACATTAGAGGTTAACAATAGTTGATCTAATTGTTCCCTTCCGGTTTCACTAACACTCCCTATAACCAGCAACACTGGGTTTTCATTATTAGGGATGATGATCTCTGATTTCATTTGCTTTAATCCATAGGCCTTTGGTAAATGTTGAATTAACCCAGCTGACCCGACCCAAACGACCGAAAATTCAGTCTTTTTTACCAATTGAATCAGACATTCCAAATCTGATTCATTCGTTGAATCTACTGTGACATATGAAATGTTATGTTTCTTGAAGGTTTTTAGTCGTTCAACAACCCATGCATACCCTTGCTTGAGATCTTTATACGTAAGGTGCTCAACTTTTCTTTTTGCCTGATTTTGTATTAATCGAGTGACACAAGAATCACTAACAGGAGTTTTAGGGTCATTTCCCACTTCCGTTTCATGTAATTGTTTCTGATTCAAAAAATGTACCCCATTCACGATCTTACGGCCATTTTTTGGATAAGCTGGAGCAATAAATACGAAGTCAGGTTGAAACACATCATACATGGCGTTAATTTCCTGTCCAATGTTCCCTCTCATTGTTGAATCAATTTTCTTGTAAACCTCATCAAAGGATTCCTTTTTTATCTGCTCGCTGATGCCCTTTACTCGTAGATAGGCTTCTTCTTCCGAAACGGACCGACTATCGGTATTGAAAATAATAGCGTCTTTTTCTATTAATCCATTTCCATTAGGCTGCATCATGACGGATACGTCTAAACCATATGAAACTAACTGCGCTCCACAATCACTGGCACCTGTTAAATCATCTGATACAATTGCTATTTTCATAAAACTCCAACACCTTTATACTAGATAAGTATTTAACGATAAATGGCTTCCATGTCTACCAAACTCTACTCTTTAGGGTAATAATTCAACAGTCTTATGAAGCAGATACAGCCAAATCCTAAATGTCTTCTTCATTGACTCCATAGTCTTTTGGTTTAACGATATTTCCAAAGTATTTCGTCTATTCGGCAAGGGCGCTCTGCGACTTTTTCACTGCATGTTCTTTAGAATTGCTTTCACCAACCATAATCCCCCTTTGTTCGGCAACCTGGAATATTCGGCAATAATAGCATCCATATTAAACTCCATTAATACGCAATATTACCCTAACAATTTTATATTTTCCTCTTTTTCATCTACTGTTTGTTCTTTTGTAAAAGTGGACAACATCTCGGGAAAAATACCTTTTAAATCCATCCTATATTTCCTCCTCAGAGCAAATGTGATTAATTTTGAAACAATATTCAAATTTTAGTAGCGCTTACATTTTGAATTATAGAGGAGTGTGTTAATTTTAGCAACATATAATGATTAATAAAATTAAAAAAATACAGATAAAGTTTTATTGTTTGAAAATTAAACAATAAAACTTTATCTGTTTTGTGTAGTTTATAATCATTTTTTCAGTCCAATTTAGAACTGTTGCAATTATAAACAATAAAGTAAAATCTAGTTTCTTCCGACTTAGGATCTTATACACGATATGTTCAGTGCTAAGGCAACAAAAGAGCAAAACGATATCAATATAATAGCAATAAATATTATCAAGCTAATTTTCCCTTTAAGAATCCTTCAAATAGGATACACTGAGCTTTGGCGGTAGGCTCACTAACAAATGGACATGATCTTTACATGCAGGTGCTTCAATAATGCCCCCACCTTTTCTTACCCTACATCTTTTTTATTTTCCCATCCTATAAGAAAAACTAGCCCGAGAACATCTAATAACTCCCATTTAGAAATTTGAAAATATATAATTGACAGACTATGCTGACGGAGTGTGTTCTGTGGGTACTTCCATTTCCACATGGGATCTTGTTCTCCACAAGATAAAGAACGAGAAAATCACAAGTGCCAGACACACCCAATAAACATGCCGAAACCCTACAAACTGAGCAATGAAACCGCCTCCCATACTTCCCACTAACCTTCCAATAATGGACCCGTTGGTATAGATGGTTGTGGCCAGCCCCAGTGAATCAGGCAGCAGATCCGTAAAATAGCTTAGTCCATTGCCCATGACAATAGCGACAAACGTTGCCTGCAGAAGCTGCGCTGCGATCAGCTGCCAGGAATCAGTCGATACACTTAAAATGGTGTAATAGATAATAGCGATAAAGCAGCCGATAATCATCAGGGAATGGTTCGAAATCTTTCTGCCCAGGGCACCGAGCACAAGCATAATGGGAATTTCCAACCCAGCACAAATACTAACCACCAATCCGACATCCGTATGCGTGCCCTGAAGCTCATTCACAATAAACAACGGCGTGTTGATCATGTTAATGGCATTAACCGCAAACAAAAAGATAAAGGCGATAAACGGCTGCCTGATTTTCTTGCTTTTGAGCGAAGGAGAACCTATGCTTTTTCTCTTCATGGTATTGCTTTGAACCGCTTTTTGTTTTTGCAGAAACAGGAATACAAGAGATGCAATTATTAGATAAATAGCGGATGTCCCCAGAAAGAGTCCCTCATATCCAAAAGCTCCTAAAATGAATGTCCCGCCTAATGGTCCTACTAGGAATCCGAGAGATAAAAGAGAACGTAATGTAGACATTGCAAAAGTCTTGTCATTGGATTTGCTTGCATTTGCCGATTCCTGTGCGTAGGCGTAGATTTGCGGCATGGCAGCAGCCCCTATTCCATTAAAAAGACTGACCGCAATCAGCAGAATAAAGAAGTTATGAAACACCAAATACGAAACATAACCTAAAGCAGATGAAAGCATAGCTGTAATAATAAGCCATTTTCGGTTCATCCCGCTATCCGAACGTTTAGCAATAAGCGAGTTCACTACCACGCCGCTTAACAAAGTCAACGCCATGAAAATGCCAAAAGCTCCCTCGCTCATTCCAACATCTTCAGTTAAATACAGGGGTAAATACGGCAATGTAATAGAAATACCGGTACCGACCATCAGCAAACAAATGACGAATAAACTATATCCTTTGATTGCAAATAGTTTTTTTAACCGTGTATACAATTTTTTGTCCTCCTTAGAACTCATAAATATGGTTGCTGAACAACAGAAAAACACTATAAACCTTGAAGTAACTGGGGATTTTTACACGAAACAAAAGAAAAACACCCTTTCCTTTGGTAAAACCATTACACCAAGGAAGGAGCAATACTACATCGCATCCGGTATCTCTGCATCGTCTTTGCTTTTAAATTTCTTCGATTGAATCTCTTACTTTCATACAACATAGCAATCTTTTAAAATGTATTTGTTCTAACATATCTTCTATAAGTCCGTATAACTCATTTTTTTGATTCAATGAATAGTAAATCCATTGTCCTCTTCTATCTTCCTTAACAATACCTGCATCTTTTAATTTGCGAAGATGCTGGCTAATGGATGGCTGACTCATTTCAAACACTTGAAGAAATTCACATACACAACATTCTCGTTGTTTTAAAATGGCGACGATGGTTAAACGGGTTTTATCCCCTAATAATTTTAAAACGTTGGAAACTCGCTCCAATTCAACAGTTGAGTTTATCAATAAAAATACCTCCTCTATTAGTTATATAATTAAATAACAATTTACTTATATAAAACGTGGAATAACTTCTTTAAAATTCTGTTGAATTAAAGAAATTTAATTATTTCCTTATAGATAAAATAACCCTCAATTAATTTCAAGCCCTTTCATATTTAGATACCGTTCTTGATGTGTAGGATGAATAATCATCTCATTAATAGCTGCATCAGATGATTGTTATAATACAAAAGCAATGGCACGAGCAATGCTATTGCTTCAATCGCATCTCTGCCACTGCAGGAGGTCAGGAATACATCATTAAATGTTCTTCCTGTTTTCCTATCATTTTTTCTCTGTTATTTATTAATTATTATCTAATTTTTTGAGTTGCATGTGGGGTTCCGATTAGGGGATTTTATGAGCTGCTCTCTATAAGTCTCTAGCATTTTCCTGCTTCTGAACAAATTTCAGAGCATAATGAGTCCCACAGATATAAATTCCCATGATCGATAGGTAATCAATTAAAAATCCCATGGTGGATTCATCAGTGAGAAAAGAACCAAATGGATCATATATGAATAGCTTGGAACCCAAATTTCTCTCGAAGGAAGTCTGCACACCATAGACAACAATCAACACCGCAATGACACGCAATGCGATTGTGCGGATACGACTCGTACTGGTAATCCCTGTCATCTTTCTCATTGCATTGATAATCATTCCCCAAGACAGTCCTATATGAACAGCCATGAAGATAAATCCCCAATATGCAGTTAGAACATGTATCTGCCGTACAAACATGTCATTGTCTATAGAAAAAAAGGGAAGGATGTCACGGGAAATCGGCAAGGAACTTATTATCACCACAACCATAGATACAAGAAAAAGCAGATTGACCGCTATTTTCAGAATACGTGGTCCATTGTACTTTCCTTTAATAACCGTCTTATACCACCGTCGATTTAAAATATTGTGGACAATAAACAATCCAAACAAGCAAACTCCAATCAGTTCATGGATTGTATTTCCGGTAATATGGTAAGCCATTGCAACTAACATGAGAACAGTCATGACAAGGTCATTGACAAGCCTGATTAGCATATTTCGATTCAGTCTCCTCTTTTTATTTTAATTACTCACTTTCCAATGCAGCTATCGGGTAGGCAGCTATGCCATCCCGCAAAGATTCAGGAAACACCCTCTGCTAATAAATTGGAGGGTAGTCTCAGGCAAATAGCTACTGTTTCTGGGTGGTGTTTCCCTAAGGGACGTATTGTTGGTGATAACATACAAATCATCTTTAAATGGAACACATCCTTTAGTTCTTCTCCTGATGAAAATAAAACGACAACAGAACATTCTGGATCATCCCCTCTTTTTCCCCATCATCGATTATTTCATGATTATCGCCTATCGGTTTTACCTCCCAGTCCTCCGCATAAATACCTGCGAAGCGAGATTCTGTACTGCTGTCCTTCGAAACTGTAAGATCCTCATTCTTCATCTCATCAAACGTGTTTACGAAGTCATCCCGTTCCTGATTCGCGTGGCAGGAAAAGCAGCGACCGATGTCTTCCTCGTAATCCAACGACCTGTCGCCATTGAATTCCTGGTATAGCCAATCTCCGTTACGCGGGGTATCCGGGGGGTTCTGGTCCCCCCAGCCAGTGCGCTTTTCCATCACGAAGATTTCAGAAAGCTCTTCATCCCTATAGATCTCGAGAGTAACTACGGTGCCGCTCGGGATCGGCTGGCCGTTCTGCACCGCTTCGATCGCTTCCCGGCTCGTGTAAGCCTCCTCTCTGACATTTCCTCGATTCACAGTCGCGTAGTTCACGCCCTTATCATAGTTCTCTGGGAATTTGACAAGTTCACGGTCATACCCTGATGACTCCTTTTCGGCCGTGTCACCAGATGGCTCTTGTTGGGAAGTGTCATTGTTGCTGTTGCAAGCGGTAAGAGTAAGGACCATCATCAGTGCAAGACCTGGAAATAATAGTTTTATCATTAATGTTTTCCTCCTTCGAGTTTCGTACATGTATAGCCTCCAGCAAAGACAAAAGCCTTTTCTGCCTAATTCATATTCATGGCGGGAACTCGGAACATATTTTAGCCGCTCAGCTAAACCAAATCCAAAAAAATGTGATGCCATTCAGGCTACGAAAAAATCTCGTATTTCACAATAAGTAATGTCCCTAGCTTTTTAGACACTATTCCTTAAAGCTCCTTAGGTTAAAATTAGAAAATATACCTTTAACAACAAGGCATACATCTAAGCGAGAATTCCTTGATCTCATTGAAGGCCAAACCAAGCAGCCAAACCTTTGTTCGGTGCATTTTTTAATTGTGGCAAATTACTATTGGCAGTAAATCAGTACATGCCGCAATGGTAACTATTTTTTCTTGTTTAGCCCTAAAGGCTTGGTTTTAATTCCATATAAAAGTACGATAAAGCATCGGCATCCTTATTATGCAACAAATGAAAGAACGACCGTTATCCTATTCGTCCCAAATGTTTGCCTAATACTCTCACATTCACTTTCTCAGGAAGACAAATATGAATTATAATGGAACAAACATGAAACAAGAAGGAACTTATTGTCAGAACAATTCATGCAACAGCAGGATGAGCTCACCAAACTCATTGAGTGTTACTCGACTACTATTCCGTCTTTATTTTTCAGTCGTCACTCTAATGGGACCGGACCAAATTATGGAGTTCATAATCCTTCCATGTGCATTCCGGGTAGGCTACGACAGTCCATCGCAATTCAGCCCTAATATTCCCGAATGTTTGGTCTCCCACCAAGAGAAGATATAAAATGCCTGAGGGAGAAATATGACCAAAGGATAAACGCGTGAACCCCTGCTTAAAATAAAAATATAAAGGTTTTTGAGAGTGAGCCAACCAACTCAGGTCTAATAAAAAAGGGCTCCAAAGAGTCAAGTTCAACTAACTTTTTAGAGCCCTTATTAAAAATTATTCAGTTCTTATTAAATTACATATTCTTAGTTAGATTACTTTTACTTCCTTTGGTGTTGTGTTGTATAAAAGCATTAAATATCAAGTTTACGGTTACCGAGCCATTTTACAATTTCAGGATCGTTATGTGAAAAAAACAAGCTTTTTTTCGTATCTAACGTTGCTATCGCCTCCATATCCTCTTGGCTTAAATCAAAGTCAAAGATATTGAAGTTTTCGATGATTCTTTCCTTATGAACAGACTTTGGAATTACAACGACTCCTCTTTGTGTCAACCAACGTAAAATCACTTGAGCAACGGATTTATTATACCTTTCAGCAATTGATACTAAAACTTCATTTTGGAAGATATTATTTTTCCCTTCAGCAAAAGGCGCCCAGGACTCTATCTGAACATTGTTCTCATTCATAAGCTTCGCACTTTCTATTTGCTGGCAGAAAGGATGTGTTTCAACCTGGTTTACGGCAGGAATTACTTCATTATGAGCCATCAAATCTACCAAACGATCCATCTGGAAGTTACTAACTCCGATTGCCTTGATCTTTCCTTCACGATACAATTCTTCCATCGCACGCCAAGAACCATATACGTCGCCAAATGGCTGATGAATTAAATACAAATCCAAATAATCTAATTGCAATCTTTCCAAAGATTTTGCGAAAGCTTTCTTTGTATTCTCATAACCAGCATCCTGAACCCAGAGTTTTGTGGTAATAAACAATTCCTCCCTTGGCACACCACTCCCCTTGATTGCTCTGCCGACTGCTTCTTCATTTAGATAAGAGGCAGCCGTATCGATCAGACGATAGCCTGCCATAATAGCCTCATAAACGGCTTGTGCACATTCATTTTCATCTTGAATCTGAAAAACACCAAAGCCTAGTACAGGCATCTCAACACCATTGTTCAAAATTACTTTTTGCATATAAAGTCCTCCTGTTTTTTAAATAATCGGAACAAACTACTTACAATAAACAAAATTTATTGGTATTAAATTATCTCTCTTGATGGGTAGGACGAATAAGCATTTCATTAATTGCTACATCTGATGGTTGTTCATGGCAAAAGCAATCGCACCAGCAATACTCTCAGCATCTATCGCACCTTCATAAGCTTTATCGATTCCTGGTTTAAGATCCATATCTGTAATGGAATTCTCTTCTTTGCGAAGACCTTCTGTAATCGCACGTACAGCAAACTTTGTTCCAGCATAGACCGTACTTCCAGCTCCAACAACATGTCCAGCTACTGAAGACAAATTAATGACATGCCCTGATTTTTGTTCTCTCATGGATGGAAGCACAGCCGCAATCCCATAAAGTACGCCTTTAATTTGACGTCAATCATCTTATTCCAGTCTTCGATTCTTTTCTTATAAAGAAATGAATGTGGCATGACGCCAGCATTATTCACTAATACATCAATTTTTCCAAACTCTTGAAGCGCGTACTCAGCAAGCTCTTCCATTTGTTCATGTGACGTTACATCGGTTACTTTATAAATAGCTTTTCCACCATTTTTTTCGATTTCATTCTGTAACTGTTGTAAACGATCTTCACGACGAGCTGCCAAGACCAACTTCGCACCTTTAAAAGCAAGTACTTTAGCTGTCGCCTGTCCAATTCCACTAGAAGCACCTGTAATAATCACAGCTTTATCTTTTGTATTAGACATCATTTATATCTATCCTTTCTCTTAATAAATAGTAGATTATTAGTCCAGATGATTTGCCATCTAAAAGCAAATCATCTGCTTAATCTATTTTTTAAAACTTCACTGCTGTGCACTTGAGAGCTCACGGCTGTGTCTAAATGAAAACACTCCAATTAGTAGAGCAATCACGACTGATGTAGCTCCAACCCAACTGATCTCTAGTGTTGATGACCTTCCCGCAACAATACCTCCAATTCCAGCACCCGCGGCAAATCCAAGTTGTACAAAGGAACTGTTCAGACTAAGCATGATACCAGAGGCTTCTGGAGTCAGCGAGACTAGGTTAAAGTTTTGGGTAGGCCCGAACGTCCAAGCAGCGATTTCCCAAATCATGAGCAACGGGAGGGTAACCATTACCCATCCAAATCCAGAGACAGTGGACAGCAACACTAGCGAGATAATGTGGACAGCCATGGATCCCACTAGAGTGCGGACGATGCCGATCCGGTCTGCCAATAAGCCACCAACCTTAGAGCCAATCAAGCTCGCGACACCCATAGCTAAGAGAATCATACTCAATTTTTCTTTCATAGTCGGCATAACGGTGGTCAGAAAGGGTGTTATATACGTATTGAGCATTGAATAACTAATAAATACAAAGAAGGTTACACCAAGGGTGAGTGCGACTCTCGGATTCTTCAAGAGGGCAAGACGCTTGCCTAGAGAAACAGCCGCCTCGCTTTAAATAATAAGTGCAAGCTTTTTCACGATTTTCGTGATTTCCCTTGCACTTTTCATCATTTATACTCTTGTTTTAGACTGATAGCCTAAGCTTTTTCTTGTATTCAGTAGACATTCATTCTATGACTGTCTATTAACTAAAACGCTCGCTTTAGAGGCCGGTCCTTTTTTCAAGCTCCTCCGGATATCGGGCGCCCATCAAATCAATCTTCGAGGTTGCTGAATTTATATTACGTAAATCTTCAGACGTCAGTTCAATACTAGCCGCCCCCAAGTTCTCTTCAAGTCGATTCAATTTCCGTGTACCTGGGATCGGAACAATCCATGTTTTTTGAGCAAGCAGCCAAGCAAGTGCAATTTGAGCAAGAGTTGCATTTTTCTGTTCAGCTACCTCTTTAAGTACATCAACCAACACCTGATTTGCATCAAGAGCCTCTGAGGTAAAACGAGGAAGAATACTACGTAAATCGCTATTAGTAAAGGTTGTATTTGCGTTAAAACTTCCCGTTAAATATCCCTTGCCCAAAGGACTAAACGGAACAAAGCCTATGCCGAGCTCCTCCAGAGCAGGTAACAACTCCTCTTCGGGACGGCGCCACCACAGGGAGTATTCGCTCTGAACTGCGGTAAGTGGGTGAACCCCATGTGCACGACGGATCGTCTTTATTCCTGCCTCAGAAAGCCCCCAATACTTAACCTTACCCTCCTGGATCAGATCTTTTACTGTTCCGGCTACCTCCTCGATTGGCACTTCCGGATCAACCCGATGCTGATAGTATAGGTCAATGGCTTCAACTTTAAGGCGTTTGAGCGAGCCTTCGACTGATTGCCTAATGTGCTCCGGCTTACTGTCAACCACCTGCTTCCTATTCACCTCTTTAATACCAAATTTGGTAGCTAAAACCACCTCTCCCTTGAAAGGGGCAAGTGCTTCACCTACCAACTCCTCATTCACATATGGACCATAAATTTCGGCGGTGTCGAAGAAAGTAGTACCGCGGTCGATCGCCGCGTGAATCAGTGAAATCATCTCTTTCTTGTCGGATGCCGGACCATAACCATAACTCATTCCCATGCAACCGAGCCCGATAGAAGAAACTTCTAAGCCACTTTTTCCTAATTTACGCTTTTGCATGAATTATCTTCCTTCCTTTTGTATTATTTTCACTTGAAATTGTTATATTATTTATGCACATCCTTATTATGCAACAAATGAAGAAGTGACCGTTATCTCATTCGTCCCAAATGATTGCCTAATCCTCTCACAATCACTTACTCAAGTAGTCAAATATGCATTATAATGGAATAATCAAGGAACAAGGAGGAACTTATGTCTGAACAAATCTTTCAACAGCAGAAGGAGCTCGCCAAACTCATTGAGCATTATTCAGGCCAGAACGGTGTCCACACGACTGCTGTTCCATCTTTATTTTTCATGCGTCAATCTAATGTTAACAGACCAAAATACGGAGTTTACAAGCCTTCCTTATGCATTGTCGTTCAGGGTGAGAAGGAGATATTGCTGGCACAGGAGGGCTTTAGGTACGGTCCGGCCGATTACCTTGTTGCCTCCGTTGACTTGCCGGTTACCGGCCAAGTCATAAAAGCCTCCTCCGACGTACCGTATTTGGCTCTCAAACTTGAATTTACGCCGAGTCAAATCTTAGAGGTTTTAAGGGATTCTGATATACGAGTTGGTCCGAAAGAAAATACTAAGCGAGCTATGTATGTCAGCCGGATCGAGTTATCTCTGTTGGATGCGGTAATCAGGTTAGCTCGGTTGCTAGAAAATCCTAAGGATATCCAGGTACTTGCTCCTCTATTCACGAAGGAAATTCTCTATAGGGTTCTGCAAGGACAGCATGGGGGTACGCTGGAACAAATTGCAATAGAAGGAAGTTCTACCTATCGTATCAGGGACGTTATCGAACATATCATAAATAACTATGATAAGTCTTTTCGGATTGAGGAGCTTGCGGAAATAGCCAATATGAGTGTCTCTTCACTTCATCGATACTTTAAAGAAGTAACCGCTATGAGCCCTATTCAGTTCCAAAAACAACTGAGACTGCAGGAAGCCCGGCGCTTGTTATTATCCGAGTCAACAGATGCCACTGATGTCGCATTCCAGGTAGGCTACGAAAGTCCATCGCAATTTAGCCGTGAATATTCCCGAATGTTTGGTCTCCCACCAAGAGAAGATATAAAGCGTCTGAGGGCGAAAAATGACCAAAAGATAAATGCATGAATCCCTGCTCTAAAGAAAAATATAAAGGTTTTGAAGGTGAGCCAACCAACTGAATCTAATATAAAAAGGGCTCAAAACTTTTTAGAGCCCTTTTTATATTAGATTCAGTTCTTATCCAATTACATATTATTAGTTAGAGTATCTTCCAAAGGAATGATCTTTCTCTGCACCTGTTTCCATTTATATCATAAAAGCATTATCGTTTGATATTCCAGCTATCTCTTTGCTTATTTCAATTTCCACGAATAATTTCTCTTATATAGCGCCCTGAGAAAGGTACTGTCTCATCCTATTAATGAGCCTTTACTATCCCCATTAAATTTAACGTTAAAAAAGAGACGCCTCAACTGATTTGTTGAAACACCTCTCACATAGATTTTGACCATGGAGTGTCGGCAGGCAGAGATGCGGTAGCGTAACCACTAGCTTATCCGACTTGCATTGGTCATATGAACTCCGTTAACTGGCCTTCTTAAATTGATTTTGATTATCTTTCATTCTCTTCATAAGAAACAGTAAGGCAGAAAGACATAACCCTGCGCCAATTCCCATTGTTAAATTAGTAAAGACAGTCAACATAAAGGTCATCATTAAAACCAATGAATGTCCCGATCTTTCCTTTAGGATACTAGCAAATTGTTCCTTTTTGCTTATATGCCATGACACTACCATCAAAACCGGAGCTAGACTGGCAAGCGCAACATGTGAAGCATAGGGTGCAAGGAATAATAATACCAATAAAACGAATAAAGCATGCGTTATTCCTGCAATAGGCGACGAGGCACCATTTTTGATATTTGTTACAGTTCTTGCTATTTCCCCTGCTGCAGGCATTCCATAAAATAAAGGTGAAACTATGTTCACAATACCTTGACCAATTAGCTCTTTTTTACTGTTATGCTTTGAAGAAGTCATTTCATCAGCAACCCGAGCCGTTAACAAAGATTGCAAGCCTACAAGAATGGCAATAACAAAGGAAGATGGCAAGAGTACTAGAATTTTTTCAATGGTTACCTCGGGAAAATGAGGGATTGGAAATTGATTTGGGATTTGCCCATAAATCGAACCGATCGTTTCAATTTGATCCGGAAAGAAAAATGACGAAACTAGACTTGAGGCTATAATGCCAAGAAAATAGGAAATCCCTCCAATTTTAGGAAAAAAACGCGATAAAGTCAGAATAATCAGCAAACAAAGAAGGGCAGTGATGATACTATAGATGCCGACAAGGTGGATTTTTTCAAAGATCTCCTTTATATTCAAATGAAAATATTCAAATTTCTCTATTTTATGCAGCCCTAAAAAGTTTGGGATTTGACTACTGAAAATAATGACCGCAATACCAGACTGAAAACCTATAATGATTGACTTAGGAAAAAATTTGATTAAACTTCCCACCTTGCATATCGCAAAGATGATAAGTAAAATACCAGCCATAAACCCGGCAATTAATAGGTTTTCATATCCGAATTGCAAAACAATCCCTAGTAAAACCGGAACAAAAGCACCGGTAGGCCCTCCGATTTGAAATCTAGATCCCCCTAAAATGGCAATCAACAAACCGGCGACAATCGTTGTATAAAGTCCCGTGACAGGAGTTGATCCGGAAGCAATAGCAAACCCAAGTCCCAAAGGAATCGCGATGATACCGACAACGATTCCTGAAAGCACATCTTTTTTTAGATTATTTAAAGAATAATCTCTGAACGCTTCTAAATTCATAAATGTACTTACCCTCCCATTTGTAATATTTAAAAGTTATTATTCTAAATAAAACTGACTTGAGTTGAGATTCCAACAATTTAGTAAGGTCGGTAAAACGGTCAGAAGAGAAGTAACAATTAGCACCTGAGAATCGGCTGTTTTGGTTTTTAGCACATATGCCATTTTTTTCGTTAGCTCATATTCCATGCTGGCAGTAAACCCAATTGTAATAGGCGGGGGATGAATTTGATAAACTCCCAAGTTTGAAAACCCCCAGCAGAATAAAGATAATTCCTGCCATAAACCCGGCAATAAACAGGTTTTCATATCCAAATTGAATGACACCCCCAAAGAAGATAGGAACAAACTCTCCAGTCGGACCCGCAATTTGATATTTGGAACCGCCTAAGAGAAACAAGGATTCCGGCAATAATTTTCGTGTAGATTTCTTACTCCGGTTTAAATCCCAGAAGCAACAGCAATAGCCACCGCTAAAGGAATCACCCCAATCCCAACTACCAATCAGGCAACGAGGTCTTTCTGAAAATGGCCAAAATTGTTCCATAACACCTGCTAGAGGTAATCATTTATCACATCCTCCCTTTACACAGTGAGTTTTTCATTGTTTTCAAGATTAATTTCGCTATATCCATCTACAACGAGATCTAATTTACCCGTTTCAGGATGGATGACCAGACCATGAATGGCAATATTATCTGGTATTAAAGGGTGATTTTTGATCAAATGGACACTATTTGTGACACTCTCCTCTACACAATGAAAGCCTGACAGCCATGTTGATAAATCAATTCCGGCGTTCGAAAGGGCACCGATTTGACCTTCGCTAATTCCATTTTTCTTCGCAGCTTCAAGAATAGAAGAAGATTGAAGGCCAACCATTCCGCATCCGTGGTGTCCAATCACACACACTTCTTCAGCTTTCAATTCATAAATGGCTACAAGAATACTTCGCATAATGCTGCCAAAAGGGTGGAAGACAACAGCTCCAGCGTTTTTTATCATTTTTGCATCCCCATTCCTCAGGCCCATTGCTTTTGGAAGCAATTCCAATAAGCGAGTATCCATGCAAGTCAGGATGACTAGTTTTTTGTCTGGATATTTCGTGGTATGGAATTCTTGATATACTTTTTGATCTACAAAAGTATTGTTGTAATCTATGATTCTAGAAATAATAGACATTTATTTTTCCCCTTTCTATCCTTAGGCTTTTCTCACAATTTTTAAAATTTAATGTAAGCATCCTACAAAAAGCTATATGAAATGTAGATTCCCGAGCATCCTCCTTTTATTTAAGCTTTAATTCATCTTAAGACTCCTAAATTAGGGGAAAATAATAGGAAGATTAAAAAATGATAAGAATTTCGTTAGAAAATTAAAGAAAAAGGGAGAGCCCTATGACATCTTGGGCCTCTCCCTCTACTGTTTAGATTCAGTTCGTTTACTCAGGTTCTTCTTTTCTTTCACTTCACTTCTACTGGAAAGATCAATCATCCCACGATATGGAAAGACTTCTCCTGTATAGGCATTGATATTTATGCCTATCTCTTCTTTTTTGGAAAGTTTTACTTTTGACCAATTTTTCATCTTCTTTTCTCAAGAAGAAAAAGAGGCAATCTCTTCATTTTCAATATTTGCTGAATTTTCAGATACAATTTCTTTCAATTGTGTTAAATGCAAAATCTCTCCCGAATAAGCATCAACTTTTAACGTATATACCTTATTTTGACCTTCCAAATCTACTACGTACATTTTATTCTCCGCTATTTTACTAAACTTGATATCCTCGATCTTTCCTGGGTATTTTGTTTGAATGCTTCTTTTTATTTCTGCAGCAGTCAACATCCTTTGGTCTCTATCTGCAACGATTTGTTGAACTTCGGCAATAATGAACACTACGATTAGAAAGCTGAAAAGAAAAACAATTTTCTTTGGGTTCATACGGTTTCACCTATTCCCTTAAAAACATAAAATTTAATGAGAAACCATTAGTTATTCGGTAAAGTTACAGTAAAACTTGTACCTTCTCCCTCTTTGCTAACGACATTTATGTTTCCACCATGAGAATCCACAATCTGTTTTGCAATGGATAAACCCAGCCCAATTCCCCCAGTTTCCCGGTTTCTCGCTTTATCGACCCGATAGAAGCGATCAAAAATATGTGCGATATCTTCTTTTGGTATGCCAATTCCATGATCCTTCACAGTGAAAAAAACGTGATCTTTTTCATATCCAACATAAAGCTCAATTGGTGACATGCTGTATTTTAACGCATTATCTAGCAAGATAAACAATAGTTGCTTCATTTTTTGCTTATCTGCATTTGCTATAACTCTATCATATAGAGTGTGTACAGAAATGTGTTGGCCATAAGCATTTTTCATCAGTTTACTTGTCTCTTTACTAAGCGAAACAAAGTCCACTTTTTTTATATCTAAATTCCATTCTGCATCATGATTTGCAAGCATGAGCATTTGCTTTGTCATTTCATGCATCCTGACGGCTTCTGAATAGATGGCTTCCACAGATTCTTCTAATAGAGCTTGATCTTTCATCCCCCATCTTTTCAGCATACTTGCGTTGCTTTCAATAACAGTTAGCGGTGTTTTTAATTCATGGGAAGCATCAGATACGAACTGCTGTTGTTTTTCAAAGTTTTTTGCTAAGATATCCATCATTTTATTAAACGTACTTCCTAATTTGTATAATTCATCTTTTGATTGTGTTTTTAACTCAAGCTTTTTAAATATGCTCTTTCGTTGAATTTCCTCCATCGTTTCAATCATTGAATTGATTGGTTTTAAAATAATGTTGCCCAGCATTCTGCCAGCTAAAAATGAAGGAATCAGAACAATAAGTGAAGCGAAAGTTAACACAAGCTTCAAGATTTTTAAACTTTCATATGCAGATGCCATACTTGCCGTAACTTCTAACATCATAATATTTCCGTCGTGCCATATAATTGGAAAACTTGAAACAGCATACTGAATGCCATTGACTGATTTCAATTCAGCTGTTTGTGAGTTTTTAAATGTGGGTTTAAATTCTGTAAATTCCGATTCCTTTGTAATGGTCATAATGGAATGTGAATCTTCATTTACAACACGAATCATTCCATTCAATGGTAATCGCGAATTCAAAATTTCAGTTATATTCATGTCATTAGTAACAGGTTTCAATGCTCCAGCAATATGTTCAGCTTGTAAACGAACGTGATTTAATTTATCGTTCGTTGTAAGTGTGTAAAATAAAAAATAAATAGATGTATTAATCGCAAGGCTGATCAATAGCACTGAAACAGTTAAAAACAAATGGATTTTATTTCGGATATTCATAAAACATTACTCCTTTATGACATATCCAACTCTACGGACTGTATGGATAAGCGGAGAATGAAAGGAATCATCAATTTTCTTGCGCAAGTACATAATATATACATCTACGACGTTTGTACCTCCATAGTAATCAAAGCCCCAAACATGCGTTAATATCTGCTCTCGGTTTAGTACTTGGTTTTGATTCTGTATCAGAAAAATGAGCAAATCGAATTCTCGAGGAGTCAATTCAATATTTGTGGAATCACGTGTTACGATTCGTGTTTTTTTATCAACTTTTAAATCTGCAATCGTTAATATTTGTTCGTCTGCTTTTTTCTCCATCATTTGATTGATTCGTAAACACGCACGAATTCTTGCCAACAACTCTTCAATTTGAAACGGCTTTGTAATGTAATCGTTAGCACCATGATCAAGCCCACTCACTTTATCAGGAATAGAATCCCTTGCTGTCAATAAAATAATGGGTGTCATATCCCCTGACGCTCGAATTCTTCGAAGGACTTCCATCCCGTTTAACTTTGGTATCATAATATCCAGTAAAACAAGGTCCCATTGTTCGTTACTAAATTTTTCAAGCCCTGTTATGCCGGTTTCGGCTGTTTCAACCTTGTACCCTTCATGTTCAAGCTCTAATTTGATGATTCTCGCAATTTTTGTTTCATCTTCAATGATTAAAACTTTGTTAGGTACGGGTTCAAAATCTCCTATCATTTTCTGTGCGGCACTGAGTCCTTTTGGATTTGACATTTTATATCCCTCCTTTCATTTTGCGTTACTTCGATTTAGTTAAATTTCATACCCATAATTAAATAAAAATTGATACATTAATAAACAACTGTCTGTAATTATAAACAGAAACAAGATGCTTGCAATCGTCAAATGAACAAAATTTGTTCATTAATGAACAAATAAATTAATATTGTTAATTATCTTTAAAGAAGTTTGGTGACCTTCAAAATGTCAAGATGGACCAATTTTTAAAAGACCCTAATTTCCTTATTAGAGTAGGGAATTAGGGATTTACTTCTAGAAAATGTATCATCGTTAAATATCCGCGTTTTGCTTTTAGAACCTCCATTAAAACAAAAAATAGAGTTAATGTTGTTCTACACTAAGTGATTTAGGAGACTATGTACTCCTAATTATGCAACAAATGAAAAAGCTTCCGTTATCCCATTCGTATCAAATGATTGCCTAATCCTCTAACAACCAATTACGCAAACGACGAATATGCGATAGAATGAAACTTTCAAAGATGAAGGAAATCAGGAGAATCTCATATGCTTGAGCGAAAATACAAACATCAGCATGAACTTGCAAACACATTTAACGTTATTCAGGGAAGAACAGTGTTCAACCGACTGCTATTCCCTCTTTATTTTTCATCCGTAAATCTATTGTTACAGAACCAATTTATAAAGACAGGGAATCACTATAAAAATTTTGAGTATAATAGGGCTGTGATTCGTTATTAAATGCCACTCCAACCCCTAAATAATCATAATTTTCCTGAAGGATATTTTTTTCTGTGTCCTAAGGAATTCATCAGACCTTTATTTTACATTCAACTTTTCACTATTTGTGCACTTTCTCTGTTAAACGTAGTTCTCTCTCAGTCTGATTATATCTACTCTAGGTGGGAGGCCAAACATACGTGAATATTCTCGACTGAATTGTGATTGACTTTCGTAACCCACCCTGAATGCAACATCAGCTATATCTGTTGATTCAGCTAATAATAAGCGTCTTGCTTCCTGCAATCTCAGTTGTTTTTGAAACTGAATAGGACTCATAGCCGTTACCTCTTTAAAATGTCGATGGAGCGATGAAACACTCATATTCGCTATTTCAGCAAGTTCATCAATTCGAAAAGCCTCTTCAAAATGATTGATGATGTGGTCTATAACCTCTTTTATTCTAGTGGCATTACTACCTTCTAATACCATTTGTTCAAGCGCTTCACCATGTGGTCCTTGTAAAATCCAATAGATAATTTCTTTTGTAAATAAAGGAGCAAGAACAGGAATATGCTTTGGATTCTCTAATAATCTAGCTAATCTGAGTACTGCATCCAACAAAGATGATTCTACTTCGCATACAAACATTGCTCTATTTGTGTTCTTTCCTTGTCCAGATTGAATATCTGTTTCATTTATAACTTTTAAGACTTGGCTCGGTGTAAATTCAAGTTTGAGAGCTAGGTAGGGAGATTCTGGTGAGGCTTTAATTACTTGTCCTGTCACTGGCAAATCAACGGAGGCCACAATATAATTACCAGGACCGTACAAGAAACGTTCTTCTCCCAATAGTACCTCTTTCTCTCCTTGGAGGATAATACAAAAAGACGGCTCGCTTACTCTTGAAATAGGTTCAGTAATAATGGATTCACGGATGAGAAATAAAGATGGAATAGTTGTAGGGTGAACACCGTCCTGTTTTGAAAAGCACTCAATGAGATTAGCTAGTTCACTTTGCTGTTTGTAGATTTTCTCAGTCATAACTTATTCTCCTTTTTCTTCATCGTCGATTCATTATATCTGATATTCATTGATTGTGTAAGAGGGTTTGAGAGGATTAGGCAAAAACTTGGCAGGAATGGGATAAGGGTTTCTTTATTATTTATGACATAATGAATTGTAAATAGGTCACGATAAAACGTGGCTAATTAAGGAAAGAGAGGAACAATCGAATGGAGTATGTGAAACTTGGTAATACAGGCTTAGACGTATCTCGATTTTGTCTTGGATGTATGGGCTTTGGAGACGCAACTAAATGGCTTCACCAATGGGTACTTAACGAAGAGGACTCTCGATCCGTTATAAAAAAAGCCCTTGAGATAGGGATTAATTTTTTTGATACAGCAAATGTATACTCACTAGGAACAAGTGAGGAATATCTTGGACGAGCTCTGAAAGATTACGCTAATCGTGATGAAGTCGTAATAGCGACAAAAGTACACGGACAAATGCATCAAGGTCCAAATGGTTCGGGTCTTTCCCGAAAAGCAATCATGAGTGAAATTGATAAAAGTCTTAAGAGGTTGGAAACGGATTACGCAGATCTTTATATCATCCACCGTTGGGATTACAATACCCCTATTGAAGAAACGATGGAAGCATTGCATGATGTGGTGAAGGCTGGAAAAGTAAGATATATTGGTGCTTCTGCCATGTATGCTTGGCAGTTTCAAAAGGCTTTACAGGTGGCTGAAAAAAATGGTTGGACAAAGTTTGTCTCCATGCAGAACCACTTAAACCTAATCTACCGTGAAGAGGAACGAGAAATGTTACCTCTTTGTAAGGAGGAGAAAATTGGTGTGACTCCATATAGCCCTCTTGCATCAGGGAGATTAACGCGTGACTGGTCAGTAACAACACATAGATCTGAGACAGACCAGGTCCAAAAATCCAAGTATGATGCAACTGCTGATGCCGACAGATTAGTTGTAGAGCGAGTTGCATCTATTGCAGAAAAACATGGTGTTCCTCGCACACACATTGCACTTGCTTGGTTATTACAGAAAGAGACAGTAACAGCACCAATTATCGGTGCTACGAAAATATCCCATCTTGAAGACGCTGTAGGAGCTTTGTCAGTAAAGTTATCACCTGAAGAAATTGGATTCCTTGAAGAGCCATACGTACCGCATCGAATAGTAGGTCATAATTAATTTCGACATGTAAAAGAAACCCCAATTTTCCATAGGAAAATTGGGGTTTCTCATATTCTATAATCAATGACTAGACAATTCTCTCTAACAAATCACCCACTTTTTCTGCCATGACACGAGGTGGATAGCCATTCCATTTTTTAACCACCACTCATATGTACAGGAATTCGACTTTTTTATGATTGAATTTGCTAAGCGTACAAAATTTCCGTAAAGGGGGTGAGTTATGTCCATTTCAATACAATTTAATTAAGATTCTATAGAGAACAAGGAATCGCTATAAAAATTTTGAGTATAATAAGGCTGTGATTCGTTATTAAATGCCACTCCGACCCCTAAATATTCATAATTTTCCTGGAGGATATTTTTTCTGTGTCCTAAGGAATTCATCAGACCTTCATGGGCGAAGATGCTGCTGAACTGACCATATGCGAGGTTTTCACCAGCCGTCATAAAACGAACATTGTCTTCCCTCATACGATCAAATGGAGATTGGCCTTGTAAATTTGTATGGTCGAAATACTGATTTTCCGCCATATCTAAGCTATGATCCCGGGCCGTTTCTCTCACGTGATTATCCCATGTTAATATGGGCAGATCATGATTTACTCTTGAAGCGTTTGTTAAATCAAACAACTGATATTCAAAGCCTGCCTTTAGCTGTTGGCTTGATTTGGTATAAAGAGCTTTTTTGTTTTGTTCCAGATTTTCATCGATCACTTGAATGGCTGTTACCGTATTGTTTTCATGCTTATCATAAAAAACCGTGACATAGCTGTTGTCGCGCTGGAATACATCATATTCTCCATTACGATTAATCTCATAATTGATCAACCCTTTTCTCATGATTGATTCAGGGGTGCCGAGCTGTTCCTGGACCAATTGCTTAGGGCTTCCCAGTTTTATTCCCGCTGAAGAGGCAATCAAATCTTGATTGGTATAAAGGCCGCGAACAATATTATTTTCATCATAAGCAACCATGATGAAATTTTGGTAATTTTCATGATAGGCTTCCCAGCTGACACCATATTCATTTATTGAAGTCCGCTTCGGCTTTCCAATTTCCTGCTCGACATCAGCTCTTGACCCACCTAATTCAATATTATGAATCGAAAACATTTGCTCTTTAGGAGCTGTTAAATTTGGTGTTTCAACGTTTGAATCATTTGATTCTGACGGCTGATTTGGTGTTTCAATGTTCGAATCACTTGATTCTGACGGCTGATTTGGTGTTTCAACGTTCGATTCGTTTGATTCTAACAGCTGATTATTGAACGTCGTATATAGAGATTTTATTTGCTGATTTAAAGTATCAATCGCAAAATTGATATCTGGATTTTCTTTTACCGAATTGACTGTTGAACCGATGGAATCCGTTACAGATGAAGGAATAAATTGTTGAACTGGCTCCTCCCATAACGGCTTTGAAACATAACCGATTACCACAATCATTACTAATAGAATAAACCGTTTCATAACTACACTCTCCAATTTCAATTTATATTCGTACTTTTTATTTCTGAAATTTTTTTGAACCGAGACTGCTAACCGCTCAGGTGGAAATATAGTCTCCTTATAGGATTGATGGGCAGGGTTCTTGATATAGACCTATAATAATGTTTTATAAAAGGAATATAGAAAGGAAAAAATTCTTCTTATTTTTTATCTCTTCAAGATTTCTTCGATTGACTGCCCTATTTAGAGCTTACAACACCAATCCTGGAAATTGTACGTTTAGACACTACTTGGACACATTTTGCCGATTTCCATTACGTTAAGAAACCGGCTAAACATGCTCATTTTTCATAATTGACAATATGGCTGCATCTAATTCTTCTGATATCCTAAGAGTTTGAGAGTTGGTTATTCCCTTAGTCATTGCCGAGTGTATCATTTGTTTACGTTTTTGTTCAATTACTAGGTTATTTTCATTTTGAGGGATTATATTGAATGATTCTGCTTTTTTCACAATTCATCTCATTCCTTATGAAATTAAGTACTATACTCTTAATTTATGGTACCTTGGTTCATGATGATTTTATAATTACTATGGTTTACAACCGTTAAAATACTAGGTGATTCGATTTTATCAGCATCTTCCTCGCTTATTTCTATAATAGCAGAGCGGTCTAATGCTTTAATGATTTTCCCAATGACCTTTGTGTTATTTCTTATAAATGAAACTTGTAATCCCACAAGCAATTCACCCATTTTATTCATCTTCTTTCTTTTCATTTTAATTTAATGACCTTCTATCGATTTTATAAAGCTTGATGCTCGAGGTTTATGGATTCATCTGGATGATTTTTAGACGAACCTTCTTTTGTTTAATCTGAATTCTATTTTAGAGATGATAAATGAGAATAAAATAACAGAAAGATTAGAAATTAATGAGAATACAATAAACAAGAAGCAATAAGTTTATCGGAAACTCTTTTAATTCATGATTAATCTATATAATTGTTGATTTATCATTTCAGCTTTTCCTTGGATTTCAATGGTAAATTTATGATCTTTCCAATAATCCAAAGAAGATGTTATCCGTTCTGCCATGCCATGAGGTGATTAGTCATTCCATTTATTAACCGCCACTCTACAACCCTAAGTAAGCCGTTCCAATAAATTGAACAATAACATCATCTTCGCTTAGACAGTAATTTATTCCTTCTGTTATCTCCACTTCATTCTTGAACTCTAAAACTCAAGGAACCGGCTACGAAAATAAGGGGCTCCTTTACTTGTTACATGTCGAAAAGAATAAATAATGACTCATAAAGTATTCGAACTGATCAGAGTAGGACACAAAACTTTTTGAAAGATAATTAACAGGATTGATTAATTTGTTCAATAAGCAACAAATAGCATTCATCTAACAATTGAAAGCGCTCTTCTTCTGTCTATACTTATAGATAGATGTTAATTAATCAGTATTGATTTTTTACAGGCATTAATTCAAGAATGGTGATATATTAGTATTCTTGAACATGTAATGGCCATCCAATAGTCGAATACGTTTGCCATTTTGACCGATTGGGAATAACGTTAAAAGGAGTATTATTAAACAGAAAGGAAGAGGAATTATGAACGTACTTATTATAGGATCAAACGGCCAAATAGGCCAACACGTTGTGAGAAAAATACAAGATTCAAATGAGCATAACGCTATCGCTATGGTTCGAAAGAAAGAGCAAATGGCGCAATTTGAAGAGCAAGGAGCCAAAACAGTGCTCGTTGATCTGGAAGGGAGCATTGATGATATCGCGGGTGCAGCAAAGAGTGCGGATGCGGTTGTATTTACAGCAGGTTCAGGCGGCCATACGGGTGCAGATAAAACAATGATGATTGATTTGGACGGAGCCATTAAGTCAATGGAGGCGGCCAAACAAGCTGGGGTGAAACGTTTCGTCATTGTTAGTGCAATTGGTGTTCATCATCGTGACAAATGGATGAGTAATGCACCGTACTATAGTGCGGCCAAGTATTACGCAGATGTTTGGTTAGAGAAGAGCGGCCTTGATTATACAATTATCCGTCCAGGGGGCCTGGTCAACGATCCTGGAACTGGGAAAGTAAAAGTGGCGGTTGATCTTGAACGCGGGCAAATTCCTCGTGAAGATGTTGCATCAGCCATTGTTGCTTCACTGGACGATGTTCATACGATTGGTAAAGCCTTTGACATGATTGGTGGAGAAACGCCAATCGAAGAGGCGCTAAAAACGTTATAAAATGCTATTCCATCCACGAAATTAGGTGCGTTTCCTTATCTGGGTAATGTATCTAGTGGAAAAACCTTATATTGGCGTCCTTAGAAAAGATAAGTTAGAAGAACCAATTGAATTGCCTTCATTAATGAACATCTGTCTATAATTATAAAATAAAGATACAGGGTGCTTGCGATGGTTAAATGAACGCCATTTGTTTATTATTGGACAAATCAATCAGAATTGTTAATTATCTTTTGAATTGGGTTGTTTCTAACTCATCTATTTCCGTAAGCCCTCGTGAAGTCAAAAGGTTTCTAGACTTTTTCCGATTTCTCGTTAATGTTTGATCACGTTGTTAGAAATCCTGCGAATAAGTAGTCTAAACCGAAGAAATACCTGCATTTTTATAGTTTAGTTAAGCTGCTTCAACTTGTTTTAGTTTGTTTTTCAACAAACGTTTCACAAAAAAAGTGAACATCAACAATGAAAACGCGACCGACACGGCGCTGACCGTGAACAATACTTGGTAGCTCGTGTACTGGGAAACCCAGCCTAGCATGATCGCACCTAGCCCGATACCGAGATCGGTAGCAGTCGTAAAAGAAGCATTGGCTACCCCTGTACGGTCCGGGCGCACAAGACTTATCGTTGCTGCTTGAAGTGCCGGCTGTGCGGAACCGAAACCAATTCCGTACAGAACCGCCGAAAAAAGCACGCCGAACAATCCGGTCGAGAAGCTCAAGGCAATCAAGGCCGAAATCGTAATCACCAGGGCAGGTACAATTACAAATGTCTCACTGTACCGATCCGAAAGTTTCCCCGCAATTGGACGAATTAGTATAAGCGTGGCGGCATAGACCAAAAAGAACGTGCCGGAATTTACATCGATCGAGTCAGCGAAAAGCGGGACAAAGGTGGTAATGCCCCCATAAGCGATAAACAGAAAAAAAACTGATGCCGTGGCAGGCAAGACCGATTTTTCGAAAAATTCGATTCCCCTTCCGCCCAATTGCGGCCGGAAAGGCATTTTTGCTCCAAACGTCATGAGGAGTGCTGCAACAGAGAGGCAGGTAGCGAATAGAAACAAAGCATGATACGAGAAACTCTGTGTAACCAAGAGACCGAACATCGGGCCGACTGCCATAGCCAGGGTCATGGCCATGCCAGACCATCCCATGCCTTCGCCGCGGCGGTTAGAAGGAATCATATCCGTAATTGCCGTGAGAATGGCGGTTGTGGAAAGGGCCCATGTCATCCCATGCAATATTCTGAGCCCCATCAAAACAGCGATTCCGCCGACCCAGTCATACATATACATCGCCACAGCGAAAAGAAGCAGCCCCCAGACGATAAATGGACTCCTGCCGAACCGGTCCAGCAGCCCGCCAACAATCGGGCGAAAAATAACGGCTGACAGCATAAACGTTCCCATTGCCAGACCGACCTGCGATTCGTTGCCGCCCATCTCTTTGATAAATAAAGGAAGCGTTGGATACAGCATATAAAATGCGGTAAATAGGAAAAGCATCCCTAGGGTCATGAGAATAAACGACTTCGTCCATAGGCGTTCCACGTTTCATTCCTCCTCTGGTGAATAATTTAGTGTTATTCCTTCTTTCAATTTAAGTTTTACTTCTATTTAGTTAAATTTGATTCCTGTAAATATATATATTGGTACATTAATGAACATACGTCTACAATTATAAACTGAAACAGAATGCTTTCAATAGTTAAATGAATACATTTTGTTCATTAGTGAACAAATCAATAAAAAATGTTAATTATCTTTAAGGAAGTCTGATAACCATGAAATGGTTTTAATTGTGTGTGCTTCAATATTGAATTCCTCTCTTTCTAGTAATACACGGTCTCAGCATCAGGCGAAACCATATGTTGAGTTTGGTTTACACATTACGGAGATAAGTCACCTTGCAACAAAATTAAGCAATATTGTCTTTAGCGTGGATATCTAGGATCAACAAGGGCTCTTTTTCTCCTACATTTCCTTGCGTTGTTGTTGTGATTTCTGTATAAATGGCAGAATTCGTAACAATTACTGGTGTTGTCACATCATAGCCAGCTTCTTTAATTTTCTCAATATCAAATTCAACTAGTAAATCACCAGCATTTACTCTTTCACCTTGTTGTACGTAAGCAGTAAAATGTTTACCTTCCAATTGAACAGTATCCAAACCAATATGAATTAAAATTTCAGCACCTTTATCAGAAGTAATACCGATTGCATGTTTTGTTTTGAAAAGAGTTGTTACTACACCATTTACTGGTGATACTGCTCGTCCTTTTGTTGGAACAATGCCAACACCCTTACCCATTGCTTCGGAAGAGAAAACTTGATCTACGACTTTAGTAAGGTCGATAACTTCCCCATTGATTGGACTTAAAACTTCTTCTTTTTTGGTTTCTCGATTAACGTTTACTTCTTGAGTTTCAGTTGCAGCAACATCATTTGTATTCTTTACACCAAATAGGACTGTGAGAACACACGCTAAAACTAAGGCAACTGTAATCCCAATGATCATACCCCAGAATTCACCGTTTAGACCTTCTGATGGATTGATGTATGCCGGAAAAGCAAATATCCCGAGCGGTCCATAAAAATATGATCGTGCACCTAACACAGCAATAATAGCTCCACCAACACCACTAGCAATACAACTGATGATAAACGGTTTTTTAAGAGGCAATGTTACCCCGTAAATCCCTGGTTCTGTAACACCGCAGATTCCTGATATAAGTGCCGGAACACTTAATGTTTTCAGCTTTTTATTTCTTGTTTTTAAGAATACCCCAAGAACAGCACCTGTTTGTGCAAATGTTGCAGCAAAAGTCATTGCAAGAAATGCGTCAGAACCCATTGTTGCAATGTTGTTAATTTTAATTGGTCCAAGAGCCCAGTGAAAACCAAAGATGACAAAAACTTGCCAGAACCCACCGAGAATAAGCCCCGCAATGACAGGTACAGTTTCATAAACCCATAAGGTACCTGCGCCAATTAGCTGCCCAGTCCAAGTTGCAACTGGACCAATCATTAAAAATGTTAACGGTACGACAATTAATAGCGTGAAGAATGGCACTGCAAAGGATTTAATTACACTCGGAATTATTTTGTTCAACTGTTTTTCCACTTTTACTCCTACATAAACGGCTAATATAATTGGAATGACTGATGATGCATAATTCATTAAAATGACTGGTATACCTAAAAATGTTATTTGAATGGGCGATTCAAGAGCTGTTCCACTGAATAATGTAGTAACTGCTTCTCCTGCTCTGATTGCAGCAATACTAGGGTGAACTAATGCAGCACCAATTGCCATACCTGTAAATGGATTTAGGCCGAACTTTTTACTTGCTGTATATCCTAAAAAGATTGGCAGGAAGAAAAAGAAGCCATCGCCAATTGCAGTTAATAATTGGTATGTTCCTGATTCTCTTGTTAACCATTCTAAATGCACAAATAATGCATTAAAACCTTTGATGATCCCTGTTGCTGCTAAAAGTGCCAATACAGGGCTAAATATACTCGAAATAATATCGACCAAATTATTAAACAGACCATTTTTCTCTGGGCTATCATAGTCATTTGAGGTAACTGGCTTTGCAGACTCAAATCTTCCTTCAGCTACAACAGCCTTGTATACCTCTGGAACATGATTACCAATGACTACTTGGTATTGGCCACCGCTTTTCATGACAGTGACTACACCATCCATATTTTTCAACGCCTCTGTATGCGCTTTATTCTCGTCTTTCAATTTAAAGCGCAATCTCGTCACACAATGTATTACGCTCTTCACATTTTCTTTTCCACCGACTAACTCCAGTATTTCTTTTCCTAATTTTTCATACCTCAAGTCTATACACCTCCATTTTTTTAAAAAAGAAAAACCTAAACCACTAAAATTGAAGACATAAAAAGTCCACGATTTTAGCGATTTAGGTTTTGCCTGCATGACCAGTAACAATCCTGTATCACTTTATTAATTTTTTAATTTATTTCGTTATTAAATCAGCTACAGTCATGAAACTGTTTACATCTATGATTATAAACAGAAAGAAAGCATTTTCAATTGTCAAATTCATGCATCTTGTACATTAATGAACAAATAAAACATAATTGTTCATTATAATAAAAACTGGATTACCCTCTCAATGTCTACCTTTATCACATGGATATATTTTACAGGACGCTTGCAATTGTTAAATAAACGCGATTTGTTCATTGAAATATAATTGTTAAATTTCCTTTTAGAAAGTTTGGTGACCTCAAAATTTCTAAAGTGGATAGAAGAATACTTAAATCTCAAGCAACGGACTTATTTTTTCACGGTATATCGGAGCCAGACGCCATCCCCATTAACAGGTTCGACACTTTCGAGTGAAAATGCCACTGGCGCTTTTGGCGGCAAATAATCCGCTTTCTCAAACAGAGTCACTGTATTCGTTTCGCCATCAGTCAGTGGTGCCATTACGATACTCAATTCGTCTATCAGACCCTCCTGAAGAAATGACCAGTTCAGAAAACCGCCGCCCGACAACATCAGTACCTTGATACCAAATAAGGATTTTAGCTTTTCCGCTGCCAGCGCACAGTTCAAACTGTCCTCACCTGCAAAAATATAGGAAATCCCGTACTTTCGCAGATAGGCGATATATGCGTCAGATACCTTACCAGTGAGCACTTCAATGATGTGGGCCCTCGGTCTTGATAGGTAATCAACATAATTTTGTGTCCATCCCAGTCTGCCGGAAGGATCAACCGAAACAATATACATTTCTGCATTCGGATTTGCTACATAATCCGTCCGTGGATAAACAGATACGTTTTCCTCCAATTCCGGTTTGTGCCCCAAGGTAAAATAATCATCCATCGTTACACGGCCACACATCCACGCCTGCGGATGATAAGTTTCATTGGTGCGCTCATATTCCTCGTTAATAATTCTTGCTTCTGGTGTTTTCATAAACGGGCCAGTAATTTTACCATCTACAGCAGTCAACATGTGACAAACAATATAAGGACGGCTCGTGCCGCCTAAATCGTTTCTATTGCTCATAATAAAAACCTCCATAATATCATCAATGGATCTATAGTAGTTTCTAACAATTCGTTGCTGACAGCCCCTGGATAAACCTGGTATTTGCACCACTACTAATCGCTTCTTCTATACCTAAACCTTCAAAATGTAAAATACAATAAAACGAGAAGATAATTAAAGAAATGCCCCGTTACAAACCTGAAGTACCTGCCCAGTGACCGCTCTGGAATTATCACTAGCTAAATACAATGCAGCATACGCCTGATCGATTGGTTTAGTAGGAGGAAGGGATAAATTTGCATACTTTTCGGCATGTTCCATCATAAGACTACCACCTGGTAAATTTCCAGATGCCCATGCCTCTGCCATAGAGGTCTCAGTCACTCCTGGACTCAATGCGTTGCAACGAATCCTCGTTCCAGCAAAACGAATAGCAATATTTTTTGTGAGTGTATTTACAGCACCTTTAGTTGCGGTATAGGCAACGCCGCATATCGGTCTTTCACCGTTTACTGATGAAACATTGATAATCACACCTTCACCTCTAGGCATAAAATGCTGAACAGCCTCCCGGCAGTATCGGAATGTGGATACCAGATTGATATTTACGACCTCTAAGAAATGCTCGTCGGTTGTTTCTTCAATTGAACTCATATCACCATAACCAGCGTTATTTACAACAATGTCTACTTGTCCAAACTCTTTTATTGCAGTAGCAAAAACATTCTTACACCCTTCCGCTGAGTTAGCATCAGAGACGATGCCAATGGCATTGTTGCCTGCTGCCTTGATTCCAGCCACCGTTTCGTTCAGTTCATGCTTACCACGAGCAGTTAACACAACTGAAGCTCCTTCTTCGGCAAATAGCTCAGCAACCGCTTTGCCAATTCCTTTGCTAGCACCCGTAATAATAGCAGTTTTTCCTAACAATAATTTTTCCAACCTACATCTCCTCCTGACATAATGATAATTTTTTATAGTTTATAAATTTAAAATAACAACGTATTCTTTTTAATTAACCTACTTGAACTGTTGGACGAATAATCATTTTCATAGTTAAATCCAATAGTTGCACAATTGTAAATCAGATTACACGTCAATGAATGTCATCATCAATTGCCAATTTGTAAAAATCCATCTAATCCTTCTCTTGTCTATCAAGTCGAAACTTTTAAGATTTCGTCAATACTCAACTATTTTCCAAAAATTTCTTGGCAACCTCGGTGATATCCGCGTCACTCGTGCTAAGGGTGTAGGAAGAAATCCCACCATCTACCGGAATGACGACGCCATTGACATAGGCAGACAGGTCACTTGCGAGGAACAAGGCTGTGTTAGCTATGTCCTCAGGCTTGCCGTAGCGCCTCAAGGCTTGCTCTGAACCGAGATGTTCATCGATGTACTTGTTAAGCTCTTCAGCCTTTTGTTGTGGCACACCAAAGGCTTTCGCGATAAGCGGCGTCATGATGACCCCTGGCGCAATTCCGTTAGAACGGATACCATAAGTTCCTAGTTCCTTGGCAGCGTGCCGTATAATACCGACGACTGCATGTTTTGCTGTGGTGTAACTTACTGACGACCAACCGCCTTGAAGTGCGGCAACACTAGCCATTGTGATGATTGAACCGCCTGTTCCCTGCTCTCGAAATTGACGAGCGGCATGTTTGTGACCGTACAGCACTGAACGTGTGTCGAGTGCAAAGGTTTTGTCAAATCCATCTTTGCTGATATCGGTGATGGCTGAAGAATCACCGGTCGATCCGGCATTATTGCACATGATGTCAATTTTCCCGAAGTGATCAGTTCCTTGTTTAATCATAGAGACAACATCTTCTTCATTAGTTACATCGGTTTTAGTTGGTAAAACGCTTTCTCCAAATTCAGATTTTAAACCAGCAACACTTTCACTAATATCAGCAGCAACAACATTTGCACCTTCCTCAATAAAACGCTTTGCTATGGCATATCCAATACCTGATCCAGCACCTGTTACTACTGCGACTTTACCTTTTAAAATATCCATTATTAAATTCCCTCTTTTCAATTACACCTATGATTGCAATCTTTTATGCATAAACTTGATATATCACCCTTTGTAGTAGGTTCAGTACAAGAAGATGCAGTAATCCAAATCTAATTTTTTTTGAATAGCTGCAAAGAGCTCAGCCATAGTCTTTCCAGGTTGGTTATCCCTTTTGATAAATTAAGGCTTGTCTTTCTCACTCTATTTAATCTGTTTTCATAATGTTTTGATAAAAATACTGCCCCATAGTTGTAATAACTGGGGCAGATAAATAGATTATAATTAACCTTGTTGAACGGTTGGTCGAATAATCATTTCATTAATACCAACATCCGATGGTTGCTCAATTGCAAATGAGATCGCACGAGCAATGTTGTCTGCATCAATTGCCACCTTGTAAAATTCATCTAAACCTGCTTTCATTTCTGAATCTGAGGTAGTTTCCAACAGTTCGCTGCTGACAGCCCCTGGAGAAACATTTGTTACACGGATATTTGTACCGCTCATCGCTTCTTCTTGACGTAAACCTTCAGAGATTGCTCTTACTGCGTGTTTGGTACCGCAATAAACCGTTCCGCCTGGATAAATGTTATGTCCCGCTACCGAAGAAAGATTAATAATATGACCTGATTTACGTTCTCTCATAGATGGAAGAACAGCAGCAATAGCATATAGAACGCCTTTAATATTCACATCAATCATTTTATCCCATTCATCAACTTTCTTTTTGAAAAGAAAAGCTTGGGGCATAATTCCAGCATTATTCACTAAAACATCAATTTTTCCATACTTTTCAAGAGTATACGCAGCTAACTCTTCCATTTGTTCACGTGAACTGACATCTGCAACTTTATAAATAGCTTGCCCGCCATTATTTTGAATCTCTTCTTGTAATTTCTTTAGACGATCTTCACGACGAGCCGCTAATACCAACTTCGCACCTTTAGATGCAAGTTCTTTTGCGGTAGCTCCTCCAATCCCACTAGAAGCACCAGTAATGATTACAACTTTATTTTGAATATTTGACATTCTAATAACATCCTTTCGTTATTTTTATTTTTCTTTCGAAAACAATTCTTTAGCAACCATAATGGCTGACATTGCTTTTGGCCACCCAGCATAAAAAGCAAGATGGGTAATGACTTCAATAAGTTCTTCTTCCGAAAGACCGTTTTCTTTTGCTTTGTTTAAATGAAAGCCTAATTGCTGTGTATTCCCGCCCGTTATTAATGAAGATACAGTAATTAAACTGCGGTCACGTGGAGAAAGCTCCATACGCTCCCATACATCTGCAAATAAAACATCATCGTTTAATTGTACAAGTTTTGGAGCAAAATCTCCGATCAATTTCTGGGCAGGAGTAAGTTCTTTTGAATTTGAAATTTTATATCCCTTCTTTCATTTTAAGCTACTTCTATTATTTCGAAGTTAGTTAAATGCTCATAAAATAAACATCGATACTTTAATGGACACCTGTATATAATTATATACAAATACAGAATGCTTACAATGGTTAAATGAACACAATATGTTTATTAGTAAACAAATCAATTAAAATTGTTAATTAACTTTAAGAAAGTTTGGTGACTTAACAATGTCAAAAGTAGATAGAAGAATTGTAAAATCTCAAGAAGCGCTAAAAAAAGCTGTGATTGAACTGATGTCTGAAAAAACTGGGCTCATACTTCCGTCAAAACAGCCTAGCGAAAGCACTCAGGGAAAAAAGACCCTGATTTCCTGCATAGCGTAAGGAAATCAGGGTTTCCAATTCCAGAAAATGTCTTATGGTATAGTATCAGCGTTTTGCCTTCAGGACCCTATGCCCATCAAGCTAAGTTATTTCACTCCCCATAATTGTTTTCAGGTTTTTGTACCAGAACAAAATTTCTTCCTAAGCCTTCTATCTGAATCTCATTTGGATTGTCTGACAATATGATCTGCCATTCTGATTGCTAAAGCGACTGTGGAAAGAGTAGGGTTAGCGGCGGAAAGAGAAGGAAGAACGCTGTTATCGGCCACATAAAGTCCGGAAACTTCGTGAATTTGGCCGTAACGGTTCGTTGCGGAGGTAGAAGGGTCGTTACCCATCCGACATGTACAGGACTCATGAAAATCGCTTCCTGGCGGAAAAAAGGCAGGGACGGAATCCAAAATGACTCCCATAGCCGATGCGGATTGGATGATTCCCTGGGCCATTTGATTGATTACTTCCCTATCCCTGTCGCTGTAGGAAAAGTTGACTTGCATCATTGGAACCCCATATTCGTCTCGCTCGGAAGGGTCTAGGTAAATCCTGTTTTCGAATCGAGACTCTACTCTGCCGTAGGCTCCTTCTGACACAATCAGGTCCTCTAGGAGCTCCTTTTCTTCAAATTGCTGGTATGAAAAATATTGACCCGGTCCTACTATTTGAATTTGATATGGAGATTGACGTGTTTCAGGCTTCAAGATGGCCACGTTGCCGAGATTTTCCGCGAATTGCCTCCGACTGATTCGTCCTGTGCCTACTAAAAACGAATGATTGGTCAAATAGCGTCCAATCGCCGGCCCTTGGATGCCTGAATGAAGCAAAATACGTGGGGTTTCCAAAGCACTGGCTGATATTACCACGTTTTTAGCCAAGATATAGTGGGCTTTCTTGTCAGGCGAAAACGCTTTAACACCAATTACTTTTTCGTTCTCAACAAGAACTTGGGTAGTATAAGCGTTAACTGCAAGATCAAACGACTTGTTATTTATGGCGTAAGCAAGGAAGTTAATAGAACTAAACCAGGCATTGGAGTGAATTTCCCCTAAGTGAGAACCATTCATATCAATGCCAATCGGAAGATCAGTTGCTTCGGGAATGCCGTTTGCCAAAAGCCGATTCAAAAGAACTTGCTGCATCGACGATCCATTTGCATAAGCTGTATTGACGCCCATCACCTTCTCAGCCATTCGAAAATACACATCCATCTCATGGAGATTAACAGGCCATTTTTTGACTTCATAATGAGGGGGCCGCGGTGTGATAGCGGTCCAAAACAACGTTCTTCCACCAAGCGCAAACGTCAGTCTAGCCCCTGAAAATTCAGGCAGACGAGCCCCAACGTGAGTCGAATTATCAGGCCATAATTGATTGAACAAGCGAAAACTATTCATAGTAGGGATATTCCGTGCGTGCGAATGAAATAACTTATTTCCTTTTTCTAGTATTCCAATCCTCTTAGCACCATGATTCTTCCATAATTCGCATAATCTATAAAGCGTTGCTCCTCCACCTGCACCACTCCCAATGATTAGAACATCATAAGTCGCATTCGACATTTGTACCAATGATTTGGATGGAATCCAATTATTTGGATAAACCTGCAAGGTAAACACTCCCTTTTGTAACCCTCTATCTATTAAAATTTTATATCAAATTTACTACAGAATAGGTTTGGTTTTTATCTACTGTTAAAATAAGAAGCTTCAAAACATGAATGCACCCAAGGTCTCTTAAATAAGTGCATGATCGCTTTTTTATCCTTCTATATCAATTAGATAAAAATCAATCGTACTTTCTTTGTACTCAATCGTACGATTTACATACCATCCATTGTCTTTTTCTTTGATATACATTTCATCGACTCTCCAGCATTGAATGTAAATACTCTAAGCTTAACTGTGCACTTTCTAATGGAGACCGCTTAAAATCTTCCTGTTCAATAAAATAATAGTTCACTCCTACTTCACACAGTATTGAAAGAATGGATCGATAATTGATAATTCCCTTTCCTAATTCAGTTGTTTTTCCTTCCTTATCCATATCCTTCACATGAATAAGTGGAACGTTTCCTTTATATCGCTGCAAAATTTTTATTGGATCTAAGCCCATTTTTTTTACCCAGTAAAGGTCGAGTTCTAATTGTATTAGATTGCTTCCAACATCTCGTATAAATCGATCAAGTACAAACTCACCGCTTGAGAGTTGTTCAAATTCATGAGCGTGATTATGGTAGATTAACTGTATGTGATGGTGCTTTAATTGTTTAGCTATTCTTTCTATTGAAGTTATTAATTCTTGATATTTTTTTTGATCATAGAATGTATCTTTAGACACAGTAGGTATGACTATATATTGAATACCGACTTCTTTTGCATACTGTATCTCTTTCTTTAAATTCTTTTTTAAATTTTCTAGCAACACATGAGATGCTGGCGCCTTTAAACCAAATTGTTGTAAGTATTTTGCCATTAATGAAGATGGAATATTATTGTAGCCGGCGAATTCTACTGTTTTATGTCCCATCTCGGCTAACGTTTTTAACGTTCCCACAGTATTTTCTTTAAACTCGTCCTTTACTGTATAAAGCTGAATTCCAGGAGGTATTTTCCCCGATTCCCACATGCTTTTACCAAATTTGTAAAATTTCATAACCAAATTCACCTTATTAATTTGTCATCAAGATAGTTTATTGTATTAAAACTTTCGATAGAACCTAAATGAACCTCCCCCCTACGCATAGGAGTTAAAAATGATGCACAAATTGCGGATTGGGTGAAGAAATATCAAAATGGGGAGTCTTATGATGATCAACGAGGGAAATGGAACAAAAAGAATTTTACTAGTTTAGAAGATGAGAATTCTAATTTTAAGGCGCAGGTAGAATACCTAAAAAAGCGTAATCAAATCTACATGGGAAGGAGTGGTCATAAAAGCTCAAAGTCTTGAAATCATTGATTACCTAAGAAAGAAACATCCATTAAATTGGCTATTAAAAATAGCTGAAGGTATCAAGAGCTGGTTACTACAAATGGGAGTAAGACTCACTCTAAACGTTCCTTGCGCCTTGAGGAAAATCTATTGATAAAAGACCATATTTTAGCCATTCATAAATTGCATCCATATTTCAGATATAAACGAATGTCTCGTCCTTTCTCTTTATAAAGTCGCTTTATTTCCCAAAGGAGGAGTATGGGGGGTTGAGAAACGATAAACCGCAAAGCATCTTATAAAAAATGTATAAAAAAAACCAGCCCTGCATATTAAAATGTACCCTATAGAGTAGACATTAAAAAAAAGTCTACCTATAGGGTACTTTTTTGTATAATTAAGAAAAACATGGGGAATGGAGAAAGTTA
>NZ_JACXAI010000059.1 GCF_014773385.1 Metabacillus arenae | reverse complement strand
GTGCTTACTTATTTCGACAATTTGGGGAGGTACTCCTTTTTTTGCGTTTCAAAACCCTTGAGGCTCTAAGGATTCAATTTATGAAATTCATTCAATCATCTACAAATTACTAATAAGAACGAAATCTCTTACCCCATTATTATTGTTTTAATGGGGAAGAGATTTTTTTCATTAATAGAGGGAGGGATTAGAAGAAAAAATGTTAATTATAAAAAATGAACAAATTACAAAAGCGTTAGAAAAAAATACGAGACAATACTTGTTAGGTAAATTAACACGCCCGTAACATTCAGGATGTTATATTGACATTCCTCTTTTTTTATTACTGGATTATTAAGTCTAGAATACGATTAAAGGGGGCAAGATGATTGTTAATCTTATAAGGAAGGAGCATACTCGATATGAATTTCATTCCTTTACCTTGGAAAGCAGCTACAATGTTAGAGTATCCTTGGTTGTTTCCAGCATTTTTGTTTGTTTTGTCTCTATTTTTATCTATCATAACTTGGATTAGAAGTGAAAAATAAGGCTTTGGTGCAAAACATAGGGGAAAAAGAAGACTGGTTCAGTCAGTTTAGACATAATTAGACCACTATCTTAAAAAGATATATGGTTAGTATTGAAAACTGAAGCATTTAAAACTGTTTGTAAAAGTACACTTTTTAGTATTTTTCCTCTCCTGAATCTTTGGTTGACTAGTAATATAAATATCATGCGAGTGTTAATAAACAAATAAACTTAAATAACATAAATACGAATGAAAACTTCTTTTATAGGGCAATTTTAACAAAAGAATTTATTTTGCCTAAGGAGGTTGTTATGAGGAGGTTTCGCAAGTCTATAAATATCAAGTCTGCTAAACAAAAGGTTATAAAAGAAATCGAAACTAACCTTCTGCCCTCTGATATTAAGGCTGGGATATTAAGCACGGATATTGCTGTAAACGAGATGATTTTAAGAGACATTTTCAATGATTGTTCAGATATTATCTTTCGTTCGGTTCAAAATCATGAAAAAACCAAACTACTTCTCGTTTATGTTGATGGTTTAATTAACTCCCAAGTATTGGATCAAGCTGTTTTACAACCAATACTATTTCAAGGACCCCCTAAAGGACTGGGTGAGGTCCATCATTTTGGACAAATGCTGGAAGATCAATTGGTAGCTGTTGCCCAAACCAAAACTATATCGAAAGTGGAGGATGCTGTCAAAAGCGTAGTAAGTGCCAACGTAGTGATTCTCGTTGACGGGGAATGTCATGCTTTAGTGGCAGACATGAAGTCATGGGTGTCTCGGGGTGTGGAAGAGCCTTCTACGGAGCCTGTAATCCGGGGTCCAAAAGAAGGATTTACTGAAACGCTCCGTACGAACACCAGTATGTTACGAAGAAAAATGAAAAGTCCGCGGTTGAAAATAGAATCTCTTCAAATTGGTGAGATCACTCAAACCGATGTTGCGCTTGCTTATATCGAGGGAATTGTAAATGAATCGGTTTTAAACGAGGTTCGAAAGAGAGTTCAACGAATCCAGATTGATAGTGTGCTGGAATCGGGCTATATTGAAGAATTTATTGAAGATGCACCATTTTCTCCTTTCCCTACCGTTCAGTATACAGAGCGCCCAGATGTTGTGGCTTCCACTCTAGTTGAAGGGAAAGTAGCCATTCTTACCGATGGAACACCTAGTGTTCTCATCGTTCCGTATACTTTTTTTACAGGTTTACAAGCGGCGGAGGATTATTATGAACGATTTATGTACTCGACCGCTATTAGATGGGTTCGTTTTCTCCTTTTTAATGTGGCACTGTTTTTGCCTTCATTGTATGTAGCAATTACGACGTTTCACTCGGAGATGTTACCCACAAGTTTGCTCCTCAGTTTTGCGGCTGCACGCGAACCAAGTCCGTTTCCAACAGTAATTGAAGCCATTTTGATGGAGGTTGTATTTGAAGCTCTAAGGGAAGCTGGTGTTCGTCTCCCAAAAACTGTAGGCTCAGCGGTAAGTATTGTCGGCGCATTGGTTATTGGAGAATCTGCGGTTAGGGCAGGAATCATTTCAGCTCCGATTGTCATTGTTGTCGCGGGAACTGGAATCGCTTCGTTTGCGATTCCCCGCTATAATTTAGGAATTGCTTACCGTCTTCTTCGCTTTCCGCTACTCATCTTAGCAGGAACATTTGGTTTGTTCGGAATCGTTATGGGGTTTTTAGCCATTTTGTTTCACCTTGTCAGCCTTCGCTCATTTGGAATTCCGTATCTTAGTCCACTGGCTCCCTTGAATGTGGAAGAGATCAAGGACATTTTGTGGAGAGCGCCGCGATGGTTGCTTACTTTTCGCCCCAACTCCATGATGAGAAAGCAGGATCCTGTACGTATTCCAAAAGGTCAAAAACCAAGTCCCAAAAGTTAAAACAGGGAGATGTCAATAGATGAAGAAGAAACGAATCGTTTTTATGCTCTTTTCCTTGTCCCTATTGTTGATGACTGGCTGTTGGGATAGTATCGAATTAAACGATCAAGCGATTGTACTTGGAATAGGGGCAGATTTAACCGAGGATGGAAATTACCAATTAAGCGCCCAGGTTGTGCTTCCCTCCTCTATGGGAAGCTCTGAAAGCGGGGGAGGACAGGGAAAACAATTTTACGTGGCAACTGAGAAAGGAGCAACTTATTATGAGGCCTTTGAGAATCTGCAAGCAAAGATCTCCAGAAGACTCAATAGAGGTCAAAAGCAATCGGTCTATATTGGAGAACGTCTTGCAGAGCACGGAATCAGAGATATAATCGATTCATTTACTCGAGATCCAGATGCTAGAGTCATGGGTGATATCTCTGTTGTAAAAGGTCATCAGGCTTTGGATGCGTTAAAAATATCTGATCCTTTGGAATCTGCTTCCGCTTTAGCGTCTTTAAAAATACACGAGCAAAAGGACATAGCGGCAAATACCAGGCTTCTGGATTTTTTGGTGGTAAATGCAAGAGAGTCCATGAGTCCTAGTCCACCAGCATTGGGGCTAGAGCAGGACCAGAATGCATTAAAATCTGTTGGAAGTGCTATTTTAAATAAAAATTTAAAATTGGTCGGATTTCTGAATGAAGGCGAAACAAAGGACAAAATGTGGGTATTAGGAAACCTGTCTTATCAGGACATTACCGCATCCATTCCACAAGGAAAAGGCAAAATCAATTTGAGAACCACTAACTTAAAAAGTAAGATTCAACCCATGATCAATCCATATAAAGCGAAGTTTAAGATCACTCTTACCGGTGAAGGGGAAGTTAGGTTAAACAATACAAATTTCGACCTCACGAAACCAGACAAGGTGGAAATAATGGAACATGAACTAGAAAAATATTTTGAGAAACGCGTTTCTCAATTAATTAAAAAGGTGCAAAAAGAATATAAAACGGATATTTTTGGATTCGGTGATGCCATTTTTCGCAAGGATCCATCTCAATGGAAAAAGATAAAGAATGAATGGGGGAAAGAATTCTCAGAAGCTGATATTTCAGTCAAGGTAGATTTAACCATTCATCTGATCGGAATGACAGGAACATCAGAACAACATTAAGATGAAGGAAAGCAAGGTGAAAAGTAATATTCAATTGTATGACATATTGAAAGAAAAAAGTCCTTTATATGGAGGTGCCATATTTCTTGTACACTCCCCATATAAAGGACCATTCTTCCTCTCATACACTGTGGCCTCCTCCTTTTAACCACTTCTTTCTAATCCATGTTACGACCAGCAATATGCTTGGAAAAATGAAAAATAACGGAACCCATACATAAGGGGTAACAACTTCTAATGCCATGCCATAAATATGCTCTGCGATATTATCTGAAACGGACATTCCTAAATACATGACAAGGATGACAGCAGGTACGATGAGCACACGATGATTGTGCAGATGTGTCAACTGCTGAATAGCCTTTATACCTGCGAATATTTTGATATACATCTTAAAAAATGCGACTGATGTAAGGTATATAACACCAAATGGATCTAAATTGTTGAGAAAATCGGCAACATTTACTACTCCTAATAATGAGAAAAGCGGATAGATACTACGTTTGTACAAGTCTTCACCAAAAGTAGCAATCGCTAAGGTTACCGAAAGGGCCAATAAAATTCCAGAAAGGATGGAAGAGTAAATGGTGATTTTCATAATCCTCTCAGGATTTTTTACTTGCGTCCAGATCATTGCAAAAATAATCGATTCCCCGTACGTTTGAGAAATTCCTTGCGAATAAACATTCTCCCATATGGGTACCCATCCATTTTCTAATATAGGCAACAAATATTTCAAATGTATAATGTCAGAACTGAAAAGTAGGAGGACTTCTATGGAGAGCAGGATCAGGACGATAGGAACCAGAATTTCTCCTGCTCTTGCAAGGTTTTCAATCCCTAAATATAAAGCAAATACCATAACAAGCAAAAAAAGTCCGATAAACACCAAAGGAGGGGTAGTTGGTAAAAGAGTAGAGGGAATCAACTCTTTTAAATCACCTGCAACACGTCCTGCATCAAATAGAAAGATAAGCGGATACAGCCAAGAAATAGGTGTACCTAACCACTTTCCGAATTGTGCCGGGAACCATTGGACAAGAGTCAATCCAGGATTCATCTTCATTAACAAAACATATATGATCGTAATGCAAGTTCCTAAGAGACTTGAAAGGAGTACAGCAATCCAGGCGTCCCGGCCTGCACCAGCACCAAAACCAAATATAATTGTTGTTCCTATTTGATATAAGAACGTCAGTCCAAATAATTGGTAATTCGATATTTTTTCCATTTGAATTCCCTTTTTAAACCATTTTATAAGTTTTCAAAAATAATATAGGATTTAAAGGATGATAGTTAGCGATTCTATGTTTTTTTCTTTAAATATGGCATCTTCAACCTAAATACCACTTTTCCTATTTTAATAACCAGTTTGTACATTATTGTATGTATTATACTCGCTATTTATCAATTCCGCCTTCTGTCAAACATTTAGAATGTTATTTTAGTTCTATCTTCTTTCAATTACTTGATTATTACGTTTAGAATAGATCAAATAGGGCAAGATATGGCGGGCCAAACCACTCTATTTTCAGGAAATCAAACACAACGTAAAAAAACGAGGGAAGAAAACTGCTTTATTTTTCCCTCGCTTTTATTTTAAGGATTTATTGGACAGTTCCTTTATGACCTAAACATTTTTATCTAATGAAGGCTTGTTCTTCTCCAGATAGTGCATCTTCTATTCGAATTTTTTGTGTCGGATGAATAGAGATTCGATCAAGTTCTTCTATACTGATAAATTTTACTTCAATAGATTCTTCGCTCGTTACTTGTGTGCCTCCTACAATTTCACATAAAAAACAAATGGAAAATTGCTGACGAATTTCACCGTTTGTATAAGCAATGATGTGATTTGGATCACTATAGACACCACTTAACTTTTTAACAATAATATCAAATCCTGTTTCCTCTTTTACCTCTCGTATAATTGCTTCTTCTACATTTTCTCCAGGATCAACCTGTCCGCCGGGTAAGGACCATTTACGATTATCGGCTCGTTTTTGAAGAAGCAGCTTACTGTTGTCTGCAGAAAATACAATTGCTGATACTGCAGGTACAATTGAAGTCGGCTTCGGGGCAGTTTCATCATAATAATAATCTTTTCTATTCATTTTATCCTCCATTATTTTTAGTTAGAATTATACATTTTGCATTATTGAAGGACAAGCATCCTATTTTCTTTACTTCAAAGGTTGAAGATTAACTAACCTTAATGTTAAAGGGTGAGTTTTGAAAAAATTCGAAAAATAAAGAGAATCCCCTTGACCGTTTTTGTGATTGGCATTATAATAATTACAAATGTAATATATAAGAACAAATGTAAATCGGAAATTGTAATACATCCAATGATGGCAGTCAGCCTTTCCTTTGATCACCGTGCAATTGATGGTGCACCAGTAGCAGAATTTTTAACAGAACTTAAATATGTGCTAGAAAATCCATATGAATTGCTAGTTTAGGAGCTGAATAGTATGTCTGAATATTATGATATTACAGTTATTGGGGGTGGTCCCGGAGGTTATGTTTCAGCCATTCATACCTTGATGTGATAATTATCGATGAATTAACTGCTGCAGCTATTTTAGCGAGAGTGGATAAATCATTTGATTGAAAAAATTTTATTTTTTAGGTAATCCTAATTACAGATATCCTGCTTTAATCTAAATCGCATAAAATTACTTTATTTGATACAAATGTTATTTATTAAACAACTTAGTGATCCATGATTTTGTTTGCCTATTGAAAAATCAATACTGGATTTTAAGGGGAGATGGATCGTGAAAAGATCTGAGATGGAAGCTAATCTTTTTTGTATTCATTGCAATGATGAAACACCTCACATGATCATTTATATAAACAACGAAATTACAAAGATAGAATGTGAGGATTGTCGTCATATTGTTGAACTTAAAGTAGATATTATGAAAGAGTTTTATAAAGAAATTTATGAACGAGTTTCAACAAAGCCTTCTCGAATTACACAAGAATATAAAAAGGATTTAAATATGTTTTTATCAAGACTGCCAATAAGAGTTGTTAGTAAACCATATCGATTAATACGTGAGCTAAAAGAATCGAGAAAAGTAATTAGGCAATACCGAAAAAGATGATTATTCTATGTTCAGTTTTATCTATTGGGGGCTGTCCAATAAGTCGATTTTTCGGCTATTGGATGCTCCTTTACTGTTTCAGAATGCTGATATATTAACATTCTTGATTTTCTATTTTTATGAATTTGCCCTTTTCGGACAGCCCCTTTAAAAAATAAACCACCCAAGATATATAGGTAATAGATGGATTGTTTTTTTAGTTTATTATTCTCCCACTTAACCATTTTTTGATTTTTATCCGTTGCCTCAATAACCTTTTACCATTACCTGGACCTTTCTGTTTCTTTTTATATTCTCCTTCGTAGTAATTTTATTGTTGACAGCCCTTTCATTTCGTTTTAGAATGAGTTTATATATTAACAAATGTTAAATGTATTAACAAATGTTACAAAAATATCATTTTTGTTAACCATCATAAAATGTGTTAACTTTATTTTTATTATGTAATAAAGGTTATTAAAAGTTAAATTTTTGCGTAGGTTCCAAATGTCAATTGATCAACAAATTTAAGAAAGAGAAAGTACGAATGAACAAATTAAGGCAGGGGATACATGCCGTCGGTAATATAACTATAAAAAGGGAGGAAGAAAAGTGAAAGTAGCTATTGCATCTGATCATGGTGGTATAACTATTCGTAAAGTAATAACCTCCTTGATGGACGAGATGAATATTGATTATGTTGATTTGGGTTGTAAATGCAATACATCTGTTGACTATCCAGATTATGCAATTCTAGTAGCTGAGAAAGTAGCAAGTAGAGAATTTCAACGAGGTATTCTAATTTGTGGTACAGGTATTGGAATGAGCATAGCTGCAAACAAAGTAAAGGGAGTTCGCTGTGCGCTTGTGCATGATACCTTTAGTGCTAGGGCAACAAGAGAACATAATGATACAAATATATTAGCGATAGGAGAACGTGTCATTGGTGAAGGTTTAGCTCGCGATATTGCAAAAATATGGTTAACAACTCCTTTTGAAGGTGGAAGACATGCAAATCGAGTCAATAAAATTATTGCATTTGAAGAAACCCATGGATAGAGAATTACTATTCTGTGAGGAAGCTATGCAATAAACAGGTTCTTGTGGAATTCAGACAAAAGAACTTGAACGAAGAAACTCATTATGAAGCAAATACCTATTTTAGAATGTAATGAAAAATAGGTATCTAATATCCTATGTTTTTTGCTTAAGGGTTGATGAAAAGATGTGTGGTAATTTTCATAGATTACTAAATAACTTTTATTCGAAGAACTTTCTAAAATGATTAAACAAAAACTAAAACTCAAAAGAATAGGAAGATCGGATGTGAATAAGAAGGAACTAGTCTATGTAGTATCTGACTCGGTTGGCGAAACAGCTGATATGATGGTAAAAGCAGTTGCTAGTCAATTTAATGGAAAAGAAGTAAATATACAACATATTTCCTATGTAGAGGATGTTAAAGACATAAAAGATGTTATCGACATGGCGAAAAATAGTAATTCTATCATTGCATACACAATCGTTATATCGCACTTAAAGCAATATCTTGATCAGAAGTCACGAGAAGTTGGAGTTTTAGCAGTTGATTTAATGAATCCACTTATGGAAGTATTTATTCAAAAATTCAAAAAAATTCCAACTGGTGAACCAAAATTAATGAGGAAATTAGATGATGAATATTTCCGAAGAGTTGAAGCAATTGAGTTTGCGGTAAAACATGATGATGGACAAGATTCTGGGGGCATTAAACTTGCTGATATTGTCTTAGTTGGTGTTTCCCGAACATCAAAGACACCACTTTCTATATATTTAGCCCATAAAGGATTTAAGGTGGCGAATGTACCATTAGTACCAGAAATATCACCTCCTGATGATCTTTTTGAGATTCCAAAAAATAGATGTGTTGGTCTAATCATTACACCAGATAAACTGAATGAAATTCGAAGGGAACGGTTGAAAAATTTAGGATTAACCATTCAGGCGAACTATGCAAATTTAGAACGGATCCTTGAAGAATTAGATTATGCGGAGAAGATTATGAAACAAATTGGTTGTCCAATCATTAATGTTTCAAATAAAGCAATCGAAGAGACTGCTGATTTAATATTAGCCATGTTAAAAAAGAGAGGGACGTTTTATCATGAATAAATTTGTTTATATGTTTGATGAGGGCAACAGCAAAAAAAAGGAACTTTTAGGAGGTAAGGGAGCGAACCTAGCAGAAATGACCCGAATCGGTTTGCCCGTCCCTTATGGTTTTACCATTTCAACAGAGGCTTGTAATTCCTATTATGATGCAGAAAAATCTATTCCTCCAGAGATTGAATTTCAGGTATTAGAAGCACTTAAAAATCTTGAAGAAAAAACAAGTAAAAAGCTTGGAGATCCATCCAATCCACTGCTTGTTTCTGTCCGTTCCGGTGCTGTACATTCGATGCCAGGAATGATGGATACCGTTTTAAACCTTGGAATGAATGATGAAACTGTAGAGGGGATGGCAAAGCTTACTAACAATTCGCGTTTTGCATATGACTCTTACCGCAGGTTTATCCAAATGTTTAGTGATGTTGTTCTGAATGTGGATAGTTTTTATTTTGAGCAATTCTTAGAAGAAATCAGGGAAAAGAAGGGGTATCATTCAGATCCTGAAATGACTGCAGAAGATTGGAAAGAAGTGATTAAAGGATACAAAGAAATTGTTAAGAGGAATGCTAGAAGGACTTTTCCTGAGAATCCAAAGGAGCAATTATTCCTTTCCATCCGTGCTGTTTTTGATTCCTGGAATAACCAACGTGCGATAGTATACCGCCGTCTTCAAAAAATTCCTGGTCATCTTGGTACAGCAGTGAACATTCAAAGCATGGTATTTGGAAATATGGGCAACGATTCTGGTACTGGAGTGGCTTTTACTCGTAATCCATCTACAGGGGAAGCGAAGCTTTACGGTGAATATTTGATAAATGCTCAGGGAGAGGATGTTGTTGCCGGGATTCGAACCCCTCAACCAATTTCTTCTCTCCAAGAAGAAATGCCAGAAGTATATCAGCAGTTTGCCCGGACTTGCCACCTTCTTGAAAAGCATTATCAAGACATGCAGGACATTGAGTTTACTGTCGAGCGTGGGAAACTATTTATTCTGCAAACACGGACTGGAAAAAGAACAGCTCAAGCAGCCATTAGAATCGCAGTTGAATTAGTAAAAGAACAAATCATTAGTAAGCAGGAAGCCATTCTGCGTGTAGATCCTGATCAGCTTAATCAACTGCTCCATCGCCGCATTGATGATTCATATGAACGAAAACAGTTAGCGAAAGGTCTGCCAGCTTCTCCTGGGGCAGCAACAGGGCAAGTCGTATTTGATGCGGATGAAGCAGAAAGATTAGCGAAAGATGAAATAAAGGTTATTCTTGTTCGGCCCGAAACGACACCTGACGATATTCATGGTATTGTTGCGGCCGGGGCAACTGTCACTAGTCGTGGAGGAATGACAAGCCATGCAGCAGTTGTTGCACGAGGTATGGGAAAAGCGTGTATATGCGGCTGTGAATCATTAAAAATTGACTTAAAGCTAAAGCAGTTTAAAGTAGGAGATACGATCGTCAACCAAGGTGATATCATTACGATTGATGGTTCAACTGGTGAAATCATGTTAGGGGAAATTCCAATGATCGAGCCACAGCTTTCGGACGAGTTTCAATTGTTGCTTACATGGGCAGATGAGGAGAGAAAACTTGGCGTAAGAGCAAATGCTGACAATCCTGAAGATGCCAAAAAAGCTCTTGAGTTTGGAGCAGGTGGAATCGGATTATGCCGCACAGAACATATGTTTATGGATGCCAAGCGAATTCCAATTGTCCAAGATATGATCCTTGCAGAAACATATCAGGAGCGTGAAAATGCGCTAGCCAAGTTATTGCCAATGCAGCAAGAAAATTTTGAAGGAATCTTTGAAGCGATGCATGGGAATCCTGTAACGATTCGTCTATTAGATCCTCCTCTTCACGAGTTTTTGCCAGATAAAGAAGAACTTCTGGTTGAGGTGACAAAACTTCAGATAACAAATTCAAATTCTAAGGAATTACAGGATAAAGAGCAGCTATTAAGAAAAGTACGCCAATTAGATGAATTTAATCCAATGTTAGGCCACCGCGGCTGCCGGTTGGGAATGATTTTTCCAGAGATTTACGTGATGCAAGCGAAAGCAATCTTTTATGCAATTGCGAAGGTAATGGAAAAAGGACTGGTCGTAAAACCAGAAATTATGATTCCACTGGTTGGGCATGTAAATGAGTTAAAAGAAATGCGACAATTGGTGATCAATGCGGGGTTGCAAGTTGCGGAAGAAACAGAACAGGAATTTAATTACCTCATTGGTACGATGATTGAAGTACCACGAGCCGCTTTAACAGCTGACCAAATTGCCGGGGAGGCCGACTTTTTCTCGTTTGGAACAAATGATTTAACTCAAACTACTTTTGGATACAGTCGAGATGACGCAGAGGGTAAATTCCTTCAAGCTTATATTGAAAACAAAGTTCTCCCAGAAAATCCATTCGCTTCACTTGATCAAGACGGTGTAGGAAAACTTGTTGAAACAGGTGTAAAGCTTGGCAGGGAAACCAAGCCAGGGTTGAAAACAGGTATTTGCGGAGAACATGGAGGAGAAAAACATTCGATCCAATTCTGCCACGATGTAGGATTGGATTACGTAAGCTGTTCACCATACCGTGTACCTCTTGCACGCCTTGCAGCGGCTCAAGCTGCTATTAAAAATGAACAAAAAAATGCCTAAATCACGATTTCCCATTTCACGTGTGACTATGACCCCCCTGTCATACAAGAAAACATCGATTAAATTTAACTGAAATTTATGTCTGTTTATTAGCTTATCAAATAAACAGACATAGGGTTAGAATTTTAACTGAAATTTATGAGGTAAAGATAATAAATTATTGAAAAAACTATTACAGTACAAATATGGATAGTTGGCCTAACTGAAATCGACTTATTTTCAACTATCTCTTTTTTTAATTATTTTGGTCGAAGCATGTGAATGTAGGAAATTAAATTAAACTACACTTTAGTATAATAAGAAACTTAATACTCAGTGGTCTGTATCTCTTATTCCCTTAGTTGGTAGTGGGCATAAGAGTTTTTTTTACTTATCTATCTTTTAATCAAGCAATGTAGCCGATTGAATTTGAAGTTAGGTCTCATTGTTTTAACATTTTAGTTAATTATGCAATAGGTAATCCGCAATCCTTTCATCAATAATTAATGTATGAGCGTAACCTGCTTTAACGGCTGCGAGTACTGCTTCTTTTTTCTGAATTCCACTAGCTATTAAAACAATATTTGGAATATTTTTAATGTCTTCCAAACTTATCCCAATAACATGGTTATTGATCCTACAGTTGACCTCAGTCCCTTCTTGATTGAAAAATCGTGAATTAATATCACCTACAACGTTTAATGATTCAAACTCTTTTAAATCTAGATTGGTGGTATAGCCTATTCTTCTCATTAGGTTATCATTTGCATAGGGACTTGCAATTCCTAATAAGGCCATGTCAACATTTCGTCCAGCCTCTAATACTTCAGATATGGAAGGGCTTTCACAAAAGGTCTTTTTAATTAAAGTGTTTTCTGCTAAGGCTGGAGCATATAAAAAGTTGCTATGGCAGTATAATTTTTTCATTAAATCATAACAAATTTGATTTGAATGTAGTTCGATATGCATCTTACTTATTCCACCAATTAAGGGTAAAAGGGTAAGATGTTTATGATCTTCATAAGGGAATTCTCTTGCAAGTGTTTTTAATGTACTGCCCCAAGAAACACCAACAGTATTCACATTCTTTAATGCGACTTTTAAATAGGCAATAGCTTCTTTGATCACTAAGTTGAGTACTTCGTGATCTAATAGGTTGTAAGAGGGTGAGATAATGACTTTTTTCAAACGAAACTTTTCCTCTAGTTCACTTTGCATATTAACAATAGGAAAACTCTCATCTTTAATATAAAAATTAATTATGCCATAATCCTTTGCTTTTTGAAGGCTTCTAGAAATAACCGATCGTGACACATTTAATTTTTTAGCGATTTGGTCTTGAGTTAAATTTTTATAATAATAAAATATGGCTATTTTTACAATTTCCTTTCGTTCTTCCCAATCCACTAATTCCACCTCTTTGAACATTTTTGTAATTTATGATCAAAATTTTTTATAATCATTTTATCATACTTTTCAAGAAAGAAACTACTTGACTTAAAGCGCTTTCAATGATACTTTTTATCTGAAAGAGAAAATGTTCATAAGATGATCAAATGTTCTATCACTTAATTTTTGGAGGGAGTTAATTATGACTTTATATGGTAAATTACTAGTCAGAGAGAAATGTAGGTGTCGTAGGACATTTAGCAAGCCTTGAAACACCAAATACAATTGCAAAAGCAGTTTTAAATCATGAATATGGAATCGCTCCATTAGGTGCACCAGTTTCCGAAATTGTTGCAGTAACCAAAGACATTAAAGCAGGGGATAGATTAGACGATATCGGTGGTTATTGTGTAAGAGGTGTATTAGAAACTCACTCTGATATGAAAAAAGAGAATCATATTCCAATTGGATTAATCTCAGGAAATGTTGTTGCAAAACGTGATATTAAAGCGGGAACATTCTTAACAACAGATGATGTTGAATTAGATGAAGCACAACGGCTTAGAAACTTCGTAAGTTACAGGATGAAACATTTGCTACTTCAGAAAATACTCGTAAATCACTAATACTAGATTTATTTATAAAAATTGAGTGGAGGTAGAAATATTTATGATAAAAACCAAGATTACAGAAATAGGTCCAATTGTACCAGAGTTTAAGGAAGAAAATTTGTTAATCCTTTTTGGGTCAGCAGCTCCACCAGAATTAAAAGATATTTCAATCGTTCATGAGATGGAGCGTCAGCCAGATCAAGCACTTGTTGAAGGTGGAACGCTCGAAATTGGAAACAATGTTTACAGGATAGAAAAAGTAGGAGCTCTGGCTAATAAAAACTTTGAAGAATTAGGCCATCTTTCTATTTATTTTAAAGATGACACTTCAGTTGAACTTCTTCCTGGAGCGATATTGGTAACTCCTGGTGTGTATCCAACATTTGAAAAAGATGATGAAATCGTGTTTGGAAAATAATTGTTGGATTGCTAGTAAAAAAATAAATTACTTAAATTTATCTATAAATATTATATTTAGGAGGTAAAGTAGATGGATTTCTTTATAAAATTGGCTGATGGTTTTATGGGAATGTTCCAAGAAGGTGCAGAAGTTTTAATGGGATTTATCACTGGAATTATTCCTTTGCTGATCGTTCTTATCACTATTGTTAACGCCTTTATTAAAATAGTTGGAGAGGATAGAATTTTCAGTTTTATGAAAGCGATTTCTAAAATTACTATTTTTCGATATACATTAATTCCATTCTTTTCAGTTTTCTTCTTAACAAACCCTATGTGCTACACATTTGGAAAATTTCTTCCTGAAAAACAAAAACCTGCATTCTATGATTCAGCTGTATCATTTGTACATCCAATCACAGGACTATTTCCGCATGCAAATTCAGCAGAACTATTTATCTTCCTAGGAATTGCACAAGGTTTTGCGAAAGTAGGAAGTCAAAGTAGGTTAGCTCTAATGTACCTAATTGTTGGTCTAATTGTCTGTCTAGTTAGAGGAGTTGTAACTGAAAAGATTACAGACTTTCAAATGAAACGAAATGCAGTTGCTAAACGGAATGTTGCGTAGGTAATGAAGGGAGGAATGAAAGATGTCTGAATATAAAACTGTAAAAATAACAAGAGGAAATAATGGTTGGGGCGGTCCATTAATATTAAAACCAGATCAACATAAAAAGTATGTCATAAGCGTCACAGGTGGGGGTATTCATCCTGTTGCACAGAAAATTGCTGACTTAACTGGTGCTATCGCGGTTGACTCTTTTAAGGATCCAGTGGAAAAAGAAGACACATTATGCGCAGTAATTGATTGCGGTGGTACTGCACGTTGCGGAACTTATCCAAGACTTAGAATTCCGACAATTAATATTAAAGTGATGAGTCCATCTGGCCCACTTGCTAAATTCATGACTGAAGATATATTCATTTCAGGTGTAACAGTTAATGATATAACACTTACTGGGAAAGAGGCGCAACCTCTTGTAGCAGCTGCAATCCAAGAAGAGGAGAATGAAAATGCAATAAAAAATGCAGAAGCTGCTTCGTCTGAGTCTAATAGTGCTGATATTGGTAAAATAAATCCTTTTATGAAATTAATTGATGCAATTGGCCGCGGTGCAGGACAGTTTATGAATATAATGTATCAATCAGGTCGAGATACAATCGAAACAGTTATGAAAAATATTTTACCTTTCATGGCTTTCGTTGCTGCCTTAATTGGAATTATCAATTATACGGGCATTGGAGATTTCATAGCAAACGTATTAACTCCGTTAGCTGGAACTATAGCAGGTTTAGTTGTTTTAGGTTTAATTGGTGGGTTGCCATTCCTTTCTCCAATGCTAGCACCTGGAGCTGTCATTGGAGCTGTCATTGGGGTATTAATTGGAAATGAAATTGCAAGCGGAACGATTCCTGCTGCATATGCTTTACCAGCGTTATTTGCTATTAATGCTCAAGTAGGATGTGACTTTGCTCCAGTAGGTTTAACTCTTGGAGAAGCAAAGTCCGAAACCATTAGTATCGGTGTTCCAGCGATTCTTTTCTCAAGGCTTTTTACAGGACCATTAGCAGTTATTATAGCATATGGATTTTCATTCTTTTTATAAGCGATTGAGGATAATGATGAATGCTATGATTAGGCTGATTTCGAATACCGCCATAGGGAAGTGTAACAATCGGCGTATGTCGTCGATTGTCTTTCCATAGAAATAGGTAGTACAAACTTTAAAGCTAACAATGTCGCCTAAAAAAAGGAGTATATGTCCATGATTCCAACAAAATTTAAATTTGGAGTACTAACTGAAAAAGGCCATGCAGAAGTTAGAGAAAGTGAATTACATGAGCTTAAACCAGATGAACTCCTTGTAAAACAGGAAGCGTGTAATATTTGTACAACAGATTATCAACAATGGCTGGGTTTAAGGGAACATCAAGGCTACCCAATGGCAGGTGGTCATGAGGGTTCTGGAATAGTCATTGCAAAAGGCGATAAAGTTGGGAACTTTGAAATTGGTGATCGTGTAAGTATTCTTTATGACTATTGCGGAATATGTGATAACTGTAAAGCTGGCATGATAACAATCTGCCAAAATAAAAAACTATTTGGAAAAAATTATCATGATGAGTATTTTGGAATTTTTGGATTTTCCAATTATTTTATTAGAAATGCGAAAAGCTTTGTAAAGATGAACGTAGAGCTGTCTCCATCGGAAGCAGGCTTTGTTGAGCCTCTAGGTTCTGTTCTTCATGGACTGAGAAAAATTAGACTACAAGGTGGATTTGATACCGTGGTAGTTATTGGAGGAGGAACAATGGGCTTATTGAATGCAGCCGCTGCAAGAGCGATGGGTGCTAGAGTGATTGTTTCTGGAAGAGGAGAAAAAAAGTTAGAAATTGGAAGGAAAATGGGTTTTGAAATGATTGATGCGGGAAATTGTTACCCGATAATAGAAGTGAAAAAGCTAACAAATGGTCGTGGAGCAGATGCAGTTATTGTATCAGCTGGTACAACTATAGCTAATCAGCAAGCTTTAGAAATGGCTAAAGGGCAGCATGGTCGGATATTATTTTATGCGGCAGGTTTTCCTTTACCTGAATTAAATGTTGATTCTAACGTCATACATTATAAAAATTTAGAATTAATCGGAACATTTGGCTCTACTTTAGAGGATTTTAATAACGCAGGCAGGATGTTAAGCGAGAGACGTATTGATGTATCCTATTTAATAGAAGAAAAAGTACCACTATCTAATATTCAAGAAGCCTTTAAAAAGGCAAGCACGAAAGGAAATTTTAGGATTTCTGTTATGCTGCATGAGTAGTAAGCGAACCGTTTAATTTACAAATGCGTGGTCCAACTCCACCGTCTTTAGACGGTATAAGCTTTTAGCCCTCTCTATATGTGTCCATACTTGAAGTGTGAGGTGA
>NZ_JACXAI010000058.1 GCF_014773385.1 Metabacillus arenae | reverse complement strand
GAGTAGGACGTCGCCAGGTTCATAAGGAAAAGAACAGCTGAGTGCTGTTCTTTTTTTGTTTCAGAAAGTTTTAAATGGATAACAAGGATAAAAGGTGAATGGTCGTTGTCAGTCTTTTACCGTCATCGAAGCCATCCACCACAATTCGGAGCATCTAACGAAAAACAGGGAATTTTTTCGAACAATCAATATTTGGGAAATTTCGAAGATAAATCTGTGGTTTTCGAAGATTTAGTAAAAATTTCGAAGATAAAGGGTTCATTTTCGAAGATAACTTGTTTTCCATTCCGCTCTTCGTGTCATTTTTCCATAGAACCCCTTTATGAAGGCGCTTTCTACCTCATGAAAATCAAATTTGGAGGGATAGAATGATGACAAAAACAGAAAATTCCTCAAAATTATCAGTTATGGGTATGGAATAGGAAGTTCAAGACCCCAGCGTCCCCCAAGATCCCTGCAATTTTCGTAGTCACCCGCCAAGCCAATATAGACACTTTCCAGCCAATATCGTGGATTGGCGGAAAGTAATATCGCTTACATGGCAAGTGAATTCCAAGAATAAGCCACTAAGTTTGAAGAATAGGACACTAAATTTCCGCATAGGGAAAGAAATCGGGGGGTTCAAGACAATAAAAAGGATTTACGGCTAATAATGGGTAATCATTACATCTTTCCATGCCATTTTTTATCCGGGATGATTATCTATAAATCAATCCAAATCACCCTTATTATAGTAAGTAGCGAATGATACGCGTTAGCCTTTGATTATTGGCCACCACCTATTTTCTATTCAATTATAAATAGATTTTTGTAAAAAATTCCAAATACAAGATAACGTTGTCGTCCTAATTAAGCCATCAATTATTTATTAGTGTATCGTTTAAAAATAACCATATATAGTAAGGTATTTTATAGCTGGAGATTTTCAAGAAACGGGAAATGAATATAAAGTCATCATTAGAATGGCTGAGTAATAGATCGTACCACCATTCCGTTTCATATCTAGAAATCATGCTTAAATTATACATAAGCAAATAATGGACTAAAGTTTCGGGTAATAATATAATGTCCGTACGCGCCGTTGGAAGGGCAAAGCTGTTGTTGGTTGTATTGTACATAAAAAGGCTGCTTAAATATGGACGTTTCAATGACTGTGAATTCCCGTCTAAGAAAACAGATGTGTCGTCGTGATTGGCTGGTTGAAGATAGGGGTCTTGAGTGATTAAATATTCCTTCAACCGAGATGCTGTCATGTGGTAAAGATCTGTTAGTTCTCCGGGAATTTTGACCATATTATCTTTAAGCTTAACTTCATAATGTATTTTTTCTTGACGATGAATCAAAAATGTTTCTTCCATTTCAGGTATTTTCTTTAATAATTGCCCCATCGTATATTTATCATTTTCGAGATGTTTCATATGAAACATCTTTAAAGCGGTATGAGCAAAAAGGCCATTTCGTTGAATTTTAACTTCATCCTTTAAAAACTCGTAGTTTTGCTTTTTTCTCTTTCTTGTTGTGACTCCATGAGCTAATACCGCAGACGTGTTAGGGTAATCGGCATCTTCAGTAAGAATGCATGCTTTAAGAAGCTGTGTCATTCCGTAAAAGTACATAATGGGTTGGATTGACAGAGGAGCATGATCTGCTTGATGATAAAAGCTTTCTGCGTGCTTTAAGTAATATATAAAGGTGTACCCGTTTTTATATGCCTTTTTTTGTGGATCTGTCTTGTATTTTTTTTCTAATAATCGTTGAATGGTTTCAGCCGAATGAAAGGATTCCAACTGATTCCAAATTATTTTAGTATCCATAAACAAGAAGCCCCTTTGTATTTTCAAAATATTTAAACTGTTAATTTGTTTCTTGACACAGGTAACGCAAGTTGTTAATCTACTAATAATATTTTGCCGAAAAGAGGGGGATTTACTAATGTGGGAAGAAAAATTTTCAAAAGAGGGCTTAACATTTGATGATGTTTTGCTCGTGCCTGCAAAATCGGAGGTCTTGCCTAGAGATGTTTCTTTATCTGTAGAATTGACACCAACACTAAAGCTGAATATACCAATTATGAGTGCTGGCATGGATACTGTTACAGAATCTAAGATGGCTATTGCTATGGCCAGACAAGGTGGATTAGGCATTATCCACAAGAATATGTCGATTGAGCAGCAAGCAGAACAAGTTGATAAGGTGAAACGTTCTGAACGAGGCGTTATAACAAATCCATTTTTTCTAACTCCTGATCATCAAGTGTTTGATGCTGAACATTTAATGGGTAAATATCGGATTTCAGGTGTTCCTATCGTTAATAATAATGAAGATCGAGTGTTAGTTGGAATCATTACAAACCGTGACATGCGTTTTATTCAGGATTTTTCAATTAAGATCTCTGATGTGATGACGAAAGAAAGACTTGTTACAGCACCTGTAGGAACAACATTAGATGAAGCTGAAAAAATCCTCCAAAAACATAAAATTGAGAAATTACCACTTATTGATGAACAAGGTGTCTTAAAAGGACTAATTACCATTAAAGATATTGAGAAAGTGATCGAATTCCCATTGTCGGCTAAAGACCAGCATGGCCGGTTACTTGTTGGAGCCGCGGTAGGAGTTACTGCAGATACAATGCTTCGCGTTGAGAAGCTTGTTGAGGCGGGTGTTGATGTAATCGTTCTTGATACGGCTCACGGCCACTCTAAAGGGGTTTTAGAAACTGTAAAAACGATAAGACAAGCATACCCAAGCTTAAATATTATTGCAGGAAATGTGGCTACAGCAGATGCCACCAAGGACCTTATTGAAGCAGGAGCTAACGTAGTTAAAGTAGGAATCGGGCCTGGATCCATTTGTACAACCCGAGTTGTTGCAGGAGTGGGGGTTCCTCAAATTACAGCAGTATACGATTGTGCGACAGAAGCAAGGAAACATGGTGTTTCCATTATTGCTGATGGAGGAATCAAATATTCAGGCGACATTGTCAAAGCATTAGCAGCCGGCGGTCATGCTGTTATGCTGGGAAGCTTGTTGGCAGGTACTTCTGAGAGCCCTGGTGAAACTGAAATTTTCCAAGGCAGAAGGTTTAAAGTCTATCGGGGTATGGGGTCTGTCAGTGCAATGGAAAAAGGAAGTAAAGACCGTTACTTCCAAGAAGATAATAATAAATTTGTACCAGAAGGTATTGAGGGTCGGACCCCTTATAAGGGACCTCTTTTAGACTCTATCTATCAGTTAATTGGCGGTATTCGTTCTGGAATGGGATATTGCGGAACAAAGGATTTACATGAATTAAGAGAACATTCACAATTTATAAGGATGACTGGGGCTGGTCTAAGGGAAAGCCATCCGCATGATGTTCAAATTACAAAAGAAGCACCAAACTATTCCCTTTAATCAGGACTATTTGCTTAAAAAATGTTACAGCTTGAAAACTTTTAGGGCAGAGTGTAATACTCTGTCTATTTTTTTTGTTTATTGTGTGATAAAATTTAGTTTGTTGTTTTAAAAATCGAAATAAATGTTTGTATAGATAATAAAATTTTGGAGGTAATTTGGATTGAACAGCAAGAAAATGAAGCGTTTTGTTTCTATTGTGTTTGCAGCAGTTTTACTCTGTAGCATAGCGGCTCCTATGCAGAAAGCCTCGGCAGCTCCTGAAATCGACATAAATGCAAAGGCATCTATTTTAGTAGAAGCTTCTACGGGAAAGATTTTACACGCAGATAACATAGATGAGAAACTCCCGATTGCCAGCATGGCAAAGGTTATGACTGAATATTTAGTAATGGAAGCGATCGAAGAAGGTAAACTGAAATGGGATGATACATATACACCTGATGAATATGTTCATAATATTTCTCAAGATACAAGTTTATCGAACGTCCCTTTAAGACTTGATGGTTCTTATACAGTAAAAGAATTATTTGATGCAATGGTAATTTACTCAGCAAATGGTGCGGCAATTGCGTTAGCAGAAAAGGTAGCTGGTTCTGAATCGAAATTTGTCGCATTAATGAACGAAAAAGCAAAAGAACTAGGTCTACAAAACTATGAATTTGTAAATGCAACTGGACTTGAGAACAAAGATTTATTAGGTATGCACCCTGAAGGAACAAAGCCTGAGGATGAAAATAAGCTGTCAGCCCGTGATATGGCGCTTTTGTCCATGCGTTTAATTCAAGATTATCCAGAAATACTTGAGGTTTCAAGCATTCCGAGAAAAACATTTAAAGAAGGCACTGAAATGCCAAACTACAACTGGATGCTAGAGGGATTAATTTTTGAGGAAGAAGGCGTGGACGGTTTAAAAACTGGTTCTACTGACTCTGCAGGTTCTTCTTTTACTGCGACTGCTGATCGAAATGGCATGCGTGTTATCTCGGTAGTGATGGATGCAAACGATGGATCCGGCGATTTGAAAACACCTCGTTTTAAGGAGACAAAAAAGTTATTAAATTTTGCTTACAATAATTTTTCAATAGAAGAGATCTTTCCAGCTGGATACCAAATGAAAGATCAGTCTTCACTTGAAGTGATAAAGGGAAAAGAAAAAGAAGTAGAGATTGAAACAAAGGAAGCAATGGAAATTCCAATTTTGAATGGTGAAAAAGAGAATTATAAGCCAAAATTTGTGATTGATGAAAAAAAATTAGATGAAAATGGTGCGTTAACTGCTCCATTTAAAAAAGGTGAAAAAGTAGGTAATGTGACAGTAGAATATACTGGTAAATCTAAGGATCATGGTTTCCTTGCCGATAATGCAACAGGAACAGCTGATATTGTCACAAAAACAGGTGTAGAAAAAGCAAATTGGTTTGTATTATCGATGAGAGGTGTTGGCGGATTTTTCGGTGGTCTATGGAATAGTACTGTTGATACCGTTCAAGGCTGGTTTTAAAAAGCTCCTGATTGGGGCTTTTTTTAGAAATTTAGCGTTGTATTCACCTTAGGAGACAAGTCAATAAGAAAAATGGCAATCCTTCATAAGGATCACTTGCCCTTAGTTGGATAAGGTGTGTTTTGATCTTTTGTTATAATAATAAGTAAAACCTTTGATTAATATATAGGTAAACACTTTCATGAAAAATATCTTAGAATACTTATTCATTTCTGATTATTTCCATAGGCTTTTCAAATAAATTAGGATAAAATAAAACGTATGAGATAAAATTCGAATCATCTAATGTTATTCAAAATAAGGGGGACTTTGTAATGGCAGTAACAGGTACTGACCGTGTAAAACGAGGTATGGCAGAAATGCAAAAAGGCGGCGTCATCATGGATGTGGTGAATGCTGAGCAAGCGAAAATTGCTGAAGAGGCTGGAGCAGTTGCCGTTATGGCTTTAGAACGTGTCCCTGCAGATATTCGTGCAGCAGGTGGAGTTGCTCGTATGGCAGACCCAACGATTGTTGAGGAAGTAATGAAGGCAGTATCAATACCCGTAATGGCGAAGGCAAGAATCGGCCATATCGTTGAGGCTCGTGTATTAGAGGCTTTAGGCGTTGATTATATAGATGAAAGTGAAGTTTTAACTCCTGCAGATGAGGAGTACCATCTTAATAAACGTGATTATACTGTCCCGTTTGTATGTGGATGCCGTGATTTAGGAGAAGCCACCCGCCGTATTGCTGAGGGTTCTTCTATGCTTCGAACAAAAGGGGAGCCGGGCACAGGAAACATTGTAGAAGCTGTTCGTCATATTCGAAAAGTTAATGCTCAAGTTAAAAAAGTAGTTTCTATGAATGATGATGAGCTAATGACAGAAGCTAAAAATCTAGGTGCTCCATATGAGCTATTGCTTCAAATTAAAGCCGAGGGACGCTTGCCGGTTGTTAACTTTGCAGCAGGTGGAGTTGCTACTCCAGCAGATGCAGCGTTAATGATGCAATTAGGCGCAGATGGTGTGTTTGTTGGGTCTGGTATTTTTAAATCAGACAATCCGGCAAAGTTTGCTCGTGCAATTGTTGAAGCAACAACTCATTATCAAGATTATGAACTAATCGCCCAATTATCAAAAAATCTTGGAACAGCGATGAAGGGTGTCGAAATTTCTACTTTACTGCCTGAACATCGCATGCAAGAGCGCGGCTGGTAAAAGGAGTTTTGGAAATGGTGAAGATTGGAGTCTTAGGTCTTCAAGGGGCGGTCCGTGAACATATTCGCTCTGTTGAAGCCTGTGGTGCAGAAGGTATTGTCATTAAGACAAAAGACCAATTAGAAGAAATCGATGGGTTAATCATTCCTGGCGGTGAAAGCACAACAATGCGCAGGTTGATTGATAAATATGATTTTTTTGAATCATTGAAAGCCTTTGGAGCATCTGGTAAACCGATGTTTGGAACTTGCGCAGGATTAATCATACTGGCAGGAGATATTGTTGATTACAATGAGCCGCATTTAGGATTGATGAATATCACTGTTGAACGCAATTCATTTGGGCGTCAAAGAGAAAGCTTTGAAGCAGAGTTAACAATTACAGACGTAGGTGAAGACTTCGTAGGGGTATTCATCCGCGCTCCGCACATTGTAGAAGTCGGTGAGGATGTAGAAATTCTGTCCAAGCATAATGGTAGAATTGTCGCAGCAAGACAAGCACAATTTTTAGGCTGCTCTTTTCATCCAGAATTAACGGACGATCATCGTATGACAAGCTTATTTATGAACATGGTAAAGAAACAGAAAGAAAAAATAGGTGTATAAAACACTTGAAACTAATACAAACTTGTAGTAAATTATGAATTACAAATTCAATGAACGTGAACGTTATGAGAGGAACCAGTAACAAATCAGAATTTCTTAAGAGAGCCGGTGGTTGGTGTGAATCGGTGAAATTCCTTTGTGAATCCATCCTTGAATGGAATGTGGAAATCCATTAGGAGAGTAAACATTTCCGGTGCTGCCGTTACCAGTTCGAGTGAAAAATACGAGCTTGTATTTTTAATTTGGGTGGCAACGCGGGTAATCCCGTCCCTTTGTATATAGACAGAGGGACGGGATTTTTTTATTTCTCATAACATGATCGTTTAAGAAGGAGAGAGGCACATGCTTGATATTAAAGTGTTAAGGGCAAATTTTGCAGAAGTGAAAGAAAAATTGACACATCGAGGGGAAGATTTATCTGAATTCGACAAATTTGAAAAGCTTGATGAGCGCCGCCGCGAGTTGATTGCTGCAACTGAAGAATTAAAAAGCAAACGAAATGAAGTATCTTCTCAAATCGCCATTCTGAAACGTGAAAAAAAGGATGCAGACCACCTTATAACTGAAATGCGTGAAGTCGGGGACCGCGTAAAAATTTTTGATGAAGAACTTCGAGAGGTAGAGGAAAACTTGGAGCAGCTGCTGCTTTCTATTCCGAATGTTCCCCATGAAACAGTTCCTGTTGGGGAGTCAGAGGATGATAACCAAGAGATTCGCAGCTGGGGAGAGGTAAGAGCATTTGATTTTGAAGCAAAGCCCCATTGGGATATTGCAAGTAGATTAGGAATTCTAGATTTCGAACGGGCTGGCAAAGTAACAGGAAGCCGCTTTGTTTTTTACAGAGGATTAGGAGCAAGACTAGAAAGAGCATTATTCAATTTTATGCTTGATTTGCATGTTGATGAGCACGGCTACACAGAAGTATTGCCGCCATACATGGTCAACCGTGCAAGTATGACTGGTACCGGACAGCTCCCTAAGTTTGAAGAGGATGCATTTAAAATTGCAGAGGAGGATTACTTTCTTATTCCGACTGCAGAGGTGCCAGTGACAAATATTCATCGCGATGAAATTGTTACGGCTGAACAACTCCCAATCAACTATGTAGCTTTCAGTGCTAATTTTCGTTCTGAAGCCGGGTCAGCAGGACGTGATACTAGGGGTTTGATACGCCAGCATCAGTTTAATAAAGTGGAACTGGTTAAATTTGTAAAACCGGAAAACTCTTATGATGAATTAGAAATACTAACCGGGGATGCTGAAAAGGTTCTGCAGCTTTTAGGTCTTCCATACCGAGTGATGAGCATGTGTACAGCGGATCTTGGATTCACAGCAGCTAAAAAATATGACATTGAGGTTTGGATTCCAAGTCAGGAAACGTACCGTGAAATTTCTTCCTGCAGTAACTTTGAAGCGTTTCAGGCGAGAAGAGCAAACATCCGCTTCAGACCCGATGCGAAAGGAAAACCTGAGCATGTTCACACATTAAATGGTTCTGGATTAGCAATAGGTCGTACCGTTGCTGCGATACTAGAAAATTATCAGCAAGAAGATGGAAGTGTTATTATTCCTGAGGTACTTAGACCATATATGGGAAATAAAAAAGAAATAAACGGATAAAATAGTTAAGGGGGAATTTCCCCTTTTTTAAAAAAATAATAAAATTAGTTGACAGGAATCGAGTAGAAATGATATATTAATTTTTGTCGAAACGGAGGAATACCCAAGTCCGGCTGAAGGGATCGGTCTTGAAAACCGACAGGGGTGTCAAAGCCCGCGGGGGTTCGAATCCCTCTTCCTCCGCCATATTTATTAAATGACCGCGCATAAATATATTGGAGATTGGAATCCGCTGCAAAACTTGCAGCGGATTTTTTCTAATCAGATAAGAAAATTTAAGTTAATGAAAGTATTAACGAGGCTTAAGTCTCAGGGGGCAATCCGCTCGAGAAGGTTAAAGAACAACCTTCTCGGGCGGCTCGCCTTGCTTGTCGCCAAAGCACTAGCGCTCTGCGCTTTTCGTTCTCATTTCTGAAATTACATAAGCCCTCTCTTTGTTGTGAAATAGGACGAAAAAGGGAAACGTGATAAGTGCGCAAGACAAGCAGCTTTTTCGGGCGCTTAGGCTTTGGACCGCTGAGTCCTTCCTTTTACTTTAAATTTTTAAGAATATAAAAAGTCTCCCATTTTAGGGAGACTTTAATGATGCTTATTTTTTTGACATTCTTGTTTGTTCAATAGATTGTCCGATCCGCTCGAGAACTGGTTCGATTGATTCTTGATTTGTGAGCAGATCATAATCATTGATGTTCACTCTGATAACAGGGCATGCATTAAAATTGTTAATCCAGTTTTCGTATCTTCCATACATCTCTTCCCAATATTGAATAGGCGTTTGCTGTTCCATCGGTCTTCCACGATATTTAATCCGTTTCAGAATATCGTCTAAGCTGCCTTCTAAATAAATGAGTACATCCGGGTGTGGGAAGTAGGGGGTCATGACCATTGCTTCAAAAAGGTTTGTGTATGTTTCATAGTCAACCTTTGTCATTGTTCCTTTTTCAAAATGCATTTTTGCGAAAATACCAGTATCCTCATAAATAGACCGGTCCTGAATGAATCCACCGCCATATTCAAAAATTTTTTTCTGCTCCTTGAAGCGTTCAGCAAGAAAATAAATTTGGAGGTGAAAGCTCCATCGTTTGAAATCTGCGTAAAACTTGTCCAAATAAGGGTTTGACTCTACCTTTTCAAACGATGTGCGGAAGTCCAAAGCGTTCGCAATCGCATTTGTCATCGTCGATTTTCCAACACCCACTGTTCCGGCAATTGTGATAACAGCATCGTTAGGAATGTTGTATCTATTTCTTAAATTCATCTAGATGGACTCCTTTTTGAAAATAGTGACCTATTGTATCAAGAACATTTTCCAAGTCTTGTGAATTATGGACAAAATCTATTTCATTGCCATTGATGCGAATGACTGGGATATGCGGGTTTTCTTTTTCCCATTGAATCATTGCCTTTTCATAATCGCTAGAAAGCTGACGAAGATAATTCGGATCAATGTTCTTTTCAATAACTCTTCCACGGGTTTTGATTCTTTTTAGCAATGTATCCAGGCCGGCATTTATATAAATAATGAGAGTAGGCTTCGGGTGGTCACCTGTAAGAATCTCATATATTTTCAGGTATTTATCATACTGTTCTTTCTTTAACGTTCGTCTAGCAAAAATAAGGTTTTTATATATATGATAATCAGCCACTACCGGCTTGTTTATTTGTAAAAAGTTGTGATGAATATCTTCTAATTGCTTGTAGCGGTTGCATAAAAAGAACATTTCTGTTTGAAAGCTCCATTCCTCAATATTTTCATAAAATTTTCCGAGAAATGGATTTTCGTCAACAATTTCTTTTAATAAATGAAATTTATAATGCTTTGAAATTGCTCTCGCTAAAGAGGTTTTTCCGACACCAATCGGTCCCTCTATTGTGATGAAGGGTGTTTCGTGCATAAAAGGTCCTCCTTTGGTAATGCCGTTAGGTGGTTCATTTTTTTGTCTGTTAAGGAAGTTTAAGGTGATTAAAGTATTAACGTGATAAAAAGTGGTATCTTTGTCCAGCTCCGAGTACCATCAACATCGCCCCTTAGGTCTCAGGGTCAATCCGTCCGAGAAGATTAAAGAACAACCTTCTCGGGCGGCTCGTCTTGTGCTTGCCGCCGAAAGACTAGCGCTCTGCGCTTTTGTTCATGGTTCCTTATAAAAAGAGGAGACTTGTTTTTGACAGACAGAGTATATTTTATCATAGTGTCTTCTATTTGGGTGATATCATCATGGGGAAAATTATTCTTCTAATTATCGAAATTCAAATCCATAAATTACTTATCTTCAAACAAATGAAAAAGAAGGCGATCTATTATTGGATCGTCTTCTTTTCAACTTCAAAATTATCTGTGATAAGAAGCCAGTTTTGAGGAAATGATAATCCCAACTTCCAGTAACTTACTCCTCGTAACTTAAGTTGTTTCACCAAATCAAATTTTGCTTGTATGGAGCGGGCATCCTCAAACCAAACCTTATGGCTATTACCTTCTCTATCTCTGTAATTAAAATGAGGGGCTTGAGCTTCTGAATCGTATTGGATTGGGACATTGTACCTGCTTGCCAGCTGAATTGCTTGCTGGGGGCTAACCGCTTTTGCAAATTCTCCTCCTGGTTCAAAAGGGAGAGTCCAATCATAGCCATACAAATTTTGTCCCATCATAATCTTGTTGCTTGGAATTTCAGTGAGGGCATAATCTAATACTTCTTTCACAGGTCCGATCGGGGAAACGGCCATTGGAGGCCCCCCGCTGTATCCCCACTCATACGTCATAATCACCACAAAATCAACAATTTCCCCATGAGCTTTGTAATCATGTGCTTCATACCATTTTCCTTTTTGTTCTCCACTCGTTTTAGGTGCTAAGGCGGTTGAAATCAACCAGCCTTCTTTTTTGAATCGTTCTCTTGCTTTGATTAAGAATTTATTATATGCTTCTCTATCTTGTGGACGTAAATATTCCATATCGAAATGAATATCCCGAAAACCATATTTCTTGGCTGTTTTAACAATGTTATCTAAAAGTTTGTTTTGGATTGTTTGGTTAGTAAGAACAATTCGTCCAAGTTCATCACTAAACCCATCTTCCTCTAAATTCGTGACAATCATCATCAAAGTTACATCGTTGTCTTTTGCAATTTGAGCAAAATTGTTTAAAAGGGGCTCTTCTAAACTGCCATCCCGCCTAATACGAAAACTAAAAGGTCCTAAATAAGTCAGGTATGGAGCTGCTTCCCTAGCTGCTTGCTCCAAATTTGGACTTACTTGATCTCCGAGAGGTTCAACATATGCATTGAATTCTGCTTTCGTTTTAGTTTTAGGAGGAATATATAATCTGAATCCAATCGTTAAAGTCTCATTAATTTGCAGGTTATTAATTCTTCCGAGAATTTGTGGAGTAACTCCAAACTTCCGGCTTATTGATGAAAGGGTATCCCCTTGCTTGACCCAGTAAAATTGTCCTGATATTGGAATAACAATAGCTTGCCCAACAACTAATTGAGTGGGGTTTGGTATTTCATTTGTTTCAATAATTTCACTTGCTGTTGTACTATAAGCTTGAGCAATCCCGTATAAGGTTTCTCCTTGACGGACAATATGTATTTGCATAATTGTCCTCCTATTCGCAAAAAGGTTTACTTCATTTTATGATCAAAGCTCAAAAAGTATAACCTAATGCTTACTAGCTGAACGGTGTGCGTCATCTGCATATCAGTACGTTGGTCATTTGGTTGAGCTTGCCGTACTTATCGTGATCATAAACTAAAATGGGGCGGTAGGGATTAAATTATGAAAGAAAGGACGTTTCAATAAATGGAATCGACTATCATTAAAGATGAACAATATATGAGACTGGCAATAGAGGAAGCAAAAAAGGCGGGAGAGATTGGCGAAGTTCCAATTGGTGCTGTTTTAATCAATGGCAATAAAATAGCAGCGAGCGGTTTTAATCTAAGAGAAACTCAGCAACGGTCCATTGCGCATGCAGAAATCCTTGTCATTGACCAAGCTTGTAAGAGGCTCGGGACATGGAGACTCGAAGATGCTACTTTATATGTGACATTAGAGCCTTGCCCAATGTGTGCGGGAGCAATTGTCTTATCAAGAGTGAAAAGGGTTGTGTATGGAGCGCCAGATCCAAAGGGTGGTTGTGCAGGTACGTTAATGAATTTGCTCCAAGAAGAAAGATTTAATCATCAAGTGGAGGTGGTCCCAGGAGTATTGGCAGAAGAGTGCGGCCAATTATTAAGTCGTTTTTTTAAAAAAATAAGAGAGGCAAAAAGGCTAAGCAGGCTGGACAACAGCAGTTTACAGTAATTTACAGTATTGAATCGTTGCATTTTATTCTTAAACAATATATACTTGTAAATACGTTGGACATTCCAACGTCTAAAATTATGGTATCAATTTTGCCGTGCTAAGCGGGGAGGTAGCGGTGCCCTGTACTCTCAATCCGCTCTAGGGAGGCCTAATCCCTTCTCGAGGTTTGTTGATTGCAAGGATCTGCCTTAAGTAAGTGGTGTTGACGTCTGGGTCCTGCGCAATGGGAATCCATGAACCATGTCAGGTCCGGAAGGAAGCAGCATTAAGTGGAACCTCTCATGTGCCGCAGGGTTGCCTGGGCCGAGCTAACTGCTTAAGTAACGCTTGTGATCGCAAATCGACAGAAGGTGCACGGCAGTTACTTATACTATCGAAACTCACTCGTGATCGGGTGAGTTTTTTATATGTTTAAAAAATAAAGTAGGTGTTCTGTCAATTGGCGGAACGAAAGTAGAAATGAGAAGTGCAACAACACAAACTAGCTCCTTAATACACGTCGTCCTCCACTTATCGGCGCTGATCAAGGCGCTTCCGCTTTTCCTTGTAGTTATAGAAATTTTAATTAGATTAAAGTATTAACGCATTAAAGTTAGCCATTGTTGTCCAGCTGCAGCGCCTAGCCCCTCGAGGTCACAAGCCAAGCCTCCCAAAAAGGCAAAAAGCAGCCTTTTCGGGAGGCTTGGCTTGTGCTTGTCGGGGCTGATCAAGGCACTTCCGCTTTTCCTTGTATCTTTTATCAGTTATAATAGAACAGATGAACTGAATCGGGAGGAGGGCGTTCTGTGAGCTATCAGGCTTTATACCGTGTCTTTAGACCACAGCAATTTCACGATGTAGTTGGACAAGAACATATAACGAGAACGTTGCAAAATGCATTGCTCCAGAACAAATTCTCACACGCCTATTTATTTTCTGGACCAAGAGGAACAGGTAAAACGAGTGCTGCGAAAGTTTTTGCCAAAACCGTTAACTGTGAAAAAGCGCCTGTTGCCGAGCCTTGTAATGAGTGTGCATCATGCCGCGGTATAACAGATGGGTCAATTTCAGATGTCATTGAAATAGATGCTGCTTCTAACAATGGTGTCGATGAAATAAGAGACATTCGAGATAAAGTGAAATTCGCGCCTTCAGCTGTTAAATATAAGGTTTATATTGTAGATGAAGTACATATGCTTTCTATTGGAGCCTTTAATGCTTTGTTAAAAACATTGGAAGAGCCCCCGAAGCATGTCATTTTTATCCTTGCTACTACTGAACCGCATAAAATTCCTTTAACCATTATTTCCAGGTGCCAACGATTTGATTTTAAGCGAATTACCGCACAGTCTATCGTAGGCAGGATGAAAGAAATTATTGAAGATCAGTCGATTCATGCAGAAGAGGAAGCATTAAATGTTATTGCCCGAGCTGCAGATGGGGGTATGCGGGATGCATTAAGCTTACTTGATCAAGCGATTTCATTTAGTGATGATAAAGTGTATTTGGAGGATGCCTTATTAATTACGGGTTCTGTCTCCCAAAGCTTTGTTGGAAAATTAGTAGAACATATTCATAACAAAAATGTCGCTGATGCATTAAAAACATTAGATGCATTAATGAATCAAGGGAAAGATCCTGCAAAGTTTATCGAAGATCTCATTTATTATTTTCGAGATATGCTGCTCTTCAAGGCGGCTCCAAATTTGGAAAATGTATTAGAAAGAGTATCAATCGATGAGCATTTTGTGGAGTTATCCAAAAAGGTTCAACCTGATCTAATTTATGAAACCATTGATGTACTCAATAAAAGCCATCAGGAAATGAAATGGACCAATCATTCGCGTATCTTCCTTGAGGTAGCTATAGTTAAACTTTGTCAACATGATGCTGTTCCACCTGCTGAACAGAGTGAGAATACGATTCTTCTTGAGAAAATTGAAAATCTTGAGAAAGAGATGCTACATTTAAAGGAAAATGGATTTTCATCTCAAGTAAAACAACCCGCACAGCCTGAAGTAAAGCAATCCAGAGCTGTAAAAGGTGGTTATAAAACTCCGATTGGGCGGATTCATGAAATTTTAAAAGACGCTCAAAGAAAAGAACTGGGGCTGCTGAAAAATAAATGGGGCGAATTGCTTGATTATCTCAAACAGCAAAATAAAGTCTCTCACGCTGCTTTATTAAATGATAGTGAACCAGTGGCTGCTTCAGAAAAAGCATTTATCCTTAAATTTAAATATGAAATTCATTGTAAGATGGTTGCTGAAGATAATAACCAAGTAAGAACAAACATGGAGTCCATTCTTCGAAATTTACTAGGGAAATCTATTGAAATGGTTGGCGTCCCTGAACCTGATTGGGTTAAAATAAGAGAAGAATTTATAAGAGACCAAAAAACAGACGAAGATGCAGAGCAAGAGGAAGAACCGATTGTTGCTGAGGCGAAAAAGTTATTCGGCTCAGATCTCGTCGAAATTAAAGAATAAAAGGAGCTTGATACTATGCGTGGCGGAATGGGAAATATGCAAAAAATGATGAAACAAATGCAAAAAATGCAAAAAGATATGCAAAAGGCACAAGAGGAATTAGCGGTTAAAACAATTGAAGGTACTGCTGGAGGCGGTATGGTTACTGTAATTGTCAATGGTCAAAAGGAAATCATTGAAGTTAAAATTAAAGAAGATGTTGTAGATCCAGAAGATATTGAAATGCTACAGGACTTAGTTTTAGCAGCAACGAATGACGCACTTAAAAAAATTGATGAACTAACAAACGAAACAATGGGGCGCTTCACTCAAGGTATGAATATGCCTGGTCTTTTCTAGGAGGATTTACATGCATTATCCAGAACCAATATCCAAGTTGATAGACAGCTTTATGAAATTGCCAGGGATAGGCCCGAAAACGGCCGTTCGACTGGCTTTTTTTGTATTAAATATGAAAGAGGATGTAGTACTTGATTTTGCGAAGGCACTAGTTAATGCAAAACGGAATTTGACTTATTGTACTGTATGCGGCCACATTACTGATAAAGATCCATGCCATATTTGCGAAGATCAAAGAAGAGACAGAAGTGTTGTATGCGTTGTCCAAGATCCAAAGGATGTCATTGCTATGGAAAAGATGAAAGAATTTAACGGATTGTATCATGTACTGCAAGGGGCGATTTCCCCAATGGAAGGGATTGGACCAGAGGATATTAATATCCCAGAGCTATTAAAGAGACTTCAAGATGATGTTATTCAAGAGGTGATTTTAGCAACGAACCCGAATATTGAGGGAGAAGCTACAGCTATGTACATATCAAGACTCCTTAAACCTTCAGGTATTAAACTAACTAGAATTGCCCACGGCCTTCCAGTTGGAGGAGATCTAGAATATGCTGATGAAGTGACTTTATCAAAAGCTTTAGAAGGAAGAAGAGAATTGTAAGGGGAGGAATATCTATGTTTTTTCGCCGCAAAGGTTGGTTAAGAAAAGAATTCGACGATCAGCTGGTTGAAGAGTTAATTGATCAAAAAAACGAGTGGAATCGTCAAAAACAACTTTTAGAAAATAGTTTAGAGCCTTCTCAAGAAGTTCTATATGAATTAAAGGTGGCAGAAGCAAAATATTTTTTCTATTTAAGAGAAGCGAAAAAAAGAACCATTACTATAGGTCGATAATAAGCATTAAAGCAGGCTTTTCTCAGGTAGATGAGAGATACCTGCTTTTTTATTCCACTCTCAGGCAAGCAGGTGAAGGATTTAAAGGACCCAGCGATGGAAGATTCACTTTATTTTGACAGCCTGTACTAAATCTTTCATCTGTGCATATGTTTTGTACAAAGAGTATATAAGAAAGAGAGTGGTGGAATGGAACCAGTTGTCATCTTTTCGATTGTCGGAGCTGCCATTCTATTATTACTTTTTGTTGGGGCACCTGTTAAGCCGTTGCAATGGATCGGCAGGCTCTTTATCAAAGTAATTGTAGGGGCAATTCTTTTATTTTTATTAAATGCTTTTGGAACGAATTTGGGTCTTCATATCCCAATCAATTTAGTAACTTCGACTATTACAGGATTATTAGGTATCCCTGGATTGGCAGCGTTGGTAATCATAAAACATGTTATTTTTCTTTGATAAACAAATGGTTGGATCCATTTGTTGTTTTTTTTGTTGACACATAGATATAAGGGTGGTATATTAATAAACGTCGCTGATAACGGTGATGAAAAATATTTTATAAAAACATATTGCTAAGTAAGAAAAGATATGTTATTATAATTTAGTCGCTTTAAGAAGTGACACTAAAGTTCTTTGAAAACTAAACAAAGCAAAGCGTCAACGTTAATTCTAGATTTATTTTTTAAAGAGCTAATCAACTCACTTTATCGGAGAGTTTGATCCTGG
>NZ_JACXAI010000057.1 GCF_014773385.1 Metabacillus arenae | reverse complement strand
ACTTTCTCCATTCCCCATGTTTTTCTTAATTATACAAAAAAGTACCCTATAGGTAGACTTTTTTTTAATGTCTACTCTATAGGGTACATTTTACTTATAGGGATTAAGGTTTTTTATTTAAATTTTACGCTCAAACACGTTGATCCGATTCATTGCACGGCGTAAAGCAAGCTCTGCGCGTTTAAAATCGACATCACTTGCTTGTTGACGCAGTCTTTTTTCTGCGCGTTCTTGTGCCGATTTGGCGCGGTCGATATCAATTTCATTAGATTGTTCTGCTGCTTGAGCTAAAATTGTTACCTTGTCAGGTCTTACTTCGATAAAGCCTCCACTAACAGCCACGAGTTCCGTGCTGCCGCCTTTTTTTAGGCGAACGGCACCAATTTCAAGCGGTGCCACCATTGGAATGTGACCTGGTAAAATACCGAGCTCACCACTCTGAGCCTTTACACTTACCATTTCGATGTCTGCATCGTAAACTGGGCCATCGGGAGTAACAATATTGACTTCTACGGTCTTCATAATTTACCCTCCTAAGTCCAGATTAGACTTCAACACCCATTTCTTTTGCTCTTTCAACAACTTCTTCGATACGTCCAACTAAACGGAACGCATCTTCAGGGAGGTTGTCATACTTACCTTCTAGAATCTCTTTAAATCCATTAACCGTTTCTTTTACAGGTACGTAAGAACCTTTTTGGCCTGTAAACTGTTCGGCAACGTGGAAGTTTTGAGATAAGAAGAATTGAATACGGCGTGCACGGTGCACGACTAATTTATCTTCATCACTAAGCTCATCCATACCGAGAATGGCAATGATATCTTGTAATTCTTTATACCGCTGCAACGTTTGCTGTACTTGGCGAGCCACATTGTAATGCTCTTCTCCGACTACTTCTGGAGATAATGCACGAGAAGTAGAAGCAAGCGGGTCAACCGCCGGGTAGATACCCATTTCAGAAAGCTTACGCTCTAGGTTTGTTGTGGCATCCAAGTGAGCGAATGTTGTCGCTGGAGCCGGGTCCGTATAGTCATCGGCAGGTACATAAATCGCTTGAATAGATGTAACAGAACCCACATTAGTAGATGTAATACGTTCTTGTAATTGGCCCATTTCTGTAGCTAGTGTTGGCTGATAACCAACGGCAGATGGCATACGGCCAAGCAAGGCGGATACCTCTGAACCTGCCTGAGTAAAGCGGAAAATATTATCCATGAAGAATAGTACGTCTTGGCCTTGATCATCACGGAAATATTCAGCCATTGTCAAACCAGTTAAAGCAACACGCATACGCGCTCCAGGCGGTTCATTCATTTGGCCGAAAACCATCGCTGTTTTCTTAATAACACCAGAATCGGTCATCTCATGGTAAAGGTCGTTTCCTTCACGAGTACGTTCTCCAACACCTGCGAATACGGAAATACCGCCGTGCTCTTGAGCGATGTTGTTAATTAACTCCTGAATTAATACCGTTTTACCTACACCCGCACCACCGAAAAGACCAATTTTTCCACCCTTGATGTAAGGTGCGAGCAAGTCAACAACTTTAATCCCTGTTTCAAGGATTTCAACTTCTGTTGAAAGCTGCTCAAATGTTGGAGCTTGTCTGTGAATAGGGTCCCGACGTGCTTCAGCAGGTAATGGTGCATCTAAATCAATTTTTTCTCCAAGTACGTTAAATACGCGGCCTAATGTGACATCACCAACAGGGACAGAGATCGCAGCACCTGTATCAAGTACATCCATCCCCCGAGTAACTCCATCAGTGGATGCCATCGCAATTGTACGTACGCTGTCGTCACCTAAATGAAGGGCAACTTCTAATGTTAACTCAATATCGACTTCGTTTGCACTAGCCGCTTTCTTTGTTACCTTAAGAGCGTTATAGATTTCTGGTAAGTGGCCGCTTTCGAATTTTACGTCAACGACCGGACCCATAACTTGAGTAACGCGTCCTTTAATCATCGATTTCCCTCCTATCTTGCTAATCCGAACACTTTAACCGCTGGTAAAACCTACTCTAAAGCTGCAGCACCGCCGACAATCTCTGTGATCTCTTGAGTAATCGCAGCTTGGCGAGCGCGGTTATACGAAAGAGTAAGTGAATTGATAAGTTCGTTCGCATTGTCTGTTGCACTTTTCATCGCTGTCATTCGAGAAGCGTGGAAAGATGCTTGACTATCTAAAAGTGCACCATAGATGAGACTTTCAGCATACTGTGGCAGTAACACTTCCAAAATATCTTCTTGTGCAGGCTCAAACTCATAAGAAGTAAGCTTTTTATCTGATGCGATATTTGTTAATGGAAGAAGTTTCTTCTCTGTAACATCCTGCTGAATCGCACTAACAAAGTGATTATAGTACATGTACAGCTCATCATAAGTACCATCGATAAACATTTGTACAGATTTAGAAGCGAGGCTTTTAATGTCTGCAAAAGATGTCTCATCCCCAAGCCCTGTCATTTCAGAGATGACCGGGAAGCCTCTTTTTGCAAAGAAGTCGCGGCCAATTTTTCCGATTGCAATGATTGCATACTCATTCGGTGATTGATGATTTTGCCGGATCTTTTGAGAGACAGCTCTTATGATACTGCTGTTAAATGCACCAGCTAATCCGCTGTCAGCGGTAATCACTAAGTAACCTGTTTTCTTAACAGGACGAGATTCAAGCATTGGATGCGTTGCATCATTGCTGCCAAGAGCAATGTTTGCCACAACCTCTTGAATCTTATCCATGTAAGGAACAAAAGCTTTTGCGCTATTTTCAGCACGGTTTAGCTTTGCTGCTGAAACCATTTGCATAGCTTTTGTAATCTGACTTGTTTTCTTAGTAGACGTAATTCTTGACTTAATGTCGCGTAATGATGCCAAAGGTTCTCACCACCTTTTTCTAAAATCCGGACCATTATCTATTGGGCGATAAAGAAAAGTCTTCTCATCGCTATGAATTAATTTTCTGTTGGAATAAACGTTTTCTTAAATCCTTCAATTGCTGCTACAAAGTCAGCATCCTCAGGCAGGTTCCCAGTTGAGCGGATGTGCTCAAGCAGATCTGCATGGTTTTGATCCAAATAGCTGAAGAACTCACTTTCAAAACGATTAATATCTTCAACAGGTACACTATCTAAATGACCTTTTGTAAGGGCATAAAGAATAGCCACTTGTTTTTCTACTTTAAGCGGTTTGTTCAGATCCTGTTTTAGTACCTCTACAGTTCGGGCACCACGATCAAGCTTTGCTTTTGTTGCTTTATCAAGGTCTGAACCAAATTGAGCAAATGCCTCTAACTCACGATATGCCGCTAAGTCAAGACGCAGCGTACCTGCTACCTTTTTCATTGCTTTAACCTGTGCTGATCCTCCGACACGTGAGACAGATAAACCAGCATTGATCGCCGGACGCACACCTGAGAAGAATAAGTCAGATTGCAAGAAAATTTGTCCGTCAGTAATAGAGATTACATTTGTTGGAATGTAAGCTGAAATGTCCCCTGCTTGCGTTTCAACAAACGGAAGCGCAGTAATAGACCCTGCACCTTTTGCATCGCTAAGTTTAGCAGCGCGTTCTAAAAGGCGAGAGTGCAGGTAGAATACATCCCCTGGATATGCTTCACGACCTGGAGGGCGGCGTAATAATAAGGAAAGCTCACGATAAGCTGCTGCTTGCTTAGAAAGATCATCATATACTACTAATACATGCTTTCCGTTATACATGAATTCCTCGCCCATAGTTACCCCTGCATAAGGAGCTAAGAATAGCATTGGAGCCGGTTGAGAGGCAGAGGCTGTTACAACAATTGTATAATCTAGAGCACCGTTTTTACGTAATGTTTCAACAACACCGCGAACAGTTGACTCTTTTTGACCGATTGCAACATAAATACAGATCATGTTTTGATCTTTTTGATTTAGAATTGTATCAATCGCTACAGATGTTTTACCTGTTTGGCGGTCTCCGATAATCAACTCACGCTGACCGCGCCCGACTGGCACAAGTGCATCAATCGCTTTAATACCAGTTTGAAGCGGTTCATGTACGGATTTACGATCCATAACCCCTGGCGCCTGGCTTTCAATAGGACGAGTTTTTGTCGTCTGGATTGGACCTAAGCCATCAACAGGCTGACCAAGTGAGTTAACAACGCGTCCAATTAGAGCATCACCCACCGGCACCTCCATGATACGGCCTGTACGGCGAACTTCGTCACCTTCACGAATTTCTGTATATGGTCCTAATATAATAATACCGACGTTGCTTTCTTCAAGGTTTTGGGCCATTCCCATAACACCATTTGAAAACTCTAAAAGCTCTCCAGCCATGACATTGTCGAGGCCATGAGCACGTGCGATACCATCACCAACCTGAATTACTGTACCAACATCACTAACTTCTATGTCAGACTGATAATTCTCAATTTGCTTTTTTATCAGTGCACTAATTTCTTCAGCTTTGATGCTCATGAGTTTCACCCCTATCTACGATCTCTTTGTAACCAGTTGACGTTCAATCCGCTCTAGCTTGCCGCTGACACTGCCATCATAAATGCGGTTCCCTATGCGCAATTTTACGCCTCCGATTAAATTCTTGTCGATCTCATTTTGCAAGCGAAGAGAACGCTTGCCGATTTTTGCTGCAAAAACAGCGGACAGTGCTGATAATTCCTCATCTTTCAATGGACGGACAGAATAAACTGTCGCATCTTCAGTTCCTCTCGCTTCGTTAGACAATTGCACAAAGTGATCTGCAAGGTCTGCAATAACACTTATCCGATGACGTTCTACTAAAAGCAGAAGAGTATATAAAATCTGCGGCGACAATTTAGAAAATGCTTCTCTCACTATAAATTTCTTTTGTTCAAGCGTCACCTTTGGATGGATTAAAACCTCCAAAAAATCACGATTTTGGCCAAAAACTTCTTTGACCACAAGCAAATCTTCTTCAAACTGATCCAAAGATTGCTTTTCTTTTGCTATTTGAAAAAGAGCTAAGGCATAACGTTTCCCAACGACTTCTCTACTCATCGCTGCTCTCCTGCCTCATTGATATACTCACTGATAAGCTTTTCTTGCTCCTGCTCATTCAACTCTTTTTCAATAACTTTTGATGCGATTAGAACAGAAAGGGATGCAACTTGCTCACGCAATGCAGCAACCGCTTGTTCTTTTTCTTGAGCAATCGCTTGTGTAGCTGCTTCTTTTAAACGTTCAGCTTCTACACGGGCAGCCTGGACGATTTCTTCTTTTTGCTGCTCCCCAATTTTCTTTGCATTTTCAATTAATGCTTGAGATTCTTGACGAGCTTGTTTTAATAATTCACGCTGCTCAGCAGCAATCTTTTCTGCTTCTTGATTTTTTGCTTCAGCAGCAGAAATTTCACCCGCGATATGATCTTCACGCTGTTTCATGATATTCATAACCGGTCCAAATGCATATTTGCGTAAAAGTGCTAATAAAATTAAGAAAGCTACTAGTTGGAATAAAATATCTCCACCATTAAAATAACCAGCACTCGCACCTAAAGCAAGGTCTAGAGTAAACATAGCTCGATTTCACTCCCTTCAAGAGTTGCAGTTTCATAAGAGGCTAATCGGTTAAATGCCGCAATGCCCCGAAAGTTTGTGTTCAGTGGTTAATACATAAAGGAATGGCGAAGGTTCTCTTGAATGATCTTCGCCATTTCCCTGATTCAAGTCAAACATTTTTGCAATGAAAAGCAATCAAACTGACTGCTTACTGACCCATTACGATAAACGCGATAACAACTGCGATGATTGGAATCGCCTCAACTAATGCAACCCCGATAAACATTGTTGTTTGCAGCATTCCGCGAGCTTCAGGTTGACGAGCAATTCCCTCCACTGTACGAGACACGATAAGACCGTTACCAATACCAGCACCTAGTGCGGCTAAACCAATTGCAATTGCAGCAGCTAATAAACCCATTGTAAAAAGTCCTCCTTTAATTTATGAAAAATAAATTTTGTTTATTGTTTTGTTCAAAATGAATTGAACGTGTATAAATTAATGGTCGTGACTCACTTTGTGCGCCATATAAACCATTGTTAACATTACAAAGATAAATGCTTGGATAGCACCTACAAATATACTAAACCCTTGCCATGCGAGCATCGGAACAATGGCAGCCAATGTGCCGCCAATACCACTAAACCAGTCTTGTGCATAGCCACTAGTCGCTAAACCAGCTAACAAACCGAGCAGGATCTCTCCAGCAAATATATTCCCATAAAGACGCAGACCGAGTGTTAGAGTGTTTGCAAACTCTTCTATTATTTTAAGCGGGAACAAAAATGGCAGTGGTTTTAAGAAGTCTTTCCCGTATTCTCTAGCACCTTTCATCTTAATTCCATAGTAATGTGTTAACACGACTACCATTGTAGCAAGTGTTAAAGTTATGACAGGATCAGCTGTCGGTGATTTCCACCATAAATTGTGATTTTCTCCAGTGACAACTGCAAACGGCAAGCCTAAAAAGTTTGAAACTGCAATATACATTAATAAGGTCATTCCTAATGTTAAAAAGCGTCCGCCTGTTTGCCAATCCATCGTACTGCTGATTATGTTTTTTACAAAGTCCATGACCCATTCGATAAAGTTTTGCATTCCAGTGGGTTTCATGGCTAATCTGCGAGTAGCAGCTACAGCAATTATGAAAACAATCACAGAGGCAACTGTAATCATTAAGATGTTTGCTAAATTAAAATGAAGTCCTAGAAATGGAACGATAGGAGCTCCGTGATCCAAATTAATTCACCTCTCTTCCCAGCTATGCGCGTATGTATTGAAGCAAAAAATCTATCATAATGACAACATAGATTGTCATTAATCCACAAACTACACTAACTAAATGAACATACTCAGGAAACTGAAGGGCAATTAGCACCGCAACACCTGCTGAGGCCATTCTCGAGGCGGTTCCCAGAGACCTTACTTTTCTTCCTTCTTGAAGAGCCTGATCAAATTGTTTTGATTTTCTCACCATGAACCACAGATTATAAAAACTGATTACCGTTCCCAAAATCAGCCCTAAAAAAATGGTCTGGTAGGGGGTAAAACCCCATCCTAAAACGTAAATTGCCAGTAAGTAAAAGAGATACTTACGATGCCTGTGAAACATTTGGTGTAAATCAAACATGAAATGTTCAGTCTCCTGAAAAATAGTGGTGAACTAACCTTAACATGGCATAAACTCCAGTTGTCAGTCCAATAAGAAGGCCAATGATTAAAAACAGCGGTTCTGTGAGAAAATATTCATCCACCCATTTACCTGCAAAAATTCCAATTAAAGTAGAGCCAACCAATTGCGCAAGAATGGCTGACATAAGAGCCATTGCCTGAAAAGGATGCCGCTGCTTTTGTCGCATTTGATAAACCCTTTCTTTTTCAAGGATTTATAAAGGGGAAAATATGGCATTCTGAGGCTATGAAAACCTTCTCATTATACCCTCGTTTAGCATACAATAGCAAATAATTGATGTCAATCTGTTTCATGCATAAAACTTCACAATCTCAGGCTGCTTCACATATTGTTCACAATTATTAGGAAAAGGTTCACTGTATTTCATTTTGCTTCCAAGAAAATATCAGCTTCCAAGAAATCCTCCTGCTTTCCCTTTTTTGCAAAAACTATAGCTTTGTAGGTTCCTGGTTCTATTTTCGAATTTAGTACGTTTAATTCTTTTTCATATACCCCTCTTGAAATCATTCTTCCCCAATCAAGGTAGGTGACAAATCTTAGGGAATCTGGATCATACAGGGCAATTCCCATTTCATCTGCACCTCCTGGAAAATAAAGCTGGTATTTATATGAATTCGGTTTATCTCCTAATGCAAATTCAAACCCCATTACCCGAGGATAATCAGGTTCATCTACTACAAAAAGGTATGGTATCTTTCTGTTTGCTCCTGAAACTTCAATGTCAAGCCAGCCTTCATGCAGCCCCCCTTTTAGGACAGAGGGTGTTATATCTGCCATTATCTCAACCTGAATGGTTTGATTTGCTTCTATAGAAAATGCTTTAGGCAGCTTCCACTGCAGACCTTTTTTCCTCTCCGGCATGATAAAACGAACCTTTTCCCGGGTGTTCGAATGATTTTCTATCGTCAACTTTACTTTTTTAGATGTTCTGGAAGCATTACTTTGAAACTGTCCAAAAGCGAGTGAGCCTGGGTAAATTAAGAGATCTGTTTGAACAGCTTTCATACTATCAATTCGGCCAGCTCCTTGCTCTATTGTGCGATATAGCTTATGAGACTCTTTTATCAAAGGCTTTGAACTATTCATTAGCGCTGCTTTTATCTGCTGCGGCTTCCACTCAGGATGAGCCTGTTTAATAAGCGCGCACACTCCGGCTGCGTGCGGGGCGGCCATGCTTGTTCCTTGGAGCGCCATATAGCCGTTGGGGACTGTGCTGTCAATTGCCACACCTGGGGCTACAACATCCGGTTTAATATCCCATGTAACTGTGACAGGCCCTCTTGAACTAAAGTCGGCCAGCATGTCTTCTTCCTTTTTATAGATGGTTCGAACGGAAGGTTTTTTTGAAAGCTGGTGTTTTATCCACTCCCCATCATTTTTAGTGATTGAAGCAGCTGGAATATTTGCAGGCACTTCAATTCCTCCAGCAAAAACGCCCTTTACATTGTTATAAATTAGGACCGCTTTTGCACCAGCTTTTTGAGCATTTAATACTTTTTCCGTAAAAGGGATTTTCCCTCTCTCCATTAATACAATTTTATCTTTTACCGATTCGCCTATTTGAGATGATTCTCCGAGTTTTGCAAATTCTATTTGTTCTGAATTGGTTAAATTCCACGCTTTCGCTCCTTGCATTTGTGTTAGTTTGATTTGTCTTGATGAAGAATGGAGCTGGAGATATGGCATCTTTAAAGGAGGGGTTGATGCTCCTACAGAAATTGCTTTACTAGCCGTTCCCGGGGAACCTACTGTCCATACGTCAGGTCCTGAATTACCGCTTGATGTAACAGCAACAATTCCCTTTTCAACTGCCTTATTCAAGGCAAGACTTGTCGGCCAATCCGGTCCATTCACACTGTTCCCAAGCGATAGATTGATAATATCAACGCGATCCTCAATTGCTTTTTCAATAGCCGCAATGACTTGCTCTGATGTTCCGAATCCCCCAGGCCCTAAAGCTCTGTAGGCAATAATGTCTGCTTCTGGAGCGACACCTTTGATTTTGCCGTTAGCGGCGATGATTCCCGCAACATGTGTACCGTGTAATGTTGCCGTTCCATCATTTGCTTTTGTTTCCATGGGATCCCCATCTTCATCTATTACATCATAGCCGCCTTTATAGTTTTTTCTTAGATCTGGATGCCTGTAATCGACCCCTGTATCAATCACTCCAACTTTTACTCCTTCTCCTGATAACCGGGTATTTTTTTGATCAAACAATCTGCGAACATCTTCCCCGCCAATAAAAGGCACACTTTCTTCTATATGATTTTTATATGTAGAAACAGGCGTGGCCGATAGCACCCCTTCTAAGTTTTGAATCCTATGCAGATCTTTTTTAAGCCCTGTGAATGAAAAGCCAGAAAACACCTCGTTATATTCTTTACCCAGGATTACATTTGGGTACTGTTTTTGAATTTGAATACGAATCTGCTCCCTCTTGTTCTCTTCTACCACAAGTATGATTGCCTGTTTTTCATTGCCATTCTCTTCTGGTATTGGCGGTTTTTCCGGATATGTGAAAGCAAATGTGTGAATGCTGACTAAACAGGATAAAATTATCACTAAAAAAGAAAGAGTCACTTTACTCAAGTTGTTCACCTCTTATTTAGTGTTAGGTTGGATAGGTCAAAATATTTATTGGAATTTATAAAATTTGGCATTGCCTGAAAAAAGCATAAATAAAAGATAGCACAATTGCAGCTGTGCTATCAGATAAGATTATTATTTAGTTCCAAACATTCTGTCCCCTGCATCACCTAAACCAGGGACAATGTATCCTTTTTCATTTAATTTTTCATCTAAGGCTGCGATATATAAATCGATCTCAGGATGCTCCTTTTGGAATTCTTCCACACCTTCAGGGGCTGCGATTAAACACATAAACTTAATGCTTTTAGCGCCGCGTTTTTTCAGGCTGTTAATAGCCTCTATGGCTGAGCCGCCTGTTGCAAGCATCGGATCTACCACGATAAAGTCACGTTCCTCCACATCTGATGGAAGCTTAATATAGTATTCAATTGGCTTTAACGTTTCGGGATCACGATAAAGCCCGACATGGCCCACCTTTGCTGCGGGGATTAATTTTAGAATTCCATCAACCATTCCTAGTCCAGCTCTGAGAATCGGTATGATTCCAAGCTTCTTACCAGATAACACCTTTGATCTAGCCATACAAACCGGTGTTTCCACATCTACCTCCTCCAATGGGAGGTCTCTTGTAATTTCGAATGCCATCAAAGTAGCTACTTCGTCAACAAGTTCACGGAACTCTTTTGTGCCGGTTGATTTTTCGCGGATGTATGTAAGCTTATGCTGAATTAACGGATGATCAAATACATATACTTTCCCCATCAGGTTTCATCTCCTTTTCAATTACACTTCAATAAATTTTACAGAAATTCAGACAAGCTTTCAAGCCTATTAAAGGTTTGTAAAAAAGTGGGTAATGGCATCCACAAAAGAGAATTGCTAGAGTTTTAAAATTAATTGCGAGGGTTTTAATATTAATTGCTATACTTTCCGAATTAATTGCTTGGGTTTCGAAAATAATTGCACATAAGTGTGGACAAATAGTGAACAACACACATTCCGTGTCTCTATTGATTAATAAAAAAGGATCCGTGAACCTTTTTTAAAAAGGTTCACGGATCCTAATGATTAAAGCTCTTCGTACATAGGGAATTTGCTTGTTAGAGCTTCCACTCGCTTGCTAGCTTCTTTTAGCTTTTCTTCATCTTCATGGTTTTTCAATGCAAAGCCAATAATCGATGCGATTTCGTCCATTTCTTCCTGTCCGAAGCCTCTGCTTGTGACAGCAGCTGTTCCGATACGGACACCGCTGGTAACAAATGGGCTTTCAGGATCAAAAGGAATAGTATTTTTGTTTACTGTAATGCCAATATCATCAAGGACTTTTTCAGCAACCTTGCCTGTTAGGTTTAATGAACGAACATCAATTAGGACAAGATGGTTATCTGTACCGTCTGAGACGAGTGAAATTCCTTCTTTTTTTAATGATTCTGCTAAGCGATTTGCGTTTGATATGATGTTTTGAGCGTATTGTTTGAATTCATCCTGCAATGCTTCCCCGAAGGATACAGCTTTTGCAGCAATAACATGCATAAGCGGTCCGCCTTGAATACCAGGGAAGATTGATTTATCAATCTTCTTCCCAAATTCTTCTTTGCATAAAATCATTCCTCCGCGAGGTCCGCGAAGAGTTTTGTGTGTTGTCGTTGTAACAAAATGTGCATGAGGAACTGGGTTTGAATGGAGGCCTGCAGCAACTAAACCTGCAATGTGGGCCATATCCACCATAAAGTAAGCTCCTACTTCATCAGCAATTTCACGGAATTTCTTAAAATCAATCTCGCGCGGATATGCACTAGCACCAGCAACAATCAACTTCGGCTTGTGGACACGTGCTTTTTCTAATACATCTTCATAATTGATGCGATGTGTTACTTCGTCTACACCATATTCTACGAAATTGTATTGTACTCCGCTGAAGTTTACAGGGCTTCCATGAGTTAAATGGCCACCATGAGATAGGTTCATCCCAAGAACTGTATCTCCTTGTTCTAAAATGGTAAAATAAACAGCCATGTTGGCCTGTGCGCCTGAATGAGGTTGAACATTGGCATACTCGGCGCCAAAGATTTCTTTAGCACGGTCTCTAGCGATATCCTCTACTACATCTACGTGTTCACAACCGCCATAATAGCGTCGTCCTGGATACCCTTCAGCATATTTGTTTGTTAGAACGGATCCTTGAGCCTCCATAACAGCTTGACTTACAAAGTTCTCAGAAGCAATCAGCTCAATTTTCGTTTGTTGCCGCTTCAATTCATCCTGAATAGCATCAAAAACACGTTTATCTTGGTTTGGCAAGTGGTTCATTTAACAAAATCCCCCTAAACTTTTGGAATCAGAATTTTCTCATCCTTATTGTACACATGATTAAGCAAATTTGTAAAAGAAATTCTTTTTCCAGAAAGAATTTTTTGTTTAAAACACGAACATTTAATTATTTTAACAGAAATAAGTTCGTTTAAATATAAATTGCAAAAAAAATTTAGAATTAATGTTAGAGCCTATTCAAAATCGGCTCTACCGTTATCAAGTAAAGCATCCCCATTAGATTCGTTTATTATTTACAGGACAGATTGGATGGAACTTCCTCGTAAACAGCGCGAACCCCGCCAATTAGCTTTGGCCTGGTTTGGGCAAGGGTTACATGGGCATGTCCAACCGCACTTTTTGAAGCCCGAACAGGTACAGCGACATGCTTTAAATGCATACCGATAAAGGTGTCCCCAATATCAATACCGCCTTCAGCTTTTATAAACTCGACTACAACAGGATTTTCTAACTGCCTGTATGCATGGGCAGCCATTGCTCCGCCAGCCTTGTGAACTGGAATTACATTTACTTCCTCATACTGCCTTTGCTTTGCTGTTTCTTTTTCTAAAACCAGAGCACGGTTAAGATGCTCACAACATTGAAAGGCAAGCTCAACCCCTGTATCAATTTTAAATTGCTCCAGTTGGTTAAAAATCATTTCAGCCGCCTCGAAAGTTCCTGCCGTACCGATTTTCTGACCGATCACTTCACTTGTACTGCAACCGATAACAATTAAATCACCTTTAGAAAAATCAGTCTGGTTCTTAAATTCATCTAAAATAGTTTGGAGATCTTCCTGCCAATTTTGCAGGTCAGTCATTTGCAATCAATCCTTTTAATTATGATTGTTTTCGTACTCTGTAATCTTCCCGATTCTGCGTCCATGCCGGCCGCCTTCAAATTCTGTTGTCAACCAAACTTTTGCTATTTCACGGGCAAGTCCAGGTCCAATGACTCTCTCCCCCATTGCTAAAACATTGCTGTCATTATGTTCTCTTGTTGCTTTTGCACTAAACACGTCATGAACAAGCGCACAACGAATTCCTTTTACCTTGTTAGCTGAGATACTCATACCGATACCTGTTCCGCAGATCAAAATACCTTTATCCACTTCCCCGTTAGCTACTTTTTCTGCAACCGGAACCGCATAGTCTGAATAATCTACAGAAGTCCCGCATTCACAGCCGAGATCTTCATATTCAATAGACAATTCTTCAAGCAATGTTTTTATTTCTTCGCGGATATTTACACCGCCGTGATCTGATGCAATTGCTACCTTCATTTTTTCATCCTCCGGAATCTTTTTTAGCCTGATGAATTTGTTTCCCTTTTCCTGAGCTTAAAACACTTTTTTCTTCGGTCAAGTCCTAAATATCGAATAAAAGCTTTACCAGTTCTCCTCAGTCAGCTTATTATTAAAACGCTTTATTAAAGCAATTAATTCGTCTCTCGTTTCCCGGTAAATGTCAATCGAGCCTCCATATGGATCTGTAACATCCTTCGAATGATTGTCTACAAACTCTGACAACGCAAAAATCTTATAAAAGTAGAGAGGATATCGATCTAAAATAAGCTCCTTATGTCCTTGGGTCATAGTTAATACAATATCAGACCATTTAAGATGATGCTCATGCAGCAGAGCTGATGAATGATTAAGCGGAATTCCCTTTTCTTTAAGGGCTTCTTTTGCCTGAGGGGATGCTTCATTCCCATCCATCGCAAAAACACCTGCCGACTGGACTTCAAGTGGATATTCTATAGCCATATGCTTTAAAATGGCAGATGCCATTGGACTTCTGCATGTATTTCCTGTGCACACAAACAATATTTTTTTCATTTGGATGCCTCCCTTATTACCATTATAATGCAAGATTTTAATTGAAAATAGTCAGATGAGGCGAATTTTATTTAAACACTGTTCTAATCTTTTTTCAAAAAGAACTAAGTCAATTTTGAACAAATACACCTGCTGCTTGTCCAACCCAACAAAAGCCCACTGAAGCCGGGAAACAGCTAACATTTTTTATTAAATTTTTTTGTAATTCTTAAATAGGCAAAAGTAATTTCATGCCAAATGCAAGTAAGATCGTCCCTCCTAAGGCTTCACTGTAGGATCCCATCCATTGCTGAACTCTTTTTCCAATCAGCAATCCAGTCCATGTTAACATCATGCTGACAATTCCGAACATAATCACGGTTACTAGAGTTCTAGCCCCGTAGATTCCTAAACTCAAACCGACCGAAAAGCTGTCCAAGCTTACACTTAATGAAAAAAGAACCAATCCGAAGCCTACTGGCGTAATCAAAGGATTGTCGTCTTTTTTAAATGAAGAAAGGATCATTTGAATACCCAATAACAGCAGAAGCAAACCACCAACAAAGGTGGCGATTGAACCAAATTTGTCAGACAAGAAACGGCCGATTCCCATACCAATTAACGGCATCATGACATGGAATAAGCCGATAGTTATACCTATATAAATGATTTGCTTAACCTTTAGTTTGATCATTCCCATTCCTAACCCCACTGAAAAAGCGTCCATTCCTAGTGCAAACGCCATTACAAATAATGTAAGTAGTTCTCCTGACACTGCTTCTATATTCATAAATATCCCCCTTGGACACGCCTAGCTAGTTCAGCTTATGCGTATCAGGGAGACATTAGAACTTGGGCCCTGCTTAATTATCCCTGAGATATTACTCTATGTCCGGCAGCCTTTAATAACCTGTTCATCACAGCTTGTCCCATTCCTTCACTTGGGAAGCTTTCACTGTAAATACAGTCAAGCTGCTGCTCATTGAATTTCCTTAACGCATCGTAAAGCTGCTGGGCCACTGTGTCTAGCTGAGACCTTGAGCCGCATGCAATAATAAGATCCGCTTTATAAAAATGCTTTTGCTCCTCTGTCGTTAAGACGCCGACACGCTTGCCATTTAATCTCGCTTCATCGATGAGCTTTTGAAAAAATATGGTGTCTCCCTCAATGATTGTAAGAGGTGCTTCAGGTGAATAATGAGCATACTTCATTCCTGGGGATTTAGGTGTAAAGGCCTCGTTTATAAGAGCCTGATCCGCCTCAACTGCGCCAACCACTTCTTCAATCTGTTCTTTTGTAATCCCGCCTGGTCTCAAAATGATTGGGACCTCTCCAGTACAGTCAAGTACCGTTGATTCGACGCCAACTCCTGTTCGTCCTCCATCTACAATCCCAGCTATTTTCCCTTGTAAATCTTCAAATACATGATCAGCAGCAGTTGGACTTGGTTTCCCAGATAGGTTGGCACTAGGAGCGGCTAACGGAAGATTTGATTGCTTGATTAGCTCAAGTGCTAGTGGATGATCCGGCATTCTAACTGCAACCGTCTCTAATCCTGCAGTAACTTTATTGGATAACCTGCCTTTTTTGAAAAAAACAAAGGTTATCGGACCGGGCCAAAAGACGTTCATTAGCTTTTGTGCATATAATGGAATATCCTTGGACAATTCCTTTAATTGCTCTAATGAAGAAATGTGGACAATTAGGGGATTATCACTAGGACGCCCTTTCGCCTGATAGATTTTCCCCACCGCTTCATCTGATAAAGCATTGGCACCTAAACCATAAACCGTCTCTGTTGGAAAAGCCACGACTTCATTTTGTTTTAACAGATTTGCTGCCTGTGTGATTTGTGGATAACTTCTGGATAAGTCTTTATTCATATCCACAGTCCAGCATATTGTTTCCATTTTTCATTACTCCTTTAATATAGTCAGCTTAAAAGCTGATTTGGACATGATTACTTCATGAAAGTATAAAATATGTTGTGACACAAAACAAGCTTTATCCACAAATTGTGGATAAAGCTGTTATTTTCGTGGATAACTTTGTTAATAAGTCTTTTTTCACAGAAATAGAACGGAACTTTTTTCATTTATTTTTTACATTTAAATAAGAAGATGGCTTACCGCATAATATAAATAACAAATATTTGAATTTCCTTAAGCCAAAACCATAACGGTTGCACCGTCTTTTTGCAGGGATTCTCGTGCATGCTCATGAGAACTTACTTCATCGGGGATCGATTCAGCGGGTTGAAAACCAATAAACTGCAGGAAATCCACAGAAGATTGCTTATTTGCTATCAAGTATAATTTCTTGATAGCTTTGCTCTTTCCAATTGATTGAATGCTTTTAAATAACGAAAGGATGTGCGCTTGGCTTAATTGATCTGAAACAACAAGAGAGCGAAGCAGCCCATTATCATCCTGAATTTCTTCGAATCCCAGACATCCAACAAGCTGCTGTTCATCCGCTTCCATCAGGACGAATTGATCCACAATTTCTTCCACACCATCTGTTCTTACACCTGCACGTTTCATAAAATCTTGTAATGATTTCACATCTTTTTCTTCAGCTTGTCTTAATTGATAGAACATTTCTACACCCCATTTATCTTTTCTACTTCCAATCTATGAGAGGATGCTATTTTTATGACAATGAGAAATGGGATCGCCCGAATAAAAGAGTTGAGAATGAATAAGAGTCCTGTTTTAATGCCTGCACACTGTTGTGTTGGTTTGGAAGGATTAGACTGGAACTGGGCATCGACAGCCAGCCTTAACTCATTAATACTTTAATTAGCTTAAGCTTTCTTATCTTATGAGAAAAGGTACCAAGACTTCGCTTGAATTCTCAGTACCCTCATGATTATGCAAACAAACTCGTAAACCACTCTACTAAGAAGAATTTAACCTCTGCTTTTTCTTCCTTTTCTTCTTCATTTGTTATAAGAGATGAAAGAGTTTCGTTTGTTTTTGCAGCGGATGTCTTTTTTTCTTCTGTTTCTTGTGCTTGTACCGCTTCGCTATTAGAGAAATCAAGAAAGCATAAAGGCGGGAAAAGAACACACCACCAATTGGCACCGTTGCCCTTACCAAGTGTAATTAGAATAGCTTCGTAATCTCCTGCAGGGTAAATATAATTGCCATATATTTTTGTCGGGAAATTTACATTGTTAAAGTTAACCTTGAACGTTTGGTCCACCTTTTCCTCTTCTAACACTCGCTGAACGATTGCTTCAATCTCGGGAAGTCGTGATTGGATCAGCTGACGCGCCTCTTCAATAGAGGTCAACTCCTCTACCCAAACTGTAATCTCAGCATTCACTTCATCACGCACTTTGCGCTTTAAAGCCTGATCTGCTTCAGAATCACTATTTGCAAGAATTCGAAGTCGAATCGCTTCATCGGGAATCACCACTGGCTGCTGAGTCGAACCAGCAGCGATCGGCTCCTTATAAAGACTTGCTATGGCCCCTATTAATAATAAAAATATATAAATGATTGCGATTGATTGTTTTTTCATGTTTCTCCCCCCGTCCCTTCACTATGACAGTATGGACAGGTAAGAAAATTCTTAAACTACTTTTATAAATAATCTAGTAAACTCTTTTTTCTAATAGTAGCAGGACATCGGATTCTTCCAGTATTACCCGAAACTAGTGAGATGTTTTTCGGTTGGTGTTCCTTTATTACTGATCGGGCAAATTGAGATTTCGATCTGTTTATGTTGTTTCGAGCGGATGGTTCGATTTCAATTGGGGATTTCCTATTACTTGAGGTCTGGACATTCGATTAGTTTTTCCTGATACTTGGAGGATGCTTTGATTTCAAGTTTGGTGTTACGGATTGGGCAGGCAAGTGCATTAACCGGTTATTATCGGTTTAGACCCCTTATTTTAGACACAAACTTTTATTTTCTTTGTTTATCGCAATATTTCATTTTCTTCTTCACCTTTGAGATTGTAGATGATGT
>NZ_JACXAI010000056.1 GCF_014773385.1 Metabacillus arenae | reverse complement strand
TGTGCTGCGCAGCTTTGGACACCTCGTATCATACCAAGGGGACTTTTTTTATTCAAACCCCATTTTGCTTTAATACAGGAATGCTTTCTGAAACTACCATAAAAACTAAATCGATCCTTTTATATCATCCCTTAAAAGGATTAACTATTAAAGAGATAGGCTTACTTTTCTTGCAAACTAGTGCTAATTATTCATCATTCATAACTATATTTTAGCCTTATTCGACAAAATAGGACAAGAAAAATTTATATTAGGTATTTATTCATAAATATTGATCGTTTCTTGTTCTAATTTTCAGTGCACTAATCCTATTTTTTACACAAGGACCGTTAAATCTCATTCATGCAAAAGAGCAAATCTTTCCTCGATTTCCTTTTGAATAGTAATTGCTTCTTTTATAGAGGTCGGATTTGAAAGTACATAATATTCTTCATTATTTAGCCGGTTTGCATCAAACTGCTCGACATCCCATGATTGGATTTCAGGATCTTTTTCATAATCAGCAAAAAGATTTATTACAGTGCTTTTCTTTTTTTTGCTCAAATGAACTATAGTTTCTGCTGCATCTTCAACCACCATTATATATGGATAAGCTTTTACCAATATACGAACTTGTTCTTTTGAGCTTTCGGGGCTCCATGATCCAAAAAGCGTCGGCACTCTAATGATTGAATAGCTGATCTGGCTTTTTTCCAGCCTTTTCCTGATCATATCTTCAAATACACGGCTTTCATTTTCTTCATCTTGAAATAAATTAGTAATAAAAACAAATGATAGATTGTTCTCTAAAGAAACTTTTAATGCCGCTTCTAATTGAGGTTTATTAATGTGATGACCGATCATGTATATCGTTTGATAATCATCACCCTTAATCTCCAGATTTCCATCAAAGGTACTAGTTGTAAATAATGCATTTCTTCCAGTAAGCATTAAACGCTCATCGATTATTTTTATTGATACTGGGTCTGTTTTGGGAAGCATTATCCCCTTTACAGGTAACCCCTCCTGAAGGAAATGTTCACATAGGGTTAAGCCTAGAAATTCATTTGCTCCAAAAACAAGTTGGCTTTGCATAGAATTTCGCCTCCAAATTATGTTACTGTATCGTATGCTTTTATGAGGTACCAGGTACCTTTAGTATCTGGTACCTCCATCACAGCTATAAATTCTTCTCATGTGCCTTGAAGAATTTCACAACCGATTGGTTGACACGATAGGGATTATCGGCAAGATGGAACGTCAATTCAATTGGGGAAGCAGTATTTTTTCTTTGATCCTCATATTTCCTGCTGTGCTGCTGATAGGAATAAGGAGTATTGGTCATTCGCTGCCATATCCTAACTGGATGCAGGGATTCATAGTCAGAAAGTGTTTTGAAGGTTGCTCCATCTAATTCTTTTTCATCGATGTTATAAGCATTAGAAAGTTCCTTAACTAAATGTTTATAAAAAAATTTATTTTCCTTTTCTTGAGAAATATATGTCTGAAGGTCCAGGCAAGGATTGAACATGGCAACAGAACGGAGCTTCTCAGGAATGCTTTCCATTAATTCAAGGGCAATCAATCCGCCCATTCCCTCAGCAATAAGGTGAATTTTCTCATTCAAAATTTCCTTTTTTAATACAACATGAATTAATTGCTTTGCATAGGTTACAGCAGTTTCAGAACCCCAATTTTTCCCGAATAAGTTAGATTGAAATAAAGTGTATCCCTCTCGTCGAATCGTTGATAACAACTGATTCCTTCCATAATGCTGAATCCAAAAGCTTGATTGATCGTCTACAAAATGGGTGCGATCCCCTAAGATAAATACTCCGAAACCATTAGGTTTATACGGTAAATGAATCACATTCCACTGGCCGTCCTGCAAGAAAAATCGTTCCGTAATCTCCATCACATGCCTGCACCACCTTTCTTGTTAAAGAGTTTAGCCTGCGCTTTATATGGTATGAAGAAAAGCTAACGAAGGCATAGGGGAATACCTAATTCTGCCGAAAATTTTTTTGGGTGTAAAATAGAGTAAAGCAATAATATCGCCGGATTGATCCATATAATTTCGGCGGCTGTCCCTTAATTAACACCAGATTTTGAAAGATTTCAATGAGTAAACGCACCTAATAAGATCATTGAAACTGGAAATGAAATTTCACTTTATTCTTCAGCCTTTGTATGATACTATTATGTGAGAATCGTCTGGAAAATGAGGTGAATTTGGTGCGTTTTTTTTGGACATTTTTTTGGGCCTTCTTATTGATTCATATGGCAACTTATGTGGTATCTTCTATGGTCGGAACTGCTTATAGCTTCACAACGGCGACTATTCTGGCTGTTGCTGGAACCGTTCTCATCCTGTTTATCGCAGCGGTAATTCCTAATGAGCCTACTTCTGAAGGTCAACATTAATATTTAGAGCATAGGGTGCCTGCTTTCTAGAAATTAGAGGTGAGCGGTTAGATTGGGTGAAATCGGCAAAAAGCCGATTTCTTTTTAAAAATAACCTTTTGATCCTTTATCATTTTACTTAAGCACTTTTTCGATAAGGTGCAGTTTTGTTCACTTAAATTTACCTTATCACAATTTCTTTTTAAATTTAGAATAAATTTCTTCTCTTATTACAAAAAGGGTATCCACTTTAAATTGGTGGTTACCCTTTTTTATAGTTTCAGAAAGCAATTTAAGTTGTTTTTTAAATGTTAACGTATTAAAGTTATCTATTGATGTCCAGCGCAGGCGGACAGGACGTCTTCGTGCCGGCAGGCATAAGGACGTGACGTCCTTGCCGGTCGGGCGCCGTCGGCCCTTAGGTTTCAGGGCCAATCCGCCCGAGAATGTTAAAGAACAACCTTCCAGCCGGCTCGTCCGAATGCTTGTCGCCGAAGGACTAGCGCCCCTGAGCTTTTCGTTCTTTCATCGGTATTTTTATTTATTATGGTTTTCTCTGATAAGACCAAAGTCGATTGTGATTTGATGTTTCCGGGAACTGGTCGCCAGCCTTTAATTTCACTTTCTTTGGTTTAACAACCGTTGATCCTGTTTCTCCTATCTCAACATATATCCCATTGTTAGGTGCTTTTTGACCTGGACGAAATTGATGTTGTTGACCCATTTCGTACCCTCCTTTTCAATTATCCCATACCTCCCAATGATGGAAGCTTTCCTTTATTATGACCATTGAACCTGATTTTCATGAAAATAGATGCCCTCTCTTTACACTTTATAGAGCAAAATAAAAAGAGCTGTCCAAATTAAGGATTCAGCTCTTATTCTATACTGGTGGAAGATTTACTTTATTTTAATAATACATTTTTCAATAATGCCTTTTGGGCATGGAGCCGGTTTTCAGCTTGGGTAAATACAGACGAGTTAACGCCGTCAATGATATCAGCAGTCACTTCTTCACCGCGATGCGCGGGCAGACAGTGCAAAAATTTATAGGATGAGTTGGCATTTGATACGAGCTCAGCATTGACTTGATAGCCTTGGAAGGCAGTTAACCGTTCTGCGCTTTCTTTCTCCTGGCCCATACTAGTCCACACATCTGTGTATATATAGTCTGCACTCTTTACCGCTTCTTTAGCATCATGTTGAAGATCAATTGATCCTCCTGTATTCTTTGCCGCTTCACTTGCTTGTTTGATTATTTGCTCATTTGGTTCATACCCCTTTGGGCAAGCTAATGTAAAATCAATTCCAACCTTTGCACATCCAATCATTAAAGAATGAGCCACATTGTTGCTATCTCCAACATAGGTTAGTTTTACATCATCAAATGATTGTTTCTCTTCGTAGATTGTTAACAGATCAGCGAGCGCTTGGCACGGATGGTACAAATCGCTCAATCCATTTATTACAGGCACGCTTGCATGTTTGGCAAGCTCCTCTACTTTTTCATGTTCAAAAGTACGAATCATGATTGCATCTACATAGGAAGAAAGCACTTTTGCTGTATCAGCAATTGTTTCTCCTCGTCCCAGCTGCAAGTCCTGACTATTTAAATATAGAGCATGACCTCCAAGCTGTGACATTCCCGCTTCAAATGAGACACGCGTTCTTGTTGATGACTTTTCAAAAATCATGGCTAATGTTTTCCCATAAAAAATAGATTGGACAGGGTTTTTTTTCAATTCGATTGCTTCTTCTAATAGAAAAAGAATTTCTTCAGTAGTATAGTCAAATAAAGTTAATAAATCCTTTCCAAATAGGGAAGGCTTTTTTTCGCTTGCCAGTTTTAATGAATACATATAAAGTCACTTCCTTTTTTGTTAGGAAAAGGCGTATAGCTAGTAAGCCATTATCCTTTTTCGGTTGTATTAATTAAGCTATGAGCTATAGCTCATGTTTGCATTCCGGTGATCTTGAATGGCTAACACATCATGTTTACCATCATTTTGGACACCTTTCAAAAATGCAAGCAGGGTTTCTTTTTCAGTAAAAACAGGAATTCCCCGCTCTGTGGCTAATAGTCTTTGCTTTTGCTTTTTGTCTGTTTGTTGATTACTTAAATAGATAAGAGCTTCCGATTGATAAAGCCATTGTTCAAATTCCTCTGAAACTGCCGTTATTCCAGCCAGTGAAAGCTCGGCTTCTAATTGAGCATCGATTTGATCAATAAATACTGTCCCTTCTTTTTCAATCGTTGCTTCAAAAACTTTAGCTAAAGCTTCATCAACACTTAATCCAATACAAAGCCCTTCCCCAGTTGATTTCATTTCAGGCCCGACCTTTGGATCAACATCCTGCAGGGCATGGCTTGAGAAAACCGGAAATTTGACTGCAACATATGATGGATCTTCCATATGAACCGGCAAGTTTAATGCCGCTAACTGTTCGCCTGTCAGTAATTTTGTAGCATGCCCAACCATTGGAATCTCCATGACTTTACTGACAACCGGAACCGTTCTGCTTGCCCGCGGGTTTACTTCCAAAATATAAATGCTCGAATCTTCGATTAAAAATTGGATATTCATAATCCCTTTAAATTGCAGTGCTCTTACAATTTTCTCAGAGAAAATATGAAGCTTCTCCGTCGTTTCCTTGCTGATCGATTGGCTCGGAAGCATTGCGAAGCTATCACCAGAATGAACGCCTGCTCGTTCAATATGTTCAATCACAGTTGGGATAAACACATCGTGGCCATCTGCTATAAGATCCAGCTCAATTTCTTTTCCCGTAATATATTTATCAATAAGCAATGGGTATTGATTGCTGTCAGCAGCTTGCAGCAATGTAATAAGTTGGTCATTGGATTCCACAATGTGCATCCCCTTGCCTCCTATAACATAAGAAGGTCTCAGCAATATAGGAAAGCCTATTTTTTCAGCTTGAGAAACGGCTTCATCTTTAGAAAATGCAGTATAGCCTGCTGCGTGAGGAAGCTCCAGAGAATCAAGCAGTTTATAGAACTTTTCGCGATCTTCCAGTACATCTAATGTATAAGAATCTGTTCCGAGTAATTTGACGCCTGCTTTCTCTAAGTCATCAACTAGATTGATTGCTGTTTGTCCGCCAAATTGGACGAGTGTTACATCAATCTCTTCTTCTTCAATCACATTCAAAATATGTTCAACCGTTAATGGCTCAAAATAAAGACGGTCTGCAATCTCATAATCTGTACTAACAGTTTCTGGGTTGTTATTAATCATGATCGTCTCATAGCCTAACTTTTGAAGAGCCATTAACCCTTGTACTGCACTATAATCAAATTCGACACCTTGACCAATCCGAATCGGTCCTGAGCCGATCACTAATGCTTTCTTCTTATTATCCAGGGAATCCCTTTGGTCTGATAAGCCAAAATAGCTTGAGTAAAAGTAGTTTGTTCTTGCCGCAAACTCAGCCGCACATGTATCCACCTGTTTAAAGACAGCTTTTATCCCGAGCTGTTTCCGGTGTTCTCTTAGTTCAAGCTCGCTGCAGCCTAAAAACTTTGCAATGACTTGATCAGAAAAACCTTTTTCTTTTAATGATGCCAAATGTTCCTTTGAAATTGAATTCAGTGTTTTCTCATGAAGGGATTTTTCCTGCCCAATTAAGTACTCAAATTTACTTAAAAAGAAAAAGTCAATTTTCGTCAGCTCATGAAGCTCGGCAATTGAATAGTTTCTCCTTAATAGTTCCATCAGAACAAAGAACCGACGGTCATCCGCTTTTGCAGCAAGCTTCATTAGAACCTCATCAGATAAATTCTGAAGCTCAGGCAAGAAAGTCCCCTCATTGTCAAGTTCTAATGAATTGACGGCTTTTTGCAAAGCTGATTCGAGGTTGCGATCAATTGCCATAACTTCTCCAGTTGCCTTCATTTTTGTCCCGAGCAGGCGGTCCGCATCTTTAAATTTGTCAAACGGCCAGCGCGGAAATTTGACAACAACATAGTCTAATGCTGGTTCAAAGCTTGCATATGTTGATTGGGTGAGCGGATTTTTCACTTCATGTAAGGAATAGCCGACAGCAAGCTTTGCCGCAATTTTGGCAATTGGATAGCCAGTCGCTTTTGATGCAAGCGCGGATGAACGGCTTACCCTTGGGTTGACTTCAATTACGTAGTATTGCTTACTATCTGGATCAAGCGCAAATTGAATGTTGCACCCTCCAACTACATCAAGTGCTTTAATGATGGTAAGAGACGCACTTCTCAGCATTTGATACTCTGTATCTGTTAAGGTTTGTGACGGAGCGACTACTATAGAATCACCTGTATGAATTCCGACCGGATCGATGTTTTCCATATTACAAACCGTAATACATGTCCCGTTTTGATCTCTCATTACCTCATACTCAATTTCTTTAAACCCGGCAATACTTTTTTCAATCAAGCATTGACCAATCGGACTTGCAGAAATGCCGCCTTTAACAAGTGAAATGAGCTTTTCTTTATCCTCAGCAATTCCTCCCCCTCTGCCCCCTAGTGTATAGGCCGGTCTAACAATAACGGGAAAGCCAATCGTTTTTGAGAATTCAACAGCTTCTTCAACTGTTTGAATGATTTCACTGTCAGGAACAGGCTGGTTCAATTCATGCATAAGGGATCTGAACTTTTCGCGGTCCTCCCCTTTTTGAATAGAATCGACAGACGTCCCAAGAAGCTTTACATTGTATTTGTCCAATACACCTTTTTCATCGAGCTTAACAGCTAAATTTAATCCTGTTTGCCCTCCAAGGTTGGCAAGTAATCCATCAGGCCTTTCCTTTTCAATAATCTTTGTAATACTTTTTACAGAAAGAGGCTCAAAATAGATTTTATTGGCAAACAGCTCATCAGTCATAATGGTTGCCGGATTATTATTGACCAGTACGACATCATAGCCTTCCTCTTTTAGTGCCATACAACCCTGTGTACCAGAATAATCAAATTCAGCTGCCTGCCCAATAATAATAGGTCCTGATCCAATCACTAAAATTTTTTTCAGAGCTTGTTGTTTAGGCATATGCGATTTCTCTCCTTGGTTGACGTACATTTGCTAGAAATTCATCAAATATCCATTCTGTATCAGTCGGTCCTGGATGTGCTTCAGGATGAAATTGAACTGACATTATTGGATACTCCGGATGATAAATTCCTTCTACTGAATCATCATTTATATGTTTAAATCTTACCAATAATTCCGTCTGCTCAAGACTTTCACTATCCACAACATAGCTGTGATTTTGTGAAGTCATAAATACTTTTCCGGTATGGGTATCCACCACAGGATGATTAGCTCCGCGGTGTCCGAATGATAGTTTCTTCGTATTTCCCCCAAAGGCTAAGGTAAGCAGCTGATGTCCTAGACAAATTCCTAATGATGGATAAGACGAAGCCACTTGCTTAATTTGCTCCAAATAAGAAGTTAGCTGTTTAGGATCACCCGGTCCATTTGAAAAAACAACTCCGTCAGGTGAAAGAGCCATCACTTCATGAAGCTGATGATATGGAATGACCGTTACTTTACATTGACGGTCCACTAATGATTGTAAAATTGATTTTTTAAAGCCAAAATCAATGAGGGCAATATGGAGATCGCCTTCTCCACAAGTCATTAAATTTGTACAAGCTACTTTTTCAACAAGAGCTTCCTCAAACGAATCTAAAGACTTTGTCCCGTCAATGGAAATAGACGCTTTCATAGAGCCGTTTACTCGGATCCTTTTCACGACTTCCCTGGTATCTGTATGGTAAAGGTATGGAACCTTCCATTTCCCCAAATAATCCTTTACACTGCGCTTTGCTTCATAATGAGAAAAAGCATCACAGCATTCGTAAAAAATAGCTCCCTTTACTTGGGGCTTTTTACTCTCAAAGTCGGCCGTATTTATCCCATAATTACCTATCAACGGATACGTAAACACTACGATCTGGTTATGATAGGAAGGATCTGTCAGCACTTCCTGGTAGCCTGTCATGCCAGTATAAAATACAATCTCACCTTCACAGGAAGACGGATCATCTAATTCTCCTTCAAATTGGCTTCCATCTTCTAGTGTTAAATACCCTTTCACGATCAATCACCTCTGGATGAATATTTATTTTAACAAATGGATTTTTATACATATTAGTCAAAAAAAAAAAGTTGTTCTTGCAAACTTTTGGCTTAATAAAAAATGTCTATCACTTCTAGCTCCCTGAGATGAGTTGCATGATGCGAGATTAGAAGCAATCGGCGATCCGCCGATTGCCTTTCTTTAAAGATCTCACATCTGTGACTTTTAGTAAAGAGCTAAAATGAAATTTTCCATCAAAATGCAACCTTTGATGCTCGATTTAATACTTCTGATATTTTATTAACAGCTATTGTTATTTCTTCAAATGTTACATTGAGCGGCGGCAGCAATCTAATAACATTTGGTCCGGCCGGTAAGGTTAGCAAGCCTTCTTGTCTGAGATGTGTAATAAAAGGAGCCGTTTCTTCCTTGCACTGTATACCGATCATAAGACCCTTGCCGCGAATTTCTTCCACTGTATCACACTTGGCCAGCTTTTCAGTCAGCTCTTGAACCATTTCATTTCCAAGCCTTGTCACTTCGTCTAGAAATTCTTCTTGGAAAATCGTTTCTAAGGTAGCTTTCGCGGCCGCCATTGCTAAAGGGTTTCCTCCAAACGTTGAACCATGAGAGCCAGGCGAAAAGGATGAAGTAAGTTCTTCCTTACCAATCATCGCTCCCACCGGAAAACCATTGCCGAGTCCTTTTGCAACTGTCACTATATCTGGTGAAAGCCCAAAGTTCTGATAAGCGAAAGGCTTTCCTGTTCTGCCGATCCCTGTTTGTATTTCATCAATGATTAAAAGTGCGTTTAGACGTTTACATGTTTCGGCGGCTTTTTCTAGAAATTCCTTAGTGGCCTGATGGACACCGCCTTCTCCTTGAATGACTTCTACCATGATTGCTGCAATCGTATCATCTTCTAGTTGTTCAAGCTTTTTAGACTCATTATATGGAAGATAATCAAAGGATTGCAGCATAGGGCCGAACCCTTCTTTAACCTTCGCCTGACCAGTTGCAGCCATTGTAGCAAAAGTACGACCATGAAATGACTGTTTAAAGGTAATCACCTTTGATTTTCCAGTATGCTTTCTCGCAAGTTTGATGGCTGCTTCATTTGCTTCTGCGCCGCTGTTACAAAAGAAAACAGCATCGCCTGAGCTATTCTCAACTAGAAGCTTAGCGACTTGTTCCTGTAAATCGATTTGAAATAAATTAGAAACGTGCCATACTTGTTCCGTCTGTGCTTTTACAGCTTCTACTACCGCAGGATGGCAGTGGCCTAGATTACATACGGCGATGCCAGATACAAAGTCTAGGTATTCTTTGCCTTTATCATCAATGACTTTTGTTCCTATAGCTTCCTTTATAGAAATGTCCCATCTGTTATAGTTTGGGAATAAATAGCTCACTTACAAAACAGCCTCCTTCTTGCGAAATACTTTAGTTCCGATAAATTTTTTTTCATCCAGGAAGGATTTTTCACCTGTTACAATCATGACTTCTTCCAGCTTTTCAGACAGAGAAGCGACTGCCGTTTTTACTTTTGGAATCATTCCTCCATGAATAACGCCGGATTCAATGAATTGTTCAATTTCTTCTGGTGTTGTTTCAGCAATCAATTTCTCTTCATTCAAAATTCCTGGTACATCCGTTACAAATAAAAGCTTTTCCGCATTTAGTGCAGAAGCAATTGCACCTGCAGCTACATCGGCATTTATGTTTAATGTCTGATAATCACTAGTTTTTCCAAGTGGAGCAATAACAGGTAGATAGTTTTTATCTACTAAAGTTTTGATGATTTCAGTTTCAATCTTTGTTACCTTGCCAACGTACCCCATTGTTTTTTTATCAAGAAAGTCTGCTGTTAATAGATTTCCGTCTTTTCCTGATAACCCTACTGCATTTATGCCGTTTTCCTGCAGATTGTTTACCAGCTTTTTATTAATCTTCCCTGATAAAACCATTTCTGCTACCTCTAAAACAGCTTGTGTCGTTTTTCTTTGGCCATGATAAAATTCTGTCGGTATGTTCATCGCCTTTAACGTGTTTGTTATGTCGGGACCTCCACCATGAACGATTACTACCTTGTATCCGTCATTTTGCAGAGCCTGAATATTGGAATAAAAGCATTCAGCTAACTTCTCAATTACACTTCCGCCGCATTTTAAAACGATAATTTTATCCATTGTCCTCTCCTTATCCCTTTCTCCCCTGTTGTATCATTAATGACACGCTATTAAGTACGATAGCTTGCGTTTATTTTGACGTAGTCATACGTTAAGTCGCATCCCCAAGCCGTTCCATTTCCTTCACCAATATTTAGGAAAATATCGAATACAACCGTTTTATTTTGCAGATATTTTGTTGCATCCTCCTCTGAGAAGCTCTGAGGAGTTCCTTCTTTAAAGAGGCATATATCTTTTAAGTAAACTGACACCTTAGATGGATCTACCGCTGCATCACTATGACCAATAGCACCAATAATCCGGCCCCAGTTTGCATCTGCTCCATATACTGCGGTTTTAACTAGGTTAGAACCGACAATCTTCTTCGAGATGACTCTTGCATCCTTTTCGCTTTCCGCACCACATACGTTTACTTCAATCAATCTTGTGGCGCCTTCTCCATCTTTAGCAATTTGCTTAGCTAATTCCTCGGAAACCAGCTTTAACGCAAATTTAAACGTGTCCCATTGTGGATGGGATGAATTAAGAGGCTGATTTTCTGCAAGGCCATTTGCCATGACAAGCACCATATCATTTGTTGAGGTTTCTCCGTCAACCGTAATTTGATTGAATGATTGATTCGTTACCTCTCTTAACGCTTCATGTAAGGACGCGGTGTCAATGGCAGCATCTGTTGTAACAAAACCAAGCATAGTGGCCATATTTGGATGTATCATTCCTGACCCTTTTGAGGCTCCTCCGATCGTGACTGTCTTCCCATCAATTTCCACTTGGACACAAGCATTCTTCTGAACCAAGTCTGTTGTTAAAATCGCCTGTTCAAAGGAATCAGCTGAGGCAGTTTCAGCACCAGGCTTTAATTCCTGAATACCCTTCGAAATCAAATCCATATTTAAATATTCGCCGATCACTCCAGTTGAAGCAACAGCAACATAGTGTTCTGATAAGGAGAATTTGTTTGCACATAGCTTCCTCATCTCATTTGCATCCTCTAAACCCTTTTCTCCAGTACATGCATTAGCGATTGCACTATTCACAACGACAGCCTGCAGTTTTCCTTCTTTTGCAATACTTTGCTGAGTTACAAGCAGGGGTGCTGCTTGAAAATGGCTTTGTGTATATACTGCAGCACTGTTTGCAGGTACTTCACTAAAAATAATACCTAAATCTTTTTTTGAATGTCTTAATCCAATATGAATCCCGTCAGCTTTAAAGCCCTTCGGTGTAATGACTGTTCCATTTTCAATTTTATTAACAAGAGACTCTTCCATTTGTAGCAATGCCATCTACCTCCGCCTGTTTTTTCCCTGCTCTGATCAACAGCTGAGGTTAAAAAGCCCCTTCTGTTGGTTGCATCCCTTATGGATATACAGGGTATGAATCCAAACCTGTTATTTCTTCGTATCCGTTTTGAATGTTGAAATTCTGAACCGCTTGACCTGCTGCACCCTTCAAAAGGTTGTCGATAACAGACACGATTGTTACCCTGCCTGTACGGTCATCGTAAGCTAATCCAATATCACAGTAATTTGAGCCAAACACTTCTTTTGTAGCTGGGTAGGACCCTATGGGTCGGATTCTTACAAATGGAGATTTCTCATAATATGCTTCATACATCTCTTTTAAACTGTTAATCTGGCTTTCTTTCTTTAAAGTGACATAGATGGTTGACATAATTCCTCTAGTCATCGGAATTAAATGGGTGCTAAACGTAATTGGTGCCACATCTTGATTCCACTCTGTTAACGATTGTTCTATTTCAGGAATGTGCTGATGCTCATTCACTTTATAAATTTTTAAGTTTTCGTTTATTTCGCCAAAATGTGTAGCTAGTGAGGCTTTCCTCCCTGCACCTGAAACACCGGTTTTAGCATCAACTATAATAGAATCTTCCTTATAAGCTTTCGCTTTTGTAAGAGGGGCCAGACCAAGCAAAGTGGCAGTTGGGAAACAGCCTGGATTTGCGATAAATTTAGCAGATTGTATTTGATCATGATTAACCTCGCAAAGTCCATAGACAGCTTCATTAAGAAGGTCTGCTGGGGCAGCTTCTCGTTTGTACCAGTTTTTATAAGTATGAGATGATTTCAAACGAAGATCACCTGACAAATCAATCACTTTTACACTTCTCTCAATAAATTGAGGAGATAATTTAGTGGAAACTCCTGGGGGAGTCGCTAAAAATAGAACATCAACATCGTTTTCAATTTGATCTACATCAATACTTTTTAAATGGGTATGACTGCCTGTTAAATGCGGATAAGATTCCTCATAAAGCTTCCCACTTTCAGAAGATGAATAAATTATACATTCTTCTACATATTTATGCTTTGATAGCAATCTGTAAATTTCTACTCCTCCGTAACCTGTTGAACCAACAATTCCAACTCTCATCTGAACCACCTTTGTTTTTCGCTTTAAAATTAGTATTCATTATAACACGCATAAAAATAAAATCAACTGTATAATTTCATTATTTTTTACCCCTTCACAGCTTTTATTGTCTACAATAAAACATATCACGCTCATCGCTTTCTCATTCGTTTTTTCCCTATCATTCATATTCTAAACATTTTAATTACTATTTTTTTAAACAAATAAATTACGAAGAATCCTATGTGAGAGATGTTTTCAATCTATTTACTTGGTAAAAATTTTCTTTTGGGGATTTAAAAAATTAATGTTTGTTAATCTTTCGTAAAAAACTTAGCTGTTAAGGATTTATTGAGAAATGTCATTTTTCTTTGATTAAAAGAATATTTCTACTATTAAACAAGATATAGCAAGAACGCAAAGGTTGATTGGGCTAATTTCTTTTCACCTATACTCTTTTGCTGGCTTTTTAGGAATTTTTTCTTAATTTTGGTCACTATTCAAATAATTTCCTTTTGCCCATACAATAACAAACGCTATTTGCATTTGATTATCCATTGATAGTTCAAACCTATCTTTGATTTTTCCTTTATATCTTCGAAATCTAAGATTTATCTTCGATCTTTCACCTTTAATCTTCGAAATCGAGAGAGTTATCTTCGATAATTTCAAAATATCGATTATTCGACAAAAATAGACAAAATCTACTTGTTTTTCTTAAATTTTTTTGAAACCTCTAAAAGTGGGATAACATATTAATTCTGAAATTATTAAATAAAAAGAGGCTTACACCCCCTCCTGTGGACTACTGTCTCACGTTGAAGAAGCAGCTAATGATTTCTTACACAATCTTTACTTATATGTTCAAACGTTATATATCTTCCCCAAACTTTACTTCGTTTTACTACTTCCCACTTTTGAGGTCCTCGTTTTATTGTTAGAAGGATGTTTGTTCCATTTAATTCCTTATAAAATAAATAACCTGTGAAGGAATTCTGCCATTTTTCACTGTACTTATCATTTATTATTAATAAATGTCTGTTTCCAATTGAAGTTCCATGGAATAGTGAAATAAGTGAATTTAGATGGGTTTCCTCTTCTCCTAACGGAATCCTCATCTTAATTAATTCCTCATAACTAAAAGTCAATGCACTGTCATTTTTCTTTAAATTTTTTAAGAAGGGAAAACTGGATATGATATCTTGTTGAACTTTATCGTTTAGAAGGGTGATACAATCTTCAATTGTTAGTGAACGCGCAAGAACATCATGATTATACGAATGGAATGCCAATAAAAATGCCAATATGGAAGATACCAATAATCTAAACACGAGGGTTCACCACCACTTTTTATTTATTGTTATCATTCCAATTTTCAATTGAATTAAACGGCTAAATAGCTTCAAAAGAAAAAGAACTGCTCCTTAAGTTCGAATTTAAATCCTATCCAGTCCCTTTTCAGAAGAAACCGAAAAAATCACTTATTGGAGTATTTTTAATTAAAGTAGATTTGCAAATTCATCCATTAAATAGGACACTATGATAAAATTACTTTATTTATCTGGGGGACAATATGAAAAATAGGAAGCAGATAATCTATAAAACCGATGCAGCAGTCAGTCCAGAAGATGTTTCAAGTGTATTTAAAATGTCTGGAATTAAAAGACCTTCTGATGATTTACCGCGCCTTCAACGAATGATCGATCATGCTGATGTCATCATTACAGCTTGGGTTGATGACAAACTGGTTGGAATAGCGAGAGCCATTACGGATTTCAGCTACTGCTGTTACTTATCAGACTTAGCTGTTCATAAAGAGTATCAAAACATGGGGATAGGCAGGGAGTTAGTCCGATTACTTCATGAGCATGTCGGTGAAGAAGTAGCTTTATTGCTATTGTCCTCTCCTATCGCGATGGAATACTATCCCCATATTGGATTCGAAAAAATAGAAAATGGGTATAGAATTCCTAGAATGCGATAGTTGTCCTGAAGCGGCTGTATGCCGCTTCGCTTTTATTTTTCTCCTTCTGCTAACAAGTCAACTAGCTTTACAAGAACATTGAAATTTTTTACGAGTCAACTATATTACACTAATAAACACCAGCTTTTTAAACCCAATTACTTCCCTAACAAAAAAACTTCGGAATCAACCTGGTATTATTAAGCCGTGAATAAAATTTAGTCTACATTCATGACAATCTCAAGACCTGTCGGTTGATCCTTAAAACCTATCTCAATAATAGATCGTTATCGCGGTAAACCATAACAACTATAGATCAAAAATAGACAAAGCAGGAAATTGTCGTTAAACTATAACATGTGAGACAAAAATTTTAGCCAATGACTTTACTTTGTCATACACATTTTTGTTCATTTAGTTCATAAGGAAAAATATGATCAAAGGAAAATAAAATTATTTTCCTATTCTAGGTTAGTAGAACATTCTTAATTTTTAATATGTAATTTCAAAATTTTTAATAAATTATAAAGAAGGTGCAACTATGACTGTAGAATTAAAATCAAACAATACCAGCAGCTCACCATTAAGCCAGGATGTAAAAAAACTTGGGAATATTCTTGGAGAAGTTCTTCGTTACCACGGTGGTGAAGAGCTTCTTGATACGGTAGAAAAAATTCGCAAGTTATCAATTGATTTACGTAGCAACTTCAATAATGAAGGCTATGAAGTATTAAAAAATGAGATTAGTAGTTTAAAGCCGCCTCTACGCCAGCAGGTCATTCGTGCGTTTTCAATCTACTTCCAGCTTGTGAATATTGCGGAACAAAATCACCGGATTAGACGTCGCCGTGAATATCAGCTGCAGGATGATCACATTATACAGCCTAAGTCGTTAGAAGGCGCAGTTCTGTCATTAAAAGAACATGCGATCCCTGAAGACACCATTCAAGATGTACTCGATACACTTTCCCTTGAATTGATCATCACAGCACATCCAACTGAATCAACAAAAAGGACAGTTCTTGAAATTCAAAAGCGAATTGCTTCTATATTAAAACAATCTGACAGCACATTGTTGACTAAAAAAGAACGTAAAGAGCTTGAAGAAAGTTTAATTAATGAAGTAACAACGCTTTGGCAGACAGACGAGCTACGTCATCGTAAGCCAACTGTCATGGATGAAGTAAGAAACGGCCTCTATTATTTTGATCAAACCTTATTTGAAGTTTTACCTGATATTCATCAAGAATTAGAGGATTCTTTAAAAGAAAAGTTCCCAGGCCAAGAATGGAAAGTTCCGAATATCCTTCAATTCGGTTCATGGATCGGCGGGGACCGTGACGGCAACCCTAATGTTACCCCTGAGATTACATGGCAAACCCTTGAAGCCCAGCGAAATCTCGTATTAAAAAAATACAAAGAAGCAATTGTTGAATTAATGAAGCGAATCAGTCATTCAACAACAAGGGTTGACGCTTCGATAAAGCTGAGAAAATCAGTCAGAAAAGAAGAAGCGCTAATTCCCGATGATAAAAAGTGGGTTATGGAGGATGAAATTTACCGTCGAAAATTCGCTATTATTCTAGAGCGGTTACGCCAAATCGGCAAATCTGAAATTGGTTATAAGCAGTCTAATGAACTGTTACATGATTTAGTCATCATACAACAAAGCTTAAAAAAACATCAGCCTAGTGAACGTGAACTAAAAAATATCAACCGTTTAATTCGTCAAGTGCAGCTATTTGGTTTCCATTTAGCAACTCTTGATATTCGTAATCACAGCGGAGAACACGAAGCAGCTATTACCGAAATTTTCCAAAAAGTAAAGCTCGCTGAAAACTACGCTTCACTTCCTGAAAATGAAAAGCTTAAAGTTCTTGAAAGTGTATTAAAAGACCCACGTCCAGTTTTACTTTCACACGAAGACTATACAAAGGAAACTCAGGAAATCTTAAAAGCATTTAAAATGATCAAAGATGCTCATCTAGAATTCGGAACGCGGGCAATCGAGGTTTATTTAATTAGTATGACTGAGGCGGCAAGTGATTTACTAGAAGTCCTTGTGCTCGCAAAAGAATTTGGCCTTTATCGTCTACACCCTGACGGAAGCATTGAGAGTCAAATAAATATCGCACCATTGCTTGAAACAGTTGACGATTTAGTTGCCGGTCCAAAAATTATGGAGACTTTATTTAAGATGGACGTCTACCGCGATCACCTAAATGAACTAGGTAATCACCAGGAAATCATGCTCGGCTATTCCGATGGAAGTAAAGATGGCGGAACACTTACAGCCAACTGGAAGCTTTATAAAGCACAGCAGGAAATTCATGAAATGGCGAGAAAATATGCAATCCATCTTAAATTCTTCCACGGAAGAGGAGGCTCATTAGGCCGTGGCGGCGGTCCACTGCATAGGAGCATTTTATCACAGCCGAAAGAAACATTAGGTGACGGTGTTAAAATTACAGAACAAGGTGAAGTATTATCATCTCGTTATTTAGTTACAGATATCGCCCAACGTAGTTTAGAGCAAGCTGTTGCAACATTATTAACAGCAGCAGCACATGTGTCTCAAGAGTCAGAAGAAGGACATGTCCGAGAAAAAGCTTGGGAAAATGCAATCGAGGAAATCTCAGACACCTCGCTCATCAAATACCAATCACTCGTTTTCCAAGATCAAGATTTCTTAACATATTTTAAGCAAGCAACTCCTTTAATGGAGCTTGGCGCCCTAAATATCGGTTCTCGTCCAATGAGCCGTAAAAAGAGTCAACGATTTGAGGATTTACGAGCGATCCCATGGGTATTTGCATGGACACAGAGCCGTCAACTTTTCCCAGCTTGGTACGCTGCAGGCACTGGGCTAAATAGCTTTGCTTCAAAAAGTGCAGAAAACCTGGAGCTCCTCCAGCAAATGTATAAAAAATGGCCTTTCTTCCGCTCAACTATTGATAACCTTCAAATGGCACTAATGAAGGCGGATATGACAGCGGCGAAAAAATATACAGAACTAGTAGAAGATCAATCAATTGCAGCACGTATTTTTGGAGAAATTCATAAGGAATACAATTTAACAAAAGAAATTCTCTTAAAAATTACAGATGACAGAGAGCTGCTTGATCGCAATCCAAACATTCAAGAATCTGTTAAAAGACGTAATCCATATGTTGACCCTCTCAGCTTCTTACAAGTTGAATTAATTTCCAAGTTACGCGAAGATGATGAGGCTGGTGAAGAGGTGTTAACTGAAGTATTATTAACGATTAATGGAATTGCGGCAGGATTACGGAATACTGGCTGATTAGAAAACCGGGCAAAAGCCCGGTTTTTTTAATTAGCTAAAACTCAATATTTTGCACTCTTTGCTGTGTACTCCCTTTTAACTAACCTGAAACTCAAAAATCCCATTCGTATGCTAAAACCTGTGTTTTTGCCGGGAAGCTATGATCGTTAACATAGTATAATTTTTATTTTCCCAGAAACTACCTCTATTTTTTCAAATAATTCTACGAAAAATCACTAGTGTTGCATAAATATTGTTTAAATTTTCAGATTTATCATTTTCTAGATTGAGAGCCAAAAAAGTAAATACCCAACAAAAGGTGGCTCC
>NZ_JACXAI010000055.1 GCF_014773385.1 Metabacillus arenae | reverse complement strand
ATCATCTACAATCTCAAAGGTGAAGAAGAAAATGAAATATTGCGATAAACAAAGAAAATAAAAGTTTGTGTCTAAAATAAGGGGTCTAAACCGAGTGTTTTAATCTAAGAAGGATGCACTCTTTTTTTATGGGCATATAATCTCTTCATTACTCATTATTTCTTTTTGTAAAGGAAACCCATCCTTGCGTTTGCCCTGCACATATCCAATTTTCTGGACATATTTTAGGGATAACTAATAAATATCAAGGGGGCGGGGGGATGGTTTCTTATACCAATACAAAGATGCCCATATATTTTGTCCCGAACCAAGGTCAATTGGAACATGAGCATCTTCTTTATTATTGCAAAGCCAGGGGTTGCAACGTTTTTTTTACGAACGAAGGGGCCAGTTTTGTATTTTTAGAAAATGAACCTCAAGAACAAGCTTCAATAGCAGAAGAAATGATCGAAACGACACCAAAAGAACGAAAAGGGTTTCGATTAGATTTTCGTTTCCTGAATGGAGGACACAAAATCAGTCCAATAGCACGAGGAGAATTGGAAGGGAAGGTCAATTATTTTCGGGGACCCAATCCAAACAAGTGGCACACGAATATTTCTACCTTTATGGAAGTGGTTTATCAGGAGGTATGGCCAGGGATTGACCTTGTTTTTCGAGGAGAACAGGATCAAATCAAATATGATTTTTTCGTCAATCCGGGGGCTAATGTGGATGATATTTGTTTTACGTATAGAGGGGCGGAGGACTTATCGTTAGATGAGGAAGGAAATTTATTAATTGATACCCTCATTGGAGAAATTAAAGATAAACGACCTATTAGTTATCAGGTTAAGGACGGCAAGAAGGTTGACGTGGAAAGTGCTTTTCACCTTTGTCAAGACGAAGATGGAGAAGATGTCTTACAATTTTCGATTACCGATTACGTAGACGTTTGCTATCCGCTTATTATTGATCCTGAGCTTATTTACTCCTCGTATTTAGGAGGAACTGGAGATGATTTTGGTAGTAGTATAGCCGTGGATGAGATGGGAAATGCGTATGTGACCGGTTTTACTCATTCCCCTGATTTTCCGACCGTCAATGCGTTTCAACCTGCATTTGGAGGAGTGCGAGATGCGTATGTGACGAAAGTAGATCCGTCCGGTGGATTGATTTACTCCTCGTATTTAGGAGGAACCAATAGTGATCAGGGTAGTAGTATAGTCGTGGATGAGATGGGAAATGCGTATGTGACCGGTTTTACTCATTCCCCTGATTTTCCGATCGTCAATGCGTTTCAGCCCGTGTTTGGAGGAGGGCAAGATGCGTTTGTGACAAAAGTAGATCCGTCCGGTGGATTGATTTACTCCTCGTATTTAGGAGGAACTGGAGATGATTTTGGTAGTAGCATAGCCGTGGATGGGATGGGAAATGCGTATGTGACAGGTCGGACTTCCTCCCTTGACTTTCCGACCGTCAATCCGTTTCAGCCCGTGTTTGGAGGAGGGCAAGATGCGTATGTGACGAAAGTAGACCCGTCCGGTGGATTGATTTACTCCTCGTATTTAGGAGGAATCAATACTGATGACGGTAGAAGCATAGCCGTGGATGGGATGGGAAATGCGTATTTGACCGGTATAACTCTTTCCCCTGATTTTCCGACAGTCAATGCGTTTCAGCCAGCTTTTGGAGGTGGGTTTGATGCGTATGTGACGAAAGTAGATCCGTCCGGTGGATTGATTTACTCCTCGTATTTAGGAGGAACTGGAAATGACTTAAGTAACAGCATAGCCGTGGATGAGATAGGAAATGCGTATGTGACCGGTTTTACTCTTTCCCTTGATTTTCCGACAGTCAATGCGTTTCAGCCAGCTTTTGGAGGTGGGTTTGATGCGTATGTGACGAAAGTAGATCCGTCCGGTGGATTGATTTACTCCTCGTATTTAGGAGGAACCAATATTGATCAGGGTAGTAGTATAGCCGTGGATGAGATGGGAAATGCGTATGTGACCGGTTTTACTCATTCCCCTGATTTTCCAACCGTCAATGCGTTTCAACCTGCATTTGGAGGAGTGCGAGATGCGTATGTAACGAAAGTAGATCCGTCCGGTGGATTGATTTACTCCTCGTATTTAGGAGGAATCAATAGTGATCAGGGTAGTAGTATAGTCGTGGATGAGATGGGAAATGCGTATGTGACCGGTTTTACTCATTCCCCTGACTTTCCGACCGTCAATGCGTTTCAGCCCGTGTTTGGAGGAGGGCAAGATGTGTATGTGACGAAGGTAGATCCGTCCGGTGGATTGATTTACTCCTCGTATTTAGGAGGAACTGGAGATGATATTGGTAGTAGTATAGTCGTGGATGAGATAGGAAATGCGTATGTGACCGGTTCTACTAACTCCCCTGACTTTCCGACCGTTAATGCGTTTCAGCCAACTTTTGGAGGTGGGGTTGATGCGTTTGTTACGAAAATTGGACTCCAATGCCCAGACGATATCACCGTTGATAATGACCCAGGGCAGTGTGGGGCCATTGTGACCTATAATTCCCCCCCTGGAGCTACCTGTGATCCTCCTTCCGGGTCATTTTTTCCCGTTGGAGATACCATCGTAACGTGTACAGAAGATAATCAGGAGTGTGCCTTCCAAATTACGGTGAATGATACCGAACCGCCTCAAATTACATGTTCTGACGACATAACAGTAGCTGTAAGCACCGGGGAAGGAGGAACAATTGTAACCTATTCACCCCCTACTGTAAGCGATAATTGTCCTGGAGTGACGTTTTTATGTTCTCCAGCCTCAGGAAGCTTTTTCCCTGTAGGAATGACCACTGTGACTTGTACAGCGACGGATGCATCAGGGAACACATCTAGCTGCTCGTTTACTGTGACTGTTCAAGAAGCGAAACCACCTGTGCTAACTGAACCAACTTGTATTCGGACAAAAAAGGTCTATGACTGGATATTCTTCTCTAGCCGGTACTTCAACAAAAGTATCATTCCGGATGAAGATTGCCGAGCTACCGTTGCGACTGCGTTGGCGGAAGGACTTGCGGTAACAGTGACTTGTACAGAGCCTTTGTCTGATGCAGTGACATGCAAACCTACGATTTTAGAGAATGGTAATCCTGGAAAAATGTTAGTCACATGGACAGTTCCAATTAATCTAACCGTTTCGGTAGATGAGGAAGAACAATGTATCTTTACCGTCCGTACACAATTCCAGGATGAGGTGATGGTCTGCATTCCGGAGGGGATTACGGAGGAAAACATTCTTTGCCGCGCTACACAGGTCATATGCCGTACGAATGGCCCGTTGATGGGAAGCGATCCCTTTGGTCCCATGATTCCACTTACAGTGACCCTTTGTAAAGAGTTACAGGTAGAATATCCGGTAAAACTCGAAGTACTCGGCAAGTTCTGTTTCCCGAGGCCAAACAATATTCCAGCCCCGCCTGAAGAAAAGTAGAAAGTTTCTTTCTTCCTCTTTCATTTTTTGTAAAGCTTCAATGGTACTGTCATTCTTCAAAACAATGCTAATACTAAGTGGAAAGATTGGTATCTTGATATAGATGGAGAAACCGGAGACATCATTTTATGGCCTCATCTGGGTAGTGGTGGATACTATTTGGTGAAATTTCAACTTGTAGGGGTAAGGAAACGATTCGCACATTGGGGGGCCACTACAGAAAACAAAATCAAGAAATGATTTAATGTCAATAGAGTTATTCCAGAAAAGGGCGTGATTGTTGAATAAAACTTAGATTTTTAAAGGACTTTATTGTTATATTTTTAAATACAGTGAAGTATCTTAGATCAAAGATTAAACAACTATATATTAACCCCGTCCTAAATTTAGAACGGGGTTATGCTTGTTTGAAGTTTTAAAATTAAAAAAACTTTATTGTCACTTTACAGTAAGTCATCCAACTTATCAGCCATTTCCTTTTGCTTGTTTGGATATAAGTGTCCGTAGACATCAATTGTTGTTTTTATAGAACCATGTCCTAAACGCTCTTTAATTGTTATATAATCTTCTCCTTGATGAATTAATAATGCGACATGTGAATGTCTAAAATCATGTAACCGTATAGGGGTAAGATCGCTGTTTTTGCAAAAGTCTTTAATCTTACGACTAAAAATATCTTTCCTGGAAGGGGTATAATAAAGAAAGTGAAATCAGGAGGATTATGGTGACTGCGGCGTGGTCACCATTTTTTGTATCTGATTGTCTTTGGAACGTATTTATAATCGAATCAGGACTTTTAGAGGGGATGGGTAAAAAGGGAAAGTGTATAGGTATATCCCCAGCAAATAGCATTAAACTATACGGCTTCAATTGGACACTCCTTTAATTAAAAAAGCTCTCAAAGGATCGAATGCATACTTTATACAAATCTAGATTACATAAAGCCAATTATCGGCAAAAAAGAGGTTGGGTATCTAAAAGTACTCAACCTCTTTTTATTCTAGTAATCTATGGAAGGAACTGCTACCGGATGGAGCAGGGTTTGTTTTCGCGGTTTCTATGCTTTGTCCTATACCAATTTATCGTTGATACATATGATAGTAATGACTTTACTAGAAAGGAGGTTTAATATGGGAATTAGAAAAGAATGTAAATGCAAATCCTCAGCTTTTAGAGCTGTTAATACTGCTACCTCTATACCTTTTCCTGTAGCAAACACTTTTGGAAGAGTTTTATTCTCGAATGAACAATTTGATTTAGCGAATGAGTATAATCCCGCTACGTCCACATTTGTTGCAAAAACTGCAGGAATATATTTTTTTACTTCAGCTATTATTTTTCGCCCTAACAATCTAAACGTTGATTATGAAGTACAATTACAATTTACTGTAAACGGATCAGCGCCAGATGTAGAGGTTGATTATACGGGATTCAACGCTGCGATCTTTAATGTAGTAGAAGTTAATGATATACTTCGGTTGAATGCTGGAGATCGGGTAGAAGTTATTGCACTTAGTACCACTCCTGGTTCAATTTTAGCAGATAGTAGGGTTCGTTTTGCAGGTGCTAGATTTCCATCTCCAACAGCATAAAATAGAAATTAACGGTGCAATGGTTAAGTCACTTCCGAAAAAATTCGGATAAACAGGAGATATAGAAATTTTGTTTGCTCAAAAACCAAAGAATATTCCAATTGAATCGTAAACTACAAATTATGAATAATGGATTTCGAGTGTTTACAGATTATTGTGTTTCTGGCATAAAGGCCAATAAACAGATTCTAAAAGAATATGTTGAAAAAAGTGTAGGGTTATTAACGGCAGTTAATCCGCACATTGGATATAATGTCGCTTCGAAAATAGCTAGAGAATCTATTATAGATGGGAAATCAATACGTGAATTATGTTTAAAATATGACGTGCTGAGTGAAGCAGAACTAGATATTATATTGGATCCTTACGAAATGACGAAACCAGGAATTGCAGGTTCTTCATTGTTAGAAAAGGTATGACAAACACGATCATCAATGGTAGAAGTTGAATTCTGGTGTAAATAACAAAGGACGATAAAAATTTCGGAAGTATATAGCAAACAAAATTGGTTTAATGAAATAAAGGTATTTATAAATGTATTTCAATAAAGTAAAAAAGGAAGTCTTCATCAAAGCATGAATACTTCCTTTTTCTTGTGAATTTTTAAGATAATCAAAAACATCCATTTATGATAAATTGATTTTGAAATAAGTTTTGATACAAAAAACACAAAAAAATAAATGAAAATCATGTCTTTTTTGGTTTTATCAAAAACCATAGAATTGGTTCCGGCTTTTGGACTCTAAAAAAGCCGATGAATGGCCAGCGAAGGATGCGGTTTATCGTTTCCTCAACTATTCGAAGTTCGCATGGCGCCGTTTCTTGCTTTCCTTTAGTTCCTCGACCATTTCCAAGGTAAGTGCCTTGACAGATAAACGTCGTGTAAAAGTATTCATCATTGATGACTCCATGTTTGAACGGAATCGGAGTAAGAAAGTCGAGCTGCTTGCCCGCTGCAAGGATCACTCATCCATCCGAAACAGGTTCTATAAAGGCTTTCGTATGCTTACTCTAGGGTGGTCCGAGGGTTGCTCCTTTATGCCGGTTGATTTTGCTTTATTAAGCTCCAAAAAGGCCCAGATCAATGGAATTTCTGAGAAAGTAGATAAGCGTACATCTGGATATCAACGGCGTAAGGAGGCTCTACAAACAGCCCCCGAACAAATTCCGACAATGCTTGAGCGTGCCATGGTTGCAGGCGTAGAAGCCCGTTATGTTTTGATGGATACATGGTTTACTCAGGCAGCCTCTCATTCAATCGATTGTGAAACAGGGACTTGACGTCATCGGGATGGTAAAAGACACGAACCAACGCTATCTTGTAGGAGACAAAGCGATCTCTTTAACGGAACTTTATCGTTTGTCCCTTCCGATTCAAGGGAAAAAAGGAATCCTTCGCTCCATTCATACGGTAAAGGCAAACGGGGTTCCGGTAAAAGTGGTCTTCATTCAAAACCGGAACAAGAAAAGCGAATGGCTGGCGATTCTTAGTACGGATTGTACCCTCACAGAACAAGAAATCGTGCGCATTTACGGAATGCGTTGGGACATTGAGGTCTTCTTCAAGACGACAAAATCACTGTTACGTCTTCAAAAGGAATTTCAAGGCAGTTCTTATGATCTGCTTGTCAGCCATACAACCATCGTATTTGCCCGTTATATTATCCTCTCGTGGCAGAATCGGTGTAACACAGACGATCGCACCATCGGTGGTCTCTTTTATGAACTATGTGATGAAATCAATGAACTTGATTGGGCTGTAGCCTTACAGCAGTTGATCGAGCTTCTTCTAGATACCCTAAAAAACTCCAACAAAATGACCAAAAAATTAATAGAAAGTCAACTACAGCAGTGGATTGCAGGCCTTCCCAATTATATTAAGGCTTATTTACCGATTTCACTCTGCGAAAGTTGAGTTAATTACATCTAAATTTGGAGAACTGGAAAATCCAGATATAATTAAAGCTAGAATTGAAGAGGCAAGTAAATATGTTGGTTTAGAATAGCTTTGCTTGAGCCCTCAATGCGGCTTTTCTTCAACAGAAGAAGGAAATCTTTTAACTGATGAGCAGCAATGGAACAAAGTTAGTCATGTCATTGAGATTGCTCAAGATGTTTGGAAATAAAGTGGAAGACCATTAATTATGTCTTATAAGATTATCTTGAAATCAAGTCTTCTATTAAAGGTACCATGCCTATCAAGTCAAGAAAACAGGTCACTCCCAAAACGATAAAATTATCTTCTTTGTTACAAGAAGGTCTAAAATTTCGTTCTGGGGGTGCTGCAAAATTTTAGCTTGATGGGTATGTGGCGGTACCCCTGATAAAATAACTTCTGAAAATATTTACCCTTGTCAAATAAGAATCATTACGATACTATATAAACCGGAACAATTACGAAAAAGGGAGATTCACTATGAAAACAATTAAAAATAATAATTGGCATGGCTACGTCAGTTTTAAAAGTTTCCATGAATACATAAGAGTTCACTTTCTTAAAATTAGTATCTTATTGGTATGTATCAGCTTGTTAAGTGCTTGTACGCAGCCCTCGCGAAGTACTGATGAGGAAAAAACAGAAGACAAGCACATCAATTTTCTCTATAATTTCTCCACTAATTCTCTAGATCCTCATGTTGATTCAAGTTATCTTCCGTTAAGAGCAGGGATAACTGAAACGCTAGTCCGACTAGATGAAGAAAATTTAACTATTGCACCATGGCTGGCAGAAAGCTGGGAAGGTGAGGATGGTCAACATTGGACGATTAAACTTCGTGAAGATGTCACGTTCCAAAATGGTAATAAAATGGATGCTGAAGCGGTGAAAGCCTCTCTTGAACGAGCGCTGAAAGAGAGTGTTGCTATTCAAAATGCACTCAAAATCGATAAGATTGAAGCAGATGGCTATACATTGAATATTTCAACGAAAGAACCTTTTCCAGAGTTTGTTTCGGAGCTTGTTAACCCAAACGTTTCGATCATTGACGTAACAGAAAAGGATTTTATCAATAAACCGGTCGGTACAGGACCTTTTGCCTTAAAATCATTCACACCTGGAAGCAAGCTTGAGCTTGAGCGTTATGCTGATTATTGGGATGGTGCTTCAAATCTTGATTCAGTGACATTCGCTTTTAATGAGGATGCAAATGCTCGTACGCTAGCACTGAAATCTGGGGAAGTTGATATTGTTTATCGTCCAGAGGTAGAAAGCTTGGAATCATTACAGGCGCAAGATGGGATGAAAGTTGAATCAACTGAGACATTCCGTATACATCAGATGACGATGAATATGGAGCGTAAAAGTTTGCAGGATGTTAATGTGCGTCGCGCTGTTGATGCATTGATCGACCGTCAGAAGATTGTGGATACGATTCTTTTAGGGTATGCGAAACCTGCTGTTGGACCATTTTTACCATCACTGCCGTTTGCCCCGTCTTATGAACAGAGTGAAACCGGAACGGATATCGCTGTCAAGTACTTGGAGGAAGCGGGCTATTCACTTGAAAACGGGAAAATGCAAAAAGACGGAGAGCCTCTTACATTTACTCTTTTAACATATAGCGCAAGAGCTGATTTGCCATTAATTGCTCAAGTTTTCCAATCGGACGCTAAACGAATCGGAATTGATGTTGAAATTCGCCAAATTGATATTCCTGAAGAATACATGGCATCAAACCGCGATTGGGATTTGGCTACGTATAGTAATTTAACAGCACCGCGCGGAGATGCTGGTTATTATTTAAATGCAACGTATCATCCAACTGGCGCTCTCAACTTTAGTGGTACCCATGATCCTGAACTAACTGCTATCATTGATAAGCTCAATCAAACTGTCAATCAAGAAGAACGAGCTATGCTTGCAGAGCAGGCGGCTGATTATGTCCATAATAATGTAATCAATTCATTTGTCCTTCATCCTTCCACGATTGTTGCGTATAACGAAAACAAAGTTGAAAATTGGGTGACAACACGTAGTGAATATTACATGATTACAAACGAGCTGGATGTGAAGTAAATGGTTCAAATTCTTGCTCGGAAATTCTTTGAAGTTCTATTTTTTATGTTATTTATTACATTTGTTAGTTTTTTGTTTGTTCGGCTTGCACCGGGTGATCCTGTTTTGACCATTTTGAATGTTGATGAGCTAGCAGTTAGCCAGGAGCAAGTAGAGGAATTAAGAGAGGAATTAGGATTTAACAAGCCATTGCTCGTTCAGTACGGGCTTTGGCTGCTTAAATTTATACAGCTTGATTTCGGGAACTCTTATGTTACGGGTCAACCTGTAATGGACATGATTTTAATGGGGCTGCCTGCCACAATCGAATTAGCTGTTGGTTCATTGATTGTCATGCTAGTCGTAGCGATTCCACTGGGATCGCTATCTGCCCTTTATCGGAATAGCTGGATTGATCAGGTGACGAGAATCCTTTCAATTATTGGCGCGGCCATCCCAAGTTTTTGGCTAGGCCTTATTTTTATTGATTTATTCGGTGTACGTTTTAACTGGCTTCCGACCATGGGGAGAGATGGAATCGCCTCCTTGGTCTTACCGTCACTGACACTAGGGCTGGCCATTTCAAGTGTATATGTTCGTTTGCTTCGTTCCAGCCTGCTTGATTCGCTTAGTCAGGAATTTATCCGTGCAGCGAGAGCGCGCGGGCTGGCTGAACAGCGGATTTTTCTAATGCATGCATTTCGGCACAGCCTCCCTCCAGTTATTACCGTGTTTGGAGTCAGCTTAGGCAGCTTAATTGGCGGTGTTGTGGTGATTGAAGTTTTATTTGCGTATCCTGGGATAGGAAAGCTTGTCGTTGATGCGATCCGTCAACGTGATTATCCGTTAATACAGGGGTATATTTTAATCATGGCAATCTTTGTTTTTATTTTAAATACATTTGTGGATTTATCTTACCGGTATTTAAATCCCGAAATGAAAATTAAAGAAAGGGAGACTAGAGGATGAAAGGATTGTCTATACGTTTGCCAAAGGTAAAAAAGTATAGTTGGCAAGGGATGATGGCGCTGATAATTGTAGCCTTTGTGTTTGTAGTCGCCATCTACACTTTTTTTTATTTACGGCATGATCCGACATTTACAAATCTCGATGGACGCCTTCAGGGGATGAGTCTTCAGCATCCACTTGGAACAGATCAACTTGGTCGGGACGTACTGACCAGGCTTTTACTAGGTGGTCAGCAAACAATTGGTTATAGCTTGCTAGCGTTGGTTGTAGCCCTCATCATCGGCATCCCCTTTGGTCTTATTTCCGGATATAAACGTGGGTTAGTTGATCGGGTATTTATGCGAATTGCCGATGGATTTTTAGCTTTCCCAGATATGATTGTCGCCATTGTTTTGAGCGGTTTACTTGGACCGGGCATTTCAAACCTTGTGCTCGCTATTGTGATGGTAAAATGGGTTAGTTATGCTCGTCTCGTTCGCAGCACGGTTTTATCAGAATCCCAAAAAGAGTACGTGCTGATTGCTCGTACAAATGGACTATCTTCAAGTAAAATCATGCGTAAGCATTTATTTCCCCATATTGTGGGGCATGTTCTCGTTCTTGCAAGCCTTGATCTAGGCAAAATTATTTTGCTTATTTCTGCCTTTTCATACATTGGTCTTGGAGCACAGCCGCCAACTCCTGAATGGGGAGCCATGCTGAACGACTCACGCCCGTATTTTCAGTCAAGACCTGAATTAATGATTTATCCTGGTTTAGCGATTGTGGTTGTTGTGCTGCTAACCAATATGCTGGGCGATTATTTACGTGACCATTTTGATGTGAAGAAAGAGGTGCGGCCATGATTTTATCGATTGAGCAAGTATCAATTAGCAGCAGAAAGAAGAAAATTGTTGATAACGTGTCACTCTCTATTCGTGAAGGAGAATGGTATGCACTGGTTGGGCAAAGCGGGAGCGGAAAAAGCTTACTTTCACAGGCAATTGGACGAATGCTGTCACCTAATTTGCAGGTTGAGGGAAAAATACTTTTTAAAGAAGAAGATTTGCTATCGTTATCATCAAAAAAGATGAGGACAATTCGCGGCCAAAAACTGTCCTATATTTTTCAAGATTATCAAGGCTCTTTTACACCGTTTCGAACAATTGGCCAGCATTTTGAAGAATACCAGAAAGCCCATGGTGAACTCGATGCTAAAATAAGGAAAATGAAGGCGGTGGAGGCACTTGACTCTGTTGGGTTAGATGAAGCTTTGTACAAGCGATATCCCTTTCAGTTAAGTGGCGGACAACTTCAGCGAGTTTCGATTGCTATGGCACTCTTGCTGTCGCCTGATTTATTAATTGCAGATGAAATTACCACGGCACTTGATAGCGTCTCCGGGCACAGGATTTTAGAATTGCTTGCAAAGCGGCAAAAAGAAACAGGCTGTGCGATTTTATTCATCACCCATGATTGGCGCCATGTTAGACGCTATGCGACACGTCTAGCTGTCATGAAGGAAGGGGAAATCGTTGAATCAGGCGGGAAGCATCGTATACTTGACCATCCGCAGCATGAATATACAAAGCAGTTAATCCAAGCCGCACCTACACTAGACCGCGGCCTTCCATCGGGGTTACAGGAGGTAGATAGCGTATGAGTCTATTTACTGTTAAACAACTAACAAAATCATATCCAGCAGGAAAAACAGCGGTGAATAACCTCTCATTTGAACTGAACAAGGGTGAGTGTCTTGGCCTTGTCGGTGAAAGTGGTTGTGGTAAAAGCACACTGGCTCGTTGCTTGCTGTGGATTGAATCGATTGACAGTGGCTCGATCTATTTTAAGAATGAAGCAATTGAACAGCTTAATGAGCGTCAGTTGCACCCTTATCGAAAAAAGATTCAAATCGTGTTTCAAAATCCATCAGCTGCTTTAAATCCAAAGCTTAAAATTAAGGATTCGCTGATTGACCCTTACGCCCAGTATAGGAAAGAACTGAACCTTAGCCATTTTTCCTATACTTCTAAGGATGCCTTTGTAAAGCAGCTTCTTGAAGCCGTTGAGCTGCCGTCGGATTTAGCCAATCAATATCCTCATGAATTAAGTGGTGGACAACGGCAACGTGTAACGATTGCTCGTGCTATCAGCATTGAACCAGAGCTCATTGTTCTAGATGAGCCGACCGCAAGCCTTGATGTCATCTCGCAAGGGGCAGTGCTTACTTTATTAACAGAGCTTCGCGAAACTTTAAATCTCTCTTACTTATTTATTTCACATGATCTAGCTGCTGTCAGGCAAATGAGCCAGCGGATCATGGTTATGAAAGAAGGGAAGCTTGTCGATCAATTCAACTGCGATCATTTATTTGCTGAGGAACGCCATCCTTATACAAAAGAGCTCATTTCAATTTTTTAGATAGAACGATAGTGAATAACAACACCAATATGGCCCAAAACCAGCAACTGGCTACTCTGGGGCAAAGTTCCGAAAATGTAATTAGAATCGGAACTTACATTGTTTTTGACACTTATAAGTAATCAAAATATTAATGTTTTACTAAGTAATTAGAGAAATTAGTTCCGATTCTTCTATTTTACGGAACTTTTTAGACCTTAATATCCAATATGGGGTTTTTTTGTCCAACCCCTCGAAAAGGTCCATTAAGGAGTACCTCTCAGAACTTTATTGGTTCAAGAGGTACTTTAATTCCTAATGTCACTCGGATGAGGCGTGGGTTACTGCTTCTATAGGGGTATGGCAACCAAAAGTAGATTGAACCGCCACAACTGTAAAATCTTCCAGTAAACAGTCGCTAAATAGGCTAAGTATCCCTTAAGGCCCTTACTTCAACGTCCTGTAACTCCAATCAACGAAGCATTGAAATTATTGATTGGTATGCTTAATAATTAATATTTAAAAAAGTCTTTGTTCTTTCGAGTTCAAAGCCTTTTTTTATTGGATGAATTTATGAGGTACCTAAGTTTACACGAAAAGATTGTGAAATATTGTACTTTAACTAAATCTAGTATATATACAGTATCAGCAAAAAAACATTGATATGATGCACCTTTTATCTTTGTTTATATGTATTCCTAGATAAGCGTTAGAAAAGTGCCTGTTTTTGTTTCATTATTTACGATAGTTACGGTCAAAAATCATACTGTATATATGGGTGCGTTTCTTTAAAAAGGAATGCTCTTTTCGTATCCAATTAAAAGGAAGTAAATGTTATTATTATATTAAAGATGGTTGCTCTTCTATTGTAGGTGGAGAAAGCTTTAAAACGATATATCCTACATATTAAAAAAGGTAAACTTTGGAGGCACACCACTGCAATAAGACTTATAACGAAATTAAGTTCTTGATATATCCCGTCAAGGACATATTATGAAACAGTGCTTTAATAAAGGAGTTGTATAAAATGGATGAAAAAAAAGATACAGAAATAAAACGCTCTTCAAAAGCAGAAAACATTCTACTTCAGATCAATAGTAAAACGAAGCTAGGCGACTTACGAAAAATCGCGAAGGACATTAAAAAAGATCACGAACTAGCTATGGAACTTTGGTCAACCGAAGAGTTTTTGCCCAGACTATTAGCAATCTTAATTATGGACAAAAAACTTCTTTCACAAGATGTGCTAAATAAGCTTGATAAGGATATGCAGACTCACACTTTTGATGAGCGAAATAACTTAATGGATTGGTTAATGGCTAATCAGCTCACCAAAGACAAGAAGAAAATTGCATTGATGGAGTCATGGGAAAATAGTCCTTCTGCTCTTCAAAGGCGAGCTTTCTGGTATTATCAAGGGCGATTGAGATGGACTGGACAAACACCGCCTGATAACACCGCAGACTTGCTATCTGCATTAGAAGCTAATATTACGCAGGAAGAACCGGAAGTTCAATGGGCTATGAATTTCACCGCAGGCTGGATAGGCGTTTATGATGAAAAGAATCGTGCACGTTGTATTAAACTTGGTGAGAAAACGGGTCTTTACAAAGATGAAATAGTAGCAAAAGGATGCACTCCCAGCTATTTGCCGGAGTTCATTACGATTGAAGTTAACAAACGACATAATAATTAGTTACCTCTGAAAAATTTATTAGGGTTTAATGCAAAAAATAAAGGAATTCAAAGCCTCAATATGAAAATTGTAATAGGCTTGTACCGAAAAATAAAGAAAACAACGCGTTATGGCAGCTAGTTAGTGAAATATGCAAGGAAGATGTAAAGGATTAACCCACTATCTCTTTTTGATCTGTAGGGCGCTTATCTTTAAGAAGAACAACTTTCCAGCTGCGCAGTAAACAATGGTTATCTAAAGGGGTGTTTTTAAAGTAAAAGGAAAAGAATATCTGTACTAAAAGATAGATACAGGAATTGTTGATTGCAATAGAGTTATTCCAGAAAAGGGCCATTATATGTAGTATGATTTTTGACCGTATTCATCGTAAATAACGAAACAAAAACAGCCTATTTTCTAACTTTGTTTACCCATTATATTGAGTAAGTAATTATAGTTTTCAACGTAAACAACGATAGGACTTTACTTGGAGGGGTGGGTATGATAGGCTGCATGCCAGATGAAACAACGGCTTCATCCTTTCAAGACCAATCATGCCCACAGAGGCTCCAAGTCAAGTCCTTAAACGCTTTTCTATGGTTACATGTAAACAATGATAAAAGGTGCACCATATCAATGATTTGAAACGGATACTATATATAAGGGCCAGATTATTGAAGAACTCTTAGTAGGGATATAAAATTAATAACAAAACTTACCCTTGAACTCCCTAAGTTTTAGGGGGAGGTAAAATTCGACCACAGATCATTTTCATAAATGGTCTATTCAGAGTTCAAGGAATAATAAGACTGGGATGACAAAATACAAGGAGGATTTCTACATGACAAATTCAGACAAAACCATATTAGTGTTGGGTGCCACGGGAAAACAGGGAGGCGCAGTTGCTAGGAAGTTGTTAGCTGATGGATGGTCCGTGCGCGCGGTTTCGCGGCGCCCGGATCAACCGGCTGCACAAGAACTGCAAAAAAAGGGCGCCACAGTCGTTCAAGCGAACATGGATAATCAGCAATCTCTCTTGGAAGCTATGCGTGGAGTTTACGGTGTTTATAGTGTTCAACCTTTGTATTCAAAGGATCCCGAAAAAGAGATCCAACATGGGAAAACAGTAGCGGATGTTGCCAAACAGGTCGGCGTCTCACATTTTGTATATGGCTCGGCCGGCGGCGCTGAAAGAGAAAGTGGAGTTCCCCATTTTGAAACAAAGTGGCAAGTTGAGAAATATGTACGTGCTATTGGTTTACCTTTTACGGTTCTCCGTCCAGCTGGTTTCATGGAAAACTTTATAGGATTTAGTCAAGCTCATGAACAAAAATTGATGGTACAGGGATTTATGGATGTGAATACGAAATTACAAATCATCTCGGTGCAAGATATTGGGGCGTTTGCTGCAATTGCCTTTAACAACCCGGAAAAATACAAGGGAATGGCCATTGAAATTGCCGGGGACGAAGTGACGCTTTCAGAAGTGGCAAAAGTGTTTAGTCAAGTATTTGATACGCCATGTGAAGTTTTGGAGTCGGCCAGGGATCAATTTCAGAAAAATAAAATGTTTGAATGGTTAGAAACTGAAGGGTATCAAGCTGACATTCCTTCACTACGTAAAGTTCATCCCGAATTGCTTGATTTATCAACCTGGGTTAAAAATTCGGGATGGGATCCATTTGTTTAAGAAGAAAAAAGTCCCACCACGCATTGGCTGGACAAATGCTTCGTAAGATAGGATTGTTCGCAGGCCAAGAAATTATAATTATGCAATTGCGGGATCAGGATGGTCAGTCACAAAACTGCCTCGGCCGGACATTGGGTGTTGACCATTCAACCGTTGCGAAAACGGTACGAAGGTTGGAAGATGCGGGCCTCGTTACGCGCAGCCGTTCTAAGGAAGATGGCCGTGTGACCATCGTTTCGTTAACCCAAGCCGGTCGGGATCTTCAAACAAAGGTCTTGGGTGTGTGGAGCTCTCTGGAAAGGATCACGACGGAAGATCTCACGGAACAAGAAAAAGAGTTATTAGTGATATTATCACAAAAAATAGCACCTAGGGTTAACACAGCCTTAGATCACAATAAGGGTTGTGAATAACATGTTATATTTCACTTACTTCTATCGCCCCTTGGGAAAGCCTATCTCGAGGAGCATTATGCCATTAACGGGCGCGATTCTGGAGCAACACAGGTAGAAAATGATCAAACTTTTTATAAAAACTGAACACCCAATCACAAAGAAAGAATCCATTTTGATCAATCTTTTTTTCAAAATGGATTCTTTTTGTTTACCTTAGAATGCGGATTTGTAAGAAGTTTTTAATCAAACTTTATTCCAAAGCTACAACAATGTTGTCTACTCTTTTTTTGTGTGTATTTATGAAAGCTGGTTATGTTTTTTGGGTGTTAAGTCGTTAAAGTATCGCAATGACCGCAAAAAAATAAGCCGCGAGGTGTAGATATAATGTACCTTTTTGCAATTCATCTTTGTAAAAGGGTGTTCTGACATAATACAATTAATGTAAATATTCGCATGGTGTAAAAGACTTGATGTACCAACTTAGAAATTCAAATGGGGTGTGAAAAAATGATCAAGGTAGTTATTTTTGATTTTGATGGAACTATTGTTGAGTCAGGACAAGTCGTATTCGACCTTTTTAATAGCTTTGCAGATAAATATAATTATACCAGAATGCCTCAAGATCAAAGTGATTACATCCGTACAATCACTTTTAAAGAACGTTTTAAAAAGTTTAATGTTCCTTTCTTTAAAATTCCAATGTTAACAATTGATATTGTGAAAAAATACAAAGATATGATCCCAGAACTTCAAGCAATCGAAAATATTAAATTTGTTTTGCAAGAATTAAAAAGATCAGGGTTTAAACTGATACTTATTTCTGCAAATTCAAAAGAGAATATTAAAAAATTCTTGGAAATGAATGAAATGGATTTCTTTGAAGAGATCCTTACTACTCATCGATTTTTCGGTAGACATTTAACTCTTAACAATTATATGAGAACATCAAAGTTATGTAGAGAAGAAGTTATCTTCGTAGGTGATAAACACCGTGATATCGTAGCATGTAAAAAGAGTAACATTAAAATTATTTCAGTGACATGGGGGTATGATTTCGAGGTTCTTTTAACCGAAGCCGATCCTGACTTCATCGTTAGGAAGCCAAAAGAAATTTTAAATATAATCGAAAAGGTCAATTAATGGTTATTTTTTTCCTAGTCAGTGGTATATTTGCGATTATCTGTTGTCGATTTGATCCTAAGTCCCCCTCTCTAAGATGGGTGGTATTCCTGCTCAAACACAACAGGAAGGGATAACACTTTCTCATACTTTGAATAATATTGATATTTTCCTTGTAGATATTAATTTATCAGTAGCCAATCTTGATGGTATATACACAGCGTTAGAATTAAACCGAAGCAAATCTTCTAAAATCATTATGTTAACTTCTATGTCAGACGAGGAAGTTATTCAACAAGCTTTTACGGCTGGAGCATCAAATTATATTTTGAAAAAAGATGCCACTCGTATACCTGAAATCATCCGTTCAACTTATTATGAAACCCCTCCAATTCAAGATTTGCTTAAAGATTATTGTCGGTTGAAAAACGAAGAACAACTTAAAGAATTAACTCCTGCCGAAAGGGAGGTATATGATTTTGTCGAGCAAGGATATTCGAGGAGAAAGATACAAAAAAATTAATTAAAAGTGATAATACCCTTAAGAATCAAATCAAAAATATACTGAAAAAACTATCTGTTTCAAGTATGAAGGAAGCTATTCAAAAAGTGAAATCTGGGGGTTTAAAATGTATAGTTACTTCATGGTGATCACCTAATTGTCAGATTCAGGTTAAAAGTAAACAACATGATTTGTATTTATGTTATTAGTTTTGTATAAAGTATGCAATAATAAAAGCCAGTGATGAACTTGAATGATAAGATTAAATAAGAAAAGGAGTTGGACTATTTTGAGACATGTAACGGCATCTATATATATTTCATTCGGTTTTTTGTTTTATTATTTATCATTTACTGATGGTTTTATCGGACCTGATAATATGGAATGGATTATTTTACTGTTTATTTTTGTAGGCATTTTTTATTTATTTATTGACCTAAGAAAATTTATAAAAAAAAGTCAATAAAGTAATAATCAAAAGAAGCTTTCCAATTTTTCGGAAAGCTTCTTTTGATTATTTATATACTAAAACATGAGTATTAGGATGTTCTGAAAACTTGTCGGTTGGTGAAACATTAAAACTTACGCCTGATAAACTAATAGATGGTTGAACAGTAAAGACAGTTTCTTGATGTGCATATTGTCCATAAGCATCAAGTCTATTTGTCGATGCTAACGGTTTAACACTATAATACATATAGCCTGATAAAGTATTGACTTTATCAGCAGCACATCCTCCTGAAGTTTCATTATTTGGAAGATTCATCTTTAATGCATAACCACCAGCACCTTTTTTCCATGCACCACTACTTGTAGTGTAAGTAGCACTTCCTGATTGAGTTCCATTACAATAGCTCCACGTTTTCCAATTTTGTTTTCCATATTGGGTATTAGGTGTTGGTGCCCAGTAAGTTTGGTTAATTCCAATACCGGATACATCAACATGTCTAGTATATGGCATTTTAGACCAAGTAACGCTATTTTTTAAACGATAATTGTTAGTGGATAATTTAGTTATTGAAGTTGTCATTTTTTTATATGAAGTACTTGAAGAATTACTTGCATATGTTGAAACTTTTCCAGATGATTCATTTTCTTTAGCTAACTCTTCATAATAAGTTTGTTCATCCAATTCTACTAAAGTTGGTTCTTGTGAAGAATTCTCTTGGAATGATTTGAACTCAGATTGAACTGGTTCAGTTATTTTTAAATATTGAGTTGTTGAAGCTACTACTTCACCCTTCAAATCTTTATTAAGTTTATATTCTTCATGATCCATATTTTCAATTTCTTCTTCTGTAAAACCTAAAGATATTAAATTCTCAATCTCTTGATCTGATAATTGTAAACCATTTACATTATGTATTTCTTCAGCTTGAGCAACAGAAATAGAACTTACAAAAAATAATAAAATAGTAAAGCAAAGAAACGTACTAATTTTTTTAAATTTTTCCATGTACTGTTATTTCTCCTCTTGTATAGTGTTTTTAATATTACTATAATATAATACCATCACTGTAAAAAAATGAAATAGCAGATTGGTTTTTTATTTTTTCATAGTTTAGATTTCTCTAAATAATCTTAAAATAATGTAGCCAAGCAAAGAGAAATGGAACGGAAAGATAATAAATGTTTACTAAGCACCCTAAAGTCATTATGTATTTTATAACTTTTTTCTTTACAAGCATTGATACAAACAGTCCCATAATTGGCAACAAAATAACCACTATTTGAATGGTAATATTGCCGAGATTGTACGTCCCCCAAGGACTAATATTCATATAACCTGTACTATGAATGAACAAAAAACTTACTGATAATATCCAAATCAAAATTATAATAAAAATATAAATTAAATTCTTCACCTATATCTCTCCTTTAAAAGCGAGTCCCTATATAATCATCTTATAATAAATCTAACATATAATACACAATAAAAAGGGCTATAAAATTTAGCCCCTTTTGTTATTTTAGGGTCTTAAAAGATGACACTCCCCCAAATCTGTCGAACCTTGTACCATGTAGATAATCACTCAAGTATCAAAATGAGTAGTTGAGGAGGTGGAAGAAGTTTTCCTATAAAAGATGAAAAGGTTGAGAAGCGATTAAATGCGGATATTCCGAACGATTTACATAGGGAAATATCTATTCTTGCGGCAATGAAAGGGGTTAGATTAAAATCTCTTGTTATTGAAGTCGTTGAACTACTCTTAATGAAGTATGGTGTTAATTATAAAAAAACACCCCCTTCTTAAAAGAAAGGACATATTTCTTTTCTTTGTCTATATCTTGAAGGGCTGTTGCAACTAGAAAAAGAATCGCTGTTGATCTTGTTGGAAAATGCCTTTCTTCCTTTTTTCCCACGTTTTCATCAATTAGATGTTGTGCGTAAGCTTGAAAAAGATGTACAAGCTAAATCAGTCGGTCAAAATTATCTTATTCAGCATAGTGCAGGTAGTGGGAAAACGAACTCAATTTCTTGGTTATCTCATCGGTTAGCAAAGCTTCACGATGAAGAAAATAATGCGGTGTTTAGTAGTGTTATCGTTATTACAGACCGTCGTGTATTAGATAAGCAATTGCAAGATGCTGTGTATCAGCTAGAACATAAGGCTGGCATGGTGGAGCGTATTAATAAAGATTCGAACCAGCTTGCACAGGCCATCACAGGTGAGACACGTATTATTATTACAACGCTTCAAAAATTCCCATTTATTATGGAAAAGGTATCGGACTTTGACCGTAAAAAGTATGCGGTCATTATCGATGAAGCGCATTCCTCACAAGGTGGGAAGGCATCGACTGCATTAACGAATATATTATCAGATAAGACGTTAGAAGATGCCTATGAGGAAGACAGGGTCGCGGAAGAAAATATGGATAACTTAGATGAACAAATCGTTGAAACGATTATGAAAAGTGGAAAGCAAGATAACATCTCATTCTTTGCTTTTACTGCAACGCCTAAGCCCAAAACCATTGAAAAGTTTGGGACGATGGGAACCGATGGTAAGCCGCATGCCTTCCATGAATACACAATGCGCCAAGCAATTGAAGAAGGCTTTATTTTAGATGTGTTAAGTAATTACACAACCTATAAGACGTTTTATAAAATTGCAAAGAAAGTTGATGAAGATCCACTAGTATCACAAAAACTAGCGACGAAAAAGCTCGCTCAATACGTATCACTCCATCCGCATAATATTGCACAAAAGACAGAGATCATTATTGAGCATTATCGCAACTTTACCCGGCATAAGATTGGTGGCCGCGCAAAGGCAATGGTTGTTACGGCAAGTCGTTTACATGCAGTTCGTTATAAAATTGCTTTTGATCAATACATCAATAAAATGGGATATGATGATTTGAAAACGGTTGTTGCCTTCTCTGGTATTGTCAAAGACGGTGAGATTCCTTATTCAGAGCCTGATATGAATGGATTTAGTGAAAAGGAATTGCCTGATAAGTTCAATTCAGATGAATATAAGGTGTTACTTGTGGCAGAGAAATATCAAACAGGCTTTGATGAGCCATTATTACATACGATGTACGTTGATAAGCCACTTAGTGGGATTAAGGCTGTTCAAACACTATCCCGTTTAAATCGTACTTGTCCAGGTAAAGATGATACATTTGTTCTTGATTTTGTGAATGATCCAGAAGATATTAAAGCTTCTTTCCAGCCTTATTATGAAACGACAGGTCTTGAAGAAGTGACAGATCCGAACATTTTATATGACTTACAAGCAGAACTGGAACCGTATCAAGTCTTTATAGAGGAAGAAATACAAGCAGTTAATGAGCTAGAGATAAAAGGTGGCTTTAAAAAGTCCACGAAGGCACAAACGGAACTGAATGCATGGATTGATAAAGGTGTGGATCGCTTTAAACGGCATGAAGAAGAAGAAAAAGAAGCATTCAAAGCATCGGCAACGAAGTTCGTTCGTACATACGCATTCATTTTACAAATTGCTACGTTCATTGATGTTGATTTGCACAAGCTATACATTTATTTGAACTATCTGTTACGTAAGCTACCTCGCAGCAGTAAAGATAAAGACGTGTACATGGCTGATGATGTGGCACTTCAATATTATCGCAATCAGAAAGTATTTGAAGGTAGCATCGAACTAGAGAAAACAGGTGGCGTAGATTTAAAACCGACTTCACACGGTACTGGTGGTGCAGTGGAAGATGAGAAGGTTCGATTATCATCCATTTTAGATAAGTTAAACGAACGTTTCGGTACAGAGTTTACAGAAACCGATTTCCTTTCACGTGACCAGGTAAAGGAAGACATGTTAAACAGTGAAGACATTCAGCGAAAAGCGAAAAACAATACAAAAGACAATTTTAAATTCGCTTTCGAAAAATCATTCATGGATTTCGTTATCGACCGTATGGGCAGCAACGAAAAATTCTTTATGAAGATTTTAGAGAACGAAGAATTTAAAAACTTTATTATGGAAGATATGATGAATGAAGTTTATGCGGAAGTGAATGGATAGAAGTTTTTAAATATGAAGTTAAATGTCCATTTTTCTTTACATAAAATTTTAAGGGGGCAATTAAATAGAATGTAACTATAATATACTTTAGGCTGGAGAAATTAACTCCGGCCTGTTCGATTATTTGTAAAAGCAAAAATTCTTTTCTATATATTTTTTCTTCTTTGACATTTAGCTTTCCCTATAATTTTAAAATATGCTTTTATTTAATGGGTGGATTAACTTTCTATTAGAAAGTTTGTTCCATATAATAATTGTTTTAGAAAGCTAATTGAAAAGTTAGGTTTTTTATATTAGTCTATCCCATGTAGTAATTTATCTAACGTTATCTTAGATCATCTTAATACGTTCATAAAAGTACACTTTTATAGACTCATAAAAAAACGTTAACATTTCAGTCTATAATCATATAAATTTCACTTTATAGACATTTATAAAAAGAAATATAAATTTTTGGACGTTTTGTTGAATGACGATAAAGATGTTTAAAAAGGCTAGTCAAGTTATTCCGACATCATTCGATTATTTTAACGAATACAAAGTTTAAAAAAAACTGGTTACGGAATTAAAGTTTTTATATAATCATATCGTTAATTTTTTTGATGAACATCATAGAAGAAATTAATTTATTAGGAAACATTGGTTGAAAAAAAGACTTGATTTGACGAAAGAAGAATGGTATTATAATCAATGTTCTCTTCAAACATTGATGTGCCCATTTACTGCCCAGAATAAATAGAAAATGGCTTAAATCAGTGTAAATCAAATAAAAGAACATAATAGATAAGGGTATTTAGAAAATAAAAATATAATATGTTTTTACTAGGTTGAGGGTCTAGTGGGGGCGATCCCATGAAGATTCGAGTCCTCTCGACCGCATCAAAAAAGATTTAAAAAAACCATTGACTTTTTATATCAGATGTTGTACGATATTTAAGTCGCTAAAAAACGCGCCCGTAGCTCAATTGGATAGAGCGTTTGACTACGGATCAAAAGGTTAGGGGTTCGACTCCTCTCGGGCGCGCCATTCTTTGAAGTGAGAAATCGGAAGTCAGAAGTGAGATTGTAAGCTTTGCTTAGAAGCAATACGAAATATCTCAGACCTCTCACCTCCGACCTCTGACATCCAAAACGGGAAGTAGCTCAGCTTGGTAGAGCACTTGGTTTGGGACCAAGGGGCCGCAGGTTCGAATCCTGTCTTCCCGACCAGTCGAGAAATTTCAGCTTATTTAAGCGGGTGTAGTTTAGTGGTAAAACCTCAGCCTTCCAAGCTGATGTCGTGAGTTCGATTCTCATCACCCGCTCCAAATGATCTTTGAAAACTAAACAAAGCAAAGCGTCAACGTTAATTCTAGATTTATTTTTACAAAAGAGTCATGGATCTTCTGCTAAAGACTGTCAC
>NZ_JACXAI010000054.1 GCF_014773385.1 Metabacillus arenae | reverse complement strand
GAACGATCAAAAACTTAATGAATAAAAAGGGAGCCATTTCCTTTTAGAAACAGCTCCGGTTTTTTTACATCTCCACTTTTTGGGGTCTTGACCATAGACCGGTGGTCTGCACTAGCTCTATAAAGCATGATACTCGATGATCTCTATGAGCCGTTGAAGCATTTTTCAAGTTTGGACAAATTGTTGTGGCAAGTATCAGGTCAAAACGGCCAATAAAGGATCAGTCAGGACAAAAAAATTTGGTAATGGAAAATAAAATCGCTCTTCCGGCCAATAATTTCGAAGAATCCGCCAGTAAATTTTGTGACAGGGAAAGAAAATGGGTAGTTGTGGCCAATTACAGTACCTTATGGCTAGTAAAGATGGAAAGTGTAGAAATTGTTTTTCTTCACCTGTTCAACCCACAACTCCATATTGGCTGAAGCGCTTTGAAGAAAACTATGTGGAACTTACAGTTTCATTTTGTATATACCAAGCAATTAGTACCCATGATCGGATGATCCACCTTTGTTCAATAAATGAGGTTGCAAGACCGAATTTTCATTGCTGCAAAGGAAGTTTTATTTTTGTTTAAAGCTTAAATCTTTTGGAAACAAATGAAATTCATTTCACGCAGGTAGAGCTTGGAGAATTGCCTCCAAGCTCTATATCCTTTTTAATGGTTAAATTAACATTTCTTCGATTGTCACCCATTGCTTTGTTTTAGAAGATCGTTCAACAGCTTCTAGGACCGCTTGATTTTTCACACCGTCAAAAAAGTTTGGCGAAGGACTGCAGCCTTTGTTGATTCCGTTTAGTAATTCTACGATTAAATTTATAAAGGTGTGTTCGTAGCCAATGATATGTGCTGCAGGCCAATAGGCGCTTGCATAGGGGTGGATATCTTCTGTGCAATTTATTGTTCTAAATCCTTGTAAGCCAGGTTCGTCTTCATGAAAATAAATGTCTAAATGATTCATATTTTCAACATCCCAACGGATTGAACCTTTTTCACCGTTAATTTCAAATCGATTTCCATTCCGATTTCCTGCGGCAAAACGTGTTGCTTCAAACGTTCCAATCGCCCCATTCTCAAACCGAGCAATAAATACACTTGCATCATCAACATCTACATCACCCATTTTTTCAGTCGAAGCTGTTCCACTTAACCCTGAGCTTTCTTCAACAATTGGGCGTTGTTTAATAAATGTTTCCAAAATCCCATTTACCTCTTGGAACTCTCCCACTAAAAATCTCGCCATGTCGATAAGATGTGCAGCTAAATCTCCATGAGATCCAGATCCACAGGTTTCTTTTTGCAATCTCCAGACAAGAGGAAAATTCGGATCCATAATCCAATCTTGTAAATAGGTCGCACGAATATGATAGATTTTTCCCAGCCGCCCACTTTCAATTAGTTTTTTTGCAAATTGTACGGCAGGTGCAAAACGATAATTGTAATTAATCATGTGAAGGACATTATTTTTCTGAACAGCCTCAAGCATACGTTTGGATTGCTCCAAATTAAAGGCAAGTGGTTTTTCGCAATAAACGTGCTTACCTGCCTCTGCTGCTGCAATGGCTATTTCAGCATGACTATTATTTGGGGTAACAATGTCGATTAAATCGATATCATCTCGATTAATAAGCTTCCGCCAATCTGTTTCAAAACTTAGCCAGCCCATTTTTTGGGCGGCTTGCTTTACTCCTTCCTCATTCCTCCCACAAATTGCTTGCATGACAGGTTCAACCTCAGTATCAAAGAAAAACGAAGCATCCCGGTAAGCATGGGAATGTGCTTTCCCCATAAATTTGTATCCGACCATTCCTATTCTTACTTGTTTTGTCGTTATGCCCACCACAATTCTTTGGCTCCTTCCTTAATTAATTTATCCTGCAAGAAATCAACTGCTTTTGTGAACCCTTCTTCAATACTCATTAGACCGTCTTCATGTTCAATGCTAATAGCACCTTGATAACCAATTGTTTGCAGGCTGCTGATTATTTCTCTCCACGTATCCTCACCATGACCATAGCCAACAGTCCGGAAAACCCAAGAGCGATTTGAAATATCCTTATAGCTCTTCGTATCCAGCACACCATTCAATGGATTGTTTTGACGATCTATTCTTGTATCTTTCGCGTGAAAATGAAACAAGGCATTATCTTTGCCTAACGCTTTGATACATGCCACTGGATCCATTCCTTGCCAAAAATAATGGCTTGGATCAAAATTCGCTCCAATTTGCCCTCCACATTCTTTCCTTAAACGAAGCAATGTTTCTGTGTTATAAACAACAAACCCTGGATGTGGTTCTACTGCAACTCTTACATTATGTTCTTTTAAAAAGTGATTTTGTTCCTGCCAATAAGGGATGACCTTTTCACGCCATTGCCAATCGACTACCTCTGAAAAATCATTTGGCCATGGGCATGTAATCCAAACTGGATGCAGCGAGTAATCAGATTCACCAGGGCACCCTGAGAACGTAACCACATTTTCAATTCCCAGCTTTGAAGCGAGACGAACAGTATCTTGAAATACTTGATGATGTTCTGCTGCAATCTCCTTATTAGGATGCAAAGGGTTACCGTGACAGCTTAAAGCACTTATTTGTATGTTTCGAGATTGAAATGCTTCAATGAATGAGTTAAATTTCGTTTGATCCGATAATAATTCTCTCGGATTACAATGAGCATTCCCAACATACCCGCCTGTTCCGATTTCTACAGTGTCAAGGCCAGATTCCTGAATATAATCCAGTGCCTCATTTAACGATTTCTCAGAGAATAAAACAGCAAAAACTCCTAATTTCATCAAAATCTCTCCCTTTATTTTCTTAATTTTTTATTTTTCAGATCCTGCTGTAATTCCGCTTACAATGTATTTCTGCAGGAAAATAAACAAAATAATAATCGGTGCAGCTGCAATTGTTGAGACTGCCATTAATCCATCCCACTCAGTTCCGTATTGGCCAATAAATTTCGTTAAACCTAACGTTAGTGGTCGAATTTTTTCATCTGTAGCAAGAGTCAAAGCAAAGATTAAATCTCCCCATGCGAATAAAAAACTAAACGTTCCAACCGTTAGCAACGTCGGTTTTGTTAATGGAAGAACCACTCTCACAAAAGCGGTAAAGCGGTTACAACCATCAATAACAGCGGCATCCTCCAGCCCTTTTGGGACCGATAGAAAAAATGGACGCATGATTAAAATCGCAAATGGCAGGGCAAGTGTCGTGTTTCCAATAATGAGAGCTGCATAACTATTAAGTAAGTCTAATTTGCTGAACAAGATAAATAGCGGCATCGCTGTCATAATACCAGGGATCATTTGGGTGACAAGTAAAATTAACAAAAAGACAGCGCTTCCTTTTAATTTAAACCGTGCCATCGCGTATGCTGCAGGCAGCGCTAATAAAAGAGTAAGCAATGATGTACCAATCGCAATAATAAATGAGTTTTTTAAGTACAACAAAATACTTTGATCTTCAATAATATTTTTCCTATAAGCATCAAACTGTATTGTTTCAGGAAAAATCATCGGCGGAGTTGCGAATACATCTTGAATTGGCTTAATAGATGTCGTAATCATCCAATAGATCGGAAATAAGAACACTGCGGTTATAACTAGAGCGATGACAAACATCCCATATTGCCTAACAGAATAATTCTTCACATTGACTCCTCCTTCCTGATTAAATACAAGTAAATAAGAGAGATACATGTTAAGATTAATAGAATAACAGTCGCTACTGCGCCGCTTAGACCAAATTTAAAGTTTACAAATGCCAGTTCGTAACCGAAAAACGGCAGAACCTGTGTAGCCGTAACTGGTCCCCCTCCTGTCATAACCAAGATAATATCAAACACTTTAAATGTGTAGATAATTCCAAGTACTAAAATAACCAATATGGCCGGTTTCATAAGTGGCATTGTAATTTTAAAGAAGGACTGTACTCTTGACGCCCCGTCGATTTTCGCCGCTTCATATACATCATTCGGCAGTGCTTGCAAGGCGGATAATAAGAGAATCATATTAAAAGGAATCCCAATCCAAATATTTGTCAGGATAATAGCTACTAATGCAGTACTTTGCTGGCCTAACCAGTTAATTGGTTCACTCATTACCCCCATTTGAACTAGAAGATAATTGAGTACCCCATAGTCAACATCATAAAGCCATTTAAACAGCGTTCCTGTAATTACAAGCGGTGTCATCCATGCCAAAAGAAGGATCGACCTGAAAAAATTACGAAATGGAAATTTTTGATTGAAAAACAATGCTAATAAAAACCCAATCGAAAGCTGAAAAAAGATACATGAAACTGTGTAAATCACAGTATTTTTCAAAGCGGGCACAAATCTATCATCTTCAAATACTTGAAAATAATTTTCAAGACCAATAAACGGCTTTTCACCCTTTAAATTCATGATCGTGAAGTCTTGAAAACTAATGATAATATTATAAAAAATCGGATATAGCATAAAGATTACAACAAAAAGAAAGGAAGGCAGAATGAACAAATATTTTGTCATTTTTTTCTTTAAAGATGAACGAAACACTAATGAACCGCTGACCTTCCGACTTGGTTCAACCCTTGTATCCGCTTCCATTTTTTCGCCTCCAATTTAATGTTTCATGATCAAGAAACTTTCTTCCAATTTACTTATTCTATAGACTTTGGTAATAAAGGCTTTATTTCTTTAGCAGATTCTTTCATCACTTTTTCAACATCTTCACCAGTAATGACACGTTGAAGGGCTTCCTGAACAATGGTTGAGATATCGGGATACTTTGTTCCGTAAGCACGCGGTCTTGATGTTTTAATTTGTTGTACAAAAACTCGTAATTGAGGATCTTTATTCCATTCATACCTCTTATCATTAGCAACATCTTCACGGTTAGGGAGGCGTCCGCCAAGCTCATGCATAGGTCCTAATACTTCAGGCTTTTGTGTCCACTTAATAAAATCCCATGCTTCTTTCTTGTGTTCAGAGGTTTCTGTAATTGCCCAATTTTCTCCACCAAGTATGGAAGCAGCTCCCTCCCCTTCTGGCATTAACACAACACCCCAATTAATGTCTTTAGATTCTTCTCTTAAAACAGGCAGCTGCCACGGCCCGTTTACCATCATGGCTGCTTTTTCTGTTTGAAATTGAACAAGAACATCCTGCTGATTCCAGTTAATAATATTTTCTGACATCGATCCTTCCTTTACCATAACTTGAATTAATTTCATGGCAGAAATGGCTTCTGGACTTCCAAAGGAATTTAGGTCTGCTCCAGCTTGCCAAAGGTAAGGGAGAAATTGGAATGTACCTTCTTCACTTTTAGATGCAGCAATTGCTAATCCTTTTCGTTTATCATTCGTTAATTTTTTCGCTGCCTCTTTCAACTCATCCCAAGTCTTTGGCGGCTGGGAAATACCTGCTTCATCAAGCATGTCTTTATTGTAATAAAGTGCTAGAGCATTACTGTTGTTAGGGATACCGTAGTATTTCCCATTTAGCATAATCGATTCTTTTGGACCATCAAAATATTGATCTGCTTCACCCCATGCTTTTACTTCTTTTGTAATATCTGCAAATATTCCTGCGGCTGCAAATGCTTGATGATCAGGATTATCGATAACTACGATATCAGGCAATTCACCGCCAGCAATTCCTTGAAGAAGCTTTGTTTTTAAATCAGCAAACGGGAAATACGTTCTTTCAAACTTAATATTCGGGTGACTTTCTTCATACTTTTGCAGCAATTTTAATTGTTCCTGTTCTGGAGGTGAGTCCGGACTTAAATAATCCCAAACCTTTAATGTTATGACTTCATCACCTTGTTGATCATTACTTGCATCATCACTGCTGCATCCAGCGAGTGCAAGCAGGATTATGAATAGTAAACCGCTTATCATTTTCCAATGTGACTTCATCAAAATGCCTCCTTATTTATTTAATTGGCTCATTACATATATTATCTAATCGTGTTATTTCTTCTCCTTTTTTAATCGATTGAAGAGCTCCACCGACCATTGCAAAGCTTTTTAAGTTATCTTCGAGATGTGTGATTGGTTTTCGATTTTCTTTTATAGCCTGAACCATTTCATAGATCGAAAATTCTCTATCTGTATAAGGCATGCTTGGAAGTGCCAGCTCTTTAGTTGCCCCATCCTCAAGGGTCAGGAACGGTATATCATCAATTAATTCAATTATTCCCTTACTTCCTACCAGCCGCACCTCGCCATTCCAAGATGTTTCTTTCCCTCTTGTCACCCAACTTCCAAAATAATTTATTAATATATCATCAAATTTAATGATAGCGCTTGCAACACCATTCCCACCAAACCAGCTCCAGGATGGTTTTATACTTTTTGCATAGATCGAAGAAGGTTCTTCCTCTAAAATATGTCTTAATAAATCAAAGTGATGGATACACATATCTTCTATTAAAATTTCAGTATACGTATCCCGCCAACCACCGAATTTTGTTGCTCTTCGAAAATTCCACTCTCCGTATTCAACAGTCCCAATGGTTCCTGCTTGAATGCAATCTTTTATCACTTCTATCTCAGGTCTCCATCTGTAATTTTGGCTGATCATAATAAATTTTTCGTACTTTTTCGCTTCGTTATATAAATCTATTGCATCTTCGAATGTATGGGAGATAGGTTTTTCCATGAAGACATATAATCCTGCCTGTAGAGCGTCTAATGCAAGATGTTTATGTGTTTGCGGTGGTGTAATAATGACAGCTATATCTGCTTCAACTTGTTTAAGTGCTTCCTGATGATCTTGGAACATTTGAACAGAGTCATCATTCAGCAAAAGCTGTGCATGTTGGATATTTTTTTCATCAACATCGGCAACAGCAACTAGTTCAATTTCGTTAAAGTCTTTTAAAATGGTTAACCACGATTGACCAAATCCTCCAACCCCAATTTGAATCACTTTAAGTTTATTCATCTCTCTATCACTCTCCTAATAAAGTAAAGAATATTAATCTAGTTTTTCTTGGTTCATTCAATATTGATTATCGTACATCATTTTTGAGTAAAAGAAAGAACCAGCTTATTTGGTAAAAATAAAAAATCTATCCCCCTTTCGATCATCACTTATTGATACAAGTAATATTTCACATTTCCCTTTGTAACAATCTCAAGCTTGACTATGTCTTCAACTGGCTCAATATCATTTCCTAACATAAGATGATTAAAAACTTTTTTAACTGCTAATGAACCTTGATAAACGGGATCCTGACAAATAGTGGCCGTAATAATACCATTTTCAAGGTAATGATGAATTTCTTTGTTCATATCATGACCAATTAAGATTGGTTCATTGCTTAACTTCATTTTTTCGATTGCCATTGCCACTTCTGCTAGAACACCTGCAGCAACATAGATTCCATCAACATCGTTTAAGTCCTTTTGTAATTCGGTTAGGGAGTTTTTTAGATCTTTACTGTTAATCTTTAATGGTCTGATCGATTCCACTTCATTGCACTGTGACATATATTCTATAAAACCCAGGACTTTTTGCTGCATCTGAAACGTATTCATTTTGTCTGTAATTAAAACGAATTTTTTGGAAATATGCGTAAATTTGTACAAAAGTTCTCCGGCTAATCGTCCAGAATCTTGATAATCGGCCCCGACATATGAAAGTCTGTTACTTGAAGGAGAGTCATTGTTGAATGTATAAATAGGGAAACCGTTATCAATTCCAGTATTGATTACTTGAATAAAAGGGGCAGCGTCATTTGCTGACAGCAAAAGTCCATCATATTTATCTGAATGAATGATGTCTTTAACGTGTTGAATTTGTTCTTCAATATCGAACTCTGGAGATCTAATGATGTCAATTTCAAATCCATAGTCTCTCAAGTCTTGAAATGCTCTCATGATTCCTATTTCAATTTCCTTCCAAAAGTATTCTGGGTACTTTGGAAAAACAATCGCCAAAAGAACCTGTTTTTTTCGGGAAAGGAAACTAGCAGACATATTCGGTTTGTAGTTTAATTCTTTTGCTTTCTCCATCACTTTTTTTAATGTCTTAGGGCTTACCCCGCTTCTATTGTTCAGTGCCCGGTCCACTGTGGCAATAGATAAACCCAGCTGTTCAGCAATCATTTTAGCAGTTACTTTCATATCTTATCACCATGTATACAATAATCTTATTCATTTTTACTAACATATTTGATTTATATCATAAAAGAAATGAACATGTCAATTTATTTTTTGAATTTTTTGATTATTGATGTACGTTAATCACCTTGTTATAACATTTTTAAAGGATAAAAACTTCAGAAAAATCTGTTTCGAGACCACTTTCTGCAGGATTTTAAAAAGCTTGGCGTATGTTTCCCTTTATTCGTTTTATCATTCCCTTATAACCAACACAAACAAAAAACACATAGGTTACCATAAAGGAAAACCCATGTGTTTTTTTAATTATGGATTATATAGATAATTGCTGAGAGAGTTCATATAAACCATCTACAACACGGTCCTTGTTCTTCAGAATTTCTTCAAACCCTGAATCTACGAGCTGCTGGTTTGTTATTCCTACTGCTCTGCCTCTTTTTCCTGCAATAAGCAATTCGACTGCCCTTGCTCCAAGTCTTGAAGCTAACACCCTGTCAAAGCAAGTAGGGGATCCTCCGCGTTGAATATAACCAAGAACGGATATTCTCGTTTCCAGTTGAAAGGAATCCATCAATTTTTCTGCAAGCTCAGTTGCAGGACAGACACCTTCAGCCAATACGATAATAGAATGTTTTTTACCACGTTCCATTCCTTTGTTTAGCTTTGTCATAATATCGTCTATATCATATTCTCTTTCGGGAATAAGAATTGTTTCAGCTCCTCCAGCGACACCTGTCCATAAAGCGATATCCCCTGCCAGTCTTCCCATTACCTCAATGATAAAGGTCCGATCATGAGAGGTTGCTGTATCGCGGATTTTATCGATTGCATCCACAACTGTATTAATTGCGGTATCAAAACCAATCGTATAATCTGTTCCATTTATGTCATTATCAATCGTACCCGGCAGGCCAATGCATGGGATTCCTTTTTCTGATAACTTTGCAGCCCCTTGATAAGAGCCATCTCCACCAATTACAACTAAACCTTCTATTCCATGCTTTTGTAATTGCTTGATTGCTTCTTCTTGACCTTCCTCCGTTTTAAACTTTTCGGATCTGGAGGTGTAAAGCATTGTACCGCCACGATGGATAATGTCTCCTACTGAACCAAGCTCAAGCTTTTCAATTTTCCCCTCCATCAAACCAGAATAACCGTGATACACGCCATATACATCTAGTCCATCATGGATTCCTTTTCTGACGACCGCACGTATAGCAGCATTCATTCCTGGAGAATCTCCACCGCTTGTTAAGACAGCTATTTTTTTCATACTCTCACCTCATATTAGGATAACGATATTTTATCATTCGTTTATGTGCTTTAGCGATTTATTAAGTTCTAATACGAACTTATAGGCTGATTTTATTTTAGCCCTTCTTCTCTAGTTTTTCTATATATAGATAAGAAAAAGTTAAAGTTGGTTTACGTGTTAATGTGTTAAGGAAGTTATATCTGGCCCCATCAACGGCCCCTCGAGTCACAAGCCATTCTTCAAAGAAAAAAGAAAAAGCGCATTCAGAGAAACCCCTGGACTGAGCAAGCCGCCTTTTAGCTCCGAGCGCTTTTCGTTTTTGAACAAAAAATACCAACTCAAGTGAAGAAGTTGGTTAGAAAAATTTAGGGAGAGCATGTGAGGATAGTTTACTTTACCTCTTTTTCCTTTCATCTACACATCTTTTCTAAGCATTTTTATTTCTTAATAATTTGCAATTCTTTTGGGTATTTCGTTAAAGTTTCGGCTCCATTTGCCGTAATAACTACATCATCTTCAATGCGGACACCGCCAATTTCCGGCACATATACTCCTGGCTCAATTGTATAGGTCATACCCTCTTTTAATAAAGAATCATTCGTATGGGCCATAGATGGATACTCATGAACGTTAATTCCAAGCCCATGGCCCAGGCGATGAGGAAAATAATCGCCATATCCTGCTTCGGAAATGAATTCTCTTGCGATTTTGTCCAGGTCCCCAATTCTAACCCCAGGCTTGCTTGCCTCTAATGCTGCGATTTGAGCTTTTAAAACTATCTCATAAATTTGTTTTTGTTTGTCACTCACGGATTGATAAACCACTGTCCTGGTAATATCTGAACAGTATCCCTCCAAAACAACCCCAAGATCAAATAAGACAAAATCACCTTCTTTTAACGCTCTTGAACCTGGATTACCATGAGGCTGTCCAGATTTTTCTCCAAAAAGAACCATCGTTGAGAAAGACATTTCACGAATTCCCTTTTTCTTCAATTCATATTCTATTTTAGCCAATACTTCCATTTCAGTAACGCCTGTTTTGAGCTCGCGAACACCGACTTCAACCCCGAAATCTGCTAATTCTGCTGCTCTTTTTAAAATCTCTATTTCCTTATCATCTTTGATTAAACGGATTTCATTCAGTTCATCCTCAAGAGAAACCAGCACTGGCTGATCCGTTACTTCTAAAAATTTTTCCGCTCTTGCAAACGAAACCGTGTCCTTTTCGATTGCCGCTTTATGTATAGTAATTTTTCGAGCATCAATCGCCTCTTTAATCATTTGCCATGGATCTTCATGATCAGCATATCCAATTATCTCACCATTCCAGCCGGCAGCTTTGGCTTGGGACGTTTCCATCCCCGGGCAAATAAAAAACGGTTCCTGATCTTGAAAGACAAATAACCCCATTAACCGCTCATGTGGGTTTGTATGAAAATTTGTTAAATAGAATACATTTTCTGTTGAATGAACAAAAGCTGTTTGGATATTCTCTTTTTTTAACCAATCCACTACTTTTTCTAATCGATTATCCATCTTTGCACACCTTTCGTATGACATATGTTCTCATTTTATCTTTTTTCAATGCTTAAACACAACCATCCTGATTTTTAAGACACGGACTACTCTTGATTCGAGGCTGGCCCTCATTCCTCCTTCCTGAGCTTTTTCGTTATCTTCGATCTTTTCATAATATCTATGAAATCTGAAATATATCTTGGATTTCTTCTACTTTTATCTTCGAAATCGAGAGGTTTATCTTCGAAATTTTCTATTTATCGATTATTCGATAATATTTGACTTTTTTCGATAGGCTGCGCGATCAAACGGTGACTCCGAAACGAATTGCGACACGAAAATTCACGAATAATCTTTTCTTTTCAAATAAGATAATTCTCCTCGGTCGCCAGCAAATTTCTTGCATTTCTAGTTATTAAAGCTGAAATGATGGAAATAATGAATAGCTAAAATGGAGAATTCAAGGGGGTATTTTGGTGAAAAAAAAGGTAGTTATTGTTGGCGGCGGTCTTGCAGGCATGTCAGCAGCCATTCGATTATCAGCAGACAATTATCAAGTAACACTTGTTGAAAAGGGTGAAAGACTAGGCGGAAAATTAAATGTTAGACAAGGTTTAGGTTATAAGTTTGATACAGGCCCAACCGTTTTAACGATGCCGTGGGTATTTGAAAAGCTGTTTCAAACGGTGAATCGAAATATCCATGAGTATATTGAAATGGTAAGAATTGAACCTCAATGGAGAACCTTTTTCGAAGATGGAACGACAATAGACTTAACAAGTGATCTTCCGGCAATGCTTCATGAACTGCATAAGGTTTCACCTGAAGATGCAAAAGAATTTTTTCAATACATGCACTATTGCAGTAATATGTACGAGTACAGCCTAAAAGGCTTTTTTAAAAAGAGTTTATCAGGGCTGAATGACCTGCGCATGATGCATTCTGTTAAGGAGCTTCTTTTAATGGAGCCAATGAAATCATTTGAGCAAACGAACAGAAAATATTTCAAAGATAAAAAACTTCAACAATTATTTAATCATTTCATAACGAAAACCGGGTCTTCCCCTTATCAAGCACCTGCTGCCCTATCCCAATTAGCACATATACAGCTGGGTCAAGGTATTTATTATGTAAAGGGAGGAATGTACAAAATTGCAGAAGCAATGGAGAAAGTATTACATGAACTTGGAGTAAAGGTGATTCTAAAAAGCAAAGTTACAAGGCTTGTGACAAAAGGAAAGCGGGTTTCCTCTGTTAAATTAGAAACAGGCTACGAAATAGAGGCTGATTTAGTTGTTTCAAATTTAGAAGCGGTTCCTGCCTATAATACAATTCTGAAAGACTTTAGTGAAAGTAAAAATGCTTCTAAAGAGCTTGAGAAATTTGATCCTTCTCTGTCCGGCTTTGTTCTTCTCCTTGGAGTAAACCGTGAATATAAACATTTGGCTCATCATAATTTCTTTTTCTCAGAAGATCCAAAAAAAGAACACCAGCAGCTTTTTGATCATGGGTTGCCGGCAGATGATCCGACAGTGTATGTCGGCATTTCATCTAAATCAGATCGCTCTTCGGCACCTGAAGGAAAAGAGAATTTATTCGTCCTTACACATGTCCCTCCTTTAAAGAAAGGTGAATCATGGTATACAATGAATGAAGGCTATCGTGATCTTGTCCTAACAAAATTGGAAAGAATGGGTGTAGAAGACTTGAGAAAACATATTGAATTTGAGCATAGCTTTACACCTAATGACCTTCAATCATTATATGGAGCACAAGGCGGTTCACTTTATGGAGTTGTGAATGATAGAAAAAGAAATGGAGGATTTAAAATTCCGGCAAGAAGCAAAGTATTGCAAAATCTGTATTTTGTCGGCAGCTCTACTCATCCCGGCGGCGGTGTCCCGATGGTTGCATTGTCTGGACAATTAACAGCTGATCTAATTTTAGAAGATAATATGAAACAAAAACGGTACATTATTTAGTGATAATAAAGGAGGTAAATCTCAATTATTATGACAGAGCTGAACATTATAATTGAGGGAGAATGTCTATGATGCTCGCCACACAAAGTTCCTTCTTCTTATTATTATTGGAACGAAAAGCGCAAGGCGCCCGCCTATCGGCGACAAGCATAAGACGAGCCGGCATGAAGGTTGTTCCTTAACCTTCTTGACGGATTGGCTTATGACCTAAGGGCCGATGGCGCCTGGAGCTAGACAACGACAACACTCTTTAATACGTTAATACTTTAATTATATTAAACTTTCTGATCTTGCAAAAAAACACAGTCCTTGAAAATGATCATTTCAAGGACTGTTGATGTACTAGTTAGTTAATTGCTCCGTAACTAATCAGGTTTGTAAAGATTCTATATCCCCCAGGTACCTGCCCCTGAATTTGACGATAGAATACCAAGTTGGTATAGAGGTAGGTTCCCTTCCCATAGTTTGCCATGAGAATTCCGCCTTCAAACGGCTCTTCATTCGGATCAGCCATACTGACAAAGGTTTCAAAGCGATCATCCCATTGCATTGGGTAATAGAGGCCTCGTTCCTGTACCCAACCATCCCAATCACTTTCAGTAATTTTATTAGGATAGTTGAACAGCGGGGAGTCCGGCTTTAGAACATGGACTGCTGCATTCTCATCCGTTACCCTCCACCTGATTGAAGGATTCCCGATTGTAAGTGGGTATGGAGCTGTCGTCATTGCGTCCCAGCCATCATTTGGTTTATGGTATTGAACAACAAGATGACCTCCCTCCTCTACATATTGCATAAGACGATCGTTATTGGATTTCAGATCTTCTCTTGATAGATAAGCACGAATGCCTGTAACAATCGTATCATATTGACTCAAGTCTCCACTTGCAAGATCTGACTCGGTAAGCTTGATCATTTCCACACCGGCATTTGTCAAATAATCGGCCACTTTGTCAAAGCCGCTGTCAATGTATCCTACTTTTAAATTGTCTTGTTTTAGAAGTTCAAAAGCAACACCTTTTACTTGGGCAGGATATTGATAATAAAAGTTTCCGATATGATCGTAGCTGATTTCCTGAATGGTTGAATCAAAAAGCTTACCGTTAACAACCGCTTTTGCTCTTATATCGAAATCCCCATCTGAAATGTCTTTTGGAGGAGTCAGCGTGAATGACATTTCTTTTTCTTCAAGATGGCTTTTGAAATCGACTGCTGCCTTGTTTGGAGAAACTCTCCAGCCTTTTGGAATCTGGAACGATACTGAGGCTTGAGCTTTACCGCTTTTATAGTTTTTAAGTTTTACCTTTACAGGGATTTCTTTTGGTACCTTCGCTGTATTCACAACTATATCTTCTGGTGACAAGGTCAGGGCGACATCAGGCAGAACAGCAACAGTACCTTCTAGCTCTTCTGTTTGCTGTACAGTTGTTCCTCGATTCTCAAATTTAATATTTGCCTGGATAACAGGTTCGTCATAGGCATGATAATTTTCAGCGTTTTTAGGAACTTCTACCTTGTACGAAAGCTTGCCTGTCTCTCCTGGAGATAGACTTTTCACATGATCCTTCGTTGAAGCTTTCCACCCTTTTGGAATGCTTAAAGAAATGTCTATATCCTTCAATTTTTGCTCCCCATTATTTTTAAGCGTAACCGTAACAGAGGTTTTTTGTCCTTTTGTCAGGATGTTAGCAGCTGCTCGAGCTTCTGCTTCAAGATTGGATGAAATAAAGCTAGCTGCTTCCAATTGATCTTCTTTTATGGAAAGCTTATGGAGCAAGTCAGATTTCAATTGCTTGTCAAGCTTCGTTTTTTCTATTTTCCTGATTAATTTGCGCACATCCTTCAACGCACTTTGTGTTTTTGTAAAAACTCTATCTCGATTAGGATAGGATGAAATGATGGAATCTAAATTTCTTTGGAGTTTTGATAACTGTTTGTTCAATGATTTTTCTTTCTTTGGAAGTGCATCTCCCCATTCTGCAAGGTCATATGGGATGCCTGCAAATAGGCCTGATGAGCCCTTACTATCGACTGAATATTTGAGTAACTCTAGATGGGTCTGTCTCGGGGCGGCAGGAATGTCATTCCCCATTCCCTGACTTTTATGCATATAACGAGATTCTTCTCCTAATTGCGGGTAAGTCATCTTGTAGATAGGATCATACATGCCGATTTCAATTGAGGTAGTTGCCGTTTCTTTGGATTCTGCTGGTAAGTATAGTTTTTTCACTTGCCACACGGGCAGCCCTTCTTTTAGCTGCTGAGGATAGACCTTTGGATTGGCAGCATCCTCGAATGCCCGTTCACTTAAAATTTCCATGGCACGATGATGCCCGTGTTGGGTGTGGTCATTCCGAAAAGATGGCATCACGATATCTGGCTGGTACGTTCGAATAAAACGGATCAAGCGTTCATAAGTAAGATCTTCTCCCCACTTTTCTAAGGTTTCTTCAGGAGTTTTGGAAAATCCGAAATCATATATCGGGTCAGAGGTAGTTTGACTAAGATGAAAAGCTTTTACACCTGTAATTTTGGATGCTTCTATCATTTCCCTTGAGCGAATGATGCCGAGGGCGTTGTCCAACTCATTCCCGATCTCATTTTGCCCTCCTTCACCACGGTTTGCAATGAGACTTGACGTGGTAACACCAAGACCCCTAGATAAATAAGCTAGGAAATCACTTCTTTCATCATCAGGATGTGCACCTGTATTTAAGAAGGTAACCGTCGTTTCAAGTGGTTTGACTGCATTCCAAAGTTCAACATCTGGCTCCTGTGAGTCCTTCGCTTTTCCTTCAAGTGGTAACATGGATACGATGAGAATAATAGAAAGTAACGCTATTAAGTACTTCTTCACTCGTGTAGCCCCTTTCAAATTTATTTTAGATAAAACGATGCCTAAACATACACTCCTTTCATACTAGGTAGATATTATGTTAGTTAGTTTACCTAACTAACCTTAGAAAAGAATACCATATGGTTAGAAAAATGTAAATACTCTTTATTTTCTGATAACTATTCAATTGTTCCCTTTTCTAAAAACAACTTTTGTAAACATCTTATATTTGAGTTATATTTTTATTTAAATAGATCCTATATAGGTAAGGCAGTGATCCGATGAATTTTAAAGGAACTCCCATGCACATGAAATCCTTCAATAAAAAGTGTATCCTTCAATGTATTCAAGACAACTCTCCAATCTCAAGAGCTGAGATTGCTGTAAAAACGAAAATAAGTAAACCAACAGTCTCTTTATTGGTTGACGAACTAATCGGGGACAATTGGGTTTTAGAAAAAGGAATTGGCGAGTCTTCCTCACAAGGCGGCAGGAGACCGATTCAACTTTCTTTTAATGAAAAAGCTGCTTATATAATTGGAACAGATATTGGCGGGACAAAAGTGAAAACGATCATATGTGATTTAGCCGGAAATATCACTGCAACTAGCAGCTTTACGACCAACCAATATTTACAATCTGGACTCCTGAAACAAATTTCAGAAACAGTTGATCGTATGATAGGCGAGCATAATATTGACGTAAATAAAGTCTTGGGGATGGGAGCAGGAGTTCCAGGGATAACGGATACCTCTAACGGTATAGTAATAGAGGCACCAAGCTTGAATTGGGTTGATTACCCATTCATAAAAGAGGCCAAAAAATATTTTCCGTTTCCAATATATGTTGATAATGATGTGAACGTTGCAGCTTTAGGCGAACAATGGCTTGGGAATGCAAAAAACAAGAAGAATGTTCTCTACATCTCGGTCGGGACAGGAATTGGCAGCGGAATTATTATCAACAAGCAGCTCTACAGAGGGTCCACTTGTGCTGCAGGTGAATTTGGTTACATGGTTACAGATAAAAATGACATGAAAAATGAATTTAAGCCTGTGTTTACCCATTACGGTTACCTCGAGAGTGTGGCTGGCGGAAAATCAATCGGCGATAAATTCACCGCATTAATTAGAAAAGAATCTTCACATCCCTTATATGAGCAGGCGATCTCCACAGGCTTGACTGGTGAAATTGCATTTAAATCTGCCAAGGCAGGGGATGAAACCGCTCTGTCAATCATAGAGGAAGCTATTGATCATTTATCGTATGGAATCATTAATGCTGCCAGCCTGTTGAATCCAGAAATTATTATATTGGGGGGCGGTGTATTGAAATCTTCTGATCTCATCTTTCCTAAGTTAAGAGGGATCATGAAACCTTATCTTCCAAGTTCAATCGATTTGAAAACCTCCTATTTAGGAGAAAACTCCGGTGTTTTGGGAGCTGTATCTCTGTTCTTACGTGAATGTGAAAGTATCATAAAGTATTAGTCTAAGCCGATTCCTGCTATATGAATGTGAAATTGAATGAATAAGGCTACCATACACCAATAGAATTTGGTAATATGGCAGCCTAAATAAGTGTTTTATTACTGTCTCATTTGACTATGTCAGTTTTAAACACCCGATTGTTTTTGTCATGGAATATCCAATTGTTTATGTTCCCTTTTACTAGCTTTTAAGAATGTTGATACCTATTTCAACCATTAATAAACTGTTCACTATTATTTTTGTATGCCATCTGTTCTGAGTTTTCTCACTATATTTCATGCAGGTTGGAAGAGCTCAAGTAGCTCATCGTCCGGTCCTTTAAAAAATATGTATTTGGAGCCATTAGATAGTGTAGTAATTTCTTTATCGGTAAAAGTAACTTGCAGCGATTTAAGACGCTCAATATCTTCCTCAATCTTGTCTACAGTAAATGCAATATGGTGAACTTTTCCTTCTACAGGGAAGTGATTTTCAACCCCGAAAATAAGCTCTACAAAGATTTGTCCACTTTCTTTATTCCCCAAAAATGCCAGTTTAATTGAAGGATCATTTGCATCAAATTGATCTATTAAGTCCAAACCTAACACATCTTGGTAAAACGCAATTGACCTTTCTAAGTCTTTAACCATGACACCTACATGCTCTAATTTTCTAACCGCCATTTTCTTAGTCCTCCTGTTTTTTATAAAAAGTTAATATTCTGAAATTTAACATATTTCGCATAGGATCCTGGTTCCTGAGGAACAAAAACTACTCTTTTCCTCTGTCGTTTACCTATAGATCCATAGGATATTTTTGCCTTTCAATCTAAACGAATTGGCTTGATCTTTGAAGGACATTCAAATGCGTTTCCAGAGTTTTTGTGTATGCTGCCATGCAAGTTCAGCATCTTTCCCCTTAATTGCCTCAGGAAGCAGCCCGATGATCCTTAGTTGATTGTATTTTATCAGACATTGCTCATTTTGTATAAATATTTGTATCCATATAAAATATATATTTCTAAGATCTATCGAATAGGCATCTGCTCTTTTTAAGAAGCAGGTGCTCATATTTGAGAAACGTTCTTTCTAATCCGTACATATTACATAAAAAAACCTGCTTTTGATTCCTTTCCTCCAGGAAAGCAGGTACTTTTTTAATCATTTGCTTTATTAATCAGCAGACCTCTGCGGACAATATATTCTATTGGGTCTAAATCTGATGTTACAAACCGGCATTTCGGGAAATCCTTTGCTGCTTTGTCCATAAGACGCTTTTGTATATAAAGGTTATGCTTTAAAACTCCGCCTTGGAGGATGATGGAATTGTCCTCATTTGTAATGGCAGCCTTTTCCATGACGGTCGAAAGTAATGTAAACAGTTCTTCAGCCGCTTGGTCAAGTATTGTGATAGAAACTGCATCTCCTTCATCACCGCAAATTTCAACAAGTTTAGCAATCTCACTTATGGCATCTACAGAACCATGAGAACTATACACCCAATTATAAAGATCTTCGACAGCCCTGAGATTGATTGCTTCTAATACCCTATCTTTTAACCTCGTGTTTGGTCCGCGACCATCATTCATTTTTAAAATTGCTCGAATCGCTTCTTTTCCAATCCAGTAGCCGCTCCCTTCATCACCAAACGTATGCCCCCACCCACCAGAACGAACACATTGTCCCTTGCCATCATGAGCAAAAGCAATGGAACCTGTCCCGGAAATCATGAGGGCCCCAGGGTAATTTGATGTAGCCCCAAGCAAGGCAGAAAGGGCATCATTTTCAATAATCAAACGATCAAAAATAACTCCTGCTTTATTACATGCAACAGTAACAATACGGTTTACAACAGCTTGGTCTGCGGGTGTGTCAATTCCTGCCAATGCAAATACTCCTGTTTGAAATCTCACAATTTGTTTCTTTTCACTAACGTTCTTTACTGCTCCAATTATGGCCGCTTCAATGGCTGCCTTTGCACCTTCTATACCTGTCACTTGGTAGTTTGATGCGTCAGAACGACCATGTCCTTTTATTTTCCCAACAGAATCTGTAATTACTGCAAGCGTCTTGGTTCCCCCTCCATCTACAGCTAAGAGGGAGAACTCCATGTTACTCATCCTTCTTCGGCCATTGTTGGACATACGTGGTTAACACCTGTTCATATTGTTCTAATGCTGATGTTTTTTGTCTTAGCCAATCTGACAACTGCTGCTGCTCACGACGTCTCTTTTCCAGTGTCATGGCCATTCTGCTTGGAGCAGGTCCTCCTGGTAATGTTCTGATGTTAACAAAATGAACCGGACTCAAGGCGTTTTTATACGCCTCCTCTGTCAGGGTTAGCGATTTACCGGCAATTTTTTCTGCTTGGGCATTCACTAAAGATAAAGTAAGCTGCCCGAGTGACTCTTTCCCTGCCTCAGTAAGGGAGGTTACGGCGCTGCTTACGATATGATGAGCCTGTCGAAAGGATAAGCCCTCCTCCCGGACAATTGTATCAGCAAGCTCTGTCACGTTCGCAAAGCTCTCTTTTGCGCGCTTTAATAATAAATTACGGTCCACATTCATCGTTAAAAGGACGCTTGATAGTAGTTGATAGATTCCTTGCAGTCGATCCATTGCTTTCCAAAGATATGGCTGCATGTCATCCTCTGTATCGACGATGTCCCCAAAAGGAGTATTGTGAACCATCGTGAGAACGGTCTGGGCATCCCCTGCAACACCTGATAATAGGGCTCTCATATGCTCAATGGAGACAGGATTTCTTTTTTGCGGCATAATCGAGCTAATTTGAACATATGGCGCCGAAAGCTTGAATACGCCAAATTCCTGTGTGCCCCATAGCAAGAAGTCTTGTATTGATCTGCCAAGGTTAAGGGCTGCAATTTGGACAGCTGATGCTGTCTCCATGATGTAGTCGGCACCCGACACGGCATCCCATGCATTATCTATTGTATCTTCAAATCCTAAAAGCTCTTCCATTCGACTGCGGCTGATTTCAAATCCAGATGTCGTGAGGGCAGCGGCTCCCATGCTGCTGCGGTTCACGGTTCGGTAAGCTCCTTGCAGGCGCCCGATATCGCGCGTAAGAATATCTGTCATGGCATTAAGGTAGTGGGCAAGAGTCGTCGGTTGAGCCTGCTGTGTATGTGTGTATCCGATCATAATCGTATCTATATGCTCTTCTGATAATTCGATTAATGACTCTCTTAAAAGCAGGGCACTTTCTAATAGCGTTAACAGCTTTTCCCTAAGAGTCATCCGGTATATAGCGATTCCCATGTCATTGCGGCTTCTGGCGATATGAAGGTTACCCGCAATATCCCCGGCATGCTCGATCAAGTCATGTTCGACCTGAAAGAATAGGTCCTCAAATTGAGGGTCATATTCACCTGTTTGAAGCTTCTCTACTTCCACATTCCCAATTGCTTCACTTATTTGCACGGCCTCTTCCTTTGTTACAAGACCTTGTTCTTCAAGCATCACCAAATGAGCAGTGTGAATTTGCAGCATAGATTTCAAAAAGTTTTGTTTAGCTTCATTGTAAGCTGGCTGCAAGACCATCGCCGTATACGATTTTGAAGGAAATGTTTCCCCTTCAGTCTCGATTATTCGCTTTCTTAACGCCTGATTCATGATTATCTCCTTCCTTTGTGCCAAAAATCCAATTTTCGATTAGTTTATTCATATTTTCAGCAGCTTCTTTGACAATCATTTTACCTTTATCTATTGCTGTCTGACTGATTAATCCTGTATACCCATCCCAAGCTTCAGGGCTCCCCTCGACTGTAACATAAGGAAGGGTTGAATACTTATCTATTTCTCTAAATTCCGGATCTTCCGGTTTAACGTTAACTAAGTCTGGCCGCAATCCCTTAACAGCAGACATTTCAAATGGACCGCCATGTCCTCTCCCCGATGTTCCAATAAAGCCGATCTCTGCGGATTTTCCAACTTCAACCATTTGCCACCAATTCACCAGCAGGAACTTTGCTTCCGGATGCCGGATCGTGACATACTCTGTGACCGACCGGGTTAGTCCCATATTGGCATCGTGTGCATTCAACAATACAATTCTATGAATGCCAAGCTTTAGGATTCCTTCTAGGATATCAGAAAGGTATTCAATCATAGTAGATGGCCGGACGGATATGGTCCCTTCGTAATTGGCTGTTTTTCCAGGACAGGACGAATATGGGACAGCAGGATAGATAACCCCATTTAAGTCCTTTCGGATTAGATTCGAGAAGCCCTCTGCAAGAAATATATCAGTTCCAAAGGGAGAATGAGGGCCATGATATTCAAAGCTTCCCAGCGGCAAAACGGCAAATGCAGCTTGTTTAAATTTACCTAGTTCCCTTCCATGAAATTCACCTGCATCCATCTTTTCCATCTTCAAACCTCCTTCTTTACATTGCAGAACCCGCTTTTCCATTTGTCAGTTTTTGAGAAATAAATAGAACGATGAGAATCAAAAAGATTTGCAATACTCCATAGGCACATGCAGTTCCAAATTGGAATGCATACATTTTTTGAAAAATGGCAACAGATAATGGCATAGTAGATGTACTGTATATTAAGATAGAGGCAACGAATTCTCCTATCCCCTGGACAAATGCCAGGAGTGTCCCGGCAAGTATCCCCGTCATGGTCATCGGAAGGACAATTCTCCGAAATGAAGTCACCCAACTTGCGCCAAGGCTTCTTGCCGCCTCTTCAATCGATTTGTCCATCTGCATCAGACTTGCCGACGTTGACCTGAATATGAGAGGCAGGTGCCTCACGAAGTAGGCAAGCGGGAGAATCCAAAACGTCCCGATCAGGACTTGATTAAAGCTGAACACCGAGGGCTGGCTGAATGCAGCAATTAAGTTTACCGCTACGACTGTTCCCGGAAGAGCCCAAGGTACCATAATAAGAATGTCGAGCATTGTCTTCCCTTTGAATTTAGATCGGACCATCACATAAGCTGCCGCTACCCCGAAAATGATATTTCCAATCGTTGCAACGAAACTCATTTGGATGGAGTTCCAAATAGGCCGCCATGTCCTTTCATCCGTAAAGAGCGCTGCATAATGTTCAAGCGTATAGGCAGGTGGAAGCACTTGAACAGTCCATGTACCATCGACAGAAAAGGAGATAAGGATCAAGACAAGAATAGGCAGCAGGAGAATAATGACTCCAATTACTGATAGAATCATAGAAAAATATTTCATAAAGGAAGTCCGAACTTCAGTCCTGTGGACGCTGATTCCTTTACTTTGATTTTGATAGTTTCGTTTGTTCTGATACCACCTCATTAAAATAAGGAAGGATATTGACACAATCGATAGAATTGTAGACTGGGTTGCAGCCATATCCAAATTCCCATTTGTACGAGAAAGGTAAATTTGCATCGTCATTGTACGCTCCACTCCAAATATTAAGGGCGCAGTGTACGAAGCCATTGCGATCATGAAGACAAGTAATGATGAAGCCACAAGTGCGGGGGTTAACATCGGCAATATTACCTTTAACCAGATGCGTATCCTGCTGGAGCCAAGGCTTGTTGCTGCCTCCTCCAATGAGGGATCGAGCCCTTTGATTGCAGCAGACGCCGTCAGATAGAAATATGTATACATCGTGAAGGTATGGACGACGATGACACCGGTTATGCCCTTCAATGAAAAAGGAACGCTATCCAAATTGAAAAGCTCTTGCACGGCACGAGGAAAAATTCCGCTCTCCCCATACAAAAAAGTGAACGATAATACTCCTACCAGCGGCGGCAGCGCCATTGGTACAAGAACAAGTACAGAGAGGATCTTTCTTCCTGGAAATTCATACCGCTCCAGTAAGAATGCCATTGAGACCCCAACGACTGCACAAGTAATCACACTGAGAACTGAAATGTATACACTATTCCACAATGCTTCAAGATTTGCAGTACTTTCTAAACTGAAGAATTTCTTATAGTTTGCAAGTGATCCGTCTTCGGTAGAAAAGCTCTCGATAAACGTCTGGTAAAATGGGTAAATGACATATGCCAAAAGAATCAAAAAAAGCGGGGAAACCAAGACATATATAAAATATTTGGAGCGGGTAAGACGAGACCACCAGCTTTCATTATTGGCCGTTTCCTGCATAGAAACCATCCGTTTTCCCCTCCTATTCTCCGATAAAGTAAATACTACGTTCAGGGATATGCAGCGTTATCTGATCTCCCCGCTCAAGTACCTTATTTCCTTTATTCACAATCATCACCTTAAAGAAAGTCTCGCCCACTTTTACGATGTAGTTAATGCTGACACCTGTAAATTCAACAAACTGAACTTCTGCAGTAAATTGATTAGGACCTTCCCCTTCGGCCACGGTTTCGGGTCTTATCGATAGTTTAATAGTTTCTCCCATGCGGTAGGCAACGTTTGGAGAAGCGTTTGCAGCGGCCCCCTTCAGATAAAGTCCATCTGCTGTCTTTACCGTCACCATTTCTCCTTCTGTTTGTTCAACGGCAGCATCAATGACATTAGCCTCCCCAATAAAAGAGGCAACGAAATGGTTTACCGGCTTATTGTAGATTTCCTCTGGTGCGCCTACCTGCTGAATGACACCATTGTTCATAACCATAATCCGGTCTGACATCGCCATCGCTTCAGTTTGATCATGGGTGACATAAATCGTTGTCACGCCTAGTTCCAATTGTATTCTTTTAATTTCAAGACGTGTTTCTTCTCTTAATTTTGCGTCTAAATTCGACAAAGGTTCATCCAATAAAAGGATGCTGGGTTCAATCACGAGAGCTCTCGCTAGTGCTACGCGTTGTTGCTGACCGCCCGATAACTCATTTATTTTTCGCTCTCCATACTGCTCGAGGCGTACCATTGCCTGAGCTCTCTCGACCTTTTTCCTAATTTCAGCCTTGCTCATTTTTCGAACTTCCAGCCCGAAAGCAATGTTCTCAAAGACTGTCATATGCGGGAAGAGAGCATAGTTCTGAAATACCATCCCGATATTTCGCTTGTTCGGCGGCATAGTCGTCACATCCTGGTTATCGAAAAAGACCTTTCCCTCCGAAGGAAAATAAAAGCCTGCTATCATCCTGAGCGTTGTCGTTTTCCCACACCCGCTCGGTCCTAAAAATGTAAAAAACTCACCAGGCTGAATCGTAATATCAACGTTTTCAACTCCACGTGCTTTTCCAAACCGCTTGGTTACATTGTCCAGCTTCACAACCTTCATCGTTCTGCACCTCTTTTTTTGGAAGCTTTATTATCTTTAACGGCTCTTTCTAAAAACTCTTTCCTAAAAGATTGTTGCTTTTTAGATATAAAGGAATGTTGAATTAATGGCAATCGGTGAATCGCCGATTGCTTTAAATCTCACCTCTAACCTCTCACTTCAAGAAGCACCATTCGTATTGAAATCATAATCCTGTCCTAATAGCAACAAAGTTTACGAAAACAGCCTTTCTAAAAGTTGTAGCTTCTTTTTAATGATGTGGTTAAAGACATTTTACCGGTGGCCATCTTGGTCCTACTTAGCTACTTAGAACCACCCTATCGTTTAATTGCAACAAAGCTTACGAAATTATTAAAAAAGGAATGGCCTAGAGGAGGTCTTACGTCTTCTCTGAGGCCATCATCACCACGGAAAGCAGGACTTCTAGTCATCCACTTTTTCCATGCTTAGACATTTCATCTACTGCTTTTTTATTGGCCTTTTATGTTTTCATCCCAATGCTGCATCCACTCAGCTTCTTTTTCCGCCATAACTGCCCAATCAATATCCAGGGCTTTCAAATCTAACTCCTTATACCACTGGGGCATATCTTCTTCAGCTATATCTGTCCGTGTGGGAATTTGGTACAATTCATCTGCAAGGTTTGCACGAACATCTGTATCAAAAAGGAATTCGTAGAAAAGTTCGGCATTTTCTTTGTTTTTAGCACCTTCGACCATTGCTACACCATCGACGAGAATTGGTGCCCCGCTTTCAGGATAGACATAATCGAATGGCTGGTTGTTTTCATTCTTTTGAAGGAGGATATCCTGAAGATTCCAAAGGGAAATTAATCCTTCTTGTCTAGCTAGCTTTAAATACAAGTTAGTTGGATCCTGTGCATACTCTTTCGTATTTGCTTCAAGCTTTTCCAACCATTCATATCCTTTTTTGGGAGTATCTGCCCCTTCCCGGAAAATCATGGATGAATAGATCGTTCTCATAGTCCCAGAGGCCATGACACCTCGAATAATGATTTTGTCTTTCCATTTTTCATCTAAAAGATCATCCCAATCTTGGGGAGCATCTTCTTTCTTAAGAACATCACTATTGATCATAATAACCTCTGGAAGAAGCATTTCACCATACCAGCGTCCCTCAGGGTCTTTATGTTCATCCTTAATCACCTCATCAAAGGATGGTTTATAGGGTGCCAAAAGATCTTCCTCGGCAGCTACCATGAGGGAGGATTGTGTACCGCCCCACCAAAAATCTGCTTGCGGATTCGCGTTCTCCCCGCGGACTCGCTCTAAAATTTGTTGAGCTCCCATAGTAAGAGTTTCCACTTGGATATCCGGGTATTTTTCATTGAACATGCCAACTACTTTATCCACAACTGCCTGATCACGAGCCGTGTATATCACAAGCTTGCCGGAACCCCCCTCAGACTTTTCATCCCCATTTGCCTCCTCTCCTCCGCTGCTGCTATTACTTGAGCAAGCAGCTGTGAAGATCATCAAAAAAACCAACAACAAACTCATTAAGCCCTTTTTTTTGAACATGCTTTCCCCTCCAATAGTAAAATTATCTATTCTGAGAGCCGAACTGGGTGAATTCACCTAACGCAAGATGAACTGCCCCGTATAGGCCGGCTTTAGAACCTAAAGTGGTCAATGAGATAAATGGAAGCTGCGGCAGATACTTTTCAATGTTTCCCTTTAAGTATTCAAGGTTTTCATCCTTTAAATCAGACATTTCCCCAGAAAGGATAATTAATTCAGGATCCATGATGCTTGCTAGGTTCACGATTGCTGTTGTCCAGCTGTCAAGAACCTCTTTTAAAAGACTTTTAGCTTGTAAAGACTCAAATGAGAGGAGCTGAAGCTGTAAAATCACACTTTTTCCTGTATTTATCTGTAAACCTAATCCTTCCATTTTTTCAAGAAGTCCCAAGGACCCATAATTCGATTCAAAAACACCCATATCTCTTTTTTTATTCGCCGGATCCCCAATCAGCATATTTCCAATCTCACCGGCAGCACGATGAGCGCCTCTAACAAACTCACCATTAACAATAATCCCGCTTCCAATGCCATTACCTGCAAATAAATAAATCGTATTTCGATAATCAGCGCCAATGCCTTTATGAAATTCACCTAAAGTCATTAGGTTTACATCGTTGTCGATGACTACAGGCACGCCAATCTGTTCTTCAAATTCTCGAACAACATCCTTATCGGACCATGCAACTCCTGGGGAAAACACGATCCTCTCCCCTGACTCCGAAGCAATCCCCGGCAGCCCAATGACCATGCCTAAAATTTGATTTTTAGAGATGGATAACGATTCGGTCATCTGGAACAATAAAGAATCCACAACAGAAAAAACGGCTGTTCCATCTGCAGGCAATTGAATGAATTCGTTTGCCGTCTCTAGGTTGTTTCCATCCAAATCCGCAAGAGTGACAGTCATCCATCCGTCTTGAAAGAGGGCACCTGCGACAAAATGAGAACGGGCATTATACTCAAGCAAGATTGGCTTTCGCCCGCCGCCTGAACTTGATGCACCTATTCCAACTTCCCGAATAAGTCCCTCCTCTATCATCTCTTTTACTAGATCAGATACACTGGGCCTGCTTAATTTCGTTTTCTTCGACAATGTTGCACGGGACTGAAGCGGCTCACTGCGAAGTTCCTGTAAAATCAAATTTCGATTCCACTCCCTAAGCAATTGTGGACTTGCTTTCCCTTTCGAAAAAGATTTCACAGGATTCACCTCCCTTTTGTTTGTTAAGGTTACTAACAAACTTTATCACTAGTATAGATTGAACTTACAATAACAGTCAAGATTATTTTTAGAATTTTAGCAATTTTGCGAAGAGAATGAATCCGCTTTTCTTATCCAATAATAGAAGTCTAAAATTGTTTTTGCCACACTCAACTATTCATCCAAAATCCTTTTATACAGGTTTTTCCCTTTCTTCCAATTCGGATATTGCCTCTAGGGATACCAAAGTAAGCTGGCTCTTTTACGTAAATTTTATGTAAACTATCTGACGGATTAGAGCAGAAACCCTGTGATTAGGCGTAGATGGCACCAAAATCGTAGGATGCTACTTTTACCCCAAGTAATTAATACTCAACTCTTGTAACATGGCCTAAAAAAACTCCCTGTAATTAGAGAATTATGGTCAATCTAATTACAAAGAGCTATTATCACTTTCAGTCAGTATTCAAAGAGAATAAATTATTTATTAATCTATTTATCTACTAATTCAAGTTAGTCCTGTTTTTTCTCTGTTTGTATTTCTTTTTTTCATTTCTTTTTTTATCATTTGAATTGCATTTTCTGCCACTTCTCTGTATTTTTCTTTTCCGTTCCAATCCAATTGGTATATATTTTTCCCTATATAGCTTGTATCTTTACGAAAAAACGAAAAGACAGTAAGTCCAGATAGAATACGACATTCGGATATTTTCCCTTGTGAATCAGCAACAATGATACACACTTGACCTGATTTAAATTTACGTTGGTTCATCCCTACCCCAAGATAACCTTCTGTGTATTTTCTACCCATTTTTCTGACAACACTTTGATAATATTTGATGTGTAAATATCCAGTAGCAAATTGTAGAAACGTGATAAACACTACGATGATTAATAATTCTTTCATAAATTCACCCCTAGTGTTTGATTTCTAAATTAGACAATTCAGGAACGATACGACTTGCTAAAATTTTTGGCGAGTTAGCAAAGTTACCAATCGTTGAACCAGCAATATGTGGTGTAATGGTAATATTATCAAGTTGGAAATAAGGATGATCTTGTGGGAGTGGTTCCTGGTCAAACACATCAATTGCTGCACCAGCTATTCTTTTTTCTTGTAAGGCACTAATTAAATCCTGTTCATTGATCAGCCCTGAACGTGCGCTATTAATAACTACCGCAGATTTTTTCATTTTTTCAAAATGTGTTTTATTAAGCATATGTTTGGTTTGCTCTGTCAATCTATAGTGCATCGTAATAATATCTGCTTCTCTAATCAAAGTTTCTAAATCAACCTGAGTATCTTCACTTTCACCCTTAAAATAATCATCGAAAAAAATAATTTTCCCGCCAAATGGACGAAGAAGATTGGCAACTCGTTGCCCGATTGCACCATAACCGATGACCCCTACAGTTGATTCTTTCAATTCAGGAGATAGGATACCAGCTGGGTAATATTTTTCCCACTTCCCATTTTTCAAATAGTAATTTCCTCTAGAAATATTACGAATTTCCGATAGAATTAAACCTACTGTAAACTCAGATACACTTGTGTTACTTCTGCCAGGGGTATTGAATACTTTGATTCCTTTTTCTTCTGCATAGCGATAATTTACATTTTCAATTCCTGCTCGCAGCACACCTAATATTTTTAAATTTTCACTTTTATCAATTACCGCTTTTCCAATTGGCGCAAATTGCGTAATAATAATGTCATACTTTTCAATTCCCTCTTCAATTTCAGCAGGTAAAGAAACCGCTTCACTGCCTTTAAGCTCTAATTTAATATTATCCTTTTGTAATGCTTCTAAATCCTCATGAAGCCATTCTTTAACCGTAATGTCTACACCTTGATCGCGTAATTCATATAAACCTTTTTCCATCATTTCTTTTGTAATAAATAAATCAGCAATTGCTAAACATTTCATTTTTCCATTTCCCCCTGATTCATTTTTTATCAACAATTATTTTAAAAAAGTGAATAGCTTTTGACTTAAACGACCACCTGCTAAAGCAGGTGGATTTTGACATAAATGTCGACGACTAAAGTCGTTAACTAAAACTGAAGTCATCTGAAAGACCTTAAG
>NZ_JACXAI010000053.1 GCF_014773385.1 Metabacillus arenae | reverse complement strand
GTGCTATTAGATAAATAAGAGAAATTTCTCCGCTTATTTATCAAACTCGCTTTAGCGGTTAATTAACTTGTACAACTTAAAAAAGTGAAAATTTAATAAAGGCTTAGAGATATTTGCATCTCTAAGCCCCTTTTTTATTGTGTTGTAAAATTTATGAGTTTTGCTATGTGATTAGGTTTGTGATTTGCCGTTTTGCACCTTACAAGTAAACCCGTTATATGTTAACAGACGGTGTTTTGTGTGATTATAAGGGCAGAATTAAACATCTTTATTGTAACTGATCAAAAAGGTTTGCCAAAACCTAAGGGACCTCAAAATGAAAAAGATTCTCAAAAAAGCTGCTCCTTATTTTTCGGTGCCTTAAGTAGTGTCGGGGCAAAAAACTATGATTCGTCTGTGTCATTTTTTGACTATCTTATTTGGTAGAAATGTCCTGATTCCTTTAAACATTTTACTTGTAAGTGATATGACGTTTTCATTATGAATCAAAAAAAGGGAAATTTTTCTACCATAGAAACACCTAGTTTATGCCTGTTTAAATTAGTACCATTTACAGTTTATTACTTAAGGTAAATCATGGTAACCTGCAAGAGATTCAAAATTTTTGCAGGAGGTTATCAAATGAGAAACAAAAAAATCAGCTCGCTTTTGACAAGGATCCTCGTATGCATGCTTATATTCAGTCTGTTTGTTCCTAATACTGCAGGCATGGCTAGTGAAACGTCTATTGGAAAAGAGCTTGGAGAAGCAACAAGCCTAACAAAAGGAAAAGAACAGAATGGAGTTCTAGAACAACCGGAGCAAGCTCATTGGTACAAAATTGCTCCAAAGCAGGAGGAAATATTAAATGATTCTCACATGAATTTAAAAGTTAAAAGTGATAATCTCCTTACTATTTCTGTTTATTCCAGCAAGGAAAAGGCCGAAAAAGGCGAAACATTTGATCAATTCAGAGCCGATACTGCGGGGAAAGAGGAAACTTTGGTAAGAATTCCCCATGCCTGGGATGGCCCCTATTATATAAAAGTACAATACCTGGGTGAAGTACCTCCTGAAGAGACATTGACAAATGGAGCTGACTCCAATAACTCCCAGACGAAACCAAAGAAAGCGGAATATACCGTCAGCTATGAAGGAATCAAGATCCAGCCTTCTGATATGAATGCAAATGAACAGGCGCCATCTTGCCCTGTGGAAGTCAGTATGGATGACCAAAAGGCGGGGAAAGAAATTTTGTCTCAGCTGAGAACGATCAGAGATCAATTGCTCAATAAAACGGAAGAGGGCAAAAAGCTATCTGATCTCTATTACAAAACAGCCCCTTTTCTTGTTTCCAAACTGATTGTAAGCAAGGAAGATAGAAATTCGGTATATAAAAATCTTGTCACTTTAAAGCCTCTATTTGAAGATGTGGCTGAAAATGGGACTAGCAGCTCCCATACCATCAGTGAAAAAGAACAACAAGCGATTAACAATTTGTACGATGTGACTATTAAATCTGTCCCGGGGTTTATCAAAGATGAAGTGGAGAAACTGGATGAAAAAGTTGGACTAAGAAACCTTGAGGGGAAATCAGCAGGTGATTTGTTAACCAAGCATAAACTTTCTCCACTAAATACCAGTCAATCTAGTAAAGTAATTTTTAAATTGAAAGATGGAAAAAGCTTGAATTCGGTACAAAAGGAATATGGCATTTTATCAAATGGCCTGTCCATTGTAGAAGAGAGCGACGAGCTATTTGATGATATGTACTCCATTGAAGTTCCTGGTGAGAAAGGATCTGATGGCACCTTTAAAGTTAATGAAGCACAAGTAAGGAGCACAGTAGACCTGCTAGCCGAAATGCCGGAAGTGGAATTTGCTGAGCCGGTCAAGAAATATCGCAAGCTATCAAACGATATTCAATATCCATATCAGTGGCCGTTGAACAATAAGTCACAGGATGGCGGCACAACTGGTGCAGATATAAAATATGAGCCTATGAAAAACTTGCTAGATAATAGAAAACTGGATCATACGCTGATTGCTGTTGTGGATACAGGCGTAGACAGTACCCTGGCTGACCTGAAAGACAATGTCAGGACTGATTTAGGTAGGAATTTTGTCGCTCGTAATAACAATGCGATGGATGATCAGGGACACGGTACCCATGTTGCGGGAATTATTGCAGCAGAAAATGATAATGGCTACTCCATGACAGGCCTGAATCCAAATGCTCAAATCATTCCTGTTAAAGTTTTGGATTCAACAGGAGCTGGAGACACCGAACAGATTGCTCTTGGGATCAAACATGCGGTCGACAAGGGGGCAAAAGTGATTAATTTAAGCCTTGGAGGACAATACAGCCGTGTGATTGAATATGCTTTGAAGTATGCAGCATCCAAGAACGTAACAGTGGCTGCTGCAAGTGGGAATGATGGGGCAGCCGAGCTTGGATATCCCGCCTCTTCCCGTTATGTGATTTCGGTCGGAGCGAGCAACAAACTTGATGTAGTTGCCGAGTTTTCCAATTATGGGAAAGGACTTGATATCGTGGCACCCGGTTCGGATATTCCTAGTTTGCTCCCTGATGGAAATGTAACATACATGAGCGGAACTTCAATGGCTGCTCCTTATGTGTCTGCTGCGGCAGGTATATTGATTTCCCAGGATCCAAACTTGAAACCTAAAGAAGTGGAAAAAGTTCTTGGTGAAACAGCGGACGACATTTCTTTTGAAAGTGTAGACGGCGGGCAGGAAGAACCAGTGGATGAAAACGGGGAGCCAATCTCTGATCCGAAAATTCCAGGCATTGACTGGCTTTCTGGAAATGGACGCCTAAACGCATTCCATGCTGCGAGTGCTCTTGATTTGAATGTATCGGTAAATAAAGTTTACGATAATCAGAATACGGTAACCGGTACCGCCAAAGAAGGAACTAAAGTCCAAGTGAAGAGCGGAGACAAACTATTGGGCAGGGCAACGGCTGGAACAAATGGAAAATTTACTGTCAAAATACCAGTTCAAAAGAAAAACCAAGTAATCCATGTGAAGGGATCCAATGGTCCGGCTCAAACCTCAGTTAAAACGGTTGTAAAAGAGGGACTCCCTCTAGCAGAGCCCGAAGTCAATCCTGTCACCATTCACGATGCGGCTGTCACAGGAAAAGCAATTTCCAATTCTGTCGTAAGCGTAAAAAATAAATCCGGAAAGGTTTTAGCTACTGCTAAAGCAGACAGCAAGGGAACATTTTCAATTAAGATTCCGAAACAAAAAGCGGGAACTGTCCTTTACGTAACAGCAACCGATTCTACCGGGAAAGAAAGCAAACAAGTGAAAGTTGTAGTAGAAAACTAAAAAAAAACGGTTTTTTTCTTGAACCATGCAAATCAGCTTGTTGACAAACGCTAAGTTTCTTTGAAATTTAAGCTTGTCAACAAGCTTTTTATATATAGGAAGAAACACGGCTGAAAATAAGCATCAATCACTCAATATCTGAGAAAGTTGACAAAGGTGCAAAAGTGAATTTTTTATGTCTTGGACGCAATCCAGCCCAATGATTGAGTTTGCCTGGAAGCATCCAAATAGTTTTTCAATGCAAATGAACAGGCTCCATCCCGTCTTGAATTTTACCAAATTTGTAGCCTTGGTCTTTTAATAAAGTAATGAGTAGATTAAGAGATTGAACGGTTTCAGCCCGGTCATGCATTAAAATGACAATCGGCTGCTCGGGAAAATCCTTTTCTGTGGTTTTTACTTGTTCTAATACTTCATCCACATACTGACTATTTCTGTATCTCCAATCAAAACTGTCTACATTCCAATCCCAATAAGTGAACCCTGAGTATGTTAGAGCTTGTGCTTGTGAATCTGATAGATTAGGTTTACTGCCAAAAGGGGTTCTGACCAAACTTGAACGAATTCCTGTTATCTTTTCTAAAGTTTGGTTCGCTACATTCATTTCATTGATAACTGATGTCGTAGAGGCATAAAACTTTTTCTGATCATGACTTACGCCATGGAGGCCCAACGTATGACCCTTCGTATGTAATTTTTCTACAGTATCCTCATACTTTCTCATATTTGGTTCGAGCATAAAGAAGGTCGCTTGGATCTGATGTCTATCCAAAATTTCGATAGCCTTTTCCGTACTGGGTGTGGGTCCATCGTCAAATGTTAGATAAACAGTTTTTTCATTCTTCAAATTTTTTTTGAACTGTTCCTTTTGTTGCTCTTCTTTCAATTCATTCTCGCGAAGCGTGACAACATTATCTCGTGGAAGAGTTTTGCTGGCATTCTTTGTTTCTCTTATTTCCCCATTATTATCAATAGAATAGGTAGTCTGGGAAACTCCTAAAATTTTGGAATAATCCAATATCCATAAAAGCGCAAAGCATAAAGACAAGAGGCCGAATATTTTTACAGCCAGGTACAAAATTGAAGGGGCGCTTTTTCTCTCTTTAACACTCATAAAAAATCTCTCCAATTATTATTTTCACGAACAAGCTCAGAGCTCCTTGAAGGACCTTTGGAAATACAAGATTTGGCTCACGAAAATGCTGTCCCTGCCTTTTGGGAAGGAACGGCTTGGGGCAGGCGTTGTAACTCGACATAAGTCGCAATAATCTCCTAATTTTTTTAAAAAGTTACGTTACAAGTGTAACGTATTTCCAATTGGTAAATGTGACAAATAGTTAACAATTTATTTAAAACCGGCATAAAATTTTTTAGTCAGAAACACTATTGGATGAAGAGCGAAGGAATAGTTCTTTTCTGAAGCTGGAGAATTCGAAGATTACGCTTAAAATCAAGGTTTCGCTCATAGAACATGAAAGATCGCTCATAGAACATCCGATATCGCGCATAGGCTGCGGGAGTTCGCTCAAAGAAAAGAGATCGCGCATAGAATCAGAGCATTCGCTCATAGAACAGGAAAGATCGCTCATAGAAGGTCCGATGTCGCGCATAGGACATGGGAGTTCGCTCAAAGAAAAGAGATCGCGCATAGAATCAGAGCATTCGCTCATAGAACAGGAAAGTTCGCTCATAGAAGGTCCGATGTCGCGCATAGAACATGGGAGTTCGCTCAAAGAAAAGAGATCGCGCATAGAATCATACCATTCGCTCATAGAACAGGAAAGATCGCTCATAGAAGATCCGATTTCGCGCATAAGCTGCGGGAGTTCGATCAAAGAAAAGAGATCGCGCATAGAATCTGAGTATTCGCTCATAGAACATGAAAGATCGCTCATAGAACATCCGATGTCGCGCATAGAACATGGGAGTTCGCTCAAAGAAAAGAGATCGCGCATAGAATCAGTGCATTCGCTCATAGAACATGAAAGATCGCTCATAGAAGATCCGATTTCGCGCATAAGCTGCGGGAGTTCGATCAAAGAAAAGAGATCGCGCATAGAATCTGAGTATTCGCTCATAGAACATGAAAGATCGCTCATAGAACATCCGATGTCGCGCATAGAACATGGGAGTTCGCTCAAAGAAAAGAGATCGCGCATAGAATCAGTGCATTCGCTCATAGAACATGAAAGATCGCTCATAGAAGACATGATTTGGCGCATAGGAAGTGGAAGTTCACTCATAGGTCGTAGAAGTTCACCGATAATTCAGTAGAGTCTCGAATAAACGAGTATAATCAAAAAAACGCTCGAGAAAAATCGAGCGTCTTTCGATTATTACAAATCATCAAACCCATTATCAACATGATTCACTTTCGTGTACTGTCTTGATTTTTGTTCGAAGAAGTCGGATTTTCCCAGGTCGACTTCTTCATAGGCTTTAATCCATTTGAGCGGGTTTGTCCGATATCCTTCAAATGGGCGTTCAAAGCCGAGCTGGTTAGCGCGGACATTTGCGTAGAATTTAATATAGTCTTCAACATCCTGCATATTTAGGCCGTCAATATGATCACCGATAATGGACCTGCCCCATTCGATTTCAAGCTTGGTTGCTTCTGTAAATGTTTCCTGAACAAAAGAGGCAAGCTCCTGTGTATTGTATTCTGGGTTTTCTGCAAGAATTTCTTTAAAGATTTTCACAAACAAATCTACATGGATTTGTTCATCACGGTTAATATAGTTAATCATTGTGCTTGTTGCAACCATTTTTTGGTTGCGGGCGAGATTGTAAAAGAAAGCAAAACCGGAATAAAAGAATAAGCCTTCTAGAATAACATCATAAACAATCGATTTTAATAAATTTTCTACATTCGGTTCCTTCGCAAAATCTTTATACCCATTTGTTACAAAGTCATTTCTTTTCCGTAAAGTCGGCTCGCTTCGCCAATATTCAAATACTTCTTCTTGTACATGCTTCGGAACCAGGCTTGAAAGCACATAGGAATAGGAATGATTATGGATAACTTCTTGCTGGGCAAGCATAATCATTAGTGCATTTAAGCTGGAATCCGTTAAATAATCGGCTACTTTTCCTGCATAATCGGTTTGAATACTGTCAAGTAACGCAAGCAAACCAATGATCTTTAAAAATGCTTCCCTTTCATGTTCTTCAAGCTCAGGAAACTGCTTCATATCCTGGGACATATTGATTTCAAACGGTGTCCAGAAGTTAGACAGCATTTTTTTATATTTAGGATAGGCCCATGAATAAGCAACATCATCCCAGTTTAAAATATTTGAGCTTCTTCCGTTTATAATAGCGGTAGAGCGGTTTGGTGCTTCGTGATCCATGATCACCCGTTTATTTAAAGTTGGCATATTCATTCATTCACTCCTTAGCTTGCGCAAGAGTCACAATCTTCAATTAAGCTTGAAGTCGAGCGGACATAGTATGTCGTTTTCAAGTCAGACTTCCATGCAGATAAATGCAGGTTTAATAAATCCTTTGCTTTTATTGAGTTTTGTACATAGAAATTAAATGAAATCGACTGGTCGATATGGCGTTGTCTTGCCTTGTTTTGTTCAATGCTCCAGATTTGGTCAATAAAATAAGCAGACTTATAATACCAAGTTGTTTCACTGTTGAGATCTGGCGCTGTTACAGGAATTTTGAAATCCTTTTTTTCTTCTGAGTACACTTTTTGGAAAATAGGATCAATGCTTGCCGTGCTTCCTGCAATAATAGATGTTGATGCATTTGGGGCGACGGCCATTAAGTACCCATTGCGGACCCCATGCTCAGCAACTTCCGTTTTTAACTCATCCCAATTTAAATCACTGCTTGAAGATTGATAGTTTCTCTTTTCAAAATAATGGCCTGTTTGCCAATCAGACCCTTCAAACTGGGCATAAGCACCCTTTTCTTTTGCTAATTCATGGCTTGCAGAAATTGTTAAATAAGCGATCTTCTCATAAAGAGCATCAGTGAATTCTACCGCTTCCTTGCTTTCCCATTTGATGCCTTTTAGAGCAAGAAGATGGTGAAAACCAAAGGTACCGAGCCCTATTGACCGATATTTCGCATTTGTTAGTTTAGCCTGCAGGACAGGGATGTCATTTAGATCAATAACGTTATCAAGCATACGGACTTGAATAGGAATGAGTCTTTCTAAAACATCACTTGTCACAGCTCTAGCAAGGTTGATAGAAGACAAATTGCAAACAACAAAATCACCAGGTGTTTTTACTGTTATAATCTTTCCATCCTCTGTATACTGCTCCTCAACAGTTGTAGCACTTTGATTTTGCGTGATCTCTGTACAAAGATTGCTGCAATAAACCATACCTTGATGAATATTAGTATTTTTCCGGTTCACTTCATCACGGTAAAACATATAAGGTGTGCCTGATTCCAATTGACTAATCATGATCCGCTTCATAATATCAATTGCAGGTACTTTTTCCTTGGAAAGGTGGGGATGGTTCACACACTCCCAATATTTTTGACGGAAGCTCCCGTGTCCTTTTTCTTCATCATAGTAATCTTCTAAACTGTAACCCATCAATTTTCGTACCTCATGCGGGTCGAATAGATACCAGTCAGCACGGGCTTCTACCTGTTCCATAAATAAATCAGGCAAGCAAACGCCAGTAAACAAATCATGAGTCCGCAGCCGCTCATCACCGTTATTTAATTTTGCATCGAGAAAAGAGAAGATATCCTTATGCCATACATCAAGGTAGACAGCGATTGCTCCTTTCCGCTGGCCTAGCTGGTCAACGCTGACTGCTGTATTGTTCAACTGTTTCATCCATGGAATCACACCTGAGGATACCCCCTTAAACCCTTTAATATCACTGCCTCGGCTTCTGATTTTTCCTAAATAAGTCCCGATGCCGCCGCCGGATTTAGACAGGTTGGCAATATCTGTGTTGCTATCATAGATCCCTTGCAGGCTATCATCCACGGTATCAATAAAACAGCTTGATAATTGGCCGTAAGATTTTCCTGCGTTTGTTAAAGTAGGGGTGGCCACAGTCATATACAGATTGCTTAACGCCCAGTAAGCTTCTTTTACAAGCTTGGTCCGTTTTTCTTTCTCTTCATGATTCATTAAGGTCATGGCGATAATCATGAATCGTTCTTGCGGAAGTTCATAAATCTTCTTCTTGTAATCTTTTGATAAATAACGGTCAGCTAAAGTTCTTAGTCCGATATAAGTAAAGAGCTTGTCTTTAGAAGGATCAATGAATGTTTCAAATAAATCAATTTCCTCTTTAGAATATCCATCAAGGATCTCGCTTGAATAAATGCCTTCCTGCTGAAGGTGTGTTAATAATTGATAAAAGGAACCGTATTTTTTGTCTTGATAGTTTCGATTTTTGGAGGCGTCATGATAAAGATTTTCTAAATAAATGCTCGCGCAAAAATACGTCCAATCCGGCTCTAATTCTGAAATGTTTGCAAGTCCTTCCAAAATAAGAAGGTTGATAATTTTTTCAGTTGTATTCGCATTTGGCTGTTTTTGAATAGATTCTACCATTTTAGTTTTATATGCAAGGGTGTCAAGCTGCGGGTAGTTTTTTGCAATTTCATCAATAAATGGTCCAACATTTTCTTTTGTTAATTCATTTTGGATGATTGTTTCTCTATTTTTTGTTAACATAGAAATCGCCCCTTCAAAAAAATAAAAAATCCACTCAAGAAATGAGCGGATCAAACGATAATAAAAGTACTTAATAAGCTCTTTTACCATCGTTTCATCTCCTCAATCCCCGAAGAATTTGAAACTTTTATTAAGTGAAAGGCAGGTCTCCTGACTTGTGCTTCATTCTACTGTGAGTCCTTCCCATACATAAGATGTGTACAGTGGCTGTCTCAGTTCGTCACACTTACAGTTGCGGGGGCAGTTCTGGTTTTCCACCAAATTCCCATTTAAGCCTTAAAGGCACCGACACTTATGGTATATCAATATATAGTATGTTTATAGTTTATATAATACAACATATAGTATTTTATGTATAGCTAAATGATAAAGGACAAGCGCTGAAAATTCAACTATTACTTTTCATTTGTCGAAAAAATTATGGTCAATTTCTTGCTCAACTTGTGTCATAATGAGGGAAAGAAAATTCAAAAGGAGGAGAACTGCTTGAAAATTTTATACGAGGATCAATTGGTTGACAGAGATCATGTGAAGATTGATCTTGAAGATCGCGGTTATCAATTTGGAGATGGCGTTTACGAGGTCATTCGAGTCTATAATGGACAGTTTTTTACTTTAAGGGAACATTTAGAGCGTTTTGAAAGAAGTGCAAACGAATTAAAAATGGAGCTATCTTATAGTGTCGAAAAATTGGAATCATTATTAAAAGATTTAGTCCTGAAAAATGATGTTGAGGATGGAGGGATTTATCTTCAGCTCACAAGAGGAATATCGCCGCGGCAGCACAATTTCCCAGTGGGAACAAAAACAATGTTGACAGCTTATCCACTTCCAAGCAGACGGCCTGAAAAGGAGCAGTTACATGGAGTAAAAGTAAAATTAGTCGAAGATGTAAGATGGCTTCGCTGTGATATAAAAAGCTTGAATTTATTGGGGAATGTCATGGCAAAGCAAGAGGCGAAAGAAAATGGAGCATTTGAAGCTCTCCTGCACCGGAATGGAACGATTACAGAGGGGTCTTCTACTAATTTTTATTTAGTTAAAGATGGTGTTATCTACACTCATCCTGCAACAAATTTGATTTTAAATGGAATCACAAGACTTAAATTAATGGAAATCATAAAAGAAGGCTCATTTAAATTAGAGGAAAAATCTGTAACACTTGAAGATCTAAAGAATGCGGACGAGGCATTTATTACATCCACAACAATTGAGGTTGTGCCAGTTGTAGAAGCAGACAATACGATGATTGGCAATGGAGAGCCAGGTCCTATTACTCGTAAATTACAATCTCTTTTTCTTGGAAAAATTGAATCAGAAAAAAGCAAAGTAGGAACGCCTTGAACATCCTTCCGAAAAGGCAGTCTTTGTCTTTTTGGCAGGATTGGCTTGTGACCAAAGAAACGCCAAGCCTCTGAAGCAAAGAAAAAAAGAAGGCAGTACCAAAGTAAAGCCCCGTTAAATGAAGAGCTGTTTTTTCTTAAGAAGATAAGCCACCAGCCTGAATATGACGGATATGTTATAAATAAAATTTCTCTGTTTATTTAGAATATAGGTAAAGTCCAAAATCTTGCATAACAGAGGTGTGACCCATTTGCCTCAGCATGGTGGCTATATTGCCACGGTGATAGGATCCGTGTGTGACTACGTGTAGAACCGATTCAGAAAGAGAAGTTTCGAGCAACCCAGCATATGGATTATCAACCACAAGTAACTTTTCAACACCCACTTGCTTGAAAAGGGATTTATATCTCTCGGATAAGTTTAAAAATAGGGTTTCCATTTTCTCAAGACTTTTTGTTTCAACTTGTTCCCTTAATTGATCAGCAGACACCATAGCTTCATTCATGCTTTTACCTGATATAATATCAAACCATCCTAAATCAACAAGGTAAATGTGAGACAGCACCTTTGATACTGAAGAAAAACCACTCAGAATTTCCTTATGATAAATGTCATGAGGAAGTTCTTTTAACCGATTAATTAGTACTTCATTTGCCCATACATGGTAATCGTACATTTTTAATGTGGGATGCTTCATTCTAAATTTCCTCCTTCTTCTCATATGGATTAATTGATACCTACATGATAAAACAACTTACCTGACAATTCTTGTCAGGTAAGTTCATGTATTTATCCCTGATTTATAAATTCTTTTCTAATGAATGCCCATTAGGAGAAGCAAACCGTGTGGGCAGGAAAAATTCCTGCGGGAGAACTGCCCTTCCTATCAAGACAATTATTTGCCTTTGGACCGGTATTAAAGGTGATTAAACCGGTGGAATTGCAAGAAATGGTAAAAAGAAGAGCTGGTGTACTGTTAGGTTTATATGAATAAAACAAAGAAGACGTAATCCATCCATCCATCAATCTTCTTGTAATTTCAAGCCGATAGCGCCTGGAGCCAGACACAAAACTTAGTAAAGAAAATGATCCTTTTCAATAATAAAAGCGTCTACTTATGAAAGGTGACATAAGATAGACGCTCTTGATCATTTTAATAAGAAAGAGTGCTGTTTTCGTCCAGAGATTTTTTCCTAACTAAAAATCCTAATAGAATCGTAAATAGCGGTGATAAATATAGGAAAAATGCAAATGGTAAATATTCAATCACATCAACTCCAAGAGTCTTAGCAAAAAAGGCGCCGCTCACGCCCCATGGAATGAGTGGGTTAATCAATGTTCCGGCATCCTCAAGTGTCCGGGAAAGGTCCTCGAGCTTCACCTGAAATATTTCATAAGCCTCTTTCAAGGATTGTCCTGGAATCAAAATAGACAAGTATTGTTCACCTGTAAGCAGATTCACTCCAATCGATGAAAGGGCTGTAGTTAAGACGAGCTGCCCTTTTGACCGAATTCCATTTATGAAGCCTTCGAGTAATCTTTGAATAACTCCAAGCTTGTCAAGGAGTCCTCCGAGTGCAAAAGCAATCATAATCAAGGAAATGGACCACATCATCGATTGCAGCCCGCCGCGGTTTAACATGCTGGCGGCTTGCTCATTTGCTAAGTCAAAGGAAGTCCCCGACTGTAAAATTGTTAAAAACGAGCTTATTTGCGCACCGTCCTGTAAAATAGCAGTTGTCACATAAGCCGTTAAAATACCAGTGACTAAGGCTGGGATAACAGGAATCCTCATAATGGCCATCGCAATGACAAGAATCGGAGAAAGGAAGGTCCAGCCGCTTATTGTTAGCTCGCTTTCGATGACATTAGTTATTTCTGTTATATTTTTGGCCGAAGTCTCGCTGATTTGCAAAGAGCTTCCAAGATACCAAAAAATACCTGCTGTGATTAGAAAGCTTGGAACGGTAGTACCTGTCATATGTTTAATATGAGAAAAGATATTGACCCGGACTACACCGGAAGCAAAATTAGTTGTATCTGACATTGGAGACATTTTATCACCAAAGCAAGCACCGCAAATAATGGCACCGGCAGCCCAAGTTAAAGGTACATTTGCTGCAATGGCCACACCCATTAATGCCACGCCGATTGTACTAATCGTTGTAAATGAACTTCCAACAAGTGTGGAAATAATCGTACAGCTAAAAAGAGCTGTTATTAATAAATATTCTGGCTTTATAAGTTTTAGTGAAGCCGCAATGACAGTCGGTATAGTACCGCTGTACATCCAAGCAGCAATCAGCATTCCGATTAGCGCGAGAATAATGATGGGCTGAACACCCTTCTGAATACCTGTAACAATTCCGTTTTCCAAATCCCCCCACTTAAACCCCTTGAATCTGCCATATAAAGCAGCAGTGATGACCGCAAGAAACAAGGGAAGGTGGGGCTCCACTTTTAAATAAAACAAGCTTATAAAAATAATGGTTAATATTGATATCAATATAATTAAAGAATCTAAAAAGGATAACCTTTTGCTGTTAGACATTTTGTTAAATCTCCTTCAATACTTAAACGCTTTTGTGTACAAAAGTATTCTAACATATCAATACCATTTGTCAATCATGCTTTCACTCCATTCACTTTTAATCGAATTGTTTATTCTAGAATGTTCAACTGTGGTAGTTTTAATGATAATTAGAGGCTTTTAGATTAATAGTTCAAAAAAATTGCACTGATCTTATTGAGGTTTTAACAATAAAAAAGTGAAGAGCTGGGAAAAGCTCTCCACTATTTGGCGATTAATACAGGTATTGGTGTTTGATGTGATACCTTTTCGCTAACGCTTCCAAATAATAGCTTCTTTAGTCCGGAGATGTCCCGGCTGCCCATTACAATTAAATCAACATTTTCTTCAGAAGCGAAGCTGGTGATCTCATCAACAGGATCTCCATCTAATATTTTTATGTTTGCTGTTGAATTGTTCTCTTCCAATATCATTCTAGCTTCTGCTACAATTTCTTCAGCACCATCCTCATAAACAACAGGCTTTCTTTCTTCATCAAAGCTTGTTTGGCTGGCCATAGGAGGCGGATAATTTTGTAAGCCGCCAGCCGTATATCCTGCCCTAGGCATGTATTGAAGGCTTTCATCGGTTGCATCAACAACTTTGCGTTTAAATACATGCGCTACAGTTATAACAGCGTTAAGCTGTTTGCTTAGGTTAATTGCTAATTTTAATGCTTCTTTACTATCCTCTTTTCCGTCAAAGGCAACCAGTAAATGAGAAAAGCGTTTCATTTGAAATCATCCTTTCTTTAGGCTCTTTTCTAGAATATTTTTACAATTAACATATTGAAGACCTTTGAGATAAGGCAAGCGGTGAATCGCTGATTGCTTATAAGTCTCACCTCATAGTAAAAACTTTATAGTAATATCTGGAAGTGATAGACTTTGTCACATGCTGCAATAAAGGCAGTGAATATAACTTTTATTTATCTATACCCTTTTTCAGAAATTTAAACCTTTTTCTTTCCCCCAAAAAGAAATAGTGCTTCACGTATTATCTAGGACTACTTGATTAAGCTCTGTAAAAAAAGGGTAAGTACGAATGAGTAAAGCTTACTCTGATGCTGGGGGTTAATATGGAAGAGACAACTAGATCTGAACGGAAAGAGAAAATTTTAACAAAGGGAATTTTAATTAAAATCGTAATTCTCTTTTTTGGTTTTGGAGCTTTGTTTTTTATTGTTCACAATTCACTCATTGCTTCGCAGAATATTGGAAAATTAGAAAAAATAAGCGCTAATCCAACAACGATTTATGACCAAAATAATGAATTAGCGAGCAGAATCGGTTCCGGTCATACTGAATCGGTCAATGTTAAAGATGTGCCGCAGCACTTTATTGACGCCCTCGTAGCGACTGAGGATCAAAAATTTTACGAGCATAATGGGATAGATTATTTTGGCATTACCAGAGCCGCTGTAAATAATGTTTTGGCTGGCGGAATTGTTGAGGGAGGAAGTACTTTAACCCAACAGCTTGCCAAAAACTCTTTATTGACGCAAGATCAAACGTATTTACGAAAGTTCAAAGAATACTTTATTTCGCAAAAAATTGAACGTGAATATTCAAAAGAAGAAATTTTAGAAATGTATCTTAACAACGTATATTTTGGAGAAGGGGCCTGGGGGCTTAAGAAAGCAGCGAAGGTTTACTTTGCTAAAGATGTACAGGGGCTTTCAGTAAATGAATCAGCGATCCTTGTCGGGCTAATTAAAGCACCTACTCATTATTCTCCGATCAAACATTATGAGAAATCTCTTGAACGCCGTAATGTTGTATTATCATTGATGAATAAACAAGGGCTTCTATCAAAGAGTGACCTGGTGGAGATCAAGAAGGAAAAGGTCACTCTGGAAAAAGAGGAGCTTGATCCTTATAAAGGAAGATATCCGTCTTATGTGGATTATATTATGGAAGAAGCGATTGAGCGGTATGGATTGACTCAAAATGAAATTCTAACAAGAGGTTTAAAAATTTATACCAGCCTTGATCAGGACATGCAGGGAGCGGCAGAAACTGTTTTTAAGAGAGATGAACTTTTCCCTGAAGGTGGGGCTAAGCAGCAAGTTGAAGGCGGCGGTATTCTGATGGATCCCAAAACTGGAGGAATAAGAGCTCTTGTTGGAGGCCGAGGAGATCACTCCTTCAGGGAGTTTAATCATGCCACACAGCTTTCCAGACAGCCAGGCTCTACTATGAAGCCTCTTGCTGCTTATACACCTGCACTTGAAAAAGGTTTTGAAATGAACACTCCATTAAAAGATGAGCCAATAGATTTTAATGGGTATAAACCGAAAAATTTTGATGGATCCTTTCATGGCACGGTTTCCATGTATGAAGCGTTTATAAATTCGTATAACATTCCTGCAGTTTGGACTTTAAATGAAATTGGTATAAGCGCAGGGATAGACGCTGTGGAGCGGTTTGATTTGCCTATAACAGAAAATGATAGAAACCTAGGCTTGGCTCTAGGCGGATTTGACAAAGGAATTGCTCCAATTGATCTTGCAGAGGCATACACAACATTCCCGAATGAGGGAAAGAAGTCTGAAGCACATGCAATCGAAAAGATTGTGGACAAAGATGGCAATGTGATAGGAGAATGGGAAGGCAAGCAAAAAGAGGTAACATCAAAAGAGGTTGCAAACAAAATCACTTATATGATGATGGGAGTAGTCAATGAAGGAACCGGTAAAAAAGCTAAACTTGATGGTGGTTGGGACCTCGCAGCCAAAACAGGTTCAACTCAGCACCCTGACCCTGCGGTTGATGGAGTAAAGGATCAATGGGTCGTCGGTTTTACGCCAAATGTAGTGGGAGCACTTTGGCTTGGGTATGATCAAACAGACAAGGAACACTACTTGAATACTTCGAGTGGAGCAACAGCCGTTCCAATTTATAAGGAGGTTATGCAAGCTGCTCTAGAAGGGAAAGAACCACAACGCTTTTACCTTCCCGCGATGAGAAAGCCATTAAGTTCAAATGCCATAACTTACGATAATGAGGAAGAAAATTGGGATTATGCGAAAGAAAGACAAAGAGACATGAAAAAAGAAAGAGATAAATGGCTAGAAAAAAGAAAAGATAAACAGAAGGAGAAAGGTAAGGGAAAAGAGAGGGAAGATTAATCGGTTCGATGATTTTCTATTATTAGGCTGAAAAACAGGAGGATTATTCTTCCTGTTTTTTATAATAGGGTAAGAAAGTTTTAAAATGATTTAAGTGCTAATGGGTTAAAGTGAGCTGTTGTTGTTTAGCTGCAGCGCCCAACCTGCCTTAAGATATAAGTCAATCTCCAAAGACAGGAAAAAACGCCTTCTGTGAAGCACGCCCGAGTGTTTGTGCTAGGCTGACCAAGGCGCTTCAGCTTTTCGTTGTGGTTTCAGAAAGTTTAAGAAAGTTTAAGAAGATTAAAGTATTAACGTATTAAAGTTAGTTATCCGTCAAGAAGGTTAAAGAACAACCTTCATGCCGGATCGTCTTGTGCTTGTCGCCGATAGGCGGGCGCCTTGCGCTTTTCGTTGTTATGATAAAATTTGAGAAAATAGAAACCGGTCATAAACAAAAATGGTCATTTTCTTTATTGAGGAGGTTCACAAAATCGATATTTGGAGTGTATTTTTTTTCGCAGGGATCGTGTTTATTATTCTTTTGTTCTCAATAGCTAAGACGATTAGAGATTATAATAAGAAGAAGTAAAAAAAGAACTAATCTATCAGTGAGGGATCTTAATCCTTCATTGACGATTAGTTCTAATGCGGCTATCCAAGCATGCTAATAATCCATCCAATCACAACGATTGCACCGATAACCATTAAAATTGTTCTAATCATAAATAATTACCTCCATTTTTTAATTTATTTTAAGTAAGGTAGTCAGACTTTCATTTTTAAATCGGAATTAAATAAAACAGTTTTTAAGCGGTGATGATTTTCAGGTTGCAGCACTTCACGAAGGTTTTCTAAAACAGTGTTCGTATTTTGCCCGTCAATGATGCACTTAATACTGCAACCAGCTTTGACCGTTAAGAAAAAAGCTATTAAAGAAGGCAATTTTCCTACGTCGATTATACTTTTATTATGTGTGTATAGATAAATATTACCTTCATATTGCTTTGCAATTTGGTTCAATTCCATAATTTGATTCATTGATAACATATTTTCTATTAGCAACTTCGAAGAAACCATTTCACTCATCACTAATTCCTCCTTTTATGTTGAACCACTGGCTGATACAAAACAAATACCTTATTTTTTTGAAACTCAAACTAACTTACTTAGAAATAGGTCTAAAGATATAAAAAAGTAATTCGGAAATGGTATAATTTATCTATAATTGAGGGAAAAGAAGGGAAAATATTTCTATTTTTCAATTAAGGGGATATATTTAAAGGAGGAATAGGGGAAAAAAGGAGACGAAAATGAAACTTCATTATATCGTTTTGAGCGGCGCGCTATTTGCTCAAATAGCTGGGTACATCTTTCTTTTTATCTATTGGCCGGTATCAATAGGTCTTTTTATAATTAGCTTCTTGGGAGTGATCGCTTTAGTTTTATTGCTTATAAAGAGTAGATTGAAGGAGAAGAAGGAGGATGAAAACAATGATTATCGTGACTACTGATTTTATTCCAGGAAAAGAAATTAAAGAATTAAAAGGGTTTGTGAGAGGCAGCACCGTTCAATCCAAGCACATCGGAAAGGATATAATGGCTGGCTTCAAGACAATCGTTGGGGGAGAGATCAAGGAGTATACAGAAATGATGGATGAAGCGAGGCAAAAAGCAATTGGCAGAATGGTAGAAGATGCTAAAACAAAAGGGGCAAATGCAATTATCAATCTTCGTTTGGAAACATCTGCTGTGATGCAAAATGCTTCAGAGATTATAGCTTATGGTACAGCAGTTACTGTTGATTAGCAGACGATAAATGAAAGGGTGCCAGGTACTAAAAAAAGTATCTGGTGCTTTTTTTGTTTACTACTACAGTTTCACAAATTTTTTTAATAAGCACGAAGGAAAAAATCCCTGTCTTTTTTGTTAGAGAAAAAATTACCCATTTATTATGGAAAAGACTTTACTTTTTCAAAAAATAAATTACAATATAATTAATTAAGTAATTACTTAAATATTTATTTCTGTTTGAGGTCGAAAAAATGTGTCCATTAAAGACCTGTTCAAAGCTTTATCAGATGAAAATCGAATCATCCTGTATATTTATCGTGCTTTTAGACATGTGTAATGGAAAATAGAAGCATTTTTTTTAGTAATGATTAGTACAAAAGTTATATAATTTACAAAAAATTAACATATTTTTACTCATTATTGGTATATATTAGTTCTTGTGATTTCATTTATTTTGAATAATCGGAGGAAATGACCATGTCAATATTTACAAAGTTTTCTTTAAAGAACCGTGCAGCAGTGATTATAATGGTGTTTCTAGTTACAATTTTAGGGGCGTACTCCAGCACTCGCCTCCCTATGGAGCTTCTGCCAAGTGTAGATAATCCTATGATTACAGTTTCTACTTTTGGTCAAGGAATGGATGCTGAAACGATGACGGAAGAGGTGACGACTCCTCTTGAGAGTGAGCTTAAAAATGTTACGCACCTTGATGTGATTACCTCTTCAACAAGTGAAGGCTTCTCCCAAATTGACTTAATGTATACCTCTGAAGCAGAAATGAAGGAAGCTGCCAGAGAGGTTGAGAAACTAGTCAACCAAATTCAGCTGCCGCAGGGAATGATGAAGCCAATCGTCTCACAGCTGAATACTTCCATGATTCCGATAGCTCAAATAGCGATAGAATCAGATAAAGGTTTCACTAGTAATGATGAAAAAGTCATAGATCAAGAGATTATGCAGCAATTCGAAGACATTGACGGGGTTTCAAGTATAAGCCTATATGGAAAGTCTTCTGCAGAGCTTGCTGTTACGTTAAATGCTGATCAAATGAAAGAAAAGAAGGTTTCTGCCCAGCAGGTTATGATGAGTCTACAATCACAAAATGCTTCTATCCCCGCAGGAGAGATTTCAATTGAAGGAAGCTCAAATGCAGTAAGAGTGCTTGGTGAAGTAGAAGATATCTCGCAAATAGAAAATATTTCGCTTAATCAAGAAACAAAGCTAAAGGATATAGGAGACGTAAAGGTTGAACAATTTTATGAAGCAGAATCACGTCTTAATGGCAATCCTTCTCTCATCTTGGTAATAATGAAAGAAGCAAACGCTAATGCGGTCGATATCGGAAAAAAATTAGTAGAAAAAACAAAAGAGATAAATGACCAATATACAGAACAATACGATGTCCGAGTGATAACAAATACGGGAGAAGACGTGGAAAATGCAGTTCTTGGGATGGCAAAGGAAGTAGGACTTGGAGCTGTTGCTGCGACTATTATTCTATTGTTCTTCCTGCGAAGCTTTAAAACAACTATTATAGCTGTCATTAGTATCCCTCTCTCCATTTTAATTACATTATTTTTGCTGGATCTATCAAATATTACATTAAATATTTTGACTTTAGGCGGTTTAGCAGTAGCTGTCGGAAGGCTTGTAGATGATAGCATAGTCGTCATTGAGAATATTTACAGGCGGATCCAAGGCGAGGGAATGTCTAAAGAAGTGGTTATTTCTGCTACGAAAGAAGTGGCTGGAGCAATTACCTCTTCCACCTTAACGACAATTGCTGTATTTTTGCCAATAGGTCTCATATCTGGGGGAATAGGGGAATTTACAATACCACTTGTACTAGCTGTAGTTTATTCCATTCTTGGATCCCTTTTAGTAGCATTAACGGTTGTACCTTTAATGAGTTTTGTTCTTTTAAAAAAGATAAAACAAAAGGAAACTAGGGCTCCACGCAAATATTTATCTATTTTAGGCTGGTCTCTAAATCATAAATGGATCATTTTAGTTGCGTCTTTCCTTATTTTCGTCGGTTCTATTTTCGCTTTTGCAGCGATTCCACAAGCAAATGTTAACTCAGAGGATGAATCCTACTTAAATGTCGTTATGAGCTTCCCGGCTGATTATGATCCGGTTTTAGCAAAGGAAAAAGCAGCAGAGCTTGAAAAGCAATTAATAACAGAAGATAAAGTAATCGATACCTTTTTCCGCATGGGGACTGCAACTGAGGATGCAAAATACGGGACAGCTGCGAAGGGGAACGAAGCAACAATCGGCATGATTTTTGAAAAAGGAAAAAATGTCAAGGAATTCATTGAAAAGTTAAAAAAAGATTCGAAGAAATATGCTCCTGCAGAACTGGAGGCTTCCTTATTTTCATTCGGAAGCTTTGGCGGTGGAAGCAATACAGAGTTAAATGTAACAGCAGCTAACCAAGAAGATTTGGTGGAAGCTGGAGCTATCGTATTAGCTGAATTAAAAAAGATTGATGGGTTAGAAAAAGTGAAAAGCAATTATGAAGAATTAAAAAAAGAATGGGTTGTGAACGTTGAACAGGAGAAGGCATCTAAATTTGGACTGTCTCCAAACCAAGTCGGGCAGGAAGTCCATTCTTATTTAAACAAAACTCTAGCTGGTGAGATGACTATTGAAGATGAGAAGCTCCAGGCTGTTCTAAAATTTGAAAAGGATGAGTATAAGGAAGAGAATGAGCTCCTTGACCTCTATGTGTCATCTCCAGCTGCCGGACCAGTTCGTTTAGGTGAGGTTGCTGCTATAAACGAAGAAGAGATAAAAACGCAAATTTATCATAAAAAGGGAAAAGAAACGATCAAGATGACAGCAGTAATTGTTGCTGAAGATATCCGTGCGGTTGGAAACGATATTAATAAAATGATTGCCGGAGTTGAACTGCCTGCTGGAGCGAACGTGGAGCTCGCAGGCGCAACAGAATCGATGCAGGAAAGCTTCATGGACCTCTTTAAAATAATGGGAATTGCGATCTTTATTGTCTATCTCATTATGGTCATTACTTTTGGTCAAGCAAAAGCACCGTTTGCTATTCTTTTCTCCCTTCCATTAGCAGCAGTTGGGGGAATAGCAGGCTTAATCGTGACTAGAACCCCGGTTGACATCAATGCCCTGATCGGAGCACTTATGCTAATCGGAATAGTTGTAACGAATGCAATTGTTTTAGTCGAAAGAGTACAACAAAATCGAGAGAAAGGCATGGATACTAGAGAAGCTCTTTTAGAAGCAGGCGGAACGAGGCTGCGCCCTATTATCATGACTGCGGTTACAACCATTGTGGCAATGCTTCCGCTATTATTCGGAACGGCTGAAGCAGGAAGTGTTGTTTCGAAAAGCTTGGCGGTTGTCGTAATCGGAGGTTTGACTGTCTCAACAATTCTTACCTTGGTAGTTGTCCCTGTTGTGTATGAACTGTTAGATAGATTAGGGAAAAGAAGAAAGAAAGTTAAAAAGGAAAACCCTGAGCTCTCCATTTAAATGGAAGAAAAATTCTAAAAAGTTATAATTGACAAAAAGTTGATATCGTTGTAACCTAACATAGGAAGAATATTCTAATTAATGGTAAAGGAGGGTTACGTTATGAAACAAGTTAAGACATTCAGCACAACGAAAACTTTGAAAATAAACGTGACTGCTCCTAAAATTGGTATGATCAGTTAGAGCGAATGTACTCTTTTTTTAACCTAGGCACAGGTCACGTATACCTTAATACACGTGGTTTGTGCCTTTTTATTTATTAGTAAAAGGCATGCTGCACAAGTGGTGTGCCTTTTTCTATTTCAGATTATATTTCTTAGTTTGAAGGAGGATTTTTCATGCTGAAAATCATTGTGAGCAGTGAAATGTATAAACCGGGAGTTCTCGAGAGCGGCTAACGGAACAAATGAAAAGAGTAGGAGATGGGTAGAATATGTTCTCAGTTTTAGGGAAACTTAAATGGTTTTTTAAAGAATATTGGCTTCGCTATACAATTGCGATTATATTATTGCTTTTGGTAAGTATTTTAGAGATTATCCCGCCTAAATTACTAGGCACAGTTATTGATAGTATTCAAATGGGAACTTTGACGAAAGAGATGATGACTTGGTACATTGTGCTGTTTATAGGTCTGGGGATAATTGTTTATATAATAACGTATTATTGGATGTACAGCCTTTTCGGTGGAGCTCATTTAGTCGAGAAGATCCTGCGAACGAAGTTTATGGGACAATTGCTTCGAATGACACCGGCTTTTTATGAAAAAAATCGGACAGGTGACTTAATGGCACGAGCTACAAATGATTTAAAAGCCATATCCTTAACAACAGGATTTGGTATTTTAACACTTGTCGATTCAACAATGTTTATGCTTACCATCCTTTTTACGATGGGAATCTTAATTAGCTGGAAGCTAACATTTGCAGCTATTTTGCCTCTTCCTCTGATGGCAATTGCGATGAATATTTACGGAAAAAAGATTCATCAGCGCTATACAGAAGCTCAGAATTCATTTGGGAATTTGAATGATCAGGTACTCGAATCTGTTCAAGGTGTAAGAGTCATTCGTGCCTATGTACAGGAAAAAGCAGATATTTCCCGTTTCAACAAAATGACGGAAGATGTGTATCAAAAAAATGTGAAGGTGGCACTTATAGATGCTCTGTTTGAACCGACGATTAAACTGCTTGTTGGCATTAGTTATTTAATCGGACTTGGATATGGCGCCTACTTGGTTTTCAATAATGAAATTACCCTTGGTGAACTTGTTTCATTTAATGTTTACTTAGGAATGATGATTTGGCCAATGTTTGCTATTGGTGAGCTGATCAACATTATGCAGCGCGGAAATGCTTCACTTGATCGGGTAAATGAAACATTAGCCTATGAACCTGATGTTTTTGATAAAGAGACAGTTGCCGTTGAGAATCCTAAGAATATCGTGTTTGATAATGTATCTTTTCAATATCCTTCCTCAACAGTTCAGAACTTAACCAATGTGTCTTTGCAAGTAGAGCGTGGTCATACAATTGGAATTGTAGGAAAGACTGGGAGTGGAAAAACAACAATTATCAAGCAAATGCTGAGACAGTATCCTGTAGGCTCAGGCGAAATCTCGATTTCAGGTGTTCCTATTGATAAAATTCCGCTGGAAACACTTCAAAGCTGGATTGGTTACGTTCCCCAGGATCACATCTTATTCTCAAGAACTGTTCAAGAAAATATTCTTTTTGGAAATAAAGAGGGAACGGAAAAACAGCTTTATGAAGCTATTGATTCTGCTTTTTTTAGAAAAGATCTGGAAATGCTGCCAGATGGCCTAAATACACTAGTAGGAGAAAAAGGGGTGGCTTTATCTGGCGGTCAAAAACAAAGAATATCGATTGCAAGAGCTCTTCTTACAGCCCCGGAAATCTTGATTTTGGATGATTCGCTATCAGCGGTGGATGCAAAAACAGAGAAGGCTATTATTGATAATATCCGCCGGGAGAGAGCAGGTAAAACCACATTTATTACAACGCACCGATTATCAGCTGTTGAGCATGCAGACCACATTCTTGTTTTAGATGATGGGAAAATTATTCAAGAAGGTACACATGAGATCCTTGTTTCACAAGATGGCTGGTATCGGGAACAATATGAACGACAGCAAATAGAAATGCAAAATGAAGGCGGGGTGAGTGCATAATGGGAACAGGACGTAAATTGTTAAATTATGCACTTCAATATAAAAGGACCTTGATTGCAGCTCTTCTTATGCTTGCAGTAGCAGTTGGAGCAGAACTAATGGGTCCTCTCATTGCCAAGAAGATGATAGATGATCATATTCTGGGAATCGAAAGCAGATGGTATGAAGCAAAAGAAGGCCCAAAGGCTGTAAATTATCAAGACTCCTGGTATAAAAGAAGTGATCACTTTTCACCTGGTGAAGAAAAAGGTGATGTTGCAAGAATTATCCAAGTTGAAAGGGAGTATTATTTTATTCCTCAGGATCTTTCATTTGATGGTGAAAGAAAAGTAAATAACGGCAAAATCATTATTGAACGCGGTGAAGAAATTGCCGTTTACAACAATGTAAACCAATTAACGAATAATCAATTGTTCGCGTTTTACAAGCCGGAAATTCCTGGACTGCTTCAATTAATAGCAATTTATTTTGGTATGCTTGTCATCTCATCGTTTTTTCATTATGGGCAGCATTATTACCTGCAAGTTACTGCCAACAGGATTATCCAGAAGATGAGGCAGGATGTGTTTGAGCATATTCAACGGTTACCTATTAAATACTTTGATAATTTACCGGCTGGAAAAGTAGTCGCCCGGATTACGAACGATACGGAAGCAATTCGTGAGCTTTATGTTGCTGTTTTAGCTACATTCTTTACAAGTGCGATCTACATTACTGGGATTTTTATTGCTCTATTTTTATTAGAGGTTAAGCTGGCGTTCATTTGTATGGTCATCTTGCCGATCTTGGCTGTTTGGTCGATTATTTATCGAAAGTTTGCTTCCGAGTATAATCACAAAATTCGCTCGTTAGTAAGTGACTTGAATGCCATGATTAATGAATCGATTCAAGGTATGACGATTATTCAAGCATTTCGAAGAAAGAATGAGACGAAGAAAGAGTTTGAAGAGCTGAATGAATCACATTTCCATTATCAAAATAAATTATTAAGCTTGAATTCACTTATGTCTCACAATATGGTTGGTTTTTTACGGAATCTAGCTTTTGTAGCATTAATTTGGTACTTTGGCGGAGCTTCCTTAACAGCAAATACGGCCATTTCTTTAGGGGTTTTATATGCGTTCGTAGATTATTTAAATCGTTTATTCCAGCCAATTACGGGCATTGTTAATCAGTTTGCCCAATTAGAACAGGCTCGTGTTGCATCAGAGCGTGTCTTTAAACTGCTTGCTGAAAAAGGAACTAACGTAAATGATGAGCAGATATCTCGTTATAAAGGGAATGTTACTTTTGATGATGTCACATTTGGCTACAATGAAAACGAACCAGTATTGAAAAATATTTCGTTTCAAGCAATACAGGGAGAAACCGTTGCCCTTGTAGGGCATACGGGCTCCGGCAAAAGTTCCATCATGAATTTGCTGTTTCGGTTTTACGATGTGCAAAAAGGACAAATCACGATAGATGGAACAAATATTCAAGACATGTCACGTCAGCAAGTCAGGCAGCACATGGGAATTGTATTGCAGGACCCATATTTGTTTACAGGAACGATTGCATCCAATGTAAGTCTTGATCATGAAAAGATATCTAAAGAGCAGATCGAAAAGGCTTTAAAGGATGTTGGGGCAGAGGAGCTGCTGAAGCATTTGCCGAAAGGATTTGATGAGCCGGTCATTGAAAAAGGAAGCACACTTTCATCAGGACAACGTCAGCTAATTTCTTTTGCGAGGGCTTTGGCTTTTGATCCAGCGATCCTTATTCTGGATGAGGCAACCGCGAGTATTGATACTGAAACAGAGGCTGTTATTCAAGAAGCACTTGAGGTCTTGAAGAAAGGCAGAACTACATTTATCATTGCTCATCGCTTATCGACAATAAAAAATGCAGATCAGATTCTTGTATTAGATCACGGTGAAATTGTTGAAAGAGGAAGTCACGATGAATTAATGAAGCAAAAAGGGAAGTATTTTCAAATGTACAAATTGCAGCAGGGGAATCAAACCTCACTTGCAGGTTAACATGAGTACTGACCATTTTAGGAAATACAAGAGGATAGGTTATAAATGCGGCTGAACTCTGTAAAATTAAAGACAAGTGAATATAGATTTTGATTTTGGGAATATACGGTTGTCATTCATGTTACAAAATATAATAAAGTTAAGTACATCACTTATATATAGCGGTGTACTTTTTTGGTTATAAGACTTCTAAATGACCTCATTAACTACCACAACAACCCACTGAAGTAACTTTTTTTTCATATGTATCTAATACCTAAAAGCTGTTATCTTTAAAGAACATTCAAATAATACTTGGGGAGAGTTTCTGCAACAATATACTATAGCCATTTAATTTTAAGATGTATATTTATATGAGAATACCTCGAAAGGAGTTTTCCTCATGAGTATTACATCTTTTGTCTTTTACTGTTTTATTGTTACCTTTACACCAGGTCCTACTAATATCGTCATATTATCCACAGTGCATAATTCTGGGACAAAAAAGGCAATAGAATATACGTACGGAGCAACTATTGCTTTTGGTTTATTACTAGCTGCTTCTGCTATGTTGAATACCATACTTGTTACGATATTACCCAACATTTTAATTATAATGCAGATATTCGGAAGCTTTTATATGTTGTATCTCGCTTATCAAATTTCCAAAATGGATTCATCAAAACCACCTGTAAACCAAACTGGTACGTTTATGTCAGGCTTTCTTATGCAGTTTTTAAATCCAAAGGTGGTAGTATTTACAATGACTGTAATCCCTACCTATATTATGCCCTACTATGTCTCAATGCCTGCGGTTACAATAAGTGTTATAGCTATTACTGTAATTGGATTTTTAGCATTTATTACATGGGTACTTTTCGGTACGATCTTCAAGGCGTTTTTACAGAAACATAAAAAAATTGTGAATGTAATGATGGCATTGTTTTTAGTTTATGCTGCAATCATGATATGGATGTAGGTAAGCGAATTGAGAGGTGAATGAAATGGACAAATTTATCTATAAAAAATCGGCAGGTATTACTGCCTTGTCAGCTAGTATTACTGATTTTACATATAAAAAGCACTCTCACAAGGAGTATGCAATAGGGGTAACCTTGCGTGGTATCCAACAGTATAACTTGGATGGCAGTTTACAATTATCCTATCAAAATGGTGTTATGCTTTTTAATCCAGAACAGGCACATGACGGAATGGCACATGATAAGACAGGCCTTGATTATGTGATGTTATATATTGAGCCGCAATTGCTTTTAGAGGCTACCCAGAAAAAGGATATCGTACGGTTTTCAACTCCTATTGTGTATGATAATAGACTTGAACAAAGAATATTAAGTCTTTCTAATGCAATATTAAGCGAAAAAGATGAGGCATTGTGCAGTGAATTATTCTTATCCCTCACGGATTGCCTTATTCAAACAAATTTTTCTACAAAATATAAGAAAGATAACGCTCTAATTAGAAAAGCAAAGGAGATGCTTCATACCAATTTAGAAAATATACCTAAACTTGATGAGATAAGTATAGAGTTTAATTTATCGAAATTTCAGTTTATCCGATTATTCAAGGCGCACACTGGAATTTCACCCTACCAATACTTTCTTAACTGCAAGATAGAACATGCAAAGCAGATAATAGAAAAAAATAGAGATATTCATTCAGCAGTAGCTGAATGCGGTTTTGTAGATTTAACCCATTTAAATAAACACTTTAAAAGCGTATATGGAACAACAGCATTTGAATATATGTCACATTTAAATTGAGGCGGAGTTTTTTATATTCAATGAGGACCTTTTAACATAGCAAAAGGAGGAAACGTTTATGAAAAAATCTTTATTTTCTATTCCTGTTTTTTCCTTTTTTAGTTAAAATGAAAATAAAAGGTAATTATACTTATAAAGTTATTCAACAAGTGGTAGTAAATGAGGTCATATATAGTACAAAAAAGGATAGATAAAGCTGAAAAAGTTCTGCTTTATCTATCCTATATTTTACCTTATATAAGGTGTGACATTGTTTATTCCTTCTTTATTAACAAGACATTTCATCATAACCATGACTTTCAATAAAAGGACTTCCAGCCGTTTTTATGTTGTTAGATTTTCAGTCAATTCGTAAGGGATTTGGTCAACATGAAACACCTCAAATAAGTATTATTGTTGTTGAATAGAAGATTGGATCTCCTGCAGGTGTCTCAGCCTTTCTAACATTAGGGACAGCTTATGATGCTCATCGGGTGGTAAATTGTTTGCTTGTTGTTTTGCTAGAACAAGCTGCTGAGCATAGGCAAGCTGCTGCTCTGCTTCTTGATACTTTTGAGGATTTGAATAACCTTGAGCCTTTTCAACAGCTTTAAATGTCTGATCAAGTGTATCATATAATTGCTTTATCTCAGTTTGGTCTGACAAAAATACTACCTCCTTGATTTACATATACTCCCGCCAATTCGGGAGTAGATACAACAAACAAATATTCTAGGTTCAAGCAGTCATCAATCAATCTCATCATTATAGAGGCTCTGAGCCTCAAAAAAAGAGACGCCTATTATTAGGCGTCTCAAATCCATAATATGAAATTGTGTAAATTAGAACTGTCCTCCGCCCATAGATTGTTGAGCCATAGATACTAAACGTTTAGTAATCTCGCCACCAACAGATCCATTCGCACGTGAAGTAGTTTCTGCACCTAAGTTTACACCAAACTCAGTAGCGATTTCATATTTCATTTGGTCAATCGCTTGAGATGCACCAGGTACTACTAATTGGTTTGAACTGCGTTTGCTTTGAGCCATGTTTTGTCAACTCCTCAAGATGTAATGTTTTTTGGTTGGGTTAGCTGGACTTGCACCAGCGAAAGAATTTTCTTTTTGAAAAAATTCAGGTGCCACTAGGCCTAACCCATTGATCGAAAAGTCTTTTTTCCCTTTGTATTATGTATTATGGAATGTCGTCCGAAAAACTATGCAGGAATATCAATTGGTAATTTTTATCATTATAATTTGACCTGTCAATTTCATAATTGTGTTTGCTTGAGGAAAAGCTAGAAGCGACCAAAGAGTTGAAGGTGATAACAAATGATAATGTGTCCGCTTTGTAATGGATTTGAACATCATCGCGAAATATTATGTCCAAACTGCGGGACGATTATGACTGATCAGGGAAAGATTACAGACTATTTGGATGATTACAGCGCATATATGGAAATAGATTCGATGAAGCTTTTTGATGGGGTTTTAACTTCGCTGGAAGAACATCAATGTGTTCATTATTATTATTGCAAAAACTGCTTACATGAGGAAACGCAAACAATTCAAGAGTAGTAAAAAAAAGACTTGCTATCATTTTTAGGTTAATGATAGCAGGTCTTCACATAGTTCCACCTATTTTCGAAAGATTAGCTTAAAGTAGCGGAATACTAACTTAAGCTCCTGACCGCCTTAAAGTGAAAATGAAGGCAAGGAGGAGCATTCAGGAAGTTCTTATCATGTGTTTGGCTGTACAAGCCGCCTGTAACTTTTTCAGCTTATACCTAGAACAGAGAGACGAATATTGTTAGTTGATCAGCTTCATGTGGCACTGACCCAGAGGTCATAAGTGATGATCATAAAGGTTAAAGAGCAACCTTTTCCCCGCTCACCTTTTGCTTGTCACTGATAGGCAATTCCTTGCGTTCTTCTAGGTTTTCATCAGCTGGACGAATCCTCAGTGTTGTTTCATTATCAAAGAAATGGGCTTTATTCATGTCTAGAGCTAATTCAAGCTTTTGTCCAGGTTGAATATCAGTTCGAGAGTCAACCCGTGCTACAAATACTTGCCCGTTTACTTGTGAGTAAAGCATTGTTTCTGCTCCCATTAATTCAGCTACCTCAATTGTGGCATCTACTTTTGTTCCTCTGGAGGAATCAATGAATACTTGTTCATTGTGGAAATCCTCCGGACGGATTCCTAAAATTAATTCTTTGTTCACATAGCCTTGTTCACGAAGGAATTTCATTTTTCCTTCTGGGACATCAACAGAAACTTCACCAATAGCG
>NZ_JACXAI010000052.1 GCF_014773385.1 Metabacillus arenae | reverse complement strand
AAAATAAGCGGAGATTTTCCGGTTAAACTGTAGAATAGAGCTCAGTTAGGTGTATATAAGCGGAAGTTTTCCGATTAAGCAAAGCAAATGTACCCACTTTCACGTTTTTCGAGTCAATAGTCGGAATCTTTCCGTCTATTTTGGCTATTTTCAGTGCTATTAGATAAATAAGAGAAATTTCTCCGCTTATTTATCAAACTCGCTTTAAAGGTTAATTAACTTGTACAACTTAAAAAAGTGAAAATTTAATAAAGGCTTAGAGATATTTGCATCTCTAAGCCTTTTTTATTGTGTTGTAAAATTTATGAGTTTTGCTATGTGATTAGGTTTGTGATTTGCCGTTTTGCACCTCACAAATAAACCCCTCATTCTAAAATGAAGGTTTTTCTTTTTCTGAGTATACGATTTTCTCTTGGTCTGTATATACCGTCCTAAATTTCCCTGGCGAACTTCCAACTGTAGCCGTGAACACACGTGTAAAGTAGTGAACAGTTTTAAATCCTGTTTGTTCACTTATATCTTTAATACTTAAGTCTGTAGTTTTAAGTAACGTAGCTGATTTTTGTATTCTTTCATTTTTTACATATTCTGAATAACTCACTCCTAGATCTTTCACAAATAGCCTTGATAAGTGTCGACTAGAAATATGTAGATGGTTAGCTAAATCACTAAGTTTTAATGTATCAGATAAATTATCTTGAATATAGAGTTTCGCTTGACTTAGTATTGGTGAAAATTTTTCATTGGAAGCCTTTTGATTTGAGTTGTAAGAGAGCATTGGACTGAACCTTTCGAGTAAAGAAAGAATTAGAGAGTATGACGTGTTTTTCAGTATTTCTTCAAAAAAGGAATGTTCATTTTTTGAAGCCTGAACAAGTAGAGATTCCCAAAGCAACGAAAAAGTTGCCTCTTCTTCAACATCAATCATGATCTCATTGCATTCCTTAATTTTATCCATAATCATTATCCATTTATCACTAGATTTTGATTCTATTAATTCAAATCCTATATAGAGAAGGAATAACCCACTATCGCTCCTAATTTGATGTAAAACATTCGGCCTCGAAAGAAATAGTTTGTTCTTTTGCAATTGATACGTACAGTTGTTTTCTATATACTCTCCTTCACCATCGACAACATAACACACTTCTAAGAAAGAATGTTTGTGAAGGAGATTATTATAGTGCTTCGGCATGACACCCCAATAATGAACATGAAAAGATACATCACTTTGAGATAACTTATGAACATATTTATTCAAGGGAGTTTTACCTAATAATAAATTATTTATATTCAAGTAAATTTCACCTCACTAAAAACAGATAGTTATCATTCTATTTTAATTGATTAACTAAAAAATCCCTATCGTGATTATCATTCAATTTCCCTCTAAACAGTAAACGTAATTCCTAAAAACTCTATTTAACAAAATAGGAAATGGACATTTATATTAATAAAATACGCCTGAATGATTTATAATCCTTGTTTGTTTCAACAATATGCAAATCAAAGCCAGTACCCGTGTTCACCTTGGAAATTTGCAAACAAATTCCCTGGAGTCCTGCACTATATAATTGCGTTTTTATACTTAAGAGCGTGTGTTATTTAGTCTTAAGATTAATTTTATTAAAGATATTCATTGATACCTTCTTCTCATTTGCTAAAATTTCCGTCTCTTTCCTTTTTTATTCACCTAAATCTAATTCCTCCTGATCTTCAATTATATGGCCAGATCGTGGAACAAGTAGAACAAAAGTAAAAGGGTGATACATATTATACATCACCAATATGTATCACTCCTTATTTTTTATGGCTTTTACGATTTAAGACTTGATAATTTCAAAACGGTCTAACATTATTACAAATGGATCAACTTTGTTTTAAAAGATACAACAAGATTTAGATTTATTTTGCGTAGAAAAAGCCCAGCAACCTTTACAATCGTTTCTAGGTATTCAATTCAATCTCTTTTATCATCACCACATGATACTGACAAGTCCTGCCACGGCTAATACTTCCACAATGTAACCCCAGAATCGTATAACCATAGTTTATCTCTTTCTGCTTCCCCTTAATTTTTATTTTAATATATGAGTTTATTGAAGAAGAAGTTTTTATTGGTCGTTGGCGCTAAAATCAATGGTTAAAATTGGTAATATAGTCTAGGTTTGAAAAATGTGAATTTCGGATCTTAAAGAAATGAATGAATTCACTTATATTTATATAGTATTTAATTTTTGAATAGGGAGTGGTTAAAATGAAAACACTTTACAGTCTCGTGATTGCTGTTTCATTTAGCTTATTGGCGATTTTCTCCTTTTCTAATGAATCTTTTGCAGCTGATGGGAAACAGGTGTCGACAAATATAAGCGATACCAAAACAAAATATACGATAAAATCGTTCCACTATTTAACTGTGGATGGAAAAGATGTGGATTCCCTGGCCAAAGTGAATAACAAATCCAACAATGATATAAAAGTAACCATGGTTCTGCCTAAACAGAATGAAAAGGGAGATTGGCTGGCGTATGGTTTTACTAGCAGGGAAGCTTTGGAGACATTTATCGATAAAGATAAACAAAAACTTCAAAACAAAGTCACGATCATGGGCAGCGGCCCTTGTTGTACCGATTTCTATGATGGTAAAAATAAAAGCGGGCCGTATATTTATTGGAGAGACGGGTTTAAAAACTTGCCTTCCAGCTGGAATGACAGAATTTCCTCCTTAAGTACGGCGTCACCTTCTTATAGCTATTCGACTACGCTGTGGGAGCATACTTCATCTCAAGGGTATGGCAGAGGAGTTTTGTTTAGACATTCCGATTGGTATGGTAAAACTGCTAATATGGCTTCGGATTGGAACAACAAAGCTTCGGCGATCGAAATCAAATAAAGAGAGATTCTCAATGACCGAGTGAAGGAGTTTCAACATCACTATTCTCTCATCGATTTAGAAGGAATGGGAGAATAGTGATGTTTTTGTAAGTTTTCGTCACAATGGCCTCCGGTCACAAGCCGCGTTTAAATAACCTTAGGCGGCAGGACTACAGTTGTTATTTGACAAAAAAGTTGTTTATTAAAATCGGCTTAATAAGCAAAGCCATTTTTACAAAAAAGTTATTAACTTATGCGATGAACCTGGAGCTAATAAACGGCTTTTTTGTAAAGTATTAAGGGATAAAACATCGCGTAACAAGAACAGGAAGCATAAGCCGAAAGTTAAAGTTAAATCCTAAACAGAACAAAAAGTAGTTTATCGTACGAAGATAGGGAGCGACTAGCCCACTATCTACTGAAGGTAGCAGGCCTTAGCCTCTCTACTGACCTAAACCACAGAAAAAACGAAAAAGCAGATCAGGAAAAACGAACGGTTTTCCTGATCTGCTTTATTTTTAAGGACTTATTAGATAGCCCCTTTCTTCGAACTTGAATTATGAAATTGAACTTTTACTTTCTGTTTCCTACTTCTCGAGCACACTAATCAGTATTTAGGTTATTATTTTTTTACCAATGGAGCGTTACATACATTATATTTAGAATTCCAAATAACACATGTTGTCTTTAATTCTTGATCAGACTTTTCGAATAAAATCCCTGATCCTTCTTGTTTTATGTATATCCATCCTTGATTTTCCATTTCTTTGATGAACCGTTTTTGTCCTTCTCCTTTATCAAAATGAGTCAAATACCATCTACTTCCTTTTGAAGTTCCTACATTTACAATTTTTTTATCCGATTGTTCTAATTTATTTAAAGCTTTAGAAGCTTCTATATTAGTTGTTGGAAACTCTTCTGGTTGTCTTATTATATAAAATAATCCTACTATTACTATTAATATTAATAAAATTAATAATTTCTTCATTTCCCCTCCGTAATTTATAGTTTTTTACATGTTTGTAAATTTTTATAACCATAGTTAAATAAATCTATTAAACTATGATACCATCTATGTGAATCTAAAAAAAGGAAGTGTTTTATGAAAAATTTATTAAAGCCTGTTGTTCCTTTATTGTTGATTTCGTCAATTTTGTCTTCTGGGATTACTGCAAACGCATGACCACTCCCATGCATTTTACCTGAGTTCTGGAAGGTGTATGGATGTTGACCCTCCTCTGTTAGGTTAATAGCATCCATATCTGTTCTAATACTTATAGTATCTTTCTTTACCATCGCCCACTGTAAGATTAGCGACGATTCCAGTACCACCAATATTTCTGTGAACTTCTAATCCCATATCTGTTAATACATTAGCAAGAAATTCAGAAATATTTCTTTCTTCAAAGGCACTTTCAGGATGTGAATGAAGATAGTGCCTCCATTCATTAAGCTGTTTTTCAAAGTTTTCATGGTTCATATTAAAATCAATCTCTTATAAACTAATTTTTTTATTTTTTCAAAAAATTAATTCTACAGATGGATATGCCCCATCCCACACTACTTTTCGATAATGATCCGGATCAGTGTCACCTTCTGTGCTGATAATCAGAATTTTTGAATCCTGATTCAGTTTCAATGCTTCTTTCACATCCTTAAGCAAAGTATTTTCAGCTACTAGACTAACTAATCCCATTCCAACTGCACCAGATTCACCCGAAATAATGTGAGGGTCATAGCCCAATGGGTTTGCAAGAATTCTCATACCTCGTCCGGCCACATAATCTGGACAAGAAACAAGTTTGATGATCTTATTGCGCTGCTGTTCTAATTTTTTCAGTTCATCTTGCTGGTTCTTTTCCAAAGAAATATGTTTGTTACATTTTTAATTTGTTTGTAAAATAAGCTTGTCCTTCTTTATGGTATAACTATAGGTATCGGGGAGGAGTTATTTCATGCAAAATTTCAAGCGTTTTTTTAGTACGCTAACAGTGAGTTTATTGTGTTTATCAATTACAGTTACAGCGCAGGCTGAAGGCACTTTAAACGATTACGAGCAAAAGCTGAAGCAAACCCAGGATGAAATTAATACGAAAGAAGCTGAAAAAAATTCTGCAAATGAAGCTATTGTAAAAGTTGAAAAAGAACTGCAATCATTACAGCAATCTATTACAGCATCCCAAAATAATTTGGCCGAGCTCGAGGAGAAAATTGAAGACACTAACAAACTCATTGAACAGAAAAAAATAGACATCGTAAAGCTGCAGGATAAGGTGTTTCAAAGAGAAGGAATTATGAAAGATAGACTCGTCGCTCTTCAGCATAAAGACCCTACTAATATAGTGATTGAAACAGTCCTAAACTCTGAAAATATAGCTGACCTATTAAGCCGTATTGGTGCTGTTGCGACCCTTTTAAATGCAGACAATGATATGCTGAACCAGCAGCTGCATGATATTGAACAAATTGAAATTGAAAAAAAGGAAATTACTAAGCAAGAAGAAAGCTTAAAAGAAGATCAGAAAAAGCTTGCCGACAAACAAGCAGAGCTTGATAAGCAGCTAGCTGATCGCAATAAGGTTTTAGCTGACGCACAGAAAAAATATGAAAGCGCTGCAAATGGACTTACTGCTGCCCAGCAAGATCAGTCAAATATACAATCTCAAATGAAAAACTTTCAAGAAAAAATAAAAAAAGAGCAGGCAAAGGCTAAAGCTGTTGCTGCAAAGCTTGCCGAGTCAAAGAAAAAACATGCAGCAGTTACTGTTGCAGCAAAACCTAAGCAAGAGCAAAGCAGAGCAACTCAAGAACCAAAGCCTGTCGCAGCGAAACCAAAAGAAGAGCAACAAAAATCTAGCAACAATAACGGAAAAGAATTTTACGTTAAATCTACTGCTTATAGCCACGAAGATACCGCAAGCGATTATACAGCTATGGGATATAATATCAAAGAGAATCCTAATATGAAACTAATCGCAGTCGACCCTGCCATTATCCCGCTTGGAAGCAAAGTATGGGTTGAAGGGTACGGAGTAGCGATTGCTGGAGACACTGGCGGCGCGATAAAGAACCATAAGATTGATGTATTGATGCCAAACAGCAAAGCAGCATTAGCATGGGGTGTGAGAACAGTTAAAGTAAGAATAATAGATTAATTGAGATGGTCTTTTCACAAGGCTATCTCTTTTTTTATGGTTTCAGAAAGTTTAAGCAGATTAAAGCATTAACGTATTAAAGTTAGTTATCATTGTCTAGCTCCAGGCGCCATCGGCCCTTAGGTCATAAGCCAATCCGGCAAAAAGGTTAAAGAACAACCTTTCTGCCGGATTGGCTTATGCTTGTCGCCGATAGGCGGGCGCCTTGCGCTTTTCGTTCAATAAGGTCATTAAAAAGCAGCTTGGATAAAACTATTCTCCAAGCTGCTTTATCCATTAAATCCATCAACTGAAGTTCATAGTGACCGAAAAAAAGAGGTATTAGTCATTTAAGCGTGGACCAGAATCGAACGAAAACAGCGCATTGGGGCATCATAAGGAATTTCTTCTAGTAGTTTACTAGAAGCTTCCTTATCTCTACGCTTATTATTAATTCACCTTTAAACACTGCCAGATTCTTATATGAAACCATATAAAATTCAAACGGCAACCACTTTTTTTAGTCATTTAGAATCACACATTGGGGATAAGCGTATGGTGATGATACGATAAAGAAAAAACATTGAAATATGAACAAAAGACACACATTAAATTTACTGAGTGTTTACCATGAAGTATACACGTTCTCTGTATAACAGATGTTCTAAGAAGCTGAAGTATAGCGCTGTTTTTTTTGAAGCCAAGCTTTAGTTAAGATAAAACCAAGAAGCATGACAAAAGCTCCAAATGCATATGGGAAATGAATATTGTATTCAAACATGTACCCGGCTAATATGGGTCCTGCTACATTTCCTAAGCTCAAAAAAGAATTATTTAATCCCATTATCATGCCTTGCCTGGCCCCCGCCTTTTTTGAGATAAAAGTGTTTAAGGAAGGCCTAAGCATTGAATTTCCGATGAAAAATACTCCTGTTGTGAGTAGAACGGTTGCATATGAATTTGCAAGAATCATAAAGATAAAGCCAGAAGAGCTTATAAATAGAGAGGTAAGCACAATTTTTTCATCTCCAAATTTCTCAACTAAACGCCCTACTACTCCCCCTTGAATAACCGTACCTATAAGACCTACGCTTAGAATGATAATTCCGACTTCCTGAGGTCCATAATTATACCGTTCTAACGAATAATAACCAAAGATCGCTTGAAAATTTGCCAATCCGAAGCTCATTAAAAACACTAAAATTAAGAGAAAGCCAACTTCACTTTTCAAGGCTTTTTTCATTAATGAAAATTGGCCGTCCTTCACTTTATTTTCCTCTGCAAGCTTTTCCTTTAATTCTGGTGATAGTGATTCTGGAAGAATTAAAATGGAGACGATCCCTGCTAAAGCTGCGGCAATTCCTGCAAATAAAAACGGATAGGATAAATCAAATTCTGCTAGCCATCCCCCAATGCCAGGACCGACGACTATTCCGAGTCCCATGGCAGCACCTAAAAATCCCATACCATGTCCGCGTTTTTCAGGAGCCGTCACATCTGAAACATAGGCCATCGCGGATGGCATTAACGCTGCACCAAACGTGCCTGCTAGTACCCTTGACAAAAACAGCATCCATAGCCCTGACGCAAAAGCAAAAATAAACTCTGCTATGGCAAAACCAAACAATCCAATTGTTATTAGCGGCTTTCTACCGATACGGTCGGACATCCGCCCCCAAATCGGCGCAAAAATAAATTGCATAAAAGCAAAAATGGCAACTAGTATTCCAAGCACAGATGCGTCTGCTCCAAACGCCTCTACATAGAAGGGCAAAATTGGAATGACTAATCCAATCCCAACCATAATAATAAATAAATTAAAGCTTAACAAAAATAATGGGGTGGAAAACACCTTGCCCTCATTCAGTTGATTTCCCATTTAAGCGCTTCCTTTCAATAGCTCAGTGGTTTTCATTCTACAGGAAGAATGAAAAAAATTCCACATCTAATTACAGTACAAAAGTTATATGTACTTTAATTATCTCACCGTTTTATTAGATATACCACTCTCCCCCTTGCAACAGGTTATCTAAGCATCCAAAACATGATTAATAATTATCATTAAGTAAGACCCAAAAATGTATTAGGTATGGATGATTTAAGAAAACAACAATCGGGAAAAAGATCAATAGTCATATATCACAGGTTTATATTTTAGAAAAGAGGAATCCTGTTTAGGATACGAGTGCGAATTCTTGATAATGTGCTTTCTTGAAGAAGTTTAATGGAATAACGGAGGGAAAAATCATGATAAATATAAGGAAACAAGTTAAAAATATGGTTTCAGGAGGACCTGTTAAAAGAACGTTTGCAGGAGCTCTTGTCGGAGCATCAATTGGCTATTTGGCTAAACCGGAAAAACTCAAAAAAGTTTTAGGACACCTAGCTAAGAAAGAATTAAAAAATAAAAAAACTGATTTTGCAAAAGCAACAAAGGAAAAAATTTCACCATTTAAAAATACATTGTGGAGCAAATAAGTTAAAGACTGCGACATCCAAATTAGTAAAAAATCCTGAATAAGAAAACTAAAACCCCCAAATAATTCTCACCCAACCATGCAGAGATTTGGGGGTTACTTAGTATAAATCTCGATTTCTATTGAATGTTTACAGATGGTTCTACTGGTATCAGCTCCATACTTAAAACCTTCTTTTTATTGAATAATTGTATTAGATGTTCGTGACATGTAAAGAAGATTATTTGCCTGTCCACTGAAAGTTTTTCCAAAAGCTTAACCATATGATTTGTTCGGGTTTTATCAAAATTCACAAAGCTGTCATCAATCACTAGCGGCATTATTTGATCATGATCTAAAGTGCATGCAAGAGCTAGGCGAAGAGCCACATATAATTGCTCTGAAGTAGCCTGGCTCAGCTCCTGTCCATAAAACCTAATCCCATCCATTCTTTCAGCTATAATATTTTCCTCTGTTTCCGGCAGATAGATTTGCTGATACTCTCCTCCTGTTAATTCTTTTAGAAAGAGGCTTGCCTCCTTTACAAGATTAGGCAGGCGAACTTGACGATGATAGTCAATGGTTTTTAACAAGAGATCTTTGGTAATAGAAAGCACTCCCCATTTCTCAGCTTGTTCTTTAACGATTTGTTTTTCTTGTTCATATTGATGTCTGAGGGTAGAATAAAGTCCTGATTTTTCTATTTCGTCTAACTGGACCTCTATATATGTTTTTCTTTCCTGTTTTTCCTTTAACTCTTCTTGAAGGTTTTGAATCTTATTCTGCAAGTAATTGAGTTTTTCTTCAAAGCTTCCATCAGTCGAATATACCTTCTCTCCCTGCAAGGTTTGATTGATCTTATTTGTTAACCACTTCAGTTTAACTTCCAATTCAATTCTCTTTGCTGCTTCTTTTCCATGTAATCTGAATTGCTCGATTGATTCTGCTTTGGCCTTATTCATCATATTTTGTATTTGGTTTTGGATATAATTTTGTTCATCCTGTAATACGCGCAGCTGTTCGGCTGTTTCCGAACATTCTTCATCCAAATACCGTTTCCGCCCTTCAGCCTGCTCCATTAGTTCCAGCGCTTCCTTTAGATTAGCAATTGTTTCACCGAAATTCTCTGAACCAAGGCTATAGCCTTCTGCCAAGCTCCATACATTCTCTTCAAACATTTTTAGGCGGCTATCCAGCTGATGAAGATTATTATTCAAGCCTTCTAATTCTGTCAATTTATTTTTTAAACTGATTACTCTATCAAATGAATCATATAAACTGGCCGGTGTTAACGAAGGTTCTAATTTAAGGCCGGCAAGAAGTCTTTCTGTCTTTTCCAGCAGATTATGATGTTTTTGTTCCCAGCTTTCAAATTGTGAAATAATATGATTGTACGCTCTTTCTTTTTGTTTTAGCTCAAGGGTGGAAATTTGAAGCATTTGGTTTAATTGATCATCTTTCCAAAGCGTATTTTTAATATCGTGAACTTCATTGTATTCCTTCGTTTGGCCTATTTTTTGTAAGTTCAGCAATTGATCACTGACTTGCTTTTCTTTTTTAATCATCTGTTCTAAATATAAATCCTGGGAGTTGCTCTTCTTCATCCCAACTATACCAAGGACAAATGTGGCAACAAATGCTGATAGCAACAGCCAATCCGTTTGGATTCCGGCCCAGATAGAAGCTCCTATAAGAAGAACTGATAATAAAACCATGATTAATTCAACTTGTTTTTTCTTTTCCTTTCCTTGCTGTTTCATGAACTGAATTTGCTCCCCCAGCTGGGTATGTTCTTCTTTCAGCTGCTTTGCATTTAATTGACTATCCCCTATCCCCAGGTTGTTTACTTTTGCTTCCAGCTTTTTGCGTTCTTCCTTGGAAATAAGCTTTGATTCCAGATCCCTTACTTTCCACTCAATATCCTCGAGATCTGTTTTAACATGTTCAAATTGTGAGTCAAGCTCATTTTTTTTCTGCATACAATCCCTATACATGTTAGCCGAATCCCTTATTGCCTCCTTCATGGCAATATCTGTTGGGAGATCTAAAATTTCCGCATGATCAAGGTAAGGATAAAGTTCCGACTTTTCACTCCGGATATGGTTTAACAAGGATTCTATTTGATTTTTTATTTTTTCTGTCTCTATCACTTCTTTCCGATAAACAGCTTCATTTGAAAGGAAGTGTTTAATTGATTGGACCTCTTCCTTTGAGAATGAAATATATTCAATACCGTCTAATTCCGTTTGCAGCCTTTTCATTTTTTGCGCTAAAGAATGGATTTGTGCCTTTAAAGGATGAAGCAGGCTTTCCAGCTTATCAAGTCTTGACAATCCGTCTACAGGAAAATAGGATAAATCTGGTTGATGCTTAATTTCGAGTTGAATTTCATTGATTTCTAATTGGATAGGGTGTACAAGCTTAAGTTTTTGGACCCGATTTTCTTCTCTTTGAAGCACTTTTAGCTCCTTTTCACTATTAGTGATTTGGATATGAACTTCCTCTTTTTCCTGAAGCAGCTTCTCATACTCGTTTACCATTTGTTTGGCAGCGGTTAGCTGCTCATATGTTTTCTTTAGTTTAAGTAGAGATTGATTGAGCTCCGGATTTTTGCCGGTTGGTTTAAATAGTTCCTCTTGGCGCTTCTCTAAATCCCCTTTCATTTTAAAAAGAGCATCTGAACCAAAAATACTTGAAAAGAATAAATACTTCCCAATTTGATCGCCGTTTAATTTATGAACGTGCTGCAGACCGTGAATATCGAAGCTGTAAATAGCTCGGAACATGGATTTGTCCAATCCTTGAAGAAGCTCATTTAAAAAATGCTCATCCTTCTCTTCCCCGTTCTCCAAATATATTGTGACGTTTCCCTTTGCTTTCCCAGGTGTCCTTTCAACCTTCACCTTGCCGTTCGTTTTAGTGTATAAGTACACCGCACCACCGTATGACTGCCCCAGCTTCGGTTCAAATCTTCTTTCTTGCTGCTGTTTTGTAGGAAATCCAAACAGGATACTCTCAATAAAGGACATAATCGTTGACTTTCCTGCTTCATTTGGCCCATAGAATACTTGAATATCTTTGGAATCCAGGGTGATTCTTTGGTTGGAAAATTTGCCGTAGCCATAAATATGGAGCTCTTCAATTCTCATCTTTTGTCACCTCCGATTCCCTTCCTTTTGTAATTCAGAAAATAACAGCTCCTCTGCCTCATTTAACCATTTCTCATAATCTTCTTGACTGTCTATCCCAAAATGCTTTCGATAAACCGGGTGCTTTATAAGCGGACTTAATGCTTCCGGGTAACCATCGTAGCGAGTGATTGTTGCTTGCAGATCTTTAATAAAAGAAGAGTTTGAGAAAACAGAGGCTTTCTCTGTTAATGGTCTCAAATTATTGATGAGTCTGGCGATCCAAACAAAGCGATTTCCATTAAGCTGTCGTTCATTCAAAACCTCTATCAGATCCTGGACCGTCTCTTCCTTTTGAAGATCATGATACATTTCACTTTTCCCGGCCAAATTGATCATCACGACAGCTCGCTCATATTTTGTTTGGATGCGGTTTAACTCTTCCTGAAGAGATGAAAAAAGTTGATTAAAACTCATCTTTTCATCGATAGAAACCTTATAGTCAATCCAAATAACATCCTGGAGCGGTTGAAAGATATAAGTGGTTTCTTCTTTTGATAAAGTCACTAAAAAACAGCCTTTCTCACCAGTTTCCTTGGTATGTCTCCCTTGTAAATTACCCGAATACAAAATGGGCGGATTATACGAATTCAGTATTTGCCGCTTATGAATGTGGCCAAGTGCCCAGTAGTCAAACCCTTTATTAAGAAGTTCTGCCGTGCGGAATGGGCAATAGGGAGCATGATTGCTGTTCCCATCAACTGATCCATGAAGAAGGCCAATATGGAAATCAGCTCCCTCAGCCTTTGGAAATTGTTCCGTTACATTCTCATAAACCGCCCTGCTTGGATAGCTATATCCATAAAGATTCACTTTTGACCCATGAACTGGATGTACATAAACGACCTGTTCCACTTGCTTATGTGAAAATACGTGGACATTTTCAGGCCAAGACAAATCCATCCAAGTACCGCCAAAGTGATCATGGTTTCCATGAGTGAGAAAAACGGGAATATTATGCTGGTTTAACCTCTCAAACTCTTGCTTGATCCGCAGCTGTGCCTTTAAGCTTCGATCCTCTCCATCAAACAAATCACCTGCTAGCAGCAGAAAATCAACCTGCTCCTCAATAGCAAGCTGAATAAGATTGGAAAACGCATAAAATGTACTCTCAATCATGCGTTCAAATAACTGCTCTGGTAAATGCTTAAGCCCAATAAAAGGACTATCAATATGTAAATCTGCCGCATGGATGAATTTAATTGCTTTCATAAATTCTCCCTTCCAATCTTGATCTTAGTCCTATTCTACCACAAAAAGCGAATGCACGTTCTATCATTTCTGCCCAATTTTGTAGATTATATAATAAAAGAGGAGCTTTTCTATGAGGAGGACCGATCACTTTAATTTTCGGGGGATAATTTAGATTTCGTCCCGCCTCCTATTCGTGTGTAAAAGTTGTATTGGTTAGGGATTCGAACCTATCTGCTTGGATTCCGGCCTAGTCATACCCTTTAGAAATTCGTCAAAATAAGCAGGAGTTTTCCTAATAGATCAGAATAATATTCTTTATACACATAGGGAGGGGGACAAAATATATGAGTACTTACTACTTAACAGCTTTTGATAAAAACGGGGAAACACTATTAAACGAGAGCTTTGAAGCTTCTAGTGATCAGGAAGCAAAAGGAATAGGTGAAGCTAAATTGACAGAGAAGAGTTTGCTTAACTCTACTCATCGATGTGTGTCTTCTGCCGGGAAGCTTGTCCTTTTCCATCGATAATAGAGGGCTTTAATGTAGAAATCAGGCAAAAAATGAGAGCATTTTACCCAGATCTTAAAGAGGACAGTAAAAACCCCGCTTAGTATCTTCAGAGAAACATAAGATACTAGGCGGGAGTTTGCTTGTCAATTACAGACGTTAGTCCTCGGACTGAACATGAGGGAGGACTAAGAAACCCCAGCTGCTCTTTATTTTCCGTTAAATTGCGGCTCCCTTTTATCCATAAAGGCTTTGACTCCTTCTTGGTGATCTGCCGTTTGCCGCATGTAAAATTGACTTTCCTTTTCAAGAGCTAGAATTTGCTTTAATTGACTGCAATTTAGGTCTGTATAGATCTTTTTCGTTTCAATTATGGCTTTAATTGGCTGCTTTAACAGATCAGCTGCCTTTTTTTCAACTGCAGTCTGAAAATCTTCATCAGTTATCAATTCATCAACGAGACCGAGCTCATAAGCTTCTTCACCATTTAACGGCTTTCCGCTCCAGATTAATTGCTTGGCTTTCACTTCACCTAATCGTTTGTCGAGAAAATAATGCCCTCCTCCATCAGGAATGAGGCCAATCCCAATAAAATTCATCACAAGTTTAGATTGTGCATGTGCAACAAGGTAATCACACGCTAAGGCTATACTGAAACCAAGTCCTGCAGCTGGACCATGTACGGCACTAATTGTAATTTTCGGTAATGAATAAAGCGTATACACTAATTCGGAAATAGTCTCCATGATTTCCTCAAATTGATCTTGATTTAACGAGCTTAACATTGACTTTATATCTCCTCCTGCAGAAAAACCCCTTCCACTTCCCGATATGACCACAATATCAGCTTCACTCCGCCTTACTTCCTTAAGCGTAGCCAAGAATTCTTTTAATAGTTGCTCGTCCATTGCATTTAATACTTCCGGCCGATTTAATTGAATCGTTGCTACCCTTTCCTTTACTTGAAACTGAACTGTTTCCACGTTTTTCATCCCCTTTATTAAAATCGTTTCCTATAAATACCTTTTCACAAAATAATATTCGATTAGACAAAATGGGATTTCAGATCCTATTGATAGATGAAGTTTCCCGCCTTTTCTGAAACCTTACAGCCTGAAAGTGGAAGCATTCCTACAATCGTTCCACAATACAAGCTGTTGACATTCCATGCCCGATACATATCGTTAATAAACCATATTTTCCATTTCTTCTTTCCAATTCGTTTATGAGGGATGTCATCAGCTTGACTCCAGTTGCTCCAAGAGGATGTCCTAATGAAACGGCACCACCATTTACATTTACTTTTTCCAATGGTGCACCCAATTCCTTTTGCCATGCAAGAACAACCGGTACAAATGCTTCGTTGATTTCAAATAAATCAATATCTTTAATCGACATTCTGCTTTTGGTTAATACTTTTTTGGTTGCAGGAATGACCCCGTCCAGCATCAAGGTTGGATCTGACCCTACGACAACTTGATGAAGGATCTTTGCTTTTGGCTTCAGCCCCATCTCTTCTGCTCGTGTTCTTTCCATTAAAATCATCGCTGCAGCTCCGTCACTCATTTGACTTGCATTTCCAGCAGTAATACTGCCTTTTTCTTTAAACACTGTTTTTAGAGAAGCTAGGGCATCGAGTGAGGTATCCATTCGTGGACCTTCATCTTGCCTCACCAGGGCCTGATTTCCTTCTTTATCTAATCCGTTAAAAGGGAGAATTTCTTTTTCGAATCTCCCTTCCTTTTGGGCCATTATTGCTTTTGTATGGCTTTCAAATGCAAATTTGTCCATATCTTCCCTGCTGATCCCATACTTTTCAGCAATTAATTCAGCGGAGAGGCCTTGATGGATGAACTCATATTTTTCTTTTAAACTATCGGGTATCGTTTGATCATTTCCATCACTTAAAATCGGAACTTTCGTCATGCTTTCAACACCAGCAGCAATCGTAATGTCCATATCCCCTGAACGGATTTCCTGACAGGCAAAATGAATTGCTTGCTGCCCTGATCCGCACATCCGGTTAATTTGAACAGCTGGTACTTCTACTGGAAATCCTGCTTCTAAAGCTGCCAATCTCCCAATATTTAAACCTTGTTCGGCAATAGGAGACACACACCCTATCACAATGTCTTCTATTAGTTTTTTCGATACACCGCTTCTCCTGGTTACTTCATCTAACACGGCTGCCGCAAGGTGGACTGGATGAGCTTCCCGAAAAACACCATTTCTCCTTCCTACAGCTGTACGCACTCCATCTAAAATAACGACTTCTCTTGTCACTCGTCGTTCACCTTCCTTTAGGAACGATAGTCATAGAATCCCTTGCCTGTCTTTTTGCCGAGATGACCTGCTTCTACAAGCTTCCGAAGAGTTTGTGGAGCTAAAAATCTATCTCCATATGCAGCCGACAATCCCTCACTAACAAACAGCATTGTATCCAGCCCTATCAGATCGGCTAATTGAAGAGGTCCCATCGGATAATTTAATCCAAGTCTGACGGCTTTATCAATATCCTCTCTGCTTGCAATGTTTTCTTCATACATTCTGATAGATTCTAGCATATGGGCAGCAAGAACCCGTGTTGTTACAAACCCTTGAGAATCCTTGACGATTACCACTTCTTTTCCGATTTCTTCTGAAATATGTTTAATAGCCGATATCGTTGCTTCGGATGTGTCGACAGCTCTTATAATTTCAATCAGCTTCATGACAGGTGCAGGGTTAAACCAGTGCATTCCGACAACTTTATCGGGACGCTTCGTTACAGCCCCAATGGCGGTTACACTTAATTCTGACGTGTTGGTTGCCAGGATAATTTCAGGCTTGGCCAGTTCATCCAGTTGGATAAACAGATTCTTTTTCAGCTCCAAATTTTCAGGGACTGCTTCAATAATAAAATCTGTTTCAGAAACTGCTTCTTTTAAGTCTATAGTTGTTTGAATTTGCTTCATTGTGGTTTTTGACTGGGTTTCTGTTAAATGACCGGCTCTTACAAAGCGGGACAGACTCTTTTCAATCGAGACCATCCCTTTTTGCAATGCTTGTTCATTAATATCATAAAGCTTTACTTGTTTGCCGCTGGATGCGAACGACTGTGCAATCCCGCTTCCCATTGTTCCTGCTCCAAGGACAGTGATGGTTTGAAATGCCATTATGAACCTCCTGAATTATAGTCCCATATTCTTCGCAATAATCGTTTTCATTATTTCATTACAGCCTTTAGGTCTGTTTTACAAACGACCACTATCAAATCGGATTGAATCCCATTTGTAATAAAGGTTTTTTGTCCGTTCAATAAATAATAGTCTCCATTTTTAATTGCGGTCGTTTGTATGCCAGCTAAATCTGACCCTGCCCCTGGCTCGGTCATGGCAATAGCAGTGATTATTTCTCCTGTTAAACATTTAGGAAGCCACCTTCTCTTTTGGTATTCAATGCCATAAGAATCAAGGTATGAGACAACAATATCATTATGGAGACTCACTCCAATTAGACTTGTGCAGATTCTTTCCAGTTCTTCACTAATGATGACCGAATAACCAAAACCTGCTCCTTATCCTCCATACTTTTCCTCAATCCATGGACAAAGAAAACCTTGCTCTCCAAGCTTCACCCAAAAATCTTTAGGAATTAAACCATTCTTTTCCCAACCATCATAATGAGGGCGAGCTTCTTTTTCTAAAAACTTCCGGAGAGCATTTCGAAACAAGAGATGCTCTTCCTGTAAATAGGATGGTTTCATAGAATGCCCACCTTCTTATGCGTTTGTATTTTGCTCAAGCTCCTTACGAAGCAGGAACTTCTGTATCTTTCCGCTTGCATTACGAGGAAGTGATTCTACGAAAATATATTTTCTTGGACGTTTATAGGCTGCTAGTTTATTATTGTTTTTGCAAAATTTGTCTAATTCCTGTTCTGATAAATCTTCCCGTTTTCTCACAACAAATGCAATGACCCGCTCACCCCATTTTTCATCAGGCTCCCCTAATACCGCGACATCTAGAACACCATCATGTTCATATAAGACATCTTCTACTTCCCTGGGATAGACGTTTTCACCGCCGCTGATTACCATATCATCCACACGGTCAGCAATATATAAATACCCATCTTCATCGAAATAACCTAAATCACCTGAATGGTACCAGCCTTTATACATAGACTTCTCTGTTTCTTCAGGTCTATTAAAGTATCCTTCCATCATACATGGACCTTGAACAATAATTTCGCCAACCTGATAAGGTTTTAATACGTCATTTGGTTCAGATGGACCCGTTTCGTTTGGTTTTACTACACGGATAAGATGGCCAAGACCAGGTTTTCCCGCCGACCCAGCTTTGATTAATTGCTCATCCTCCTCTAAAAAGGTAATAGCCGGTCCCATTTCTGTCATTCCATACGCTTGGATTAGAGGAATTCCGAGTCTTTCCTTACATTCTTTGACTAATACAGGAGCCATTGGAGCCGCACCATATAAGCCTACACGCAAGCTTGAAATGTTGTAGTGGTCAAGTTTTTCTTGCAAAATCATATTCCACATTGTTGGTGCACCGAACATCACTGTTATATTTTCATCCTCAATTATTTGAAGGACTTGTTTTGGTTCAAAATGATGAATAATTACATTATTTGCGCCAACATGAACCCGCGGAAGAAAACAGCAATGCAGTTCAGCACAATGAAACATCGGGGCAGCCACTAAGCCTCTATCATTCTTTGTCAGCCGTTTAGCGGAGATACACATATAGCTTTGCTCAATCATATCCCGATGGCGATGGATGACTCCTTTTGGTCTTCCTGTTGTTCCGCTCGTATACATAATGGCGTATGGATCAGAATCAGTAACATCTATTTCGATCGGAACAGATGTGGAGTCCTGAATTTGATCATAATAGTTCAATGCATAATCTGGTGTTTCCATATCAACATACCAAAATGATATTTCCGAAAACCCTTGATGGATCTCTGTAATGGTTGATTCTAACGTTTTTTCAAATAAGACAATTTTAGGGGCGGCATCTTTTAAAATATATGCCACTTCCTCTTCCTTTAATCGGAAATTAATCGGATTGATTACCGCACCAATTTTTGCACTGGCAAAGTAAGCTGTCGCAAGCTCAATTGTATTAAAAAGGTACGTAGAAATACGGTCCCCTTTTCTAACGCCTGCTTCTACAAAAGCATTTGCTAGTTTATTTACTTCCTGCTGCCATTCAAAGTAACTGAAACGGACCTGTTTTGTTGCATCATACACAGCTTCCTTATGCGGAAATTTTTCTACCGTTAAATCAAATACTTTTCCAATTGTTGAATACATGGCAACCCCTCCAAAGTAAACGCTTTCATGATATACCTCATCTAAAAAAGCAAAATCAAATAACACTGCAACAAAGGTGATTGCTGTTTTTCATCATTATGAAGTTTTCTATAATAACAATTCCTCACTTAAGTAAAAAAACCTTTTTTCTTTATAAAAAATGGGGTCAACACCGGAGGGATAACAAACAGGAATTGTATGTAGCGATCCGACATTTCCTGCATATATATGCAGGTTTATTTGCATGTTAATCTTTAAAATGACCTAATACAAAAAGACGCCTTCTTAATTAAGATGGCGCCTATGATTCAGAAGTTAAGGTCAAAAGAAAAATCCTGCATAAATTAATACAGGATTTTGATTAAATTTTTATTTAAACGATCAGAGTTGATTATAAACAACTTTTTTAAATCTAATTCAGCTAATGATAGGGGCAAGTATTATTTACAATGACTAAAGAAAAGCTCCTCTAAAATATTAATTTTTTCAGTAGTATACTGCTCGAAGCTGTCATTATATGTTTTGGGATCCTTTGGATTTGCGAAATGTGTTATCTTTCCTGTTTCTGGATTGATAAATTTACTTGCTGCACCACAGCCAAGTCCAATGATTGTTTGCTGTTCCTCCATAATCATGATGTTATAAATACTTTCCTGGCCCTTTTTGGAGTAGCCGACATTTTCTAAATTTCCGAGGATGTTCTTTTGTCGATAAAGGTAATAGGGTTCATAGTTATGTTTTGATGTCCATTTTACCGCCTCATCCATCATAGAACTAATTTCCTCGCGGGATGCTACTTTATATTTTAGTTTATTTCTTGTCATTTCCGAAGCACGTTTAAAGGAAAGTGTATGAACGGTCAAGGATTCTGGCATCAGATTTTCCGTTTCAGAAAGCGTGTATTGAAATTCTTCTACTCCTTCACCTGGAAGGCCGATGATTAAGTCCATATTTATGTTGTTCATGCCTTTTTCACGGGCGAGATGATATTTTTCGATTGTTTCTTCCACTGTATGATGCCGTCCAATAGCTTTTAACGTTTCTTGAATATAAGACTGGGGATTAATACTAATCCGGTCAATATTCCATTTTTTTAAAACATCAAGCTTTTCAGGAGAAATCGTATCAGGCCGGCCGGCCTCCACCGTTATTTCACGGATATTTTTCACATCTGGAAAGGAAGCATACATTTCATCATAAAGCATGTCCATCTCTTCTGCTGTAATGCTAGTTGGAGTACCGCCTCCATAATAGACCGTTGTAATTTTAATATCTTTGTCCTTTAGCCAGCGGCCAATCTCCCGCATTTCATAATGTAGTCCGCCAAGAAAAGAATCCACTTTTCCTTGTTTGCCATTAATGGCGTAAGCGGGAAAGGTACAGTAGGCACACTTTGTTGGACAAAATGGGATTCCGATATAAATACTGACCTCTTTTTGAAGATCATATAAATCCGGAACTATATTAAGCTGCTGTTCAACAATTTTTTGCATAAGCTCAATTTTTTCATCTGTAATTAAATAATCTTTTCGTAATTGAGCATGAGCCTGCTCCTTTGATATTCCTTGCTGAAGCTTTTTATGAAGCAGCTTTGTCGGTCGAACCCCGGTAAGGATTCCCCATTTTTGGGTGATACCCGTGTACTGCTGGAGGAGCGTTAAATACACATAGGAAAATACATTTTTCACCTGTCTGAATTGCTCTTTTTCAGTTGTGATCCCAGAAAATTGACGTTCATGCTCTTTCTCTATCTTCACTTCATTATCTTGAAGTTTACCAATCACCTTTACATCTACCTCGTTATAGTCAATGATGAAATCGATTAAAAGATCTCGATCTGCGGCAGAATCAAAGAAAATTTCCGTCTCTTCAAAAAACAAATTCGCAATAAGCTGGAGCGGCCGATGAAACCTTTCATCTGCAACCCCTTTTATATAAATTCGCACTTAAATCACCTTTAATTTTATATTCAAAACTTCTTTAAGTTTATTAAAGAAGGAGGATAAGGTCAATATCAGTGGCACATGAAATGGAACGTTTGCATAATGAGTTTCAGTTCTCTATGCACATGTTCTGCCTTTTTATGCTCGACTTTTCACTTATATGCACGAGGTCGGCTCTTTGCACGACTTTCGTGATTCTATGCTCGACTTCTCCATTTCCATGCAAGAGATCAGACTTTCTTTGAACAACTTTCTCGTTTCTATGAAGGAGTTCAAACTCTTTTTACTTAAGTTCAGCCATGCTCATCTAGGGAACACTCAGTTTCTATATCCTATCTATCGATTAAAAAGAAAAACCCAGTTCAGACCATTCTCCAAACCGGGTTTCCCAAAAAGTCAATTTTATTTCAAACAAAATTTCTTAGAAAAATTCATTTTATCATTTGTTTCCTTTATATACTGCTAAGAATCCAGGTCTTTGCTGCATTCTGAAGTGTTCTTTTATCATATAGGCTACCCCGTTTTCGTCGTTTGTCCGTGTTACCCAATCCGCAGCTCGTTTTAATTCAAATGGGGCATTGCCCATGGCTACACCAAGACCTGCTTGCTCTATAGCTTCTTTGTCATCATAAGAATCGCCAATAACGACCATTTCATTTGTTTTAATACCTAAATGTTTTCCTAGGTACCGCAGACTGTTTGCTTTTGAAACACCTTCAAGAACAATAATCAACCGCTGCTCTTGTGGGTCAAGTATATCTATTCCCTCAAAAGCATTAACAATTGTTTGCTTTACCTTCTTCTTTTCTTCGTGATTTGAAAAAAAGACTTCTATTTTTGTTGCCTCTACTGGTTCATCTCGGAGAAAATCAGAAAGAGATTCAACAAATTGTACAGGATAAAAAAGGGGATCAGAAGGGTGAACAAGCGTTTTCCCGACAAGATTCGTATTAACCTTTTTGCGATTCCCAATCGAATAGCGTTCATGAACAATTCGAACATTACAATCAAATTGTTCTAAAATATGCACAATGTTAAATGTGCGTTCTTCGCGAATTCTTTTATTATAAAATGGAAGTTCCACATTATCTGCCACAAATGCACCGCTGTGAGTGATGAGGAGTGTATTCAGTTTAAGGGCTTTTGCAATTTTTTTTGCTGATTGATAATGACGGTTCGTAAATAAAGTTACATATACATCTTTTTTTTTCACAAATTCAATTGCCTCTTTTGTCGCAGGCTGCATACGTCCATTTGAACGTAACAAAGTACCATCGATGTTGATTGCTAATAGACGATAGATCACGCTTAGGGGCCTCCTTCTACAGATGTCAATTCTTGATCGTTCTATCGGATTGTAACCCCGCTTTATATTGATTCATTGTCACAAACTGTGCTTTTAATACACCCGATAGAAGTTCACTTTGTAGGAGGATATGCCCTTCTTGTCTAGTTTAGAACTCCATTTACCCAAAGAATTCATTTGGTCAGTTTCAGCTTTCATCCCGTCTTTTACCGACAACTGTTCCCTCTTGCAAGCCATGAGGTTCATACCTCTGATTGTTGTGTTGGACACACTGTCATTTTGTCAATCACATTAACGAAAAACACACAAGGCGCTTATTAGACCTTCGGCGACAAGCATTCGGACATCAGACGAGTTGGCAGAAAGTTTTTTCTTTAACCTTTTTGACGGATTGGCTTATGACCTAAGGGCAGATGGCGCATGGCCGGCAAAAATGTCACGGCCTTATGCATGCCGGTACTAGGAGGTCTTGTCCGCCTGCTCTGGACAATGATAACTAACTTTAATGCGCTAATACTTTAATCTACTTAAATTTTCTGAAGCCATTAAAAAAGCTGATCCAGAAAACTCTTCTGAACCAGCTTTTTTGCTATTCTACATTTCCGTATAATTCTTCCAATGGCTTCATAATGATTTTATTGAGCTCGCCGACAATCATGCTCATCCGTTGTTCAGCTTCCATGAGCTTACCAATTTTATCATGCTGCTGAACAAGAGCGACTGACTTTTGCGCCTGTTCAACTTCCTCTTGCGTAATTTCCTCGCCAGCCATTTGTTTTTGTTGTAAATTTAATTGAATGTCCCGGAAATTATCGAACATTCTTTTTGCTGATTCGTCTGCATTTACTTCATCATACAATCTTTTCAACTCTTGATATTCATTACTTTCGCGAAGAGATTTTTCTAAATTGTATGCAACATCATATAAATTCACTGACATATGATGGCCTCCTTTCAAAAAATGGAATGTACTTATCGATCCTTAACCACTATAACAAACTATTCATAAAATTTCATTTTATACGCTAAACGTTTTATTTGAGCTTGTTATAAGAGCAAAACGATTATTCCTTGCACCGCACCGATTAAGCCGCCAAGCAAGGCACCTAAATACGTAATCATTTTAAACTCACGTTTGGAAATTCCAAGAACAATCTCTTCTAATCGTGCGACAGGGAATGACTCTACCTGCTCCTTGACGACCTCATCCAAATTCATTTTTGAAAATAAAAATTCAAGTTTTCCTTCTAAATAAAGCAGAATCTTATCGACCGCTTTAGGAACGATTACTTCTCTTAATTGCTGCTCATACTTTTTTAAATACTTGGAAATGGGTTTACTTAAGGCTCCCTTTATATCAAGCTGTTTTATTACGGCTTGTCTAACTGTTGGCAGCCATTCCTGAAGGCGTATTATTTCTTCAAGGTCAGCGACTTTTTTATCCTGAAGCTTGATCCATTCTTTTTCAATCAGTTCTCGTAGCAGTCGTTCAGTCTCTTGATTGTTTAAAAACTTAATAACCTCAGGCTGTACCTTCTCAAAGAGACTGCTGTTCCCTAGAAACATTTGCACCATATTTCCAAGCATTCCTCTTGTCTCTAAAAAATCATCAATCATTTTTCTGAGCTTTCGCCTTCCTTCAAGACTTTCGAAATACTCTATCGCCCGCTCGACTATGAATCTGGAGATTATCGGGATCTTTGCATCTAATTCATTTCTGAACTTCTCCGGCAGCAGATCATGAAACTGCTTAGTGCGATTCTCTTCTAGAAAAGTTTGGACCTTTGTATCGAAGATGTTTCCAAATTGTTTTTCAAGTCGTTCATCCAAATTGGCAATTTCGTTTTTCTCGGCAATTTCTAAAATCGTCTTATCAGAAGATACCCATTTTTCAAGCTCAAGGAGACTCCATTCCAATATTTGAGATTTAAAAAACTGGTTGCGCAGTTTATTTCGAATGCCCTCTGGTGTGAGCAGATGATTAACAACGGTTTTACCTAACTGCTCGGCAAGCTCTTCTCTACGCCTAGGAATAAGACCAGGAGTAAACGGCACTCTTTTTCCCCCTATATAAATTGGCTTATAGGGACGAAAAAGCATTTTAATTGCCAGGTGATTCGTGATTCCTCCTATTGCGGCTCCAATTACAACCATAAAAACTATCGTTACAAACCAATTCATTTCCATCTACCTTTCTAAAGGGTCCTCACCTTATTTAAAACGTCTTCATACGATGCAATAACAACATCTGCCTAGAAGTCATTATAGTGCTTCGGAGCAAGACGAGCAAATAGAGACGAGGATTTTTATGCTTATTCAGAAAATTGATCTTATTAAATATACTCATACGATTGAGCATACCATTGAAATGAGTGAATCACTAAAAGAAAAGCTTTCTTGGTCGAGATTTCACAGAAAAACGAAACTTTCAATAGGAAGGTATAGTACAGATGTCAATATCGTATTTATTAAAGAAGACTCATTCTTTATTCGTATACATCCTAACGTTTTGAAAGAGCTTCGACTAGATATAAATGAAATAAAGATTCTAGTCAAATTTGATCCCTCCCAAAATATGTTGATTCTCGGACCGGTTATAGCCATATTGACAGAAGTAAATCAGACAAAACCAAATATATTTGGGAGCATCCAGCAATTTAGTGAAGAAATAGCCAGATTATGTGAGTCAAAAGGATTTTTTTTCTATGTTTTTTCGCTTGTTGACTACAAAACAAAAGAAATCGAAGGATTTGTTTATGAAGAACAAAATTGGTCCAAAAAAACGGTTCCCTTCCCAGATGTCGTTCACAACCGTCTGCACAATCGAAAAAATGAAAGCACCTCTCTCTTTCTCGATATCACAACAGATCTCATAGAAGAGAAAATTCCATATTTTAACCATCGATTTCTTAACAAATGGGAAGTTCACCAAATGCTTGCCCGCCATGACCACCTTTTCCCATATCTGCCTTATACAGAGCTATTAACAAACAAAAATGAGCTGGAAAAGTTTATAGGTAAGCATCATCATTTATTTATTAAACCAGTTAATGGCAGTCAAGGAAAACGAATATTCAAAGTGTGCAGACAAAATGATGGCTTCATGCTTGATTACACAACATTTTCCGGGCAGTTAGTAAATCATTATGATTCGTTTGCAAACTTGTTTAAAAGTCTTTATCCAAAGCTTAAAAAAGAACCCTTTATCATGCAAGAAGCCATCCCCCTTTTTACAATTGACAATCGGCCAGTAGACTTTCGGATTCTATGTCATAAATCGGATCAGCAAAAATGGAGGCTGTCATCATCAGTTGCTCGTCTTTCAGGTGAACAGCAATTTGTTGCAAACTTAGCCAGAGGCGGAAAGCTTTTATCAACAAAGGAAGCTTTAGAATCATTCCTCGGAAGGAAAGAAGCCTTGCATACAAAAAAAATGATTCATGAATTATCACTAGAAACAGCAAATTTATTATCCAGCCATACAGAAGGACTTTTCGGTGAATTTGGAATTGATATGGCACTTGATCACAACGGACACCCTTGGATATTGGAGGTTAATACGAAGCCATCTAAAGAAACAGTAGAGGATAGCAGCGGAAAAATCCGCCCATCAGCCAAATCTGTTCTTGACTACTGTTATCATTTATCCGGTTATTAAACGTAAGATAATATTAGGGAGGCTGCCGGTCCTTCTGCTTTCGAAAACTTTCTTTGTTCAATTTATATTTGCGCCACTCCCCTCCTAATGAAAGGTAATTTGAGTTAATTTCCTTGTTTATAGCTGTTTCTTGGATTTTGGTTTTCTGTTCTCGACTTTTTTGGCCCTGTTTCTTTAATGAATGAGCCAAAGGCTGAATGATTTGAATGAAATTTCGCTGTGTAAGCTCCTTTATGATCGAAACTTTCTTTTTTCGAACCAAGTAAAATATTTTTGAGCCAATCGCCTTAAAGATCTTAAGAAACGGTTCAGGCGCATAGATATAACAAAGATACCCTTATTAACTCATTAATAATTTAATACTCTTATACTTTCTGTTTGCATAAGCGCAATCGATCATAAGGAGGATTGATACAATGATAACTTTAGGTTTTTTAACTGTGCAGGCTGAGCATGAAATCATTTATGCTACAAAGCTGGCTAAGCGAGCGGCAGATTTCGGCATTAAAATTATTCGTTTTTGTCCTACAGACATTGAACCAGCATCCCTATCTATTGAAGGAAGGCTATATGACAGTTCCAAGGATCAATGGGTCATTAAAAAAACAGAGCTGCCAAGCTTTATTTATGACCGCTGTTTTTATCAAAATAACTCACTTTCTCCCAAAAGCAGGCCGATCGTTCAATGGCTAAAAAGCAATCCCAATATAACGTTTCTCGGCATGGGGCTGCCAAATAAAGGGGAGGTTTATGAAGCAATAAAAAAACATTCAACCCTTTCAGCTTACCTTCCTCCAACAGAGAAAATAGCAAACAGCATTCAAATCATTGACTATTTAAGAAAACAGGAGAAATGTGTATTAAAGCCCCTTAACGGATCTGGAGGAAGAGGAATTATACTATTGGAGCTTTACAGCAAGAAAGTGGACCTCACTTATCATCACGGTAAAAACAAACAAACAAAATCTTTTTACTCCTTAAAGGAACTAGAGTCATTTTGTCATTCCCTCATGCAAAAGCAATCTTATTTAGTTCAGCCGTTACTTCAGCTGAAGGATTCTAGTGGTTACCCATTTGATATTAGATATCTGCTGCAAAAAAATGAGCATGGTAAATGGACTTTTAAAGGCGATGGTGTGCGAAGAGGATATAAAGGCAGCTTTTTATCAAACCTTGCAAGCGGTGGTGAATACATTTCCTATCAAGATTGGGCTGCCACGTTAACCCCTTTTCAAAAAGTCGTATTCGAGGATGAAATTAAAACCATTCTAGAGGAGCTTCCCCCTTATCTGGATAAAACGTTCCCTTCCCTATTCGAGCTTGGTATTGATATTGGAGTATCCGATGATTCCTGTATATGGCTGCTGGATATTAATTCAAAACCAGGGAGACAAATTATTTTAAAAAATGAAGCGCATAAGCAAAAGGATGAAATTTATGAGGCGCCATTAAAATATTGCCGGTACTTAGCCGATAAACAGGAAACAAAGGATATAAGGAGTTGATCGTTCATGTCAGTCATTTATTCCATCGAGCTTTCTGCAAAAGCCTGGAACACAGTCATTTTGCCATCCCGTTTTCAGCATCAAAATTTGTCTCATCTTGCTTTCGGAACGTTAAATGTACCTTGTCAATTTACATTCGAGCCTTCATTAAAACAGACAATTATCTTAAGTGAAGACCTCATTAAAGAGCTAAAGATTCCGTATCTAGGCAAGACTCATCTTATTTTTAGTGAAGATACCCTTTATCTCGGCCCTTTGGTTGGAATCTTTACAGCTGGATTTACTCAGTCTCTTCTTCGTCCTGTTGGAGAACGCTCTCTTTTGTTCGCAAAATTGATGGCAATGGATTCAAGCACAGGCGGATTTGTGTTTTTATTTGGGGCTCATCATATTGATTGGGACCTTGGAAAAATAAGTGGTTACATATACCGAGAAGGCGGTTGGAAAAAGGTTGTAGTGCCTTTTCCTAATGTTGTATATGACCGCTTACCAAACCGTAAAACAGAAAACCATACAGCAATAAAACGAGTCAAAGAAAGATTACAAAAAGACTATTCTATTCCATGGTTTAATCCAGGATTCTTTAACAAATGGGATATTCATCAACTGTTGTCAAAGGATGAATCAGTAAACAGGTATCTTCCCGAAACCCATTTGTCACCCACTTATGATCAAATTGAACAAATGCTCGCAACTTACAAATCGGTCTATTTAAAGCCGGCAAACGGCAGCCTTGGTCTTGGTGTTTTCAAACTAATCTACTCGCGCGAGGAAGAAGTGTATTATAGCCGGCACAGAGATGATAACCATCAGAATCGCTTACGGAAGTATTCTTCACTTGAACATTTTTTTAAGCACTCCTTTAAAAATCGGAAGCTTGAGGATTATCTCATTCAGCAAGGAATCCGCCTCCTTAGGATAAACAACAACCAGCCAGTTGATTTCAGATTGCATGCCAATAAAAATCAGGATGGCCAATGGAAAATTGCTGCTCTTGCCGGAAAAGTAGCAGGAAAAGGAAGTGTAACTACACATCTAAAAAGTGGAGGCACCGTAAAAACTCTTGATGAAATTTTTGAGGATCAGCGTGATAGACTGTCCGCAATGGATCGATTAACAAAAGCTGCGATCCTATTAAGTGAAGCGATTGACAGCCATGTAGATGGATATATTGGTGAGATAGGGTTTGATCTAGGAATTGACTTAAACGGACAGGTTTGGATATTCGAAGCCAACTCAAAGCCAGGAAGATCTATATTTTCACACCCTCAATTGAAAAATGAAGATCATTTGACAAAGAAGCTGTCACTTGAATATGCTCTATACCTCACCGAGAAAACGATAAAATCACCAGAGGAAATGTGGCAATGACCGCGGAGCAGCCTTTTCCGATTATTGGCATTCTCGCAGGAGTAAGTAAAAAAAACAAGTTGTTTCACGGGGAAGCTGTTTCTTTTAAGAATTTACAAAAGCAAATCCAGTTGAAAGGCGGCTTGTGCTTCGTTTTTACGATGGAAAATATGATGAATGGCTTTATTTATTCATTTGCAAAGGGACAGTGGGCGAAGGTGACTGTTCCCATCCCCCATGTTGTCTATAACCGTGTACCAACTAGAGACGAAGAAGAGTCTGAGCAGTTTAAAGAAAAGCTACAGATACTAAAAAAGCACTCCACAATCGTTAATCCCTCTTTTTTCAACAAATGGACGACCCATCAAATCCTATCTTTAAATCCTAAGATCCATCCTTACCTTCCAAACGCAGCCCCTTTAACGGATAGTGAGTGTTTTTTTTCGATGCTTGATCAATTTGGTTCCCTTTATTTAAAGCCTGTCAATGAATCAAAAGGAAAAGGAATTTTAAAGGTCACTCAGAAAAATAATGATTATTTTATAGAAAACAAGAGACAGCGATCTTCTTCGTTAACAAAAGAAGCATTATGGAAGAAAATCGAGTCTGTTACATACAATTCCAGTTATATGATGCAAGAGACGATTTCATCTGATTTAATTGACTCAAAAAAATATGATGTCAGAATTCTTGCTGTTAATAATGGAAACAAATTTTCTATAGCTGGCATGGGACTGCGGGTAAGTAATGGACATTCTATTGTCACACATGTACCAAACGGCGGCACAATCGCTTCTATAAAGAAAATCGAAAAGAAAATAAGACAGATAGAGCTTCAAAACCTTATGAATGAAGTTGGGAACACACTTATTGAAAATCTTGGTACGCTTGCAGAATTTTCAATTGACCTTGGAATTGATTGCGATTGCAGCTATTTTATTTATGAGGTCAACTCCAAACCGATGGTTTTCGACGAAGGTGACATTCAAGCTAAAAGGTATAAAGATTTATATAACTTCTTTTATAAAGAAGCACAAAAACAAACCAACCTTTTCAACAAATAAAAAATGGTGGAAAAGTCGATTACTTTTTTTCACTGGAAACCTTATTGAAACTAGTCATTTTACCGGGCTGACGGATCTCCTTTTATTTTAATGGATTACACTAACCTACGGCAGTTTCTATCATAAGAATGGACAAATTGAATGGGGCTGGGGTCACTCCTCCTTCTAAAGAAGAAGAGGATTCGCTTGTTGCCGGGATCCAAGAATTAATGTTGTATCAATTTTACGATTAATGTATGAAAGGAACGCCTTTCTTCACACACTACATGTTAAGGAGGCGTTTTAATGATGAACAATGAACGTAAAGATTTAAAGAATGAAGGGAAAGATCAAGTTTATTTGGATATTGACCGAATGATTAATGAAGGGATGTCCGGCGGATCTGTTCATATGCGGGAGGAATTTACCAACATTGAAGAAGCCCGTGAGCTTCAGACTGAAGATCCTCCAAATCAAGCAAAACAATAGAAAAGCTCAGGGGCGCTAGTCCTTCAGCGACAAGCATTCGGGCGAACTTCACAGAAAGGCGTTTTTTCCTTTTTATGAAGATTGGCTTGTGATCTCAGGCAGGCTGGGCGCTGTTGCTAGACAACAACAATTCTCTTTCATACATTAATTCTTTAATTAACTTAAATTTTCTTAACCCATGAGAAAGACTAGGTGGATTCCTAGTCTTTTTATTTTATAATAAAGAAAAGACTAGTAAGGAGTATACAGGATGCTGGAAATTCTCAAAAAACATTATCAAAAAGATTTCATTATAGATAATAATCCCACAGATGACGATTATCAATGGTTTCAAACAGATCAGTCTGAAATATTCGGGATACATAAAAAACGGCTGACTAAGGAAGAAACAGGTCTTCTAACATCATTGTTTACACCTTTTTTCATCCAGTGCTCGAACGTTTTGAGTCCACAGCAGAATAGCTGGTTCCAATATCTGTTTCACAACGGATCTCTTCCTGCTGAGTCTAAAGAAAATGATGCGGTAAGATTTTATTACTTCTTTTCTAAGCAGCCGATTGAAGACATCCACAGCTTTGAGGAAGCCATCATTGGATTGGTTTCAGACCCAATCATTTTATGGATTAATGACAATAAAGCTGTTCTTATTGAACAAAATGCGCCAGCGATGATAGATATGGAAAATTTCATTCAGCTTAATGACACGTTTACAAGTGATTTTTTAGTTGACTCCTATTTTTATATCGGCCAGCTCCACGAAAAAAATGATAGTCTTTCGGTTAAATTTCAATATGAAGATGAAGTCTTTTCCACTGCCAAAATGAGCTTTAAACAACAAAAAGTCTTGAGTTATTTCCAATCAATTGCATTTCTTTTTCCAATATATCCTGAACGGTTTCCAATCGATAGCTTATCCGATATATTTTTAGAAAGCATCCAAGATCACGAACTGACCCATTCTATCCTTATTTATCTTGACTGTAATTTAAATGTGTCACTTGCTGCAAAACGATTATACATGCATAGAAACAGCTTGCAATATCGGATAGATAAATTTATTGAACGAAGTGGAGTAGATATTAAACACTTTAAAGAGGCTGCTGCTGTATTTGTCATGATAACAAAGGTACAGCACGAGCTTTAGTGGAATCCTATGAACACTTCTGTAAAAGTGCACGAAAAGCTTTAGCCCATTTTTGTGCAACTTGTACATTTACACCCTCTGATGAAATCGTTTACAATCAAATCATCTTAAAGCGGTTTCATAATTGCTAAGGGGGAGAAGTAATGGCGGAATTAAAATTGGATCATATTTATAAGGTGTATGATAATAAAGTAACAGCAGTCGAGGATTTTAACCTTCATATTGATGACAAAGAATTTATCGTATTTGTTGGACCTTCAGGGTGCGGGAAGTCTACTACTCTTCGCATGATCGCAGGTCTCGAGGAAATTTCTCAAGGGGACTTCGTAATTGATGGTAAACGGATGAATGATGTAGCACCGAAAGACCGTGATATCGCGATGGTATTCCAGAACTATGCACTTTATCCGCATATGAATGTATATGATAACATGGCATTCGGTTTAAAGCTTCGGAAATTTCCTAAGGACGAAATTGAGCGCCGCGTAAAAGACGCAGCACGTATTCTTGGTCTTGAACAATACTTAGACCGCAAACCAAAAGCCTTGTCAGGCGGACAACGCCAGCGTGTAGCGTTAGGCCGGGCCATTGTTCGGGATGCAAAAGTTTTCTTAATGGATGAGCCGTTATCAAATTTGGATGCAAAGCTGCGCGTTCAAATGCGCGCTGAAATCTCCAAGCTGCATCAGCGCCTGCAAACGACAACGATCTATGTAACACATGATCAAACAGA
>NZ_JACXAI010000051.1 GCF_014773385.1 Metabacillus arenae | reverse complement strand
CGCTTCCGCTTGTTTGCCTCTTCAGGATGACATGGCTCTACCGATCCATGTCATCCTGAAGAGGTACGTTTCCTCCCACAAACATTTTACTCATACTCTTATTAGCGTCATGTTTATACAATTGATTGATTTGATAGTTACAGTAATGTGGAATATTTTGCGATAGTAAATGGATCGACATACCTTTCCAAGCTTTAACACATACAAATCCATGATATAAATGTGGTGGGACGATGAGAATAGAACCTGAGGACACATGAATATTTTGGTTTTTTTCGCTAGTATAGTACCCTTCACCATCTGTAATTACCACAATTTCTGCATATTTGTGGGAATGAGATCTATATAAACCCTCACCATCATTTGTAGAGAAATCATGTGGGTCAAAGTGAGAAATATCTTTAACAAAGCAATCTTTCATCAAACATCCCCCTTGGCATTTAACCAAAAACGACCGTCGAAATCTTCAGAAAATAGAGTTGTTTCCATTATAAATTAAAGCGGTTTCATGTACAAACAAAATGGTAGGCAATCTATAATTAGCATTGTGGTACAGTAGTTATTTTTTCTAATTTGAACTTTAAACGGGGAGGTGAAGAAAAAAGAGTTTCTTAATCTTTCAATCGGTTTGGCATGTTAAACGAATAAATTTTTATGGAAGGGTTGGTAAGAAAATGTCTCAGAAAACAGGTAATACTTTTAGGGGTTTATTTTTCATTCCGATTTTATTACTCTTTTTCTCCTCTACATTAAACGCTGAGAATTTAAATGGAAAAAGTGATAGAACTGCATCTACTTCAACATTTAAAAATCCAATTAATACAGCTGGGGCAGACCCATACGTCATGTACCATTCCGATGGTTATTATTACTTTACTCGTACATTAGGTCATCGCATTGATATTTGGAAGTCAAGAACACTAACCGGAATTGATCTAGGGGAACGGAAAACAGTGTGGACCAAACCATCAAATGTAAAGGATATTTGGGCTCCGGAAATTCATCATATTAATGGAAAATGGTATATTTACTATACTGCAAATACAGGATGTGGTGACGATTGCCGTGGAGTTTACGTTCTTGAGAACGCTTCAGCCGATCCTTTAAGTGGCGAATGGGTAGAAAAAGGAAAGGTAAACACAGAATATGCTGGACTTGATGGATCTGTTTTCAATCATAAAGGCAAGTTATATTTTATGTATGCTGCATATGGAGATTGGTCTGGAGAACATGGCAGTGCTATTGCGATTGCACCAATGTCAAATCCTTGGACATTAAATGGAAAAAACGTCATCTTGACCTATCCAGAATATGAGTGGGAAAAGAAAGGAATGCATGTTAATGAAGGAGCTGTCATCCTCAAGCGAGGTGACAAAATCCACCTTGTCTATTCCGCAAGTGCATGCTGGGAAGATGATTATGCAATTAGTAAGTTAACAGCTTCAGATAAAAGTAATCTATTAGACCCTAAATCTTGGTCGAAGTCAAAGGAACCGTTATTTAGCAAATCAGAAGAAAACAGTGTATATGGTCCGGGACACAATTCATTTGTTAAATCGAAAGATGGAAAAGAGGATTGGATCGTGTACCATGGCAATAGCGCTCCTGGACAAGGCTGTGGCCCTCGACCAACAAGAGTACAAAATTTCTCTTGGAATAATGATGATTCTCCAAATTTCGGTGTTCCGATTTCTGATCAATCAAAAGTTCCATCTGGTGAATATCAATTTGAAGCAGAGCACGGTAAAGTGTATAAAGCAAAATTAAAGGGGAATAAAAAAGCTTCAAACAAGAAAACCGTAACACTTAATAATCGTAATAGCAACTTACTAATGGAAGATATTAATGTTCCAGAGGCTGGGACTTATATCATGATAGTTAAGTATTCCAATTCTTCAAAGCAAAATGCGATAGGTTATGTATCTGTTAACGGGAAATCTCCATCAAAGGTCAAATTCCCTAGTACAAAAAGGGAGAAATTTGATACGGTTACAGTGAAAGTAGATCTCAAAAAAGGATATAATAACAAAATCGAGTTCCGAAAAGGAAAACATGCTATTGAAATAGACTATATCAGTATATCTGGTGATGTCACGTTCTCAATCAAATCAGGTTCTGAGTATAAATTGATCAATCCTAATGGCGGTAAAGCCCTTTCTGTTGAAAACCACAGCACAAATGATGCGAATGTCTTAACAAGGGATAAAACGAACGATAATCTTTTGCAAAGTTGGAAAATTGTCGACTTAGGACAAGGGTACTATAAGTTAATCAATCCTAGTAATGGCAAAGCATTATCTTTAGATAGTGATCCAACCATGCCTGGGACCAATGTGAACATACAGGATTGGAGCAATTTGGATTCTCAAAAATGGGAAATAGTAGATAATGGCGCTGGTTATTATAAATTGATCAATATGGAAACTAATAAAGCATTAGATGTAGGTGGAGCTAGCATTGATAGCGGGGCTAATGTTGGTACTTGGGAAGATATCCCTAGTGGACCTGCACAAATGTGGTTACTATATAAATTAGACTGATCAAGTTCTACTCAAACAATCCCCACTTTGTTAAGAAGTGGGGATTGTTTGCATCATTTTATGATACAGGCTTTTAAATTTAATGTTTAATTTCCTTTTTATATATTTAATGAATAAGCTTTTTAGCTAACCGAAAAAGGATTCGGCGCTGCATCATCCATCAGATTATAAGTTGGCTTCATAGGGGGCGAAGGTTAATATTCGCACTCAAAAGTCCAGAAATCGTGACTTTGAATCCATCCACCAGTATCCCTTTGAACCCATCCGTGGTCATCTATTAATCCACGTACGTACTCATTTCCGGAATACGTCCAAATCGAAGTGCTGCCTGTACTTGGTTCTGAATAAACGACTGTTCCCGGATTAACAAAACCACTTCCAATACAAGCGGCAGAAGCCTTGTTAGGTGATACTCCTACCGAAAGCAGTAAAACAAGGACAAAACCAACAGCTACAACAATCCCACTCGCCCTTCTATCCTTTGTCAATGAGTTTTTATGCTTGGTCATTTCACACCTCCGAAAAATGACACATAAAGACGTGTCAGAATTTATTTCCAGTATACTTCAGGGCACGCAATTTTTAAACAATTCTTTTGTCATAAAATTTGTATCGGATTGTACGGTTTAGACCATAAGTAATAGAAAGTAGTGGATGTGTAAAAGCTTCTCATTTTACATATTAGTTAATTTTTGTATTTCAAATCGATCGTATTTTTTCATGAATAAAATAGAATTTTTATATGGAAAATTATATAGACTTCTATGAACGATCTGAAAAAGATGTTGCCCTTTTCTTATCGATATTTTAGAATGATAAAAACTAATAATCGGATGCATTGATGAAGAAGAGTAAATGTTAGGAACGCTCCAGAGAGCTGATGGTTGGTGGGAATCAGTGTGAACCTAATATTGAATGGGCTTCTGAGCAACCAAACTGAAATTTTTAGTAGGTCTGGCGGAGCGTCTCACCGATAAAAGAGACAAAGTATCGAAACGATCAAAACTAGTTTCTGTACGGATAAAGTGCGTTTACTATTTGTATGTAAACGAATGAAGGTGGCACCACGGGTTTCTCGTCCTTTTTTGGATGAGGAACCCTTTTTGTGTTTAAAATTAATAGGGTTTGGAGGATTTTTATATGAAAAAGGGCTAGAGAAGCAGTCAATATATTCATTGTATTAAGAAGATAGGAAAACAGATAAGGAGGAACGAAGGATGATTATAGCCACTGATGATTTAGAAGTTAACTGTCCTGCTTGCAAAGGGGAAGGAGTCATAAAAGCTGATACATGTCATAGCTGTTCTGGTAAAGGAGTTATTCTCACTTCTCAAGGACAAACTTTGCTTCACTTTATTAAGAAGCATATTGATAAGGAATGATGGAGGTCAGCTAAATTAAAAGATTTAAATGTATAGTTTATAAGAATCTCATAAATGGCCTGTAATAAAGAGGAGTATATTTTGTTTACTGTTGCAATTCTGGTTGTTCTTGGTTCAGGGTTTTTTCACGCTTTATGGAACGTTTATGCCAAGAAAAGTGATAAACCCGAATGTTTTTCTTTGGCTTTGTCAATGGGTAGCAATCATTGTTCTGCTCCCGTTTCGCTCTTATCACCAATTAGAGAAATTGGAATAGTTTTGGTACACTTCTAGGTATCTTTATATGAAAAGAACCACCAAATATGAGACGAATTGTTGCATCTATTTTGGTTACGTTTGGAGTAGTTTCGTTAGGGATTTAGGGTTGATACTTTTGTGTTTTTTCATCACATCGAAGCATCACTCGCAATCTTCTTCTTATAAACAAACCTGGAAATGGTGACACTTAATTCATACAGTAGCAGGAGGGGAACAATCACTAGTATATCCGAAATGAAATCAGGCGGAGTGATTAGAATGGATATGATAATAAGCACGAAATAGGAGATTTTCCTTGCTTTTGCCAGTTTCATTGGATTAAGAATTCCAAGTCTTGTTAAAAACATGACTACCAAAGGCATCTCGAATAAAAAACCAAATGGTAAACTTAAATGAAGCATGAAACGAAAGTATTTGTCTGCTGTAAACATTAATTCAAACTGCCCAGCGGAGAGGTTTGTTAAAAATCCTAACACAGTTGGAAATAACACAAAATATCCAAAAGATATGCCTGCAATAAACAAAATAAATAACCCGGGAATAAAGCTTAAAGTTATCCTGCTCTCTTCCTTTGTCAGCGCCGGCTTTACAAACAGCCAAGTTTGATAGGCGGCTACAGGAATCGTAACCGCTATGGCAAACACACTTGAGATGATCATATATACCCATAAAATATCACTTGGGCCAAGGATAGCCAATTTTCCATCAAGATCTCTAACTAACCAATGATAGATATCCTGTACAAAAATAAGTGCAGCAACGAAGGATAGTATAAACATAAATGAGATTTTAATAATTCTTCGACGTAGTTCTTCCAAATGCTCAAAATTTTGCACATCTGTGGATTCCATCTTGGTTGCCTCCAGTTTTGATTGTCAGCGGTACCAGGTACCAAAGGTACCTGGTGCCGTTTTTCAACTGTCCATAATCTATCTATTTGAGAAGAGCGATTAAATTATTTAACAACAGATCCATCTTACTTCTTTTCAACAGCCGTTAATTGAGGTTTTTTTCCTTCCTCTTTATCTTCCTCATATACTAATCCCTTGGTCGCATTTTTGAATTCAGACAATGTGCGGCCAAAGGCACGCCCGATTTCAGGTAATTTAGAAGGCCCAAAAATCACAAGTGCAATGATAAGAATTAGAATCAAGCCTGGAACACCGATATTTTGAAACATTACTTGAATCTTCCTTTCTGCTTTAATTTAGCTAAGCATGGCTTCCTTTTTAATCAAAACTACCTGCTCACTGCTACTACAGATAGTGCTTCGATTACAAGTAAATATCTGCCAACATAGCATCACTGTTTATGTTTTAGTATTCTTAAATTATCCTGTATTATTCTTTGATTGTTCTTTATGCCAATGCCCCTCCTTTTTCATGGTATTTTAATATTCCATCTGCCGCTCTATAGGATAAGGCTCCAACGGTACCTGTTGGGTTATAACCGGAGTTATGGGCAAAAGCGGATGCACCCACAACAAATAGATTGTCCATGTCCCACATTTGCAAATAATTATTTACTGCTGACGTTTTAGGATCAGCGCCCATGATAACCCCGCCAGTATTATGGGTCGATTGATAAGTAGTAATTTCGTAAGGTCCCAGCTCTTCCAATTTATCAATATGATCGGCACCCATATTTTTTAATAAATCTGCACATTTATTAGCGAGAAAAATCGCCATATTTCGATCTTGGTCCTCAAAATCAAATGTAATTCGGGGGAGCGGATCACCAAAGGCATCTTTATAGGTTGGATCAAGATCGACATAATGATGTTGAAATGGCATCGATGCCCCCTGCGAACCTACACTTAAATAACCGTTTGCGTATTTTAATGAGGCTTCTTTGAATTCTGCCCCCCACAGCTTAGTCCCGCTCGGAACTCCATTACTTTGAATGGGGCGCATGCCAGTTTGCGTAAACGAGATGCTTCCACCGTGGATAAAATCTAGATCGGCATGGTCAAAATTATCGCCATTATAATCATCTAAATTTATTCCTAATGAGCCTGCACCTGCAAACGTATTAAACTTTTTCTTTTCATAAAAACCTATTGCATTTCCCTTAGCCACTTGGTAAGCATAGTTCTTTCCGATAACCCCTGTACCTGTTTTTGAATCATACGGTCTTCCGATATTTGACAATAATAATAAACGAATATTATTGAATACATAACCAGTTAAAACGACAATATCTGCAGGCTGTTCAATTTCGTCGCCTGTTGTTGTATCTGTATACATGACACCTGTTGCTTTATTCCCCTTATGAAGAATTCTTCTCACATTTGAGTGAGTTCTTATTTCAAAATTTCCAGTCTTCTCGGCAACGGGAATAACGGTAACAACTGGATCCGCTTTTGCCCCGTATTCACACCCAAACCGTTCACAAAATCCACAATATTGGCAAGCAGATCTGGAAATACCGTCGGGATTCTTATAGTTTTCAGAAAGGTTTGCTGACGGCAAGACATAAGGGTTTAGCTTCAATTTTTTTGCTGCCTCTTCAAACATTTCCATAGGCGGTGTCTTTTTCATAGGCGGTGTTGGATATTTGTCCGAACGCTTGGGGCCGATGGGATTTTCTTCACCAGAAATTCCAGCTGTTTTTTCAAATTTATCAAAGTATGGTTCTAATTCGTCATATGTAATTCCCCAATCTTGAATAGTCATTCCCTTTGGAATTTTATTTTTCCCATATCGCTCAACCGTTTTGCTCTGAATTTCAAAATCGTATGGCATGAATCGATAGGTTTGTCCGTTCCAATGTACACCTGCACCACCTAAGCCTTCACCTAACAAAAAGGAACCATACTGTCTCATGGGGAGTGCGCGTATTTTTTCATTACCCCTGAAGGTGATTGTTTCTTTGGAAAGATCCTGCATCAGATCATAACGGAGCGCATATCGGAGTTCATCATGAACCATAAAGTAATCTTCTGTTTTTCTTTCTTTCCCTCTTTCTAGTCCAACTACTTTCAGGCCTTTTTTCGTTAGCTCGGAGGCGATAATACTGCCAGCCCAACCCACTCCTATTAAAACAACATCTACTTTTGGTAATTTTCTCGCCATTTGAATCACCTCAGTTCTTAAAGATAGAAAATGTTAACCTGTTCTCCTTGGCTCTCATCGTATCCACACTATTGTCCAAGATGATCCCGAAGACTTTTCGGTTTCATTTCTTTAAAATCACCTTCAATAATATTAGTGTAAGCCATTTGATTACCTGGATAATTTTTCATTCTCCAACCATCCATATTCATATTTCCTCCGTATAATGGATCGCTGTATATTCCTTCTAAAGTACTGCTTCTCAACATTTTAAAGAACCCGCTAGGTAAAATAGCTGTTATTTGAACATTATCTTCCTCGAAATCTTTAAGAATGGCATCCTGTTCTTCTCCAGAAAGCTCAGTAAACTTTTTCTTAAATTTATTTATGCTGTAATTTTGCATTTCTTGTAAGCCAATATCGAATATCTCACGGCGCTTCAAACGACCTTGATAGCCTTGGACTGTTTCTCCTTTATAAAATGGGGCGTGCATATATTCCCTAGAATTAAACCCCCAGTTACCGGCAAGCTGGTGATCAATAAAAAAGGCAACGCCTAAAGCTTTTGCACCTGGACCGCTATCGGTTTCTGGAAAAATTCTTTCTGTTGCTGCTTGTACAATATTAAATTGTTCTTGAGAGAAGTGCATAAGGGCTTGGTTAAAGTTTTCCGCTTTAACCTCGGCAGCTTGATTGTTATTTTCCTTTGTTTTGTTTCCAAAGGGTAATAAACTTCCTAATGCACCGCCTAATGCTACTCCTCCTACAGCTAAACCAGTATTTTTAATAAATTTACGTCTGGATAGGGATTCTGGAATCTCATGTTTATTGTTATCTGCCATCTTTTTCACCTCCTGAAATCATAACCATAAAGCGGGGATTAGAACATCAAATACCTTCATGGATTTTTTTATAATATGTCTCCAAAAAAAACCATTCATACATTAAATCATTTTGGGAACGATAATTTCTGAAATAATTTACCAGCAAGGAGGTTTAAAGCAATGAAACGAACCTGTAACAAATTAATGCTTCCTTTTATTGGTGTACTTCTTGTTTTATCAGCATGTACGAATCAACAGGGTGCTATTAATGGGGAACAAGGAGTAAACAACACAGAACATCATATGGATGTCTCTACAAATCATGATCGGAGTGGAGATGTCATACCAAGTGCTGATCGAACAAAGAAAATGACGACTAATGAAGATGGAGAAGTTACGAGCGGGATGGGGAAAAGTGTCTATAGTTTAATAGGAAGCTCGGGTATTCATGATGGGGGGATTTCTTCTCATTTAGAATCCCGTTTATCTGGTGAAGGGATCCCAGGGATAAAGGTGTTTGTGCTTGATGACACGATTATCTTAGCAAGAGCCAAACCCGAAAATACATCTACCCACTATGATGACATGCAAAATCAAGTATTAACTGGCACCGAAGGGATGTCTGGAAAAGGTGAAGAGGACGGCGTAAAAGATATTGATTATAATGTTGATGACAATTTAGATCACGCAAAAAGAATTATGGAGGAAGCTTTTGGCGGACAAGTCCAAATTCTAACTGTCACTAATTCAAAAGCCCCTGTTTTAATAGATAAAATAAAAGAAAACTTAAAAAATAAAACACCATCCTACAACCAATTAACGAATGACATAAATACACTTGTTCAAATGACAAAGGAAAAAAGCTAATGGAAAGAAGGTTAAAGACCAACCTTCATGCCGGCTCTTATTATGCTTGTCGCCGAAGGACTAGCGCCTTGCGCTTTTCTTAATGTTGCTTATTTTATAGAGCGAGTCGAAGAAAGCTTGCTGCCTTAGGTGGGGAAGTATCAGTGATTAGCAGCTATTAAGGCAAGTTAGAAATGTATGAAAAATAGGTAGTCCTCTCTAATGTAGCATGAAAACTACAGACTTAAACTTAAGAGGAGATAAAAAATATAAACTATCAAAACCCTTGAGAGATGATCGCTCTTATGGGTTTTCTTTTTATGACGGATCTATTTTTCTAAAGATAAAAACTACATAAAATATTGATTAAGCATACATAGAAGACTGTAACTTGCTTATTAAACAAATTTGTTAAGACTATTCACTTCTGATAAAGGATTTAGCCCCTATTAAAGAGAATTAACAAGTAAGCTTATCCTTTAATAATACATTTTAGAAAATGTCATTCTAATGAAAGAAGGTAAGTAATATGAATGGAGATTTTTTTGATAACTACAAAAAGTTTATTATGATCCCTGAAGAACAAAATGCTAATCAATCCAGAGAATTTGATCCCCAAGATTATGAAGCACATTATATTTTAACACTGTCACTATATGACTCCCTTATATCAAATTGGGGGGAAGCCATTAAATATGAGATTGAAGTGGAAAAAAGTATTGAAAATGTATTAGAAGAATTCAATAGTGATCAGAAAGGACTTTATCATCTTCAACTCCTAGAACTTGAAAGTGATAAACCGTATTTTGTTTTGGCTTTATCCTGTAAAAATAAATTTGAAAATCAAGAAGCAAATGATCGTATTTCGTATATTTTAGAAAAGGTCATTTCAAATCCTTTTTATGTAGGTCAAGGCTGGTTCCAGTTTATCGGTGACAAAGGCAGAATTAAACGGAAACTGTTCTGTTTTTCATTCACTGAATATTACCCCGAAAAGATTCGGTATGAGGTATTTGCCGGTGAAGAAGGATAAAATTGGTATATTATGAAAAAAGGATGAAGCTTTTTAAAGAAGTTGTTGATTCTTGTAGAATAATCGATATATCCCAAAATTCAAAGATATATTTGATATATCGAAGATAAAATAAAAAATTCGAAGTCAAAAGCCTATAAGAAATCGAAGATAAGTTTACAAATCCAGGGGCTCATAGAAGAAAAATATAATGATCGATTTCGTAAAAACACAGTAAATCGTATTGCAGGGAGCAGCCTTGAAGCTTAAAAACGCTTGGGTATTTCAGCCGTTTATCCAAGCGTTTTTATTTCCAGTTCTTTGACGGTACCTGGTACCAAGCCACTTATCTATTCGGGAGGATGAAAAAATGAATAGAGTAGTCATCAGTACTAAGAGATTAAATTTGCGAAAAATGAGAATAGATGATGTTGAAAACCTGCAGGAAATCTTTTCTGATCAGATAGCCATGAAGTACTATCCTTCTACTAAAAATGAAAAAGAAACCATAAGTTGGATTTCCTGGACTATAGACAATTATAAAAATTATGGGGCAGGTCTTTGGATAGTGGAAAGAAAAGATACGGGGGCATTTTTAGGACAATGCGGCATTGTACCTCAAAAAATAGATGGCAAAACTGAGATGGAAATTGGTTATCTTTTTGCTCGTCGTTCTTGGGGAAACGGATATGCAACTGAAGCAGCGGGTGCCTGTAAGGAATATGGGTTTGGACAATTACAGCTGTCTAAACTCATTTCCTTACCGGATGTAAAAAATGAGCGTTCGATTAAAGTGGCTAAACGTATAGGGATGAAAGCTGAAAAGACGATAAACAAATGGGGGAAAGAGGTCCTTTTATTTTCTGCTTTAGCATAGGGGTACTATTCATTTTAGAAAAAAAGTCAACATTGCTCCTGTTTTTTATAGAAAAAATTGAAACCGCATGGATACCTTCCATTTATGCGGTTTTTTACCATAACGGCGCTAATATATCGGTAACTTTGCTTTAGGACCGTTGTATGCTGTTGGAATAAGGATGAATTAAGCTTTTCAGTGATCCGAATCGTGTAATATAAAGATTTTCAATATATACAAGGAATATAACTAAGTGGGAGGGACTAAATGGTGAAAATAACCGAAATAAAGCAGGGGACAGAATTATTTGATAAAGCTGTTCAAGTCTTTTGGGGGCAGTGGGGAAATGAAGGTAACTACAAGTTTTATAATGACGCCATCCTTCATTCATGTAACACATCTGAAGAAATACCCAGGTTTTATGTAGCATTGAATAACAAATCGATCATTGGCACATATGCGTTGATTCGAAATGACCTTAATAGCCGCCAGGACCTATGGCCATGGTTGGCTTGTTTATATGTAGATCCTGAGTTTAGAGGGAATGAAATGGGATCTAGGTTACTTGAGCACGCTCTTAAGGAAGCAGCGCGAAAAGGATTTTCAAAGCTTTATCTAACCTCTGACTTGGAAGGCTATTACGAAAAGTACGGATGGACTCATTTAACAGAATGCTATGGTGCTAGCGGCGGCTCAATAAAGTTATACGAAAAATCAACAAGCTTAAATGATAAGCCATGAAAAAGTTCACAGGCTTGCACTGAAGATTTTTCAGAAAAAAGCGGGTTTACTTTATTGAGAAACTAAAAGAATAACACTGAAAACCTGAAACCACCTTCACAAGCAGTAACGGTGGCTTTTTCTATCTCCATATAATTTAGACAATACCCTCAACCGGCTAATAAAAGCCAATGCACCGTAAGCCAATTAATTGCACCGATATCGAAATAATTGATTTCTAACACCGTCAGTAAATTCGCCGTAAGCATAAAATTCGCTGAACCAGCCAATAAATCTTGGAATTCGGACAATAAACTTCAGGGTTTGGACAGAAACCGGTGACAGGCGGAAAATAAATTCGATTCATAGGTCTATTAGTTAATTTCCCTTGAATCTTACAATTTATTGTGATCACACCACTTTCCTCCTATTACAAATCTATAAAGAAAATGTAAAAAAAAGTAGGAAGGAGGAACCGTGAATGTTGTAGGATTTTTTAATATTTGCAAAAACTGATATTCCTACCATAATAGATAAATTGTTTCGTATCTTCAGTTTCTTCCTCAAAAAGGTCTGTTAATTTAAGCCTAGATACAATCTCTATATTCCGGTTCTCCTTTACATGGCTTAACAGTGCATTAACAAATATTCTTTAATATAAGTCATAGTAATAAATTTCTTTCAGAAAGGGGAAATCATTGTGGACGAAAGACAGTGGGATGAATGGATGAAGAAATTGAAGGATAATAGCTTTGAAAAGAAGGAGTTTGATCGCAAGAGTTTCCTGCAAGGTGCTGGGAAAATTGCCGGGATTTCACTTGGATTGACCATTGCGCAATCAATGGGTGGTTTGGAGGTAACCTCTGCTGCTCCGAAATTCAGTAACTATCCATTTACATTAGGTGTTGCATCGGGAGATCCGCTTTCAGACAGTGTTGTTTTATGGACAAGATTGGCACCTGAACCGCTTGATGGAGGCGGGATGCCTAATAAAAAGGTCCCTGTGAAATGGGAAATTGCCAAGGATGAGAATTTTCGCCGTATTGTAAAGCGCGGGACTGAAGTAGCATCACCGAAGCTAGCGCATTCGGTTCATGTTGAAGTAGATGGACTTAAGCCAAACGAAGTGTATTATTACCGTTTCAGAGCTGGCAATGAATTAAGTCCTGTTGGAAAAACGAAAACTCTTCCAGAAGTTGGTTCAAAGGTTTCCAGCTTGACTTTCGCATTCGCTTCTTGTCAGCAATATGAGCACGGCTACTATACAGCATACCAGCACATGGCTAAAGAGGATCTCGATATCGTCTTTCATTTAGGAGATTATATTTATGAATACGGTCCAAATGAATATGTTTCTGGATCTGGTAATGTTCGTACTCACAGCGGTCCTGAAATCTTTACGCTTGAAGACTATCGAAACCGTCATGCCCAATACCGTTCAGATGCTAATTTAAAGGCTGCTCATGCTGCTTTTCCATGGGTTGTAACTTGGGATGACCATGAAGTAGAAAACAACTATGCGAATATTATTCCTGAAAAGGACCAGTCTGTTGAGGAATTTGTTAAACGCCGCGCTGCTGCTTATCAAGCTTATTATGAGCACATGCCGCTTCGTAAATCATCTTTACCGCACGGTGCTGATATGCAATTATATCGTGATTTCACTTATGGTGATTTGGCGAATTTCTTTGTTCTTGATACGCGTCAATACCGTGATGATCAAGCAAATGACGACGGATCAAAAGCTCATACTCCAGAATCTCTTGACCCAAATCGTACTACACTTGGCACTGATCAGGAGCATTGGCTGTTTCACAATCTCGGTACTTCCAAAACTAAATGGAATGTGCTCGCTCAGCAAATTTTCTTCTCCCAGAAGAAGGTTGGTACAAGCTCGGAACCAAAATTCAGTATGGATTCCTGGGATGGCTATCCTGCAGCACGCAACCGTATCACAGACTATGTGCACAGTAAAAACTTAAACAATCTTATCGTCCTGACTGGTGATGTCCATGCAAGCTGGGCTTCAAATATAATGACCGACTTTGATGATTCAAAATCGAAGATTATTGGAGCAGAGTTTGTTGGAACTTCGATCACATCAGGCGGAAACGGAGCGGATGAGAGAGCAGACACTGACCAAATATTAGCGGCTAACCCTAATATTAAATTCTTTAACGATTACCGCGGTTATGTTAGATGTACAGTAACACCTGATAAATGGCAGGCTGATTACCGTGTTATTCCGTTTGTAACAGAACCGGGGGCAGCTATTTCAACAAGAGCCTCTCTCGTTTATGAAAGAGATGGGCAAGGGATAAGAAAAGTAGCTGTTACTGAGGTTCCGCAAGGTGTTAAACGCTCAAAAGAAGTGGAAGAAGACCGTCACCGCGCCCATGCACGTGCTCATGAGAAACAAAGAAAAAATAGACAGGAAAAAGTAACTCAATAAACGAATTCATTACGATAGTAAAGGAGGGAATGAGGTATGATTCCAAATGTCGGAATACCAGGCTTGATCCTAGTTCTTGTTCTTGCCTTAATTATTTTCGGGCCATCTAAGCTTCCTGAAATCGGCCGTGCCATGGGGAGAACATTAACTGAATTCAAGAGTGCTGCAAAGGGATTAGTGTCAAATGATGACAAAGAGGAAGAGAAAAAACCTGATTTAAAACCTGCCCAGAAGAGCGAGGAGAAATCAGCAGTTTGATGAATCAAAAACCCGCTTAAGACATTTTTCTTAAGCGGGTTTTTGTACTACATTTCTCAGCATAAAAAGGTTTCAACTTCCTTTTGGGTAGGCATAGCATTTTGTGCACCGGACCTGGTTACGGATATTGCACTTGCTTTTATTGCGCTTTGGATCGAATCATGCAAATCCATTGTTTTTAAATACGTACTTGTAAACCCGCCAATAAAGCATTCTCCAGCTCCAGTAGTATCCACTGCATCCACTTTATAAGCAGGGAAAGTTTGCTCATCCATGCCGTTCATTAGGAAACATCCCTTTTCTCCTAATGTTACGATAATTGTTTTAACCTTTTTTTCAAGCAGCTCTTCACAGGATGCTTTAATAGGATCATTAAATGCTCCTTCAATCCAGTTGTTTGATAGTAATTTTAATTCATGTTCATTAGGTATTAGGATGTCAACATTTTTCAAAATATCTTCACTTAACTTAATTGCTGGGGCAGGATTTAGAATCGTTATTTTATCCATTTTTTTAGCTAACTCGAGTGTAAAATGCACTGTTTCCAAGGGGATTTCTAATTGCATCACGACAATATCCGCTTCCTCAATCGCCTTTTTGTTTTTAAAAACCAATTCAGGTGTCAGGTCCAAATTTGCTCCAGGTGAAACAACAATTTGATTACTGCCTTTTTCGTCAACTATGACAATGGCAGTCCCAGTCTTATTATCAGATCTAGAAATATATCTTGTGCCGACTTTATGGTCTTCCAAAGATTTCAGTAGAGCATTTCCGTAAGAATCCTTCCCGATTGATCCAAGAATGCCTACAGAAGTATTCATTTTAGAAATGGCAACTGCTTGATTCGCTCCTTTACCTCCAGGAATCTCTGTAATGGGGCCCCCTAATAATGTTTCACCTTTTTTCGGAAGCTCATTTACCCTAATAAGAAGATCCATATTCAGACTTCCAACTACTAAAATATTTGCAGCCATATGATTATCCTTTCAATTAAGTTTATTTGGACTCTTTTTATAAGATCAGCTTAATTTAATTAAAGTATTAATGTGTTAAAGAGTGTTGTCGTTGTCTAGCTCCAGGCGCCATCGGCCCTTAGGTCATAAGCCAATCCGTCAAGAAGGTTAAAGAACAACCTTCATGCCGGCTCGTCTTATGCTTGTCGCCGATAGGCGGGCGCCTTGCGCTTTTCGTTAACAGGTTATTTAATTAATAAATTTGGTAAAAATGTTACGATTCCAGGGACCAGCATAAAGATAAACAGTAATAGGATTAACGTGATCAAAAAAGGCATGACTTCTTTGGCAAAATGAAAGATATTTGTTTTGGCAATTCCTGTAGTTACATACATAATCACGCCAACTGGCGGAGTTATTGTACCAATCATGACATTAATCGCAAGAATTACTCCATAGTGCAAAGGGTCTATTCCAAATTGAGTTAAGATTGGCAATACCACAGGTGTCGTGATGATGATGATAGCTGTACCATCAAGAAAGCAGCCTAATACCAGGAGTATGACCATTAATAATATAAGAATAACCGTTGGTGACATTGAAATTGTTTGAAATAAATCCAGCAGCTTCTGGGGGCCTTGTACAAAGGCCATAAACCATGCGAAGGGTGCAGATGCTGCGATAATGATGCCAACTCCAGCCGTCATTAAAACAGCGTCCAATATTTTCCTTGGAAGGTCAGAAAATTTCAAGTCCTTATAGACAAACAAACCTATTACAATTGAATACACTACAGCAATTACAGCAGATTCAGTTGCAGTGAAATATCCAGAGAAGATTCCAACCATGATAATGACAGGCATCAATAATGCCCAAAACGCATCTAGAAACGTTTTAAATACAGTAAGTAAACTTGCTTTTTCTCTTTTTTCATAGTTTCTTTTTTTAGCTATGAAGTAAGCAATGATCATAAGGGATGAGCTCATTAATAATCCTGGTAAAACTCCGCCTAAGAACAATTTTCCTATTGATACCCCTGCAAAACTCCCGAAAATAATCATTGGAATACTTGGTGGAATGATAGGTCCGACTGTTGCGCTAGCCGCTAAAATAGCTGAAGCGAAACCTTTTCCGTAGCCTCTCTTCACCATCGCAGGAATCAAAGCAGTTCCAGTAGCAGCGGCATCTGCGACACCAGATCCAGAAACGCCGGACATAAAGACATTTGAGACAACCGTTACATGAGCTAAACTTCCTCTAATATGACCAACTAAGGCTTCGGAAAAGAGAATTAACCTTTTAGTAATTCCGCCTGCTTCCATTAATGTACCAGCAAAAATAAATAACGGAATGGCCAGCAGAGGGAAAGAATCCAATCCAAGTGATAAGCGCTGCGGTAAGACCTCTAAAGGAATGGTACCCTGAAAAATTAATGAAACCAACGAAGCGCCGATTAACGAAAAGCCAACCGGAACCCCTAATAGTAAGAGAAGGAGCAGGGAGCATATTAATATGATCATAATTAAATCTCCACGCCCCTTTCTTCTGGATGAGGTTCTTCGATACCGTCTTTATTTCTCCAAATAGTAATCAGATCTAAGATCGTGTAAACCGTCATAAGAACTCCAGATATTGGTACAACTACATAAATCAGCCCTGTTGGAATCCCTAAACTAGTTGTTGGAACACTCCATGTATCAGCCGTAACAAGTATCCCAAATCGGATTAACACTAGGAATATACTGATTAAGCATATTCCTATGAGAGTATTTAAGTACTTTAGAGTTTTTTTAGGAACAACTACAGACAAAAATTCAATCGTTATGTGCTTTTTCCGTTTTAACACAGCTGCAGATCCTATAAAAACCACCCAAATAAATGAATAACGGGAAAGCTCATCAGTCCAAACAATTGAAAAATTGAATAGCCTTGCTAAAACACCTATGATGACAGCGCTGCACATGATGGAAAAAAATACACAAGCGACTATCTCTTCCAAATTTTTTATAATACCTTTAATAGTAATCAAGATGCATCCCTCCCTTTCTGCTTACCAATCAGATCACTGGGATTCAGCAATTTTATTATAAAAATCTTCATCAATGGCATTTCCAAAGCTTTTATATAAATCCTTCGTCACTTCTTTAAACTCTTCTAAATTCGTTTCAACAACTTCCATTCCATTATCTTGTAAGATTTTTAATTCCTCTTCATTTTGTTTTAATTGTAAATCGGACATATACACACCTGCATCAAACATTGCTTTTTCAATAATAGATTGCTGATCCTTTGATAAACCGTCCCACCACTGTTTGTTTAGAACCGGTAATTCATTTTGAGTCATATGACCTGTCAGGTTCACATATTTCTGTACCTCATGAAATTTATTTGTGTAAATCTGATTAATTGAATTTTCTTGAGCTTCAAGTGCCCCCGTTTTTAATGAGTAATACACTTCAGTAATATTCATTGCGGTTACATTTGCACCTAACACTTTAAACGGTTCTGTATGGGCAGCAGCATCAGGAGTGCGTATTTTTACCCCTTTTAGATCTGCCAGTGTTTTAATCGGTTTATCCTTTGTGGTAACATGTCTGTCTCCTACCCACCAAACAGCTTCCGGAAATAATTTTAATCCCACAGCATCGGTGTCTTTTTCAATTTCTTTAAATACTTCACTTCCAGAGAGCTTTTTCAAGCTTTCATATTTTTCAGCTTCATTTGAGCCTTTTATGACATAAGGAAGTGTTAGAACGGCAACCTTTGGAACAAAATTAGACAGAACAGCTGCTGAAGGAATCGTAATATCTACAGTTCCTAGTTTCGTGCTCTCAACTAAATCCTTTTCACTACCTAATTGCCCTCCAGGTATAACCTCCACTTTCATTTTTCCATTCGACTCTTTTTCAACCAGCTCTTTGAATTTTATTGACCCCTTATGAATAGCAGATTGATCATTTGTAACATGAGCTAGTTTAATAGAAAGTGTTCTATTTTCACCGGCAGCGTTTGCATTTGTTTTCGCAGAGTCATTCCCACAGGCAGATAGTACTAATACAACAGCACATAATAAAGCAAAATAATGAACTAGTTTCATGTAATTTCTCCCTTTCTATTTTTATTATTTTTGATTTGTCAGTAACTTTTTGGAATATTCCTTTTCCATCATTCCCAATTTCTTCACTCTTCTTCTAAACTCTTCATCAGTGCTGAAAGTTGCATTCAAAAATGATTCAATTAGCTCCTCCACAAGGACTGGACCAATGATTTGGGCACCTACGCACATGACATTGACATCATCATGTTCAACGCATTGATGAGAAGAGTAAATATCATGGCAAACAGATGCCCGGATTCCAGGGATTTTGTTAGCTGCTATACATGCACCTACCCCTGTTCCACAGACTAATAATGCTCGATCTGCCTTTCCTTCCAAAATGGATTCACACACTGTTCTTGTAATATCAGGGAAATCAATCGGTTTAGGATCAAAACACCCATAATCTACTACCTCATGCCCTAATTTTTTGATAACGCTTACAACTTTCTCCTTTAAAGGAAAACCAGCGTGATCGCCTCCAACAGAAATTCTCATTCTTTTTTCCTCCCCTATATATAATGAAGATATCTTCGAACTACCCTATCAGTAAGTAAAGTTTGGAGGTAATTCGGTTAATCGATTAACTAGAAGATACAAATAGATTAACAACCACACGATTTTCTAATGACTAAACTTGGCTGCAAGTACATAATTTGCTGTTTATGATGGTTTTCATTACGTATGGTTGAAAACAACATTTCTATTGCTTTTTGGCCCTGTTCAAAGGTCGGTTGTTTTACAGTTGTTAAAGGTGGATCCATAACATCTGCCCAATCTGAATCATCATACCCAATGACTGCAATATCATTAGGAATAGAGTATCCTGCTTCCTTTATATATTTATGAGCCCCAAGTGTCATGAAATTATTAGAAATTAAGCATGCTTCCAAATCTTTATTAAGAGTTAAAAGATCCTTCATAGCACGGTACCCACTCTCAATACTGAAGTCTCCTTCTTGTATGTAAGAGTCAGGAATCGATAAATGATAATCTTCCATCGCACGTTTGTACCCTGTCAGGCGATCCTTGCCAGTACTAAGAGAAGTTGGCCCAGAAATTATTCCGATTCGGGTATATCCATGTTGGATTAAATGCTCAGTAGCTTTATTTGCACCTTTGATATTATTTGTGATAACAACCTTATGAGATGGAGTATTTGGTGATCGATTTAGAAAAACGATTGGTATATTAAGATTTTCGAGACTTTCAAAATACTCTTTTGTAGTTCCTGATGAGGAAATAATTAACCCTTCTACTCTTTTTCCTTTTAGAATATTCAAAAATTCGATCTCTTTATCAAGATTTGATGCTGTATTGCAAAGTAAAATATTATAACCCATCTCAGCAGCACCCTTCTCAATTCCGCTGACAACCTTGGAGAAAAAGGGGTTGGCAATGTCGGAAACGATCACTCCAATAAGCCGTGACTCTTGTATTCTTAAGCCTTTAGCCAGCGTATTCGCATGAAAATTCAACTCCTCGATGACATGAAGAACTCTGGTTCGGACTTCTTCACTAACAAATTTTGTGTTATTTATTACATTTGAAACGGTTGCAGTAGATACATTCGCTTGTTTCGCCACTTCTTTAATCGTTACTTTTTTGTTCATTTCATCTTGTCACCAGCTTCATTTAATCGTTTTACTAAATATACAACGCTTTCATTATAATTACAAGTGGGTTTTTGAAAAATTTAGAATAGTATGATCTTTAGATAGTTTAACTTATGTATTTTACTATATTAAACAATAGATTTTTTATAATTATTTTCTATCTGTTTCACGAAATTCGCAGGTTTTATTTTATATTTTATTTTCCTTCAAACTATAACAATAGTTTCGTACAACCTTTTCGTATGGAAGAGGTTATTAATAAAATATCAGATCAATGATCAGAACTTACATTTAAACGATTAACTTAAATCTTATTACAGGAAAAAATATAGATCCATGGCTATCGAACTAAGGTATATTCATAGACTTAAAGCAAAAAACATTATCAATTAAACCAATTAGGAAGGATGCGGTTATCCATTTTAGCAATTGATAAGAAATTTCAGCATAAGTTATATGCTAGAATTTGGGTATCTTTTTAAAACTAATATCAATTTGGTCGGAGAAAGGAGAAACACCTATGGGAAAAGCTGTATTGGACAACAAATTGTCAATGGATAGTTTTATACCCGGACATCAATATAATTCAAGATTCAAAACTGAGGTTAACAATGGGGGGATTTGTGACAAACATCTAGGCATGCAAAGCAGCAATTACCGCAGAAAGAGACAGGAAGGAGGGAACAAATGATGAGCGCTGGTGGATTTTCGAAATCGCGGCTCGATCGTATGCACGACGTTATGTCCGGCTATGTCGAGCGTGGAGAAGTACCCGGTATCGTTACTCTTGTCAGCAGGAGGGGCGAGGTGCATGTGGAGACGATTGGCATGAAGAAGGTCGGTGGCAGTGACCCGATGCGCCGTGACACGATCTTTCGCATTGCGTCAATGACCAAGCCAATCACTGCTGTTGCAGCAATGATTTTAGTGGAGGAATGCAAGCTGCGGCTGGATGAGCCTGTGGATCGGCTGCTGCCAGAACTATCAAGCCGACGGGTCTTGAAGCGCCTCGATAGTCCGCTTGATGACACCGAGCCTGCAAGCCGTGCGATTACCTTACGTGATCTGCTGACGTTTCGGCTCGGTATAGGAGCAGTGATGGCTCCCCCAGGCAAGTATCCGATCCAGAAAGCAATGGCTGAGGCGGGTCTCGCACCTGGGCCGAATTCGCTTCAAATTACGCCCGATGAGTATATGAGGCGCCTCGACAGTCTGCCATTGATCCATCAGCCAGGCGAGAAGTGGATGTATCATACCGGCTCTGACATTTTGGGAGTGCTGATCGCGCGTGCCGCAGGTCAGCCGCTGGAGAATTTCTTCCGTGAACGCATTTTTGAGCCGCTTAGGATGAAGGATACCGGGTTTCACGTACCGAGCGAAAAGCTTGGCAGGCTGCCGAACAGCTATATAATCAACCCCGAAACTGGGGAGCTCACGGTCCATGATGAACCTGGCGACAGCAAATGGGGTCGCCCGCCTGTATTTCCATCTGGTGGGGGAGGGCTCGTCTCGACTGCCGACGACTATCTAGCCTTCTGTCAAATGATGTTGAACAAGGGCCGTTACGGGAATGATCGTATCCTATCACGGCCATCAATTGAGCTTATGACCACCGATCATTTGACACCAGAACAGAAGGCTGACGCACACATCTTCTTCGGTGGTAACAGGGGATGGGGGTTCGGTGTTAGCGTTGCTACCAGGCGCGATGATCTAGCGGGGGTTCCTGGACGATTTGGCTGGGATGGCGGGATAGGTACGTCTGGTTATACGGATCCGAAGGAAGAAATGGTAGGGATCCTCATGACCCAGCGAATGATGGATTCTCCCAATCCTCCCCGTGTCTTTCTCGATTTCTGGACTTCGGTCTACCAGGCGATCGAAGATTAACAAACTTCGATTCACCATGCTAAAAACCTTCTCTTAAAGGGCATGAGCAAGCTCAACCAAAAAGGGGGGGCTTTCTTTTCGTGAGGCCGTCTTACTCCTGAAGGAGACTGAATAAAATGTTTCCACTTTTCAGCAGTCTAAAGCTTAAATGATTAGGTTTTAGACTGCCTGCATTTTTTCTGCCCCAATCAAAACCCACCATTTCAATAACTCGAAAAAAACGTGAAAATTATAAGTCGAGTCATTAGATTATTCCTTCAATTTCGTGTACTTTATAAGGGTAGGCGTTGCCGCCAATTATTGTATATACCTAATTATGAAATTATAAGGTTCCCTGATGGTGTAGGATTGCTTAGCAGGCTATCATATTTCGAGATAGAAAAAGGGAAAGGAATGAGGGAAAAGTATAATGGAAACACCAGGCTATAAGAAGTCTACGATCGTAACGCTTCTGCTTGCAGGAGCTTTTATCTCCATACTGAACCAAACGCTTATGATTACAGCCATTCCTCCTATTATGGAAGAGATGAAGATTACGGCGAACAGCGCACAATGGCTTACAACCGTCTTTATGCTTGTGAATGGGATTATGATTCCAGTGAGTGCTTTTTTATTGGAGCGTTTTACAACAAGACAGCTTTTTATAACAGCCATGAGTATTTTTGCCTTTGGAACTTTAGTTGCCGGACTCGCTCCTAATTTTGGAATGCTATTACTCGGAAGGGTAATACAGTCAAGTGGAGCAGGTGTGATGCTCCCGCTGATGCAAACAGTATTTTTAATGATTTTTCCAGTTAATAAGCGTGGAGCAGCGATGGGGTTGATCGGGCTGGTCATTTCCTTTGCACCTGCGATTGGTCCTGCTTTATCTGGGTGGATAACAGCGAATTACTCCTGGAGGCTTTTGTTTTTCATTATCCTGCCAATTGCTTTAATCGATATCCTGATTGCTGTTTTTGCTTTAAAAAATGTGACAGATGTAACCAAACCGAAAGTCGATGTCTTTTCGATTATTTTATCTTCATTTGGGTTTGGAGGGTTGCTCTATGGGTTTACATCGGCCGGCAATTATGGCTGGTTAGACACGGTTACGCTTTTATCTCTCGGGATTGGAATGCTTGCACTTGTGTTGTTTATCACAAGACAATTGAGATTGAAACATCCGATGCTTGAGTTCCGGGTCTTTCAGTATTCGATCTTTCCACTGACAGTGCTCGTTGGAATGATTGTCTTTATGGGATTGATCGGGGTAGAGACGCTTATTCCGCTATTTATGCAAAATATGCGGGACTTTACAGCGTTTGAAGCTGGTCTTGCCCTTTTACCAGGAGCACTGATTACTGGTTTTATGTCACCTGTTACGGGCCGGATTTTTGATAAGGTCGGTGTAAAGTGGCTGGCGATTACCGGCTTACTCTTTATTACAGCGTCTTCGTTTGCCTTTACGAATTTAGGTCCCTCCACATCCTTTACCTTCATCACAATAATGTACGGGGTACGGATGTTTGGTCTTTCAATGGTCATGATGCCGATCGCAACTGCAGGATTAAATCAGCTGCCGAAACGATTAATTCCGCACGGAGCCGCCATGGATAATACGATGAGAATGATTGCGGCGTCTGTAGGTACGGCTATTCTGGTCACAGTCATGACGACGACAGCTGAGACTGCTCAGCAGCGCCCTGAAATCTCCTATCCAGATATCCATGGAGCCAATGTTGCCTTTATCGTTGTCTCGATTCTCTCGTTAGCAGGTTTAATTATTTCTTTTTTCATAAAGAACAACAAGTTACCGGAAGAAGAAGTTGTGGAGAAACGTGACGGGAAAGTATGTGTAAATGAGTAGCTAAGGCATTTACCATATCTATGAAAATGCAGAGGAGAAATGAATGATAAGAAATCCACGGAAATGAGTACACATTATCAGATATTCCTGAAACAGCAAAGGAGCGGCATAGTTTCCCAAACTATCCAGACCTAAAAACAAGTCATAAGTCAATCCGAAGAAGGTATAAGAACAACCTTCTTCGGATTGACTTTTTCTTGTCGTCGACGCACTAATGCTTATCACGTTTCCTAATTAGGTGATAGCCCGTGCATTAAGATGTGGACGGTTCTTTCAATCTCTATCTCATCGTTCCAATCTGCTTCCGGTACAAGCAAATATCTAGAAATTATATAACCAAAAATAGTCGAAGCTGTAACACGGATAATGCTGTGTGAGGGCAAATCAATTATTTCTCCCTTTGCTTGATAATATTCAACGACCTCTTTAAACCGATTGAATACTTTTTTAGCGATATGCTCTTTAAATTGTTCCTTTAATTCTGGCTGAAAAGGGATTTCTTGAATTAAAATTCGAAACAGCTGCATATTATTTTGAAGGAATTTAGTCCGATTCTCAATCATCGCTTTAATAAACTCTTCAAAGCTTTCATAATTTTGGTTTAGTACTTTATCGAAATCCTTTATAACAAACGGTGCAATTAGCTTTGCCATCATTGGTGATACGATTGAAATAAGGAGATCCTTTTTCGTTTTATAATGTCTAAAAATGGTTCCTTCTGCTACGCCTGCTTTTTTTGCAATTTCACTTGTGGAGGTTGCTGAATAGCCTTTTTCTGCGAAGGATTCGATTGCCGCAGCTAAAATTTTCTTCTGCTTTTCTGTTAACACATCAACTTGATCAAATAACTCATCTATCATCTTATCTTGGTCGGACATTTTGTGCTCCTTTTTACCTTATATTAATTCTATCTTAAAGTATTTTCGGGAGAAGGTGAAATTGAAAGTCTATTATATACCACATATTCTTACAGACGGTTGATTTCAATGTAACCTAGTCTCATCTTAGCATCAGTATGGAAAAATAAATCCATACGTATGCTAAGGTTATTTTATATTTTTCTGTACTTTCTTAGCGCCAGGATGTTTAAAATCATAAACAGGAGTGAGAAGCCTGCCAAGACTAGGATATCCAAGTAAATTTTATCCCAGCCGTATCCTCTGACCATGACATCCCTTAATGCATCAGCAGCGTAATACAAAGGAGTGAATGGGCCAATCCAGCTGAGCCATTCAGAAATGGTTTCTAAGTTAAACAATCCAGAGAAAAAGATTTGAGGGACGACGACAATCGGTATAAACTGGATCATTTGGAGCTCATTATTTGCAAAAGCGGATAATAAAGTTCCAAGAGTGAGAGCTGTTAAAGAAAGGATTAAGGTAATTAACAGGACATACCCAAAAGCCCCTTCCATAAGCATTCCCAGCACATAAATAGCATACGCAGCAATAATTGTTGCCTGGATCATTGTAAAGATTCCAAACCCGAGCACATACCCCATCACAATCTCCCACTTACGCAATGGGCTTGAAAGAAGCCGTTCGAGAGTTCCAGTTGTACGTTCTCTTAAAAAAGACACTCCGCTAATCAGAAACACAAAGAAGAAAACAAAAAAGCCAAGAAGTACAGGTCCAAAATAATCAAACTGACCCATCTCACTAGAACCGTGCAGGTAATCAACCTTTAGTTCTACAGATTCTTTGCCTCCTTGTAGAGGCTTTAAAGCTGATTGAATCCATTTTACTGTAGCTCCGTTAATACTTGGATCACTACCTTCAAGAAAGATGGAAGGAGACCTATTGTCAAATAATACATAACCATCTAAGGCTTGATTGGATAAATCCTCTTTCGCTTCACTTTCATGTTCATATTCTTTGATTTCCGCACCATCAGTATCGATTTGATCCATTAATGAATCAGGAGCATGAACCAGGCCAACTTTTGGGTGATAATCATCGCCATTAAAAACGAGGTGAAGCATTGTTAAGACAAGGATAGGTGCAAATATAAGCAACCCCATTGTTCGTTTGTCACGGAAGATTTGTCGTAATATTCTAATGACTAATGCCTTAATCCTCATCTTAAGCACCTCCATAAATAAGAAACGCTTCTTCAATTGACATTGAATTTGTTTTTTCCTTTAATTCTTTTGGAGATCCGACTGCAATAAGCATGCCATTCCGAATTAATCCCAATCGATCACACTTTTCCGCTTCGTCCATTACATGTGTAGTGACAATTAATGTCGTTCCTTTTTTCTTTAATTGATAGAACGTTTCCCAAATGCTCTTCCTTAAAACCGGATCTATCCCGACTGTTGGTTCATCAAGAATTAAAACCTCCGGCTCGTGAAGGAGTGCAGCGGCCAATGATAGCCTTCTTTTCATGCCACCCGAGTAATTAGAGACGAGCTTGTTTAGGTGCTCTGAAAGCTGGACAATTTCCATCACTTCTTTGATTCTTTCCCGCTGTTTCTTTCCTTTTAAGCCATACAAAGATGCAAAGAATTGAAGATTTTCTTTTGCAGACAACTCTCCATAAAGGGCATCAGACTGGGCCATATATCCTACTCTTTCAATCAGCTTTAAAGAAGGCATTTTTTTTTGAAAAAGAAAATTTTCCCCCGATGTGGGCATATCCAATCCAATCAGCTGCTTTACTAATGTCGTTTTACCAGCGCCAGATGGTCCTAGCAGACCAAATATCTCGCCCTTCATAATTTCTAGATTAATATCTTTTAAAACTTGCTGTTTTCCAAAAGCTTTGGAGACATGATGAACAGAGACAACTGATTTTGTTTTTATCATTATTTACCACCTTCCGGAATGAAGTGAGTAATCACTCATTTATATTGTATAATAAAAATATCATGTTGTTAAGTGAGTAATCACTCACTTTCCTGATTTTATATTTATTCCTTATTGGCTTTGGACAGTCGCAATCTTCTTGAGACGATAAATTAATCATGCTCATTTCTAAGAGATTGTTGTATTAGTGTAATGGTGCAAATATCTGGGTAAAAGTGCAAATATCCGAGTAACGTGAAAATATTTGAGTAACGGTGGAAGTAGCCGGCTAACGGTGCATGAATCCCGATAACTGAGGCTGCGTTGCCTGAGGGGCGGAGTTTCTGCAGATGATGGGGAGGGCATCCATTTTATCGAACAGGAGATTAGTTCAAGGTCAAAGGCAAAGGTCGATTCGGTTAGAAATATAAAAGATGAGGTAATTGAAACAGACATTCAAGCAGACTATTCAGGTTCTTATTAATCTATCTAGCAGCTTAGTAGAGTCAAGGAAGCGAGAGGAACCTAAATAACTCCTCTTGAGCTTCCTTTTTAAATGGTCCATTTTTTTATTAAAGCTTCAATAAAAATCTCAACATTCCTTTTACTTTTCATTGCAGGAGAGTAAACATATGATAATGTTCTTTTAAAGGATTGATTTTTTACAGGAATGATCGACAGGTAGTTATGCTGAATCTCTCTTTCGATCACAGATTGAGATAAAAGGGATAAGCCCATTCCGTGCATAACTGATTCTTTAATTCCTTGGGTACTGCTGATTGAATAAAGTGATTTAACCTTAAGACCATTTGAACGGATAACATGGTCTAAATATTCACGAGTGCCTGATCCTTCCTCTCTAGTAATCCACGCTTGATCCTGGAGATCACTAATCTTAACGCCCTTTTTACTTGCAAGCGGATCATTGTTGGAACCCACAATAAACAATACATCCTCCTTAAAAGAATGAATAGTAAGCTCCTTTTCATTTGTTTGGCCTTCAATTAAACCTATATCTACTTCAAACAAACGGACTGATTGGGCGATTTCATCTGTGTTGCCAATTAGTACTTCAAAGTCAAGGCCTGGGAATTCAGTTTGAAGATCCGCTAGTAAGGAAGGCAAGATATATTCTCCGATTGTAAAGCTTGCCCCAATTTTCAGCTTCCCTTTTACGTCGTTATGATGTTCGAGTATGTCTTGGCGCGCTTGTTCGTAAATGCTAAGAATCTGTTTTGCCCGCTCGTACAAAATTTCCCCAGTCGGAGTAATTTTTAAAAATTTAGGTGATCTCAGGAAAAGCTCTGTATCAAATTCCTTCTCTAAGTTTTTAATATGTAAACTTACACTTGGCTGGGAAATGCAAAGCTGTTCGGCTGCCTTTGTGAAATTTCCGATTTCTGCAAGTGTAACGAAGGTTCTTAACGCATCATAATACATGCACTTCCTCCTTATCATTAGAAATATTAATGACAGTGATTATTAATATATATTTTACTAATAATAGATTCTTCAGTAAAGTTTATTTAGAAACCATTTAAAGGAAGTGTTTTAAGTGGGGATGGCAATTGAAAGACAAAAGAAACAGATTATTTCCATTGTGTTTGTTAAAGGAATCGGAGTTACATTTTTACTCGCAATGGCCGCAAAATATTTATCGGAATTTCCGTTCTTATCGATCATGGGCCAGTTGGTCATAGCAATTATGCTGGGAATCGTATGGAGAGCGACAATCGGTGTAAAAGAAACTTTTATGCCAGGCGTCTCATTCTCAAGCAAAAAACTTTTGAGAACAGGCATTGTTCTACTCGGAATGAGGCTGAATTTAGCAGATATTTATCATGCGGGGTTAAGTGTATTTATAATTGCGATTATCAATATTGCTTTTGCTCTCCTTGTTGTGTACGGCTTAACTCGCTTGTTTGGTGTAGAGAAAAAGCTTAGCATTCTTACTGCATGCGGAACAGCGATTTGCGGAGCTGCAGCTGTTGTTGCCATTGCACCGCAAATAAAAGCAAAAGACGAAGAAACGGCCATAGGTGCAGCATCAGTTGCTGTGTTAGGTACTATCTTTACATTGGTTTACACGCTATTATACTCAACCTTGCATTTATCGGAGGCAGGGTACGGCGTGTTCTCTGGCGGAACCTTGCACGAAGTTGCACATGTTATTGCAGCAGCTGCTCCTGGTGGCAAAACCGCGGTGGATATGGCAGTCATTGTCAAGCTTACTCGGGTAGCCTTATTAGTTCCTGTTGCCATCATGATTGGTTATTTGGTGCAAAAAGGCGAACCAGGAAATTCAAAGAAAAGCATTTCCTTTACAGCAATTCCTTGGTTCATCTTAGGATTCATTGCGATGAGCGGGTTTAATACGTTAGGCATTGTTTCTGATATGCTCGCTACTCATCTTGTTAATTTGGCTTATCTTTTCATTGGGATGGCAATGGCAGGCCTCGGACTAAATGTGGATATTGCAGCTTTTGGAAAATTAGGGACAAAATCCTTTACAGCAGGGTTTATTGGGTCTATTTTGTTATCCATTGTCGGCTATGTTCTTGTTTTTTTGTTCCATTTAAATTAGGGGAATAATATGAGAAATTGTTTTTTATTCCACAGTTCTTGATACTGTTGTATTTTTGGAGGTTTCATAAAATATATAAAGGTTTGGACCGTCATTAAGTTTTATCAGTTTTTGTCGAAAAATCGATAAATTGAAATTTTCGAAGATATATCAGTCATTTTCGAAGATATAATTAAAATTTCGAAGATAAATGGGCGATTTTCGAAGATAAATGGGCGATTTTCGAAGATAAACGGCAACCGACTTGAAATTGTAAGAAGATGGATTCCTCACAAGCATGAAGCGAACTAAAATCATGTTTACAATTCTATATAAAATTGCCGCAGTGAGGGGGTGGAGGAATCCTACTATCCGGTTGGTTTTTATTTACTTATCCAAGAGTTTTTCCTAAAATCATTATAGAAGTATATAAATGTGCGGGAAGAGGGGAACGACGTATTATGATTGAACTGGAATATTTTGAACGTGCAGATTTCAAACAACTTATTGAGTGGATTGATTCGCCTGAATTTCTACTTCAGTGGGGAGGACCTGTATTTGAGTATCCATTGGATGGAGGTCAATTAGAAAAGTATATGAAAAATGCGAATCATAATACATCCGATACTTTGGTGTATAAAGTGGTACATAAGGAAACGGGAAAGGTTATCGGTCATATTTCCTTAGGCAGAATCGACAGAAGGCATAAATCAGCAAGGGTGGGTAAAGTTTTAATTGGAGACAAAAGTGTGAGAGGTCAAGGTTTAGGAGGACAGATGATTGAAGAAATACTAAATATCGCATTTGGCGAGCTTCATTTGCACCGAGTGACCCTTGGTGTATTTGATTTTAACGAACCTGCCATTGCTTGCTATGAAAACGCTGGATTTATTAAAGAAGGATTGTTTAGGGAAGCGTACAAGATTGGTAATGAATATTGGAGTACGTGGGAAATGAGCATTTTGGAGAATGAATGGATTAGTAAAAAGAATTAAAATTACTCAAGGTAGATATTATTTTTTGACGTGTGCTCCCAATGTATATATTTGAAAAGTCCATATGGCTTTAGAAAGCATATGGACTTATTTAAAAAATCAGAAAGTTTAAGTTAATTAAAGTATTAACGTGTTAAAGTTGGTATCGATGTCCAGCTCTAGGCGCCATCGGCTCGAGGTCATAAGCCAATCCGCCCGAGAAGGATAAAGAACAACCTTCCAGCCGGCTCGTCTTATGCTTGTGGCCGAAGGACTAGCGCCTTGCGCTTTTCGTTCTGCATATATTGATTCCTTTCATAGAAGTAAAGAAATCGCGTTTAGAACTTTATAGATCTTGAAAAACTCTTAGACAAGGTAAATCTCGCATAGACTCCAGTTTAATTAAATTAACTCTTAGGGAAAGCCTTCTTAATATAATAATAAAGCTCTCCATCTACTCCGTATTGCAATGGATTACCTGGGTTTTCTTTATGAAAACGCTCTGCTGCTTTGACGATCTCAGGATCCCAGCCGGTGAACATGCTGGTTAATTCATTCCAACGTTTGGCCAATTGCACGATCTTTGGATTCTCTGGCGGAGTACCTTTTAAGAGTCTGAGATTGATGGAACCTGATTTTTATTATTTATGAGACCTTCGGAGTTCTTTGATTGTAAATATCCTATCAAATGATGCATTTGAGGTATAATAGATACAGCGGAAAAAAGCAAAATCTTCATCAAGGGGTTTTTTGTTATCATAGAAATAGTAATGAATCTCTTATGAAGAACTATTTAAGAAGCAGCTTTTTTCATAATCAGTTTAGATTCAAGTTGAAAGTGAGTGTTCAATATGGGCCGTAAGTGGAACAATATTAAAGAAAAAAAAGCGTCTAAAGATGCAAATACAAGCCGTATTTATGCAAAGTTTGGCCGCGAAATTTATGTAGCTGCTAAGCAAGGTGAACCAGATCCAGAATCAAATCAAGCTTTAAAGGTTGTACTTGAGCGTGCAAAAACATACAGCGTACCGAAAACGATTATTGACCGTGCGATTGAAAAAGCGAAGGGTGGTTCTGAAGAAAGCTATGACGAACTGCGCTATGAAGGCTTTGGACCAAATGGGTCTATGGTAATCGTAGATGCCTTGACAAATAACGTGAATCGTACAGCATCAGAGGTGAGGGCGGCTTTTAGTAAAAACGGCGGTAATATGGGTGTCAGCGGATCTGTAGCCTATATGTTTGATGCCACAGCCGTCATCGGTATTGAAGGTAAAAGTGAAGATGAAGTCCTTGAAATATTAATGGAAGCAGATATAGATGTACGGGATATATTAGAAGAAGATGAAGCGGTTATCGTTTATGCAGAACCTGAACAGTTCCATGCTGTGCAAGAAGCATTCAAGAATGCGGGTATAACTGAATTTACAGTTGCTGAACTAACGATGCTTGCGCAAAACGACATAACACTTCCAGAAGAGGCAAAAGCACAATTTGAAAAATTGGTTGATGTTTTAGAAGATTTAGAAGATGTCGGACAGGTTTATCACAATGTAGATCTAGGTGAATAAAACATGAAAGCAGATCTTCTTTTCCGACTGCTTATTAGGAATGTTTATTTTTGAGTTTGTAAAGCAATAGACGATTCCAATCAAAACATATTTTGAAATAAATAAGGGATAGAGAATGCAGGTATATTCTGCTTTTTCTATCCTTTTCTTTTGTCTGTGATCCATTTTTCGGAAAATAAAGAAAAGGTTTGGAGTTTTGCTGGACAACAATTGTTAACCGAGCGAAACTTTTTTTGCCACTCGTTATTATTATAGAAAAGTGAAAAAAGGTTTCTATAGACCCACTCGAGATCGGCTTGATAATATGATCGAGTAATAGTTAAAGTGAAGGAGCCTTCTGTATGGAACAACAAAAATACAACGATTTAAAAATGGGAGAACGTGGCGCTGTAATAAGTATAGTCGCATATATTTGCTTATCTGCTCTAAAGCTGTTTATTGGATATACTGCAAATTCCGAAGCTTTGAGAGCGGATGGTTTAAATAATGCTACTGATATTATTGCTTCAATAGCCGTTTTGATTGGATTAAAATTATCCCAAAGACCTCCAGATACAGATCATCCATATGGGCATTGGAAGGCTGAAACGGTTGCCTCATTGGTTGCTTCTTTTATTATGATGGTTGTTGGGCTCCAAGTTTTATATGAAGCAGTATCAACAGTTTTCGGAGAAACACATGAAACTCCTGATTTAATTTCCGCATGGACAGGAATTTTTAGTGCGATCGTGATGTATGTTGTCTACCGATATAACAAAAATCTTGCAAGAAAAATAAACAGCCAAGCTGTAATGGCTGCAGCAAAAGATAATCTTTCAGACGCCTGGGTAAGTATCGGGACTGTAATTGGGATCATTGGTTCCCAGATTTATCTTCCATGGATTGATCCGCTTACTGCTCTAATCGTCGGTCTCCTAATCTGTAAAACGGCATGGGATATTTTCAGGCAGGCATCTCATCACTTAACAGACGGCTTTGATGAAAAGCAGATAGAATTTTATAAGAAAACAGTTCTGGCTTTGTATGGTGTAAAAGGTGTTAAAGAAATTAAAGCAAGAAATTACGGCAGTAACATTGTCGTAGACATTGTTATACTAGTAAATTCTAAATTAGATATTCGTGGTGCCCATGATATCTCTACGAAGGTTGAAAATGTATTAATTTCCAAACATGATGTGTATAGTGTCCATGTTCATGTGGAACCTAATGAAAAATATTTAGAGCATTAGAAAACTGCCTTTTCGTTAGTACCTTTAATAAGAAAAGTCACCCTAAGTTTGTATTGGCTGTTTTGTTTACGGTTTTTGTGTTGCTTTAATTATTTTCAGAGCGATGTGTGTTGAAATAACGGATAAGGGGACAAGTAATTTAATTAGGAAGAGAGATAGAAGATTATCATAATAGACATTGGTTGATAATGAGAAAAATGTCCATTATGATAATTTTATAGAGTATTAGCAAGCCTTTCATACATATAAATAAATGTTTAATTAAGCCATTGTTCGTTGAGCAAGAGCCAATATTTCTATTAAGATATTTTAATTACGTACGAAGCTATTTCTTTTATTTTTGCATGTTTACCTGCACTGGTAAAATTGTATACGTCACAGAAAGCATAACTTTTCTTATTCTCAAAAATCAAGGTGCCGTTAACTGCGCCAGTGCTTCCGTGCGTTATAATGTTACTGATATGTATTTCTGTTACGGTTCTAATTTTCTTTTGTTTTAGCATTTCAACAAGATTATCTTTGCCTTGAATCATTTTATCACCGATCATATCCCAGCAAACATTATCCGAAATAACCTTAGTAATAAAGTCTATATCATTTTTAGTAAAAGCTATGGTAAGTTCCTTCAGCAAAACTTTTTTAGGGGCGTTTCCGCAATCGTCCGCACAAATTACTTTAAGGTCGCTGTATTCGGAATTAACAATATCCATGATTTCCGTCTCCTTTTTCAATTCTTGTTCCCATTATTAACATGGTTAAGATTTTATATATTTAATGTTGCTTTCATATCCCACGAGGTTCCAGCTATACCTGCTTTCACAAATCCTTTTTTTTCGTACAAATTCATCGCTGGATTAGCAGGATCTACGCTTAATGAAAGAGATAGATAGCCAGCATCCCTTGCCTTATTAATCAACCTGTTCATAAGTAAAGTACCGATTCCTTGCCCTCTATATTGCGGCAGCACGGCCAAACCACTTATTACTGGAGTATTCTGATCAATATACCCATAAGTTTTAGTCGTATCATTAAACTGACGCATCCATATTGCTCCAACAGAATTTTCACTAGAATCTGCAGCGATAAACGCGATATCCCCCTCTTTTCCCCATCCATCTAAATACATTTTTATTTTAGTATCGTTTAAAACCTCTCGTGACGGCCGTTCTTCACCTTCTGGAACAAAGATCGCTTGATAAAGCATTTCCCATAAGAAATTAATATCTTGTTCAGTTCCAGGTCTAATTTTATAGTTTGCCAATGGCCACTCCTCCTTCTATGTATGTTTGGGAAAAGTCAATAATCTTATATTTGGGGTCAATTTCTATTCACTGTGAACACCCCTAATAACGTTTTAACTATCTTTTCTATACAAGTATATTAAGTTCCTTCCATTTGGTGGGCCATTTTATTGAAGAAGCTAATCTTAACTTCATATTGTGAACAGACTTCGTACTAAAACATTGTGTTATAATTAACCAAAAATGGGTAAGATGAGTATATATGTATAATATTGGTAATATATTGTTTCAAGTTATCTCTTTGGTTTTATTACTGGGGCTTGTTTTTGCTGTTTATTTTGCGGTTCGTTCTATCATTATAAAGCCCTGCAACAATTTAAATAGTGTAGAACAAAAGCTAGATAAAATCATAGAGCTTCTTGAAAGAGATAAGAAAAGTTAATTCGTTTTCTTTTAACTCTATTGTTTTTATTGCACTTTTTGTTTAAATGGCTATCAAATGTTATTTTAGGCGATTTAGCACTGAAATGGGCGATATACTGAATACTTCTGCATTTGCTCTAAGTATAAGGAGGTGATTGCAGCTTGTTGATCACATACAGCGTTCTGGCGAATCCAATCCATTTAATTCTATAAAACTAAACTGATAAATTTATATTCTTTCCCAAATCATCATTACATTTTTTTATTTCAAAATGTTTAATTATACCACTTAGGGATAACACGATTGAAATGATCATGGTCCGAAATAACATCAAGAGAATATTCTAACAATAGCTCGTATTGTTCACGATTTCTTCTGGTGCCCCAAACAAGGGCTGAAACAATATGCATGACACTGTATAAACAATACAGCTCCCAGAACGAATGTCTTAAAGAGACGCAGTCTTCATGATAACCATCAATTATACCTTTTGTGAACTCAACACTCACTCGCTTTGAGAAAAACCCTAACTTATGTAAATCATGAATTGGGTCACCCCAATCCATTCTTTGAAAATCAATAATTCCTGAAAAAGTATGATCATTTATCAAAAGATTTGAAGGATGAAAATCATCGTGTTGAAACTTGTTTGGTCTGTCTTTCATAATAGCTTCATTATTTCTAATATAAGTTTCAAGCATGTCTATTATATTTTCATCTAAATCCATTTTCTTTAGTTCTATTAAATAATTATCACTCTTTTTCTTTTTTAGTGAGTACCAAGATGGATAACCTGAAGGTGCTGAAAATTCATGTATTTTTTTTAACTCTTTTCCTGCAAGAAAGCCTGAAGTATATTGTTCCTTTTCGGTTAAATCTTTCAAAGCAACCTCGGCATCTTTTCCAGGAAGATATGTAAGAATCATATAAGCCATCTTAATATCTTTTAAAGAATTAAATTCTATCCCTGATGGTACATAATTTGAATAAGTTGCTAGTTTATTTAGAGTGTCGAATTCTTCCTTTCTATTTTTTTCATCTTCGATAGGAAAAAGCCTCAAAAGGTACTTGTCATCAATTACATATTTTTTATCATCCGAAAAACCTTTGTTAAGTTCAATAATACTGTTTGAATTTTTTAAGTGAAAAATTTTTTCTTTGATTTGATGATCCAATATAGCACTTCCCATCCCATTTAAATCCCATCATTATTAGGGTTTCGTGGTTCTAAGCTTCTTTTATATAAATTACCGGTTAATTACGGCAGTGATTTCGTCGAGTACTCAGTTCGTGCAGTTCGGGAATGACTCAAAGACTCTGACGTGAAATGTTCCGCGGGCAGGCGGTAACGGCCACTAATCTTTCTAAGGAATATGCTTTGGTTGAGAGCATATAGATTGAGAATTATGTTCCTTTAAGATTATAGTGTAGGTGAAGTAATGAAGAACTATAAATTTAGAGTATTGATTACTTAGAAAAGTTTTTTATTAGGTAATTCCTTGTACAGCTTATAACTGCTTTCTTAAGTAGTCCCCCTTCCATTTTCACGATTCAGCATGGGATATTAGCGGCAAGCCTTGTTTTTTGGCCGGCTAACATTGTTTACTGTCTGCATCGCGAAGATTATTGTCCGATTTTTAAAAATTATTGTCTGAATCGACGATTTTACTAGCTGAATTAGAAATTTATTTGCGTGACGACCCCTTTATTGACTTGTTCCGGACAGTATTTGTCTTGATTATATAGATATGATCATACACTACGAGATAAGATGAATAATAATTACCTAAATATAGGTGGATACATCATACTTATTGTTTTTGTAGACAGCCCGAGGAAGGAACAATAGATAAAAAGATTTATCTTATAAGACACTGCGCAGCTAAGGGGCAATCTTCTGAGTCACAGCTTACTGAAAGCGGATTTAAACAAGCAGTCTACTTATCTGAGTTTTTCACGAACATGAAGGTAGACAGAATCATTTCAAGTCCGTTTCTGCGAGCGATCCAAACGATTGAGCCCCTGGCAGAAAAAAAGAATATGAAGGTTGAAATAAATAGAAAGTTATCAGAACGCATACTAAGTACTAAAAATTTGCCGGATTGGTTTGAAAAACTAGAAGAAACTTTCACTGATCTGCAGCCTGAAATTTGAGGGCGGAGAATCAAGTTTGGAAGCAATGAACCGAATCGTAAACGTTATAGAGGAAATTTTAAAAAGTGAATTTGAACATACAATCGTCGTAACTCATGGAAACTTATTGTCTTTATTAGTAATAAAATTCAACAAGGATTTTGGTTTTGAAGATTGGAAAAATTTAATTTACAAATGCGTGGTCCAACTCCACCGTCTTTAGACGGTATAAGCTTTTAGCCCTATCTATATGTGTCCATACTTGAAGTGTGAGGTGAAAGTATGGACGGCTATCAAAAAAATAGTCATGCAGTTTATGATATAAAGTTTCATGTAATATG
>NZ_JACXAI010000050.1 GCF_014773385.1 Metabacillus arenae | reverse complement strand
AAACCCTCTCTCTTTGGGAGCATAAGATGAAGAAATTCATTTCTGGAATCGTTTTTCCTTCAAGAATTTTGGCACGCCAAAGGCGTGACAGCAAGCGAAGCTTGCGGAGGCAGAAAAAGCGGCGTTTCCATACCCATTTTTTATTTGAGCCCCACACCAGCTCTTGTGTCATGTCAGAGCACAGCGGCGAGATGACACAAGAGCGTTATATCAAGCGACATATCCCCCGATTCTTTCCGTTTAAAACCCTCTCTCTTTGGGAGCATAAGATGAAGAAATTCATTTCTGGAATCGTTTTTCCTTCAAGAATTTTGGCACGCCAAAGGCGTGACAGCAAGCGAAGCTTGCGGAGGCAGAAAAAGCGGCGTTTCCATACCCATACCCCATCAGCTCTAGAGGGCAGCGGCGAGAAGACAATCATGCAAGATTCTAGTTCGGACAAAAAAGCTGATAAATGGACAATATATTGAAACATAAGCAAATAAAAATTTCCAAAGGACAATAAAATCAACACTTCTTACCAATACGGCAAATAAAATCTGCGATTGGGAAAGTAAAATTTAAGTAATAGACAATAACAACCTTTTTAAGGACAAAATATTTTGTATGAGGACAATAAACATTCCCGGTCAATTCCCTTATCAACCAAATCCACTTGAGTTCCAGCCAATTCCCCTATTCAAATTCAGCCAATTCCATCAGCTTTCCAACCAATTTCCTTATTAATTAATTCAGCTAATCCCACCAGTTTTCCAATCAATTTCCTTATTATTTCGCCAATTCTAAATTCAACGCTGGCTTCTAATAATTAGAATCAATTGAAATTTTCAATCTGAAAAGATTCCTAAGAATAATCGCTATAAGGAATAAACCTCCATTATTTCAAACAAGCTATAAAATAAAGGAGGTATTTCACAAACAATGAAAAAAGCCATCGGACTCGTATTATTCATTACCATTTGTACTGCCTGCAACGTAAACAATAAGGACTTGGGTGAAACTGATTCGGGGCTGCTTGATACGAATCAAGGACAAAGGACGGATGAAATACTTGTAGAATCTACTAGAGAAGTGAAATTTAATGAAGACAATAATGAATTTACGCCAACAGAAGCCGAGCAGCTTGTAAGGAGGAAATTAGGACTTTCGCAGAGTCGGCATGTTGTTCAATATGTTAATAAAGAGGAAGATAAATATATCATTCACGTATATAGTCTTTCGGAAAATGATAATAAAAACAACGGTTGGTACAATGTGGATCCAAAAACACAGGTTGTAGAAAAGTTAAAACATTAGTTACATTGCCAAAATAAAAAGGAAGAGAGCGCCTCTTCCTTTTTATCATTTACTATTTATCTTTAACTACAATGGTTCCTGCAATCAGATCATGCAGGGATTGTTTTCGTTCTGTAAAAAAGGCAATGATAAACCCTATCATGAATATAGAAGATATAAATTGCATAGAAAGATGTCGGCCTAAGGATCTCCAAAATGAAATTTTTTGACCGTTTAAATCCGTTACTTTTATTCCTAAAATTTTCTTTCCAAACGTTGCCTGCCATTTAGAAGCGTGCATTCCCGCATAATAGGCAATCCCGCCGCCGATTGAAATAACAAAAACCAAGATTAAGTATAAAATCATCTTTCCTAAAAATGCCATTGCTTCAGCATCAGAAATCTCTTCTTCGGGATATGTCTCACTAAATAACATTTGAGTTCCTCCATCAAGACCGAAGACGAGAATCGTGACTACAAAAAATAAAATATACATCGGAATGCCAATGATAATACCATCTAAAAAAATTGCTAAAAACCGCGCCCCGATACCTGCATACTCCTTTTCTGTCACTACTTCCTGATGTTCAATAGTTGTGTTTGCATCCAAAATTCTTTACCTCCTTAATTACAATAGTTTAATAGTACAGGAAATTAAAGTGAACTACCACCATATTTTGTAAAGTTTCCATTAAAAAGTTACTTTATTTCCAATCACCTCTTCCCTTTATATCGCATACTCTACATTGCATAGGCATTTGAGGAGAGGAGAAATCACCATGTATCCATATCATCGACAATTTCCTGGATTTCCACCTGGATTTCCGCCAGGAACTGACGGATCTGGCCAAGGTCAGGCTCCATCAGGACCACCTCCCAGCTATATTCCACAACAACAAGATGTAGGTTTATATGCTGTAGATCCTGGTGGAATAAGAGGGTGTCTTTATCGATTTACGTATGTTCGTTTAAATAATGGCCGCGCATTTTGGTATTACCCAACTTTCGTTGGCAGAAATTCTGTTGCAGGTTTTCGCTGGCGGCCTAACCAATATCGCTGGGTATATTTTGGAATAGATCTTGATAGAATTAGATCTTACACCTGTTAATAATCAACGAAAATTATCTGCCCAGAAATAAATAGGAATAAGGTATCAAGGAGATAGCCCTGATACCTTTTTTATCATTTTGAAAATTTAAGTTAATTAAAGTATTAACGTAATAAAGAATTTTAGCGTTTGCAGGGTTCAGCGCATAGACCGCCTGAGGTCACAGGCTAATCTTCAGAGAGAGGAAAAAACGCCTTTCTGTGAAGGCTAGCTCGAGTGCTCGCCCTAGGCTTAGCAAGGTGCTGCTTCCGCTTTTCATTGTTGCCCAGCTTCGAGGTCCATCGGCCCCTAGGTAATAAATCAATACATCATAAGGGGAAAATGGTTAAAAAAACACCTTTCATGCTAGATTGCTTTTTACTGAAGGACTAGCGCACTGCACCTTTCGCTCTACTTCTATTAAATTTGATCCTTTTGTACATGACAAGTGACAAAGCTTTGTCTTCTTTTTGCTTGAGCATAAATTTTTTCAATTTCTTCTTTATAAAAATTCATATGCTTTAAGGTTAATGCATTATACATTTCTTGTTTTAATTTTTGAACAATTACCCTTTCTTGCTCTGTTAACAAAATTTCTTCAGTTTTCATACCTCACACCCACTTTGTCCAGCCCCTGGAACCCCAGGACGCCCGAGATCATAATTCGATCCGTCATAGAAAACTATTATGACGGCTCTTTACTTATGCTGACTGTCAAATGACCAGTTGCTTTTCTTTTTTCACTTTTTTAACCTATCAATTAAAGCTTTGTCCCTTTATGAAAACGGAACCAGCCCATTTTTGCAAACGCATACAGCATAGAGGCAGATATTAATACCATCACGCCTAAGACAATGAAATAACTGTGCTTTCCTGCTAATTCAGGCATATACTGAAAATTCATGCCGTATACCCCGGCAATAAATGTTAATGGTAAAAAGATGGACGAAATAATAGTTAGTGTCATCATGATTCTATTCATTCTATCTGAGCTGATGGATAAATAGCTGTCACGAATATCAGCTGTTAGCTCACGGTTTGCATCAATCATTTCAACAAGCTTAAGTAAATGATCATAAATATCTTGAAAATAAATTTGCTGATCTTCTCCTTTTGGAACTTTTGAGGAGGAAATCATCCGGTAAAGCAAATCTCTCATTGGAATAATGGTACGGCGCAGCTTAGATATTTCTGTCCTGATATCGAAAATAACTTCCATTAATTCGCTGATTGATTGATCCATTGTATTTGCTTCTACATCATTTAACAGATCTTCATGTTTGTACACAGGAGGAAAGTAATCATCGACTAACAAGTCTGTCAGCTGATACATGACTTGCAGCGGTCCTGTTTGCAGGACTTCATCTTTTTTTACTTTGTGCCAGAGATTCGTTAAATTTCGGATTGGTTTTTTGTGAAAAGTTACAATAAACTTTTGATTTATAAAAAGATCCAATTCTTCAGGCTCCAACGTTTTTTGATGGATGGAGTGAAAAACAAGAAACAAATATTTTTCGTAATTATCCATTTTAGGTCTTTGAACATACTCTAAACAATCTTCAATGGCAAGCGGATGAAAATGGAAAAAACGGCTTAACTGCTTCACTTCTTGGCTCGTCGGTCTTTCAAAATCAACCCAATACCAAGATACCTCCTCCTTTTTAAGTTCTTTTAAAGGAACATCATAGACAACCTCTCCGTTTGTTTTAATCACAACAGCCTTAATCAACGAACATCACACTTTCAAACTTTTTACTAAAATGTTCCCCCTCTCAGGTAAATCTAAACAAAAATTATTGGAATCATATGTGATTACAACGGAACAGATGATAAGATATAGATTATACTACTAGATACAATAAAAGGTGATAACTAATGGAGCACTTAATTAACACAAATGTAAAAAATATTGAAATCTCTGGTATTCGAACATTTTTCAACATGGTATCGGACTATAAGGATGTGGTCCAGCTGACAATTGGACAGCCGGATTTTTACACTCCTCACCATATTAAAGATGCGGCTAAAGCAGCCATTGATGAAAATTTCACGAATTATACTCATAATGCAGGATTTCCGGAATTAAGAGAGGCTGCTGCAAATTATTTCAATAGAAAATACAGACTCACCTACAGACCAGAAAATGAAATAATTGTGACTACTGGAGCAAGCCAAGCAATTGATATTGCCTTTCGAACGATTTTAGATCAGGGAAGCGAAGTTATTCTTCCCGGTCCGGTATATCCAGGCTATGAACCACTTATTCGGATTAGCGGCGGGAAACCAATCCATGTTGATACAACAAAAAACGAATTTAAATTTACAGCAGACCTAATCGAACCGTACCTTACGAAGCAAACAAGATGTGTTGTACTCCCGTATCCGTCAAATCCAACTGGGATTACGTTAACTAAAGAGGAACTAAAAGACATTTCAGAATTACTTAAAGGTAAAGATATTTTTGTCTTATCAGACGAAATATATAGTGAACTGGTGTTTAATCAAGAACACACCTCAATCTCAAGCTTCCTCCGTGAGCAAACGATTGTGATTAATGGATTGTCAAAATCTCATAGTATGACAGGCTGGCGGATTGGCTTTTTAATGGCACCAAAGGAGATAACAGCTCACATTCTTAAAGTCCATCAATATAATGTGTCCTGCGCCTCCTCCATTTCTCAAAAAGCAGCACAATCTGCCCTTATAAGTGGGTTTGATGATGCTTTAGTTATGAAGGAACAATATCATGCTAGATTAAATTTTGTATATAACCGGCTAACCTCCATGGGCATGGACGTAGTAAAACCGGGTGGAGCTTTTTATTTGTTTCCATCAATAAAAAAATTTGGTTTATCCTCATTTGACTTTGCTCTTGCACTTGTTCGGGATTCTGGAGTAGCAGTAGTACCTGGGAGTGCATTTTCGGCCTGCGGGGAAGGGTTTGTAAGAATTTCGTACGCTTATGCAAAAGAAGAATTAGAAGAAGGACTAAATCGGATAGAAGCATTTATCAATCAAATCTCATAAGAAAAAGGTATTATGTTTTTTCTTGATTTTCAATAAAAAACAACGGCAAAGGCCGTTGTTTTTTGTGGTATTAAGTAGTCGGAAAACAAATTGTAAAAGTGGTCCCTTTTCCTTTTTCAGTATCAATTTTAACTGTACCTTTATGATTTTCAATAATCTTGAACGTAATCATTAACCCTAGTCCCGTTCCTTTTTCTTTTGTCGTAAAGAACGGTTCCCCTATTTTTTTTAGAATCTCCTTAGATATCCCTTCGCCTTCATCAGCAACCTGAATGAGCAGACAATCTCTTTGCTTCCTGCAAACTATTTTTACTGTACCACCGCTTTTCATAGAATCGATTGCATTCTTAATTAAATTGATAAAAACCTGCTTCATTTGATTTGGATCACAATCCAGCCATAACTCTGAACCGGCAAATTCCTGTTCAATCACTACATTGTTTAAATTAGCTTGTGTTTCTAATAATGTTGATACATCGTGCAGCAGAACTTTCATATCAATTGATTGTGCAACAGTTTGCTGAGGCTTCGCCAATAGTAATAGTTCGCTTAATATTAATTCAATTCGGCTTAATTCTGAAAACACAATATCAAAATATTGTTTTTTCTTTTTTTGATCAGGCTGCATTAATTGCAAAAAGCCTTTAATGGCTGTTAAAGGATTTCGAATTTCATGTGCGATGCCTGCTGCAAGCTGTCCGGCAACAGATAATTTTTCAGACCGGATCATAAGTTCTTCCGCTCTTTTCCGATCGGAAATGTCCCTTAATATTACTTGTACAGCGGGTTCTCCAAAGTAGGTCGTTGGAATACAGACCATCTCGGTATAAATCGTCTTTTCATGAAAGGTAAACCAGGACTGAGTACGCACTTCATTTTCTGTTTTTCCATGAATAATGTTCGCCATCATCTCCTTCGTATGCTGGTGGTCATCAGGATGAAGGTATTGATAGATGTTTTTCCCCAACATGTCAGGGTAATCGTTTGCTTGGAATAATTTCACCCCAGATTCATTGATAAATACCCACTTTTCACAGTGTATGACAGCGATTGTATCGAGGGAGTTTTGAATAAGACGCTGATATCGTTCACGGCTCTTTTGCAAAATTTTTTGAAATTTTTTGCGAGAAGAAATATCAATTAATAAAACCATTTCGGCATATTCACCTTGAAAAATAGTTGGTGTGGCTTTTACTTCTAAATGAAGTGGTGTACCATCCACTCGTATCCAGGTTTGTTCAATTAACCCGACAAATCCTCCTTGCTGCATCCTGCTGATCCGGTTTTTTACAATGTCATGAAATTCCTCAGCAATAAATTCATAAGTCATCCGTCCGATTAAATCCTCATTTGATTTTACACCTAACAACAATACCATGGACTTGTTTACAAAAAGAATCTTCCCCTCTTTTGAAATAAACATGGGGCTTGGAAGCTCCTCTAATAAGTGTGCTGCATCATTTACACAAGATAAATGGTTTTCTTTATCCAGTGTATAAACCTCTTCCCCTTTATGAATTAATTGTGTTTCAGGGGGACATACAATAATTTTTAATATCATTTCTCTATCCTGCTGCACGACCGTGCTTTTAATAAAATCCACATAAATTTCTATCCAAATATAAGATTGATCCCTTTTTTGAAAACGGAAGTTACACGGGTACAGATGATGTTCATTATAAAAATAGCTTTCTACTAAAAATAAATCTTCTTTATGAACATAATCCTTTATGTAAGAGCCCACAATAAAACTTGGTTCATATCCTAAAAACTCCTTTGAATTAGAGGATATATATGAAAAACGGCCACTCGCTGTTATTACGGCATACAAGTCGATTTTTTCTACCAATTGTTTGGATGTTTCCAAATCTTGTTTCATTGGTTCCCCCCCTTTTTCTCTTCTAAATTATGAAGGACACTTCTATGGTAGACGTTTTCCTGGAAAACGATTGTTATAAAAAGCGCAAGGCGCAGCCTATCGGCGATAAGCACAAGGCGAGCCGGCAGGGATTGACCCTGAGACCGAAGAGCCAATGGCGCCCAGCGCTGGACAAAGATATCTCACTTTAACACTCTAATAAACATAAATTTTCTTAACCTACAAAAAATTCTTTAAATTCAAAACCCCTTTTATTCGTTTTGTTTGCTTCTCTGATCGGCTGATCACTGAATGAGAGGACCAGTCAACCTACACCCCATGGACAATAACCTCGCACTTTGGAGCAACATAATAGTTTATCATACTGACATTTTCGCTTTTTATTATCAATTTCCTGCTAAAATGTTCCTTTTCACCACATTTTTTACTTTTTATAGGATTTGAATGAACATTATAACGAGTAAAGCTATTGGGAAAAAGCTTCTCTTGTTTGTGGTAGTTCTCGTTTTTTCTATCCTGTTTTCTGTTTTTTGTTGTTGAACGAATTGATCGAGCTTCAATAAGAGAGGCACGAATTTATCTACACATTCTTTTTATGGCAAGGTTTCTTGTTTACGCTTATTTTCCTATTTACCGTTTTTTCTATGTGAAATGAGAACATTCAATACCAGGCTTCATGTTTGTTACTATATAAAAAACGAGGCTGAAAATGCCTCGTTTGGTTAATGCATCCCTCTATACTTTCCATCATTTTTTGGCGCCTTTTCCTTTTTTGCTTTTTCATGATGTGCTTTGTTTGCGTTTGCGCTGCCTATTTCATGACTAAACTCAGAGTCAATGACACTTGAATCGAATCCTTTTTTATTTTTTTGCTGAGGGTCATTTTTACTTGTGCGCTTTGCCATGCTTGCCACCTCTTTTCCTTAGTCTACTTTTAACTTTCCAAAAAGGTTGAATACTTATTCTTCAAAAGCCCTCATCATATTTGTTGCATGGGTAACGACCCCGCCAGATTTAACAAGGGCTGCCACCATCACGGCCTCAGCTAATTCTTGTTTTGAACATCCTTCATTCCTTGCCTTCTTTGTATGCTTATGGATAGCGTACGGACATTCTGTCGTGTGGGCAACTGAGACCGCGATTAGTTCTTTCATTTTTGCCGACAGTTTACCATCACTTGTTGCTGCAGTAAAAAAAGAAGCTGCTGATGAATGGATCATGGCTGGTAAATCAGTTAACGAATCGAGTTTTTGGATATCAGACCGATCATATATCATATTTTTGGGATTTTCATCAGATGCATTGTACATTTGCAAACGATGTGCATAAGGACCTTCTGCTTCAATCGCTGCTGCCGTCAAAATAGCTTCGAACAATTCTTCCACTGTCGCACCATGATCTTTTGCTTTTTTAGTGTGAAAATCAATACAATAAGGACATTCTGTAACACATGAGACGGCTACAGCAATAATTTCTTTTTCTTTTCTAGTAAGGGTCCCTTCATTGAGAACCGTTTTACTAAAATCAACATATTTCCCGTAAAGCTCTGGAGCTAAACTTTTAAACTTTTTCATATATTGAATATTTTCCTTAGGATAGAGATTTTCGATGATGATCATCTCCTTTCACTTTCCGTTTAGGATTTGTTAATTACGCAAAAAAAATGATCAAATGTCCAGTAATTTTAAAAAAGTGACTTTGACTGGGTATTGAAGTATAATTCCTGAAATCTGAATAATTAAATGAGAGATTTCTTAGCGAAGATTTTCCTTTTTGACATTTCATTTGTTCAGCTTTTGGCCAACTATTCTTTTTAATAATTTTACTAACTGGAATTATCGGAATGAAGACATTTACTAAAAATAACAATGAAAATACAAGAGGTGAGTATTAATGGTGTGGGGATTATTATTGTTAGCAGGTCTGGAGGAAGTGATTGCTACAATTGCAATGAAATACATGGATGGACTAAGAAAAAAATGGCCTATATTCGTTATGATGATCGGCTTTATCTTTTCATTTTATTGTCTGTCGAAAGCAATGCAAGTACTCCCTGCTGGAGTTGCTTATGGAGTATGGACTGGTATTGGCAGTATAGGAATCACATTAGTCGGTATACTGTGGTTTAAAGAACGATTTAGTTTTTCTCAATTACTATCACTTTGTCTTATTTTAATAGGGGTCATTGGTTTAAGGCTGACATCGTAAACCAATTTCAAAATAAAAATTAAACTAATCTATCAGAGTTAAAGTACGTCTAAAGAATTGGTAATAACTATGGTCCCGAGTTACTATTTAAATAACTCTATATTAAAAGGCTGCCAATTTACAGGCAGCCTTCCATTTCTCTATTTACTCAGTTTCCTCTTGCTTACCAGGTACTTCTCCTTTTGCACGCTGCTCTTTTAAATCAACATAGGCATTTACGATGCCGCTGGCAATCTTTTTGTTAATGCCAGATTTTCCTCCGTCGCCCGCCCATGGAACAACAACACTAAATGCGACTTCCGGATTGTTTGAAGGGTAATAGCCGACAAATGTTAAATTATAAGTCGGGTTCCCGCGGTATCTCGTTTCATTTCCATAATAGAACGATTCAGCTGTACCTGTTTTTCCAGCGACATCATGGTCAAAGGCGGCGGCAGCTGTACCTGAAGTGGTAACCCGTTTAAACCCAGTTTGAACTTTTTGCAAGTCACCAGGTGTGTTATTTATTCTATTTAAAACTGTCGTATTATTTTCCTTTATTACTGGCCCTAACTTTGCTTCATTATTTGGCGCATGGACCGTTTTCATGATTCTAGGCTGGATACGGTACCCACCATTTGCAATCGTTGACACGTACTGTGCCATTTGAAGCGGTGTATACGTATCATACTGACCTATGGAAATATCCAGCAATAACCCAGGTTGAGTAGGATTTCCTTGCTGACCTGCAGATTCCTGCGGAAGGTCAACCCCTGTTGGAACACCTAATCCAAACTGACTAAAATAATTTCTCATCCTTTGAAAATCCTCGTTGCTGGCATTGAAACCGCCGCCCCTGGTATAGGTTTCACCTGCTATTTCCATCGCAAGCCTAAACATATAAATGTTAGAACTCTCTTCCAACGCTGTCACATCATTTACCCAGCCTAAATTTGTCCAAGATGATTTTCTGACTCCCCCAGCTAAATAAATTGGTTGATCACTGTAACCTTGCCCATGAGGGACCCCATGCTGATAACCAGCTAAAACAGTCGCTCCTTTGACTGTCGATCCCATCTCATACTGTGAGGCAAACGTTCCTGTTGAAAAATCTAAAAACTCAGATCGGTTGTCTGGGTCAATTTGCTTCCCAGCCATAGCGAGAATGTCACCTTGATTCGGATCCATCATGACGACAAAAGCTCTTTCTAATGTATGATTTCCTCCAAACCCCTTCGCAGCACGTATTTCTTTCTCAATTATATCTCCTACTCTTTTTTGCAGCTCCATATCAAAGGAAAGCTGCAAGTCGTACCCTCTTCGTCCCTCATCGATTAACTGCTCAGAAATAATGTTTCCGTTTTTATCCTCAATTAACTCAACCTTTGACTTAATTGGATTCAAGTAATCCTCGTAATGATATTCAAGATAGGACTTTCCAACACGGTCATTTCTCGCATAGCCTCTGGAAAGGTAAAAGTTTTCCCGTTCTGAAAGAATTCCTTGCTCCGGCGAAGTAACCGATCCGAGAATTGGGCGCAGCACATCTCCAAATGGATACTCCCGGTCCCAATCGGTAATGACATCGACACCAGGGAGCTCTTCAAGATGTTCAGCCACAACCGACACCTCTTCATCAGTTAGATTTTCTGACTTAACAACAGATGGCTGGTAGTAGTAGCCACTCGTAAACCGCGTATAGATGGCCGCAATCTCCAGCTCCTCAGGTGATTGCTTAATTTTTTCAATTTCCTTTGGATCAATTCTTGTTAATTGCAGCTGGTAGGTTTCTGCAGGTTTTAGCTTCAATTCCTTTTCTTCAAGCAGGGCTGCAGCTTCTTTGGTATGAGCTGCAAGCCAATAATCCTGCAGGTATCTTTCCTTAAACTCATCTTTATTTTTTTCTTTGAGCAAATCGGGACTCACTTCAATAAGCTCTGCAAGCTTCTTTGCAATTTTAATTTTTTCCTCTGCTTTAGCTTTTTTATCTTGTGTATAAGTGATAGCCGGAATACTTTTATTATCAACTATCACATTTCCGAAACGATCGTACATTTTTCCTCTTGGTGCAGGAAATGAAGCGATGTTGCTCTCGGTCTTCTTAACTTCCTTTGTATATTCTTCCCCTTGAACGATTTGTACGACACCTAATCGTACAATTAAGGCTGCAAACAACATAAAAACTAAGAAAAAGAAAATGTTCATTCGGTAGTGGCGAGATTTTTTCATTTTCTTTGACTCAGTTTGATTTGTCCGTTGCTCAGTCACTTAAAACAATTCTCCTTTCAATCTCTTAAACTGAAATAGTAAGACTTTTACAGTATCTGATATATATTGTAACATTTGCGTAATCATTGTTACACAAAAACTTGGATAAAAAAGTTGTCAATCATTAATTTTATGAATTTTTTAGTGGGACTGGATTTTTAAGGAAAAATATATTCTCCGACAATATTCTTATGAAAATCTATTTTTCTAGTATTCATAGGGAATAAGACTTAGGTTCCTCAAATAATTAAAATCTGCCAAATTGTCAATGGAAACTAGTGGATACATTGTTACAAAACCACCGTGTTAAGATGAGTTTGTGTTAGCGAGGGCTAATCAAAAAAAATCATTCTTCAAGGAGGAATACAATTCATGAAGAAATCAATCATGGTATCAGTTGCAGCAGCAGCTACATTATTTACATTTAACGGTGGACAATCTGCGGATGCAGCGGAGCTAAATAAAGCAGATATCCAATCGAAAGTTGTTCAATTGGGTGTGGATTGCAACTTAAATAATATTAATCAAGAACAAGTACAACAGATCTTAAATAAAAATATCGACCAAAAACAAATTCAAGAAATCATGAATAAATATTTCCAAGGTCAGCAAGCTCAAGCTCAGCAGCCACAGCAAAAGGAACAAGCTCCTAAGCAAGAGCAAGCTCAAAAGCCACAACAACAAGCACAAGCACAGCCAAAAGAGCAAGCACAAGCTCAACCAAAAGAACAAGCACAAGCTCAACCAAAAGAACAAGCACAACCTGCACCACAACAACAGCCTAAGCAAGAAGCTCAAGCTGGGGAGCAGCCAAAAACTGAGCAAACTAATAAAAGTGTAAGTGAATTTGAACAAAAAGTAGTAGATTTAACGAACGCAGAACGTCAAAAGCAAGGCTTAAAGCCACTTCAATTAGATACAAAATTAAGTGATGTTGCACGCGAAAAGTCTAACGATATGAAAGCGAAAAACTACTTTGATCATAACAGCCCAACTTACGGATCACCATTTGATATGATGAAGCAATTCGGTATTGACTACCGTACAGCTGGAGAAAACATTGCAATGGGACAACAGTCTCCAGAAGAAGTAGTAAATGCTTGGATGAACAGTGAAGGCCACCGTAAAAACATCATGAACAGCGAGTTTACTCACATCGGTGTAGGCCATGTAGCTGAAGGTAACTACTGGACTCAAATGTTCATTGGAAAATAATAGATGAAGAGGATGAGAGATAGCTATGAATAGCTATCTCTTTTTTTATTATTGGTGTATATGCAAACTTTGTTGTTTAGAACAAAATGATGATTCCAGAGGCTTGATGCGAGACTAGAAGCAATTGGCGATTTACCGATTGCCTTAATTTAAATGGGCTATTTCATCCAAAAACAACAATCTTTCAGAAAAGTGCTTTATTATAGAGCTTCCAAATAGATCAAATTCTGTTTGACACTTTCAATAGGATTTCGATATTCCTCTTTACTCCCAATATTTAATTAGGGCTTGGGTCCCACTGTTTTCTTCCCCTTTTTCGATCAGTTGATTGTAAAGAGAAATGGCTAGTTCAAGCCCAGGAGTTTCGAAACCGTTAAATTCGGCTTCCTCGAGAGCAATATTCATATCTTTTACAAAATGCTTGATATAAAATCCCGGCTCAAAATCATTGTTCAGCATTCTTGGTGCCAAATTAGATAATGACCAGCTCCCCGCTGCCCCTGTCGATATGCTTTTCAATACATTTTCTGGATTTAAACCTGATTTTTTGGCATAAGCAATTGCCTCACACACTCCAATCATGTTGGAGGCTATCGCAATTTGATTGCACATTTTTGTGTGCTGCCCTGAACCTGCTTGTCCTTGATATTGAATATTTTCCCCCATTTTCTCAAAAATAGGCTTCATTTTTTTGAAGGCTTCATTACTTCCTCCAGCCATAATAGCTAGTTTAGCCTTTTGTGCGCCCACATCTCCCCCTGAAACTGGGGCATCTATGGAATGAATTCCTCTTTTGTTTGCTTCCTCATAAATTTTCACAGCCAAAGATGGTTTTGAAGTAGTCATATCGATCACATACGTATCTTTTTTTGCATGCTTTAATATCCCATTTTCTCCAAGGTAGATTTCCTCTACATCAGCAGGATAACCGACCATTGTAATGATGACATCAACATTAGCTGCAAGTACTGGAACACTTTCTTGCCAGATTGCTCCTTGAGCAAGAAGTGATTCCGCTTTATTCTTTGTTCTTGTATAAACATATAACGGATGACCTGCAGATAGTAAATGTCCTGCCATGCTTTTCCCCATTACACCAGTACCGATAAACCCAATTTTCTCCATTATTTCCCCTCCTTGTCACAACTCTCTCTAGACACTTTTAACCATTCCGCCATCGACTAACAGAGTCTGTCCTGTTACATATGTATTGACTTCTGACAAAAGGAAAGTGACATATGCAGCAAACTCTTCAGGCTTTCCATACCTTCCAAGTGGAATCCCTTTTTTGACGCTTTCCTCCATTTGTTCCCTTGTTATCCCTTGTTTCTTTGCATTTCCTTCATCTAAAGACGCCACCCTGTCGGTTGCAATTCTTCCTGGTGCCACTGTATTAATTAAAATGTGATATTTGGCCAATTCCTGTGCCAATGTTTTTGTCAAACCTACAATTCCTAACCGGAATGTATTTGATAAAAGCAAGCCGGGAATAGGTTCTTTTACAGAGGATGAAGCAATATTTACAATTCTTCCTCCGTTTTCTTTCATACTCGGCAACACTTCGCGAATCATCCGAATATAACTTAATAAATTGAGTTCAAAAGCATGCTGCCAATCCTCATCTGTCATTTCTTCAAATGTACCTGCTGGCGGCCCGCCGGCATTATTGACAAGCATGTCAATTGTGCCAAATCTTTGGATTGTTTCACCAACCAGATCCTTAATTTGATCTGAATTTTTAACATCACATGCTTGATAGAAAACGTTACCACCATTTAAGTGCTCCAGCTCATTTTTCACCTTTTCGAGTTTCTCAGAATCCCGGCTTGTTATGACAACGTTTGCGCCTTCTTCAACTAATTTTTCAGCAATTGCTTTACCTAATCCTTGACTTGAGGCAATAATTAATGCTGTTTTGTCCTTTAATGCTAAGTCCACTTTCTTCCCTCCAGCATTCAAAATATGTTTTTATTATTGTACCATGATAAAAAAAAGAAAGGGAACAACCACGCTTTTGTATATCGGCATAGTTTGTACCTTTATTTTAGTCTTATAGGGTAATGAATGGCTTTTAAAAAAACATCCGGAGGGGAAAATGATGAACGTAAATAAAAAGAACATACAAATAAATGAGAAAAATTCGTTATACACATTTTGAATTCGGGTCAAAAACCTTTGCTTTATGTTTTCAGGTGCAAGGTTTTCAAGTAAGCCATCATTATGACAACAAATAAAAGAATCCTTTTAGTATTTGGGATAGATTCTTTATTTACATCTAATCCTTTTTTATTCTTATTCAAAAAATTTTGTCCCATTCTAGCCTCTGCATCATCTGTGTTGATCTACAAGAATGGTATTACCATCAGGATCTTCAATTGTAAAACTTGCAGGACCTTCGCTTGTTTCTTCTGCTTCTGACAACATCTTAATTCCTTTTGCTTTAAGCTGCTTTTGAAGGTCTCGAATGTCTGTAAATGAATCAAGATTTTCTGCATTTTCATTCCAACCTGGATTAAACGTCAGAATGTTCTTTTCAAACATTCCCTGAAAAAGACCAATGACGGTACTTTCATTCTTCATGATTAGCCAATTTTGTGTAATATCTCCACCTAAGGCTTGAAATCCCAGATTTTCGTAAAATGATTTTGATTTATTAATGTCTTTGACACTTAAACTTATAGAGAATGCGCCTAGTTTCATATTTCCTCCTCATAAAAAATTAATAATTTAGAAAGTTTTTTGCATAAATTAATTGTACATCATTACTTTGAAGAACACATCTTTAGTATATCGAATTTTTATAAGGGAAAACCAATAAGGAGGAACACCATTAGTACTACCCCTATAAGCCAATAAAAAACTAGTATCCTGAAAGTTGGGTACTGGTTTTTTTAAATCGTACCACCATTCGATGCTAAATTTAAGCTTACAAACCAATAATTAGGCAACTGCATAGGATGAAAAGGGAAAATAAAACCATAAGAGGAGAATGAGTATGCACCGTAAATCATCCTATCACCATCAATGGCATAATCCAATGTATTACAACTGGTATCCACATTATTATAATTGGAATAATAATTATTCGAATAATAGCGGAAATTCTTATTATAGAAACAGCGAATTGAAGGATTACGGGCCTAAACCATTTGTCATTAATATCAATGAAGCAACGAAGCAAAACAATACGTATCGTACTGCTTTATGGACAGGAACACATTTACAAGTTACTTTAATGAGTCTCAATGTTGGCGAAGATATCGGTGTGGAAATGCATCCTGACGTTGATCAATTCCTACGTATTGAACAAGGCCATGGAATTGTTCAAATGGGCAAGAGTAAAAATAATTTAAACTTTAAAAGAAATGTCTATGATGATTCTGCTATATTGATACCTGCTGGAACATGGCATAATCTAACCAATACAGGTAATATTCCTCTAAAACTTTACTCGATATATGCTCCTCCTAACCATCCATTTGGTACTGTACATGTAACAAAAGCCGATGCCATGGCAGCTGAATAAAACTTTTAGAAGTAGTAAAAAGGATCTTGGAATGGGGCTGTTGCCGATTGAAGATCCTTTTTGCTGCTTACTAAACAATCGCACCCGTTCGCTCAACCTTTAGTTGCTACTTTGGAACGCCTCAATTATGGATTTTTAAAATATTGCACGTGTTCAGAGACCCACTGAGTGAAGGGTTGTGCAGGCTGACCAGTAATCTCTTTAACAGTTGGAGTCACCGTATAAGCCGATTTAGGCGGATTCAGGTGCCAACGAATTACGTAATCAATAGCGTCCTCCTGAACCCTCATCCTCCTCATCTGCTCACGTTCTTCTTCTTCAGAGCTCTCAACAAATCGGATTTCCTGTCCGATAACCTCGCTAATAATCCGAACTTTATCTTGAACGGACAAACTCTCAGGCCCTGTTAAAGTATATACTTTACCTGCATGACCATCCTCAGTCAGTGCGACAGCTGCGACCCTTCCAATATCCGCTTCATGAACAGGAGCAATTCGTGATTCCCCAAACAGATCTCGAACTAGCCCCTCGGAGCGTATGGAGTTTGCCCATTTTCGTGCATTTGCCATAAATTCAAAGGCTTGAAGTTGAGTCCACTCCAGGGCACTTGCCTCAACTGCTCTTTCAAAAGGGCCCTTCTTGCCGTTCCATAAAACAGTAACTCTGCGTACTCCAGCCTTCTCAGCAAGTTCTACAATTTCCGGTCCCGTTTCCAACGGGGTATATTCTGCGCCTGTTGTAATCAAATGCACACCGCTTACGCCAACCAACGCAGAAACTAGCGTACTCGGATCACTTAAATCTCCCGCGACAACCTCCACATCAGCAGGAAGATTGGCTTGCAGTGGATTACGTGTCAATGCTCGTACCTTTTGCCCCCTTTGAATCAGTTGGTCCACGACGTGCCGGCCTACTGTCCCCGTTGCTCCCGTTACTAAAATTGTCATTGTTTATCCTCCTCTACGGGTACCCACTTATCCCGGTTTTCCTTCATTAGGTTGATTTGCTTTTCCAAACGGACTTGCGCCTCATCCAATGCTTTTTTTTGCTGTATCACTTCATTCAGCTTGGTTTCATATATTTGCAGCAATTCTTCACAATACTCGTCTTTTTTGTCGTACTCTTGATCTTCAGGGCAATGCAGAATATCTTTAATCTGGTCGGTTGTTAGACCTAAATTAAGATATAGTTTGATCGTATTAATAGCTTCGATTATCGAATCATCGAATTCGCGATAATTATTGTCAAGACGAGAAACAGTTATCAACCCTTTTTTCTCATAATGCCGTAAGGATCGAGAACTGATCCCGGTCATTTTAGCTATTTGACTTATTTTCAAAGCTCCACCTCACTTCTTTTAAAGTTACTAATTTCATCATGAAGTATGACACTAGTGTTAAAGTCAAGTTTTTTTAGATATTAAATTAGAGATAAATGGATGATTATGTTAAATAATGTAGGATGATTTAGGTAAATAGTTATCTTTAGACTCAAATTATATTAGCAACTTATATAAATTTTTTATATAATTTTGACATGAAACCTAAAACTGATACTCCTGATTTTAATGTCGCCGATTTCACCATGGTGATCGAAAACCTGACGAGGATACTTATTCGGTTGCCATCGATTGAAAAACTCAGCTTTACTACACTTTCCGTCTTGCACACATTGTCACGCAAAAGCCCCATGCGGCTTACTGAGTTGACAGCTACTGAGCAAGTTACGCAGTCAGCAATCACACAGTTGGTGACACGACTTGAACAAGACGGACTCGTTGAGCGTCGATCAGATCCGAATGATGGCCGAGTGGTTCAAGTACATATTACCGCACGGGGCACAAATGTTATTGATTCGCGTCGCTTGGATCGCATAACCCAGCTCTCGAAATTCATGGAAGGGCTCACTTCAGAGGAAAATCGGGCAATTGCATCTGCATTACCCGCATTGAGGCGTCTGGTCGAACTGGGAAACGGTTCGTAGTTACACTGTATTCCGTCGTTTATATGACGTACGTAACAGACTGATAGAAGGAAGTGAACAAAGAAATTATATCGTCAGGACAGGCATTCTATTTAGAAATCAAAATGACTGGATAGGTTGCTATTTTGGCATTGGCGTATACACCCAGTATCAAAGTTGCAGTTACCAAATTTTAATTGTTCAAGGAGGAACACTTATGACAACAGCTCCTTTCGTACTAGAACCCAGTCCAATCTATGTATCCGATGAAATACTTGCTGATCTTCAAAATCGTCTAAAGTCCACTAGATGGCCTCTCGATGCTGGTAATGATGACTGGTTTTATGGTGTTAATCGGAACTATCTGGAGGGACTGGTAGACTACTGGATTAATAAGTTTGATTGGCGAAAATCCGAGAATGCGATTAACTCTTATGAACACTATAAAGTAAATGTGGACGGAGTTCCTGTACACTTTATGCGTAAAGCAGGCATGGGACCGAACCCTATACCATTGATTCTGTCCCATGGTTGGCCTTGGACATTCTGGCATTGGTCCAAAGTCATTGATCCACTAGCGGACCCTAGCGCATACGGGGGAGATCCAGCTGAAGCATTCGACGTAATCGTGCCCTCACTTCCTGGTTTCGGATTTTCGACGCCACTGCCAAACAACCCAGACATGAATTTTTGAAAAATCGCAGATCTCTGGCATACACTTATGACTGATATTCTCGGTTATGATAAATACGTAGCAGGAGGCTGCGATGTAGGTGCTCTCGTGACTGGTCAACTGGGACACAAATATAGTGACGAGCTCTACGCAATTCACATCGGGTCTGCTCTAAAACTAAGCTTTTTTACCGGGGATCGCGCTTGGGATTTCGCTGGAGGTCGTCCCCTTCCCGACAACATTCCCGAAAGAATCCGAACTCGAATTTTGGAGTTTGATCGTCGTTTCGCGTCGCATCTCGCAGTACATGTTCTTGATCCCAGCACACTTGCCTATGGACTGAGCGATTCGCCAGTAGGAATGCTCGCATGGATCTTGGAACGATTGGCCAAATGGAGTGACAATAACGGTAATGTTGAGAATGTCTTTTCGAAGGACGATATTCTTACTCACGCAACAATCTTCTGGGTAAACAACGCCATCGAAACCTCCATTCGCATCTATGCCAACGCTAACCGTTATCCATGGGCACCTGCTCATGATCGCTGGCCTGTCATTGAGGCACCAACTGGTATAACCTTCGTGGGCTACGAAAATCCGCCGGGTATTACGACCGAAAACCGAGTACAGAACTTTCTTGACAGTGATCGCGCTCCTTGGTATAACCATGTCAACATTACAGCTCACGAACATGGTGGACACTTCATCCCTTGGGAAATTCCGGACAAGTGGGTTGAGGACTTGCGCAGAACTTTCAGTGGACGCCGATGAGTCCTAGTATCAGTTTTTACCCTGATCAACAGACAACTTTAGTGGGAAAGAAAATCGTATAAATGTAGGAATAAAGGATTTGGAAAAGAGATTTTCAATGGAACAATGTCGAAGCAGATACCATAGTTGATGATTGCAGCGCCCACCACGCAATTCCCAACACAATGACAAGACTTACGATAAGCCCATACCACGAACCAAGCAAAGGACATGTACCTATTAAAAATACAGCCTCAGAATCGAATATCTTACTATTTGGTAAGGACCATTGGATATCACTCTATGCCCTCTCTCACCGAGCTCTTGCAAAATAAATAAAAGATTTGAACAGCACTACAGTTTTCGCATTTTAGCGGTTTTATATGGTAAAATTTTTAATAAAAAGGCAGTGATTCCTTTGTACAAAAAAGAAGTATATGTTTTTGATCAACGGTTTCCAAAGAAGCTGACAATCCGTTCTTATAATGAAAAGGATTTCGATCAGCTTATTGATGTACAAAAGCAATGCTTCCCTCCTCCTTTTCCTTCTGAGCTGTGGTGGAATAAAGATCAGCTTAAAAATCATATCACATTGTTTCCTATGGGTGCTTTGTGTGCCGTAGTAGACAGCCGAATTGTCGGTTCCATGACTACTTTAATTGTTCCGTTCTCACCACATGAACCGAAGCATACCTGGGAGGAAATAACAGATAATGGATATATTACAACTCATACATCTGATGGAAACACCCTTTATGTGGTAGATATTTGTGTATCGCCTGATTATCGCAAGCTCAAAATCGGAAAGTGGTTAATGCAATCCATGTATGAGGTAGTTACACATTTAAATCTGGATCGTCTCATTGGGGGAGGAAGAATTCCAAATTATTATCGTTTTCAGAAGGAATTAACGCCTGAAAATTATGTAAACGAGGTATTGAAAGGCAATCTTAAAGATCCTGTAATGTCTTTTTTATTATCATGCGGCAGAACTCCCTTATGTCTAGTTGAAAATTATTTAGAAGATAAGGAATCCTGTAATTATGGGGTTTTAATGGAGTGGAAAAATCCATTTAAAAATTTCAATCATGAGGCTGACTATTAGAATTCTGAGTCAGCCTGCTGACTCTATTACGTAAAATATTCGATTTTCGCTTGCGGAAAATAATAATCAATATAGTCTTCAAGGGTATCCCGAAGGTCTTGTTCTTCATCTATTTGGTAAATATATTTTCCAATCCCATACCTTCCCCACTTATATCGCCTTTCCTCTTCATTCATTTCCAGCTTTGTTTTTGGATAGTTTTTTTCAATGACCCTTTTTGCAGGCTTTGTAAACCGATGTTGAATCATCTCAAAGGTAATATCCTCTCTAGCTTCCTCAGGCAGTGAGGCATCAAGCTTTTCAAATAATTCTTTATAGCCGTTTTCCCACCCCTCATGAATATAAATCGGAGCGACAATAAAGCCTAACGGATAACCAGCCCTTGCAACTTTCGCGGCTGCTTCAATTCGTTTTTCAAGGGGGGAGGTTCCTGGTTCAAAATTCCTTATTACGTAATCAGCATTAATGCTGAATCGGAAACGAGTTCGTCCATTATGCTTTGCATCTAACAAATGATCAACATGATGAAATTTTGTAACAAAACGAAGCTGAGCTTCTTCCTTTTCTCCAAAAAACTCAATGGCTTTTTTTAATGAATGGGTTAGGTGGTCAATTCCGACAATATCAGAAGTACAAGAAGCTTCAAACCTTGTGGTCTGAGGCAGCCTTTCTTCTATATATTCTTCTGCTTTTTCAAATATTTCATCTATATTTACGTATGTGCGGATATATGGTTTACTTCCCATTGTGGTTTGCAGGTAACAATAATGGCAATGACCCATACACCCTGTAGCGATGGGAATCGCATATTCTGCAGAGGGCTTTGAGCTATCAAATTTTAATGTTTTGCGAATCCCAATCACTAGTGTAGATTTCGCATTTCGATATTTCTGCAAATGATTTTTCCCAGGCAGGTTCCGAATTTGATTATGGGAGGTTGTTTCTCTAATTTCAATCCCCATTTGTTCAAATTTGTCTCTAAGCTCAACGCCTAAAGGATAATCTAATGCTTTCGGCTCGATATAAACTAGCTGTGGAATAAACGGTTTAACCATATCTTCACTTCCCTTCATTTTAACCTTTGCAAAAATGAAGGCCACTATCACTTTAAAATTTTCCAATCTATATAGGTTTAAAAGTGAACGATCTAGAATGAAAAGTGGAAGCGTCCGTTTTTGACGTATAGACTGGACAGGACAATAAAGGAAAACCCTTGGGTTCCCTTAAACTTGGTTAGCCCGAAGCCAATGAATGTGCCAGTCTCAGGGAAAGTTTCATTTTATGGATATTTTTATTGAGGATGGATGAAGGATATACTAAGAGTGACACCGATTCGATGAGGAGATGACGAAAAACCACCGGTTAACCATAAACAGATCACTTTACATTTTAATAATTGTTTTAATTTAAGACTTGCTGAAGCTATAAAAAGAAGCCCTATTTAGCGTCTTAATCATATTGTTCATAATCAAACAATTGATTATATACTAGTTCTGCTTCTTCATAAGAGGAAAAAACAGCGTCATCATCTGACAGCCTGTGATAAGCATCGTAAAGAAAAAGTGCCACATCCTGTTCATCATTTGGATGCTGAACAACCTCAGCTTCTTTAATATTTGCTACATTAGCTGTATGGGGATTACGATAGATCACATAAACTTTGTCACCGGCTGTATACTTACTGTTCATTTTCATATCATGGCCCCCTTCATTCGTAATTGATATCTTTATTTTGGTCAAATTCTGTGACTTTATCCTTTTATAATAAAGGTCATATGTGTTTTGCTGGTATTGACCAATTTTTCCTATCAAGAAAACATTGAGATTGGAAATTGTTTTCCAGATCAAGGTCGATGAATGAGTTGTAAAATAGGGAGCCTGTGGGAATGGATCATTCTTTATTATCCCGCTGAAAAAGGTACTCATACCTTTAATAGGGCAGGTGATGTTATATAAGGCAGATAGATCGTGACAGTTGTTCCTTCTCCCTCTTCACTCTGAATACACAGCTCACCATTATGCTGATTAATAATTTTTTCAGTTATGACAAGCCCAAGCCCTGTCCCTTTTTCCTTTGTTGTAAAAAAAGGAGTTTGAATTTTTCCTAATAAATCACTCGGTATGCCCATCCCATTGTCAACAACTTTTATACTTATGTACTTTTGATCCTCAGCTGCAACCTCAACATGCACCATTCCTCCGTTTGGCATGGCGTCACAGGCATTTTTAAGTAAATTTATGATAACTTGCTTGATTTGATTACGATCCCCATATAATTCCAAATCGCCTGAATTGTCCTGAAATTCGAGTTGGACTCCTTTAAGCAACGCTTCTGTTTCGAATAATTGAAGGGTTTCATCGATTATTTCCTTAATTGAAAATTGAGATTGCTGCACTGCTTGCGGCTTTGATAAAACTAAAAACTCACTGACGATCTCATTCATTCTTTTTAGCTCGGAAAGCATAATTTTGGTATGCTTTTGGTCCCCGTGATTTTTCTCATGAAATAATTGCAAAAATCCTTGTAAGACCGTGATTGGATTGCGAATTTCATGAGCAACACCTGCAGCCATCTCTCCTGCCAGCTTTAGCTTTTCTGTTTGAAACATGTATTGATCTTGCTTCCGTTTTTCAGTCACATCACGGATAATTTCTGAAAACGCTATTAGCTCATTATCCTCATCATAAATAGGCGATACGGTTACCTCTACTTCTACAACTGACCCATCACTTTTAAAATCATGCCGCTCATATACACTTACTTCTGAAACAGATAAATATAACCTTTCACGTGTGGCAAAAGTATACTTCTTTTTAACAATATCGCTTTTGGACATTTGATATAATTTTTCAAAGGCTGGATTCACTGTAATAACATGTCCACTCTTATCAAGCAAAGCAATTGCATCATGAGTTTGAGAAAAAATTAAATCAAATTGAGCCTGAGTGGTTTTTAAAGCCAGAGAATAATGTTCATTCTGCCTGTTTACTTTTACCCATAGAGTATTCGTAAAACTTAAATAATAGCTCAATAATAAAACCGTAAGCAGCGTAAAAAGCAAAAAATAAAGGATATCGATTTTTTCAAAAGAAACTGAAATGATTTCGTAATCTTTTAGGAAAAAGTACAGCTGGAGAATGACAGAAATGATGGCAGAAAAATAGACAAGTTTAAGCTGTTGGAAAATTGCGCTAAACACGACTGGAAATAAAAGAAATAGGAGATTGACTATATAGGGTTCAATGATATTTATAGTTGCTAAAAATAGATAAATAAATGTAATTGAACCATACATATTCCAGCTATGACTTTTTATTAAATATGAAATCCATGTAAAAATAAGTAATGCAATAAAAAAGATGACCATTACAGTGACAAATTTGGAAATGTCATCAAATAAAGAAACAATTACTATATCTAATAAAAAGAAAAGCCACATTAATTTTAGAAACAATTTAAAACGTTCATCAATGAGTTCATACCTGCTCACATTCAACAACTCCAGAAAACATAATCGACCCTCATATTATCATACAAACTCCCATTTTTGTGTAGTTTTTTGTCGTTTAATGTAAAAAATTCAATAAATGCTTGATGGCTATCTTATATACGTATTTTTTATAAAATACAAAAGACTGAGCAACAATCCCTTTTGACCACAAAAACATAATTTCTTTTTATCTGAATCGTTTTTTGGGATGTTCCACTAAATTTGGATTGGATTTCAACCGATTTCCTTAAATTCATACATTTACAAACGTTATTTTTTCCCTGAGCACCACCGATTGTGCAAACTTATCTTCGATTTTTAGCATTTTATCTTCGAAATATGAAAAATATCTTCGAAATCGAGGGAGTTATCTTCGAAAATTTCAATTTATCGATTATTCTACAAAAACCGACAATTTTTATGAGGGGTACAAACTTTTCACAAAAGAGATAACATATTAAACAACAATAAAATTTGCAATCGATATTGTCGATTACTATAGGTCTTACCTCTAATTAAAAAGACAGGAGCATCTCCTGTCTTTTTAATTTATTTACATATTAAATTTTTCTTTTACAAATGCTACAACTTCTTCTGTTGTACTAAAAGAAAGAATTTCTTCTTTGAAGCTGGCTGCTTCTTCTTTAGACAGCCCTTTAATTTGAGTACGGGCAGGTAAAATGGATGTAGCGCTCATTGAGAATTCATCTAAACCTAATCCTAAAAGAATCGGAATGGCAATTTCATCTCCTGCCATTTCGCCACACATACCAGCCCATTTCCCTTCTTTATGAGCAGCTTCAATCACTAATGTGATTAAACGCAGGATAGCTGGGTTGTATGGTTGGTATAAGTATGATACGCGCTCATTCATTCTATCTGCGGCCATCGTATATTGAATTAAGTCATTGGTTCCGATACTGAAAAAGTCAACCTCTTTGGCGAATTGATCAGCCAAAACTGCTGTTGATGGAATCTCAACCATCATACCGATTTCAATTGTGTCTGAAACGTTAGTACCTTCTTCAATAAGCTTGTCTTTTTCTTCATTTAAGATTGCCTTGGCTTGCTTGAATTCATCCACAGTAGCAATCATTGGGAACATAATTTTTAAATTTCCATATGTGCTGGCACGAAGTAAAGCACGCAACTGAGTGCGGAATATGTCTTGTTCTTCCAAGCATAAACGGATCGCTCTGAAGCCAAGGAAAGGGTTCATTTCCTTTGGTAAATTCAAGTAAGGAAGCTCTTTATCTCCACCAATATCAAGTGTACGAACGACAACTGGCTTTCCTTCCATTCTTTCAAGAACCGTTTTATAAGCATCAAATTGCTCATCTTCAGTCGGCAGCTGGTCACGTCCCATGTAAAGGAACTCAGTACGATATAGACCTACAGCCTCTCCGCCATTTTCCAGCACTCCTTTTACATCGTCAGGAGTCCCGATGTTAGCAGCTAACTCTACGTGTTGGTTGTCTTTAGTCACAGTAGGCTCGTCCACTAATTTAGCCCATTCAGCTTTTTGTGCCTTAAATTTTTCAAGTTTCGCTTGGTACTGTGCGATTGTTTCATCAGACGGATTGATGATAACATCTCCATCTAAGCCATCAACAATAACCATGACGCCATTTTCGATTTGCCCAGTTGCTGTTTTAGTACCTACAACAGCGGGGATTTCCATTGAACGGGCCATGATCGCTGAATGTGAAGTCCGCCCTCCGATATCAGTTGTAAACCCTTTAACAAAATCACGGTTTAACTGTGCTGTATCTGATGGGGTTAAATCTTCTGCTACGATGATGACTTCTTCAGAAATCAGGCTTGGATTTGGGATTTCAACCCCTAAAAGATGTGCAATTACTCGCTTCGTTACATCACGAATATCTGCAGCACGCTCTTTCATATATTCGTTGTCCATCGCTTCAAACATAGACACAAACATATCAGCCGTTTCTTTCATTGCAAATTCAGCATTTACTGCTTCATTTTGGACTTTGTCTTTTACAGGGTTTAATAGCTCTGGATCACTAAGGACTAAAAGGTGAGCCGCGAAGATTTCTGCTTTGTCTTCGCCAAGCTCTTTTAGTGCATGCTCTTTTATTTTTTCTAATTCGGCTTTTGATTGATTAATCGCATCATTAAAGCGGTTTACTTCAGCTTCTTTATCAGCAACTTCTTTTTTTTGAATATCTAAGTTCGGCTCTTCAAGACGATAGGCTTTTGCAATTGCAATTCCCGCTGAAGCTCCAATCCCTTTAAGCTCAAGCATTATTCGCCTAATCCTTCATTTTTGAATGTATCATTAATTGCTGAAATTGCTTCATTTTCATCAGAACCTGCAGCTGTTACTTTAATTTCTGACCCTTTTGCGATTCCGAGTGACATAACACCCATAATGGATTTCAAGTTGACTGTTTTACCGTTGTATTCTAAATTTACATCCGCATCAAATTTGCTTGCGGTTTGAACAAGCACAGTTGCTGGACGTGCATGAATTCCTGAATCTGCTGTTACTTTAAATGTTTTTTCTGCCATAATAAATCATTCTCCTTTGACTATTAGGTTTTTTAATACATATAACAGTATATTATAATATCAGTTGCACCGGTATAATGACAAGTGCTGATTATGACTTAACACTATTTCTCAAAGTCAATAATATCTTCTTGTTCTTTTTTCACATTTCCTTCGGCCTTAACTTTCACAAGTTCTCCTTCAGCCAAGTTTGTAAATACGATTGGAGTCATAACAGAAGGGGCCTTATCTTTTACAAAATCTAAGTCGACCTCAAGCAGCTTTTGCCCCTGTTTCACTTCGTCGCCTTCCTTTACAAAAGCTTTAAAACCTTCTCCTTTAAGATTGACTGTGTCAATACCAAAGTGGATTAGAATTTCCCTGCCATTATTGGATTGCATGCCAATCGCGTGTTTTGTAGGGAACACATTAAGGATTTTTCCATTGACAGGTGATACAACGGTGCCTTCTGTTGGTGTAATAGCAAAACCGTCGCCCATCATTTTTCCTGAGAAAACTTGATCAGGGACCTCTGTTATCGAGTGAATTTCTCCTGTAAGAGGTGCTGTAAAGCTTTCTTCAGATACATCATTTTGCAGACCTTCAGGAACTACTTCTTCAACTTGCTCTTTTATTTCTTGATCTGTTGAATGAGCTTTTACTGCTCTTGGCCTTTTACCAGCAATTACATCCTGTATCTGAGTTTTTAAGTTATCAGATTTTGGGCCGAAAATTGCCTGAATGTTGTTTCCAACTTCTAATACCCCTGAAGCGCCCAGCTTTTTAAGACGATCCTTATTTACATTTGCACGGTCATTCACTGATACTCGCAGACGTGTAATACATGCATCTAAATGCTTAATATTCTCTTGACCGCCAAGTGCTTGTAATACTTCATATGGAAGGTCGCCTGCAGAGTTATGTTTACTGCCTTCCTCTTCGTCTGTTTCAACACTTGCGTCCTCTCGACCAGGTGTGTTTAGGTTAAATTTACGGATCGCAAATCGGAATCCGAAGTAATAGATAACGGCAAATACTAATCCTACAGGAATTGCGAGCCACCAGTTTGTTTGCGGATTCAGCATTCCGAAAAGAACATAGTCGATTAAACCGCCAGAGAAAGTCATTCCAATTTTTACATCAAGCAAATGCATTGTCATAAAAGAAAGACCTGCAAAAAGGGCGTGAATTCCAAATAACACGGGCGCTACAAATAAGAATGAAAATTCTAATGGCTCTGTAATACCTGTTAAAAAGGATGTTAAGGCTGCTGATCCCATTAATCCAGCTACTATTTTTTTGCTTTCAGGTCTTGCTTCGTGATAAATTGCCAGAGCTGCCGCAGGAAGTCCAAACATCATAAATGGATATTTACCTGCCATAAATGTCCCTGCCGTTAGTTCTTGAACACCATCTTTAATTTGTGCCATAAAGATTGCCTGATCACCGCGAACCGTTTGACCTGCTTCGTTTACATAAGTACCAAATTCAAACCAGAACGGCGAGTAAAAAATATGATGCAGTCCAAATGGAATAAGAGAGCGTTCGATAATTCCAAAAATCAATGCCGCAAGCGTTCTATTCGCATCTAATAAGTTGGTTGAAAATGCATTCAAGCCTGTTTGGATAGGAGGCCAAATAAAATACATCGCGACCCCTAATAGTAATGCTGAACCTGCGGTAGCAATTGGTACAAATCGCTTTCCTGCGAAGAAGCCTAAGTATTGAGGCAGTTCAATTGTATAAAATTTATTGTACATGCCTGCAGCCAATATGCCGACAATGATCCCGCCAAAAACCCCTGTGACCAGGGTTGGAATCCCGAGGACATTTGCGTACGCGGCACTGTTAGCAGAAAGGAATTCTGCCAGCTTTGCGGGATCTGCCGGGAGGGTACCTGTCCCTTTTAAAATCCCGCTCATTGTGACATTCATTATTAAATACCCGATAAGTGCTGCGATTCCTGCAACACCATCTCCATTTGCCAATCCGATCGCAACACCCACTGCAAAAAGAATTGGTAAATTACTAAAAACAATATTCCCTGCATCCTCCATGACACTTGCAATTAGGACAACCCAATCAGATGTAAGAAAGGGCGCTATGTTTGTAAGTGTTTCATTTTGCATAGCGTTTCCAAGTGCAAGTAAAAGTCCTGCAGCCGGCAAAAGCGCAACCGGTAGCATTAGTGCGCGTCCAACTTTTTGAAGAACGCCAAATAGGCTTTTAAACATCCTTTTTTTCCTCCTCCATCCTTTTTTTGTGTATGCAACAAACAAAAAAACAAGTGTGCGGTTGATTCTTTCACTTTTTAAACGTTTACATATTGTGGATTTTTTGCTATACAAATCTCTTTACCCACATCATTTGTAATACAAAAAAGGCATGGTGAGACAGGGTTAATAAAGCTTTATAGGTATACTTCCCCAAATAAAGCCATTAAACACCTTGTTCACTCATGCCTGATCGAATCAGTAACACGTTTACACGTTGTAATGTATGAACTTAAAAATTGCTAAATTTTGTTTGTAAGCCTGTACAAATGCATTGTTAAGTAAACCACTTCTGCATCATAGACAGACTTTCTTAAAGTTTGTTGCATCACTTTTATCATTTTCCAAGCAGTATTGTAGCATAAAGGATATTCATTTTTCAACAGTAAAGTTAACTTTTCTGGTTCTTCCATTTCTTCGCCAGATTTCACCCGTTCAATCGTATACCTCAAGTGCCTGATAAGTCTTAAATAATTTACGCTGTCACGGTCAACTTTCATTTGAAACGAGTCTTCGATTAACCTTATTAAGTTTGAAATTAATTGGGAATGCCGATTAACTTCTGATAAAGGTTTATCCGTATGCGCACTGTGAATATGAAGAGCAATAAACCCCACTTCCCCTTCAGGAAGAGTGACATCAAGTCTATTGTTAATTAATTCAATTACATCTTGAGCAATGCCATATTCTAAAGGATAAAGAGATTTTGTTTCCAGGAGGAAGGGATTCTTCAGGTCAAGCCCCTGCTGCAGTCGTTTTATGGCAAATGATATATGATCTGTTAAAGCAATGTGAATATGCTCATTTAAAGGTGATCCTATTTTTTCATGGATTAAAAAAACCACATCATTCATAACCTCAATGATTTCTTCATCAATGTATGGGAGAAGTTTTTTATATTGCTCTTGCTCTTTCTCATTTCTTAAAACAAACATTTTTTCATAGGCGTTTTCGGTTACTGAATCACCGGCTTTTTTCCCAAATCCAATTCCTTTACCAATAAGGACAACTTCCCCCAGCCCGTCATGATCTCCAATAATAACATTGTTATTTAGTGCTTTTTTAATGATAAGGGATCCTTCCACGAATCCACAGCTCCTTTATTCCACTTCTAAAGTACTACCCATTTCAAAAATGATCTTTATCTTTAATATCGTATATAACAATGAATGCTGAGTCAATAAAAAGAGTGGAAATCAGTTAGATAGTTTCTTCCTACACTTTCTGGTTTTCTGAATTAGATCCTTTTCATTATTCTAATATTTTGTTAATTGGCAAATTCGTAATTATTTCTTATTAGTCTACTATGATTTCTTAGGAAAAGATAACGTCATTATTGTCAGCAATTTGATTTATGAACAAAAAGAAGTTACTTCAGAAGAAATAGAAGATTTAAAGTGAAAGTATACAGGGGCATAAGGAGGAAAGGCATAAAAGAATAACCTTTTGTTATAAGAACAGTTAAAAAGCGGGATAAAACCAAGTTACAACTTAAAAATCGACAAGTTCCCACTTTTTTTTTACAAAAAGATGTTTAGAAAAAAAGGTTTTTAATCAGAATAGATATCGTACCAAAATCTGAAAAAAGGCGGGATCGAATCGTGAAGGAGAAAAATCAAAGCAAGGAACAGCAAATGCAAAATCAACAAAATCAAAATGCTGAATTTGCTAAGGAAATGAATGCTCAAAAACCAGAAAAAAAGAAGCGTAATCAGTAAAAGGGAGCTATATAACTAAGACGGCCAGATAAAGGTCGTCTTTTTTTGTCAAAAAACTATTTTAGCATATTAAAATTAGATATCATTGACTAACTCCAGCACTCAGATCCGCTTGAGGTTCACAAGAGCAGCCGTTTCAAGACGCTCTGCTTGTGCTTTCCATTGGCTCGTCAAGGTATTTGCTACTTTTCTAATATCTGTGATGCTTCCCTGCCTCTGCACGTTATTCGAATAGTATGCGAGTGTATCAAAAGAAGAAGATTTACCTAAGGAATACTATAATATCGAATAGATGTCCTAAAACTTGAAAATAATTATTTGATACACTACAATGTGTAGTGGGAAGGTGAAGGAAATGGATATCAAGAATTTTAAATACGATGAGGTCGGGTTGCACCGTTTTTTTGGCCCTTTGGAAGCTAAAATTATGGACATACTTTGGGATGCTGATGAACTTAGCATAAAGGGGGTCCAACAAAAAATAGAAGTAGAAAAGCCTATCAATTTCAACACTGTCATGACTGTAATGAATCGATTAGTTCAAAAAGGAGTACTACATAAGAGAACTAAAGGAAGACTTTCTATATTTTCTCCAGTCCAATCCAAGAAAGATTTTATTGAAGATCAATCCAAAAAACTTACCGAGAACCTAATGGATGAGTTCGGAGGTGTGGTTATTAACCATATGATTGATGGACTAAAAGATGTAGATCGATCCTTATTGGAAAAGCTTGAACTTAAAATCAGGCAGCTAAAAAGGGATCAATCATGATGGGGTGGAAGAAAAAATCATTAATGATCCTGGGAGTAAGTCTCCTTATTTCGGCGATTATTTGGTGCCAAATGGGGATGTATATTACGCATCTCCTATTCGGAGTAGATATTCCTACTAATTTCTTTAAGTTTTGCATCAGTCTGTTCAGGGAAAACTCATTTTATTATTTCTTGATTACAATCCTGTTAAACGTATTAATTGCCTACTCCATTCTCATTACATTGTATAAAATAATCGAACAATATGTACTTTCTAAGAAGTTTCAGAAAAAAATGCTTAAATTGAAGAATAAAGAATGGACAGAGTCTGTAATGACAAAAGCAGAAGGACAAAACAAGGATATCCTGGTAATCAATCATGATCAGTTATTGGCATTTTCAATGGGTTTTAGAAGGCCAATGATCGTTCTTTCGAGCGGATTGATTAGACTGCTTGATGACCAAGAACTAGAAGCGGTCATTGAACATGAAGCCAGCCACCAACAGAATTATGATTCCCTTTGGGTTTTTATACTAAAATTGATTTCAGAGTCCCTCTGGTTTATCCCGATGACGAAATGGTCCTACCACAATTATAAAATTATAAGTGAACTTTTGGCAGACGAATATGCGATCCGGCAAACAGGTTCAGAAATTGGTTTGGGAAGCGCCTTATTAAAGTTAATCAAAAATTGCTGTCGAGACGATTCAACACCTGTTTTGGTTCATTTCTCTGAGGAAGCAGTCAACTATAGGCTTAAGCAATTGATTGAGCCGCAAAAGAAAATACCGGTGAAGCCTGCTTTTACATCTATGGTGGTCTCCGTTTATGGATTGATTTTATTCATGGGCATGATTTTTCTTGCGATCACCTAATTTTTTTTATATATCAACACTACAATTTGTAGTGCTCATAAATGAAAGGAGAATGTAAAAATGAAAGACAAATTAGAAATTGGTTCACTTATTTTGAGAGTCGTATTGGGAATCACCTTTGCAATGCATGGGTTAGCAAAGTTCCAAGGCGGGATCGGCAATACTGCCGCTTCGTTTGAAAGCATGGGAATACCCGGATTCATGGGTTATGTTGTAGGCGTGATTGAACTTGCCGGGGGAATTGCGGTCATTTTAGGATTAGGGACAAAACTTGTATCTTCCCTGTTCGCAATCATCCTCGTGGTAGCAACGATAAAGGTTAAATGGTCTTCCGGTTTTTTAGGCGGCTTTGAACTGGATCTTGTTCTATTGGCAATTTCCCTCCACCTTGCTTTGAACGGCAGTTTTCTATTGAGCTTAGATTCATTATGGAAGAACTCATTCAAAGGGACCAATCGCCAAATTGAAAGTTAAGAGTCCATTCCGAAAACTCCCCCTTTACAAAACTTGCGAACTGAAAAATATTAAAAATGCCAAACGTTCCGAACAAAACCTAGTTCCTATTTCTCTTAACAAACAGTCCGTCAAAGTGATTATAAAAGACCTCCATTTTTGGAGGTCTTAAATTCATTGTTAATTAAAAAGCTCATTCTACTTTTGCCTCTAACTCAGCTCCGAGCGCCACTAATGATTGGTTAATTCGCCATACATAATAAAGATGATGAATCAGGTCGAGGTGAGATTGATTCCGACTTGGGGCAAGCCGTTCTATTTGCTCCCGTTCCTTATCTAAATTGTAAATAACCCGATTTTGTTCTTTTCCTTTAATTAACCCTTGAAGTGTATCGATATTTTTGCCGAGCTTTTCCTCCATTGATTTGAAGGTTTGGACCAGCTCTTTGGGATAATCAAAATTCTTTTGATAAGATGAAGCAACTAAATGCTTTGCATAATAATTGATGGCGGTAAAGATGGTTATCCATCTAGCAATCCCAGAGTTGTTTAAGAAACCCGGCCTCTTCAAAAGTGTTTGCGCCTCATCTTTAATTGCTTGCATTTTCTGATCAATTTCAAAGGCTTGGTCTACAAGACCTTTTACATTCACGTCTTCTCGAAAACTTCTTACATAATCTGTGACATATGGATGAAGCTCAATTAAAAACTCCTCCAATGAATCAGCAACTTTATCCTTTGTTCTCTTTGGAAAAATAAAGAATGAAACGCCGAAAGCAATGGCTGCACCTGCAATGGTGTCAATCACTCGTGCTCCCATTAATTGAAGTGAAATTCCCCCAAGCAATATACCATACATAATAGCGATCAGCATCGTAATGAAAATGCTCATCATCGTATACGAAACCGTTAAAACATAAAAAGCTAAAAAAATGATCACAAACAATAAAATAACTTCTAATACAGTTTGATTTGAGATTGTCTTTGCTAAAGCAAATCCGATAATAGCTCCGATAATCGTGCCGAATGAACGCTTAAATCCTTTTATGTATGTTCTTCCGACCGATTCCGTTCCTAATAAAACGATAAACGTTGTAAGCAGCACCCAGTAAGGCTGGGCAGGAGAGATCATTTGTCCAACAATTATAGCCGCAGTTCCTCCTACTAACGCCTGATAAGCTTTTTTAGTTGTTTGTTTTAAGCCTTTTTCTGTTAAAGTACCTGTTTCGTCTTTATCATTCATTTTGGTTTTTATTAGCAGATCTTCTTCCTTTTTTCCCGGATATTGAAGAGACTGCTGAATCGTTGCAGCACCTTCAATCACGTGGTTGGTGATTGATTCAATCCGGCGAATGAGGTAGAGCCATCCTTGCGGCTTGTCTTCACGATTGAGTAAGTCTCCCAAGAGGAACCTTAACGCTTGGACGGCTTTTTCTGCCTCCACTAAATGCTCAGATTCATAGTTTTGGGCCAAAACTTCTGTATCCCGAAGTGATTTCACAACCCAAACAAGCAGCCTTCTTAATTCTTCAAATTCAAGGGCATCAGCCTTCTTCAACTTCCTAATAGAATCAGCTAACGTCTCTATAAGCATTTCTGCATCAAACACATAGAGTCTAAGCATAGAGGTTTGGAGTCCCGGCCATATTTTTTCTACATCGTGAGCATTCAAATCAGCTGCAACAGACCGTGCATATTCATTGAGTTTTCGGACATTCTTTTCGAGACTTTTTTGTCTTTTTATCTTGGTTTCTGGGTCTTCAATTATTTTTATTAATATCGAAAACGTCAAATTCGATTGAATATGAAAGGAACGTATACCTCTTTTTAATACTTGTGCAGAATCTTTAAAAACATGAAAGTTAACTAAATAAGCATTGATTATGCCGATCATTGCTCCAAGATAAAACAATGGGAGCTGATTCGGCGTTACTTTGATAACGAAAGATATGTTGATAATCATAAAAAAAATCATGCATAATGAAAAATAGCGGACTGAGAACCTTGTTAGATAAAAAGCATTGAAAATGGCAAGAAGCATGAATACATCGATGGTATAAGCATGGTTTATGAAAACCGCTGCCAACGTGACGCCTATTATCGCTGAGACACCAAGAAGCAAAGTCGTGCCTTTCTTCTCCTTTTCTGTTTCATCCATTACTGTTATGATGCCCATCAAGCCTGCCATTCCTGATACAATGACTGGAGTAAGGAGATTATCCCCTATCAATCTCATAAGAAAAATCATTGCAGCGACAGAGGATATTAAACTTAATGTAGCTTTCCCTGCTTGCTGTAATCTTTTACTGCCTGGATCTGAAGCAATCAGCCTCCCAAGCCAGTGGTGCCGAATATGAATCCTACTCATCATTATCAAACCTTCAATTTTCTATTAGAATAACAGTGGTCCTCTAAATATAGTACCCTTCCCGCTTTCATTTAAATCCACTTGTTCAAGGCTACTAAGCTGATGTTATTTGTGCAAGTTTCCTGCTTATGAGCTTGTTTCCAAATCATCAAGATTTTATGTCTGCCAACTCACAGAAATTCATTGAAAACTTGAAATCAAATACCGTGAACTCTCACTTAACCGGTTAATCTCGACCACTACTCTTCTCAATTAGGAGAATTTTGAATCAAGTACCTTTCATACTAGCCGGTAAATATAAGAGTAAGTTATTTAAACTCTCCCATTTAGAATCTTCAATCTTTTCGTCAAACTCTTCTATAAAAACGAAAAACATCCGCCTTAAGGCCTATCAATAACAATCACGCTCTATAACACGTTCATACTTTCCTTAAAATATCTTTTCTATACTAAAAAAGCCCTGTCAATCAGGGCTTTTTGTTTAACCAGCATCCTCTATTTTTTTATCATTCAATTCGATCGAATTGTAGGCAATTTGCATTTTTGCAATTGTTCCTTTTAAAGATTCTTCGAGATTTTCATCTTTTTTCTGATAAACTACACTCATGTCATAAACACATCTTGCCAAAAGCTCGACAGCAGATGCTAAGCCAGCCTGGTTTTTTTGATACCCGTCTTTTAACATGAGTCGTATGATGCTTTCAGAAAGTTCTTTTATCATTTGAACCTTTTCTTTTTCGCCCATCCTTCTCCCACCCCATTTCGAAACTTCATTTCGCATACCTATTTAATTCGTTTCTTTACCCTGTCATTCCTTTGACGAAAATCATCGAAGTTTATCAAGATTTCTCTATAAAGAAATAAACCCCCCTACGAAAATCCAGGTTAATAGCAAATTGGGATAACCAAAAGGGAAATAATATCTCTTCATCTATATATAACTTTTTTCAGACTTATTTCCTCTTGAACTTTTCTGATTTTCTCCATAATATAAATAGTAGAAATTATTTCGTCTTACTAAATAAACTTTATTGAAATGGAAGGATCGAAGACTAATGGCTTTAGCAGCAGTTAAGAAAAAACCATATCAAGCGGAACAAAGCACGGTTTATAACATTTTATTTATTATTGGACTTTGTCATTTATTAAATGATTCTCTTCAAGCGGTCATTCCAGCGATGTTTCCAATTTTAGAAAAGTCAATGGGATTAACGTTTACACAGCTTGGGATTATTGCATTTACGCTCAACATCGTCTCTTCTGTGATGCAGCCGCTTGTTGGTTTATACTCAGATAAGCGCCCGCTTCCCTATGCTCTGCCCATAGGATTAACTAGCAGTATGATCGGCATGCTTGGTCTTGCGTTTGCTCCATCCTTTATCACGATCTTAGTGTGTGTCTTTTTTATCGGACTTGGATCTGCTGTGTTTCATCCTGAAGGCTCACGGGTTGCTTATATGGCGGCTGGGGAAAAAAGGGGGCTTGCTCAATCGATCTATCAAGTCGGCGGCAACTCTGGTCAAGCATTAGCTCCGCTTATCACAGCTATTATTCTCGTGCCGCTCGGTCAATTTGGGGCGATTTGGTTTACTCTTGTCGCCGCATGTGCAGTTGCTTTCCTGTTTTACATCGCACGTTGGTACAGCATGAAACTAAACGTCCAAACAATCCAAAAAGCAAAAAAAGCTGCGTCAAATACGAGTAACGTCCATAAAAATGCGATCACAATGGCATTGATTGTCATCGTATTCCTTATTTTTGCCCGCTCCTGGTATGTGAGTGCCATCTCAAATTTTTATGCCTTTTATGTAATTGAAAACTATAATTCGACCATTGCTGAGTCACAAAGCTATATTTTTCTCTTTCTCTTAATGGGAGCTGTCGGTACATTTTTTGGCGGCCCTCTGGCGGATCGATTTGGAAAACGGACTGTCATACTATTTTCCTTATTAGCAACTGTCCCGCTTTCATTATTACTTCCATTTGTTGGATCCATGGTTGCCTATATTCTTCTCTCGCTCATCGGCTTAATTTTAATGTCCAGCTTTTCCGTTACCGTCGTCTATGCACAAGAGCTTATTCCCGGAAAAATTGGCACAATGTCAGGACTTACGGTTGGTCTTGCTTTCGGAATGGGAGCAATAGGTTCTGTTGCCCTCGGATCACTCATCGACCTATTCGGTTTGACTCCAACTATGATAACAATTGCTTTCTTGCCAGTTTTAGGAGCACTCGCTTTCTTACTGCCAAGTGATGAACGGTTGAAAGAGTGGTATGAATGATTGAAAAATCAAGGTGCCCAATTAGCGGGGAATGATCTCAGATCAATTTTGCGCTGGAGCTTGAAAAAAATTTTTTAATGCTTTAGCAAATTTAATAATTTAGAACCTGTGAGTAAAACGCTTGGATTCTTAGGATATCCAAGCGTTTTTTATCCTCTCTTTGTCTAAAGATTCTGCTCGGTAACTAGTATAACGAATATATGTTCGCATATACTAATAGCTAAAGCGACCTAGTTCAGCAGGATCTTAGGAAATTTAAGTCTAAAAGGGCGTGAAAAGGATGGATCTACTCACAAAAGCGTTTGCCGAGCAAAAACCTTTAGAAATCGTTTATTTAGCAAAAGACAGCCAGCTTTCGCAAAGAGTAATTTTCATTAAACAGATGAACAATCACTCTATATTAGCTTATTGCTGTTTGAAAAAAGAATATAGAAGATTTATGATTAATCAAATATTAGCGATAAAAATAAAGAACTTCTCCAATTAAATCGCCAAATAAAAAAGAGGCTCCCAGAACTCAGTTCCTTTACCTCCTCAAAAAAATTATCACTAGTTCCCTCTTATCTTAGCCGGCAGCATTTGAATGGACGAATTAAGTTTATCAAGCTTTGCTTCAATCCTGTGCAGTAAATATAAGGTGACAACGATTGGAAAGCCTACTTCACTAACCCATTGCATCCACTGTTCCATGTGATCTCCCTCCTCTTAAAATAAGAAAGAGACTGGAGCTTAGCTTTTTTATCAAGCCTCACATGGAAAAATCCATATTGATGCTCCCTGCGTACGCTAAGTCCAGCCCTTTTCAATTTTTATTATTCTTGTTCAAATACTTCTTCTACATTTCGCTCAATAACTCGGGCACCTTTTTTTGCTGCAAAGGCTCCTCCAGTTGAAGTGAAAGCATTTTCTGCAATAATGCTGTCCATAACAGCCATAATATCAGCTTCCACAACAGGCTCTTTTGGGGAATCAATGCTTAAGCTTACTGTTTTTCCAGCAGTATTTAAAAACTGAAGCTCTAATGTTTTTGCCATGTTACATCCCTCCTTTCTTATGATTGCTTTTCATTACTCTCCAATGAGGTGTGAATCATTACGTTCGATTTCATAAATTGGGTACGTTTGCAGGCTTGCGATTGCTTGTGCAACTGTATGAAGCTGATCAGGTGTGGCAGCTGTATCTACATTGTTGTAGTTTTTTGTTTTTACAAGCTGCTTGCCTTCGCCATCAACACCTAAGTCATAAGCCAAACGTAACTGGGAGCTTTTGATAACTGCTTGGGCCATGTCCATCACCTCCTTTCACTCTCCATATAGAGGAAAAGACAGAAAGAGTAGCGTCTTATTTTTTTGGAAATTATTTTCCTTTTTTTGTATGTCTTCTTTATTTTTGTAGAATATTAATTATAGGAGAGAGAAAGATAGATAACTTAGTTAGGAATGGATGCATTTGAAAACGACGAAACTTGAAGCTTTATTTTGGAGTATCGCGTTGCCGGGATTCGGTCAGTATTTAAATGGACACCTGTTTAAAGGGACCGTTTTTATTTTTTTGGAAATTCTTATTAATTGCTTTAGTCATTTTAACCAAGTAATCATGTACAGTTTTTTAGGTGAGATTGAAAAAGCTACAGTTGTAGCAGAATATCAATGGCTTATGTTTTATCCATGTGTTTATATGTTTGCGATGTATGATGCATACAAGCATGCGAGTGGAGATACTCCAGCTTTATCCTTTCTCCCTTTTGCTTTTGGCGCGTATTTTGTAACGGTTGGTTTAATGTACTCGCCTGTATTTAATCTAAACGGTCATTACTTAGGTCCTGTCTGGCTTCCTATGATCTCGCTGGTTCCAGGGCTTATCGCAGGTTTCTTAATTAGAGCATTTCTAATAAAAAGAACAAAATGACCTACTTACATAAGTTCTTGGAACCCACACTTAAATTAATCCTGATGCATAATGAAACGGTTCATACTAAAAAAGGAAAATGCATGTCAAATCAAAAGCCAGGTCAAAAAACATAACCACCGGTTAGTAGACTGCACCCCTTAAAGTAGATGTTGAAAAACCCACAGTTTGGCAATATTGAATTAAGGGGTGATTTTTTATGGCGAAAAAAGGACAGAAGTTA